>DBTV01000021.1 GCA_002307235.1 Acidobacteriaceae bacterium UBA1307
CATCTTTTCCTTGATGGCGCGTTCCATGCGAACCAGGCCGATGCGGAACTGGTTCTCCATCAGTTCACCCACGGCGCGCACACGGCGGTTGCCCAGATGATCAATGTCATCGACCGCGCCGATGTTCTTGCGCAGCTTGAGCAGATAGCGGATGGTGGCGTAGAAGTCCTCGGGCGTCAGCGTGCGGTGATCGAGCTGCGAGGCATCCTGATTCTCATAGAGCTTGATGTTGAACTTCAAACGGCCCACGCGCGAGAAATCGTACTTGCGCGGATCGAAGAACATGCCCTCGAACAGAGCCGTCGCCGTATCGAGCGTCGGCGGATCACCGGGCCGCAGCTTGCGGTAGATCTCGATCANNTCTCCATCAGCTCGCCGACGGCGCGGACGCGACGGTTGCCGAGATGATCGATGTCATCGACAACGCCGACATTGCGACGCAGCTTGAGCAGGTACTTGATGGTCGAGTAAAAGTCCTCGGGCGTCAGGGTGCGGTGATCGAGCGGGGTCGCGTCCTGATTCTCGTAGAGCTTGATGTTGAACTTGAGACGGCCCACGCGCGAGAAGTCATACTTGCGCGCGTCGAAGAACATGCCTTCGAACAGGGCGGTCGCGGTGTCGAGAGTCGGCGGGTCACCCGGGCGGAGCTTGCGATAAATCTCGATCAGGGCCTCTTCGGGCTTGTGGATCGAATCGCGCTTGAGGGTGTTCGAGACGATGTTGCCGACGTCGTCGCGCTCGGGGAAGAACAGCTCGAGCACGGCAACATTGCCGGCAGCGATCTTCTGGAGCCGCTCGGCGGTCAGCTCGAGGTTGGCCTCGACCAGAACCTCGCCAGTCTCGGTGTCAATCACATCGGCAGCCGTCATGGCGCCGTCGATCTCGGAGGCATCGACCTCGATCTTTTCGACGCCAGCGGCGCGCAGGCCCTTGAGGGTATGCGGGGTGATCTTGCGGCCGGCATGCGCCAGCTCCTCACCCTTGACGACGACCGCCTGCGCGGGCTTGACGCCGACGAGGTTGGTGCCGGCCTTGGGCTCGGGCGAGATGGTCCAGAAGAGCTTGTTGTCGCCGACTTCAAGCCGGTCAACCGTGTAGAAGGTCTTGAGAATCTCCTCGTCGGAACGCAGGCCGAGAGCGCGCAGGAAGATGGTGCCGAGGAACTTACGCTTGCGATCGATGCGAACGTAGAGGGTGTTCTTCTGGTCGTACTCAAACTCGACCCACGAGCCGCGGTAAGGAATGATCTTGCCGAGGAAGTAGGTGCGGTTGTTGGCGGTCTCAAAGAAGACGCCCGGCGAACGGTGCAACTGCGAAACAATGACGCGCTCGGTGCCGTTGACGATGAAGGTGCCGTTGGGGGTCATCAACGGAATATCGCCGAAAAAGACCTCCTGCTCCTTGATGTCGCGGACGGTCTTGTTGCCCGTCTCGGCGTCCTTGTCGTAGATGGTGAGGCGCACGGTGACCTTGAGGGGAGCGGAGAAGGTCATGCCGCGCTCCTCGCACTCCTGCTGGTCATACTTGAGTTGCAAGCTGACAGGGTCGCCGCACTTGTTGCAGAAGTCCGGGGTGTTCTTGTTGTAGGTACCGCACTTGGTGCAGAGCACATCGCCCGAGATGAACGGGTCGGTCGTCACCATGGCGCCGCAATGGACGCAGGCGGTACGCAGGTGATGGAGGCCCTTGAGGTGGCCGCACTTGCATTCCCAGTTTCCGATCGAGAAATCGACGAAATCCAACTGCGAGATGCCGCGGAAGTCGGTGATCGGAAAGACTGAAGTAAAGACCGACTGCAGACCCGAGTCATCGCGCTCGTTGGGCAGCTTGTCCATTTGCAGGAATCGCTCGTAGCTGCGACGCTGCACTTCAATCAGATTGGGGATCTGGGTTGCGGTGGGAATCTTGGAAAAATCGAGTCGGCTGCGTAGCGCGCGCTTCTCGTTGGGCATGTCCACTCCTAAGGCTCGTCTCTACAGCGTCTGTTTGGACACTGCCTGCCGGCGCTCGAGCCTCGATCGCGCCGACTGTTTACGGTAAGTAGTCCGAAAACCGTATCGGAGACCGCTGCCGGTCCCCTTGCTTCGTGTTTCCTGGCGGAGATCAACAAGAGCTCTCCGCACAACGTGACTCCCAGGCGAACAAGACAGGGAGAACAAATCCACAGCAAACATTGCCGCAACGGCAAGAAGTGAGCTAGACTGCGCTCAGCAGTTGGAACACGGCACCCAAAACGGACGCACCCAATGGGGGCGCAGGCAAATCCATTTCGAAACTACAAGGCGCAAAGCAGATCAAAAGAGGAAAAGCACACGATCTGCTGCATCAGGGAGACACGAATAGCCCGTAAGGACACGATGCCTCACGAGCGCGACTGAACGCCGTTGCTCCCAACCGAATTCATTTGCCTTGCCGTCGCCGATCCCAATACTCGCTTCCGCCGCCCGCCAGCCACTTGAGCCCTGCAAGAACGTTACCTGCCTGGTTGTCAGATAACATACTGATTTCAGGGAACTTGTTTCCTGTGCTGCCCCGCTTGCCCGAGTACTACCCTCCCTCGCATCCAGGCCTGTGAATCCAGCCCCGGACCACGAGGTACAGCAAAAAACCTGCCGCTTCAGCTCCGCCCTCTCATCGCCTAGAGGACACAGACGGGCCGGAACGCACAACGATTATCGTAACGCGTCCCGGCCGGTCTTGCAAGCTAAAGCTGAAAACTACTTGATTTCGATGGTCGCGATGCCTTCAAACTTCTTCTTGATGGTCTCAGCCTCTTCCTTGGTCGCGTTCTCCTTGAGAGCCTTGGGAGCGCCATCGACCAGATCCTTGGCTTCCTTCAGGCCGAGAGCAGTAACCTCACGGACGGCCTTGATGGTGCCGATCTTGTTCGCGCCGGCATCCTTCAGGATGACCTGGAACTCGGTCTTCTCTTCAGCAGCAGCAGCCGGAGCCGCTCCACCAGCAACAACCACCGGAGCCGCGGCCGCAGCCGAAACGCCCAGGGTCTCTTCGAGTTCCTTCACCAGAGCAGCCGCTTCGAGCAGGCTCAAGCCAACAATCTGTTCCTTCAACTGTGCGATATCCGCCATGATTATTCTCCAATCAGAATCGTGAAATTTTGTCTGTTGCAACGGCCGTCCGCTGCACTCAAAGGTTTCCGATGCGCCAGACCACGCCCCTTTGAGCCGCCCTACGACCAAAACTTGGGATACAGCTTTTCGCCATGAGCTTCTAGCTTCCGGCGAAAAGTTGCCGCCTTCAGACCCTCTGCTCCGCCCCCAGCTTTTGCAAGCGAGAGGCTGAAAGCTAAAGGCTAAAAGCTAAAACTAAGCCGCGGCGAACTTGCCCTTTTCGACACCCTGATTGACAACCACGGCCAGATCGCGGCCAGTGGCGCCAATGACCGTCGCCAAACGCTGCGCCGGGGAGTTGATGAGGAAGAGCAGCTTCGCGAAGATCTCGTCCTTGCCCGGCATCTTGGCGAGCTGATCGATCTCTTCAACCGAGAGCACCTTGCCGTCGACGATGCCCAGCTTGAACTGAAACTCGGCGTTGTCGGTTGCCCACTTGGCAAAGGCCTTGGCGAGCGCAACCGGATCGCCCGAGGTAAAGGCCACCGAGTTGACGCCCTTGAGACCCGTCAGAGCGGCCTCGATCTGGGTTCCCTTGCCGGCAATCGGAGCCAGCTTGTTCTTGAGCACGCGATACTTGCCGCCCGCTTCGCGGATGGTTTTGCGCAGCTCGTAATCCTTGGCCACGGTCAACTTGGCAAAGGTGCCAATGATTGCCGTCGTCGAGCCTTCCAACTCTTTGGTCAGAAGCGCGACTTTCTCGTTCTTTTTTGCCTTCGAAATCGCCATCGTTTTGCTTCCCTTCGGGTGGGCCTGCTCCGGGAGGACACTGCCTCAACCGGGCGCCCTGCAATCTAGTTCAGAAACCGCAGTTCGGCTTGCGGATTTACCGCTTGCCGACCGCCTCGGCAGCTGCCGGATCGAGAGGCACGCCAGGACCCATCGAAGAGCTCAGCGTGATGCTCTTGACGTACTTGCCCTTGGCCGCCGACGGCTTGCTGCGCACCACAGCGCCGATCACCGTCAGAGCGTTTTCGATCAGCTTCTGCGCATCAAAGCTCAGCTTGCCCACGGGAACGTGAACGAGGCTGGTTTTGTCGGCGCGATACTCCACCTTGCCGGCCTTGATTTCCTTGACGGCCGAAGCGACGTCGAGCGTCACCGTGCCGGTCTTGGGGTTCGGCATCAGACCCTTGGGGCCGAGCACCTTGCCGAGGCGGCCGACGACGCGCATCATGTCGGGGGTCGCGATCAGGGCGTCAAAGTCAGTCCAGTTTTCCTTCTGGATCTTCTCGACCAGCTCTTCACCGCCGACGAAGTCCGCGCCAGCTTCCTGGGCTTCCTTCTGGCGATCACCGGTGGCGATGACAGCCACGGTCTTGGTCTTGCCGAGTCCGTGCGGCAGAACGACGGTGCCACGGACCATCTGGTCGGCGTGACGGGTGTCGACGCCCAGACGCAGGGTCAGGTCCACGGTCTCATCGAACTTGGCGAACTTCACCTGCTGAAGCAGGCTTACCGCTTCCGTGAGCGGATACGTCGGCTTGGTGACAGCCGCGCGCGATTTTGCAATATTCTTGCCGGTCTTTGCCATTTTTCCTCGTCTCCCACCGTCCCCGCCCGCTCCCTTTCGGGAGAACCTGGAGCGCCCGCTGTTTCGTGCGGAGTGCGCTCGAACAGATTCGGAAACCGTGGTGCTGATGACTGCCCGGAGATTGCCCCAGGCACATTAGAGAATCATAGCGGAGCAGGGGGAGGAATGCAAGCGGGATGCGATCCAAGCCCTTGGTGCCCGAGGCACGAGGCACTGAAGTACCGCGCCGGGATGTGCCTTTCGTGCAGTATTCATGGGCATTTCCCCTATCGGGAAGGTTGATTGCCTGCCCCTCGATCACCCATAAAGGATGAGCCAAACCACCCGATGAGGGGGATAGCGACAGGACCACCACCTCCGCCATCCCTTCGCACGCTCCGTTGTATTCCTGTGCGCATTGTATGTTTCTCCGGGCCCGGTCGGGAGAATGGTCCGTTGCCATAGGAGGCAGGGTGAACAGTTTTCGCAATATGCCTGTTGGGCGCAAATTCCTTTGGACCTTCGGGATCGAGTGCGCGCTCTGCGCCCTGCTGGGCGGCATTGCGCTGACCGGCATGATGAAGGTCAACCAATCTACCTCGCGGCTGGCCGAGACCGCGCTGCCCTCCGCGCAGCAACTTAGCCAGATGCGGGTCGCCATCCAGCTTTCGCGTCGCTCCGACATGGGCATCATGCTCTGCGACAGCGCCACATGCCTGCAGTACTACGTCGAGCGTCGTCAGAAAATCTGGCCCTCGTTCGAGAACGCCTATGCCGTCTACAGCAAGCTGGCCGTGGACCCGCAGGAGCGCGCGATGGTCGACACGGTCCGCAGCAATTTCCGCTCCTATCTTGACAGCAGTGACGCGACCGTTGCCCTGCTGATGGCCGGCAGCAAGGACAAGGCTGGCGCGCAACTGGTAGGTGCCAACGCCAAGATTTATCGCAGCGTGGACGAGGCGATCAACACGGCCATCGACAAAAACACAGTGGCCAACCAGCAGGAGTGCAAGGAGGCCTCGGCGACCTACCAAAGCGTGCGGAGCTGGGTGCTTCTGCTGATCGGGCTGACGCTGCTGATCAGCATCTACGTCGGCTGGGTGCTGACGCGAGCCATTGTGCCGCCGCTATTGAAGGCCACCGGGGTGTTGAAGTCAGTGGCTGAAAAAGATCTGCGGCCGAGCATCGAGGCCGAAAGCGAGGACGAGATCGGCCAGCTCACAGGCTCGCTCGACGTGGCCGTGCGCACCATGCGCGATCTGCTTGAGACCATCGAGCAGGGCGTCGAAACCGTGAGTTCGGCATCGACGGAGTTGAGTTTGACGGCGGACAAGAACTCCGACGACGCGCGCAACGAGTGCGAAAAGTCGACCCAAATTGCCCACGCGACGCAGGAGATGGCGGCCTCGGTGGCCGAGGTGTCGCAGAACGCGGCTTCGGCGACGACAGCCAGCCAGGAGGTGGCGCACGCAGCCTCGGCCGGCGGCGAGGCGATTGCCCGCACGGTGGCGCGCATCCAGGGCATTCACCAGTCCACCAGCCGCACGGTAGAAAAGATGAGCACGCTGAACAGGCGGTCGAACGAGATCGGTTCGGTGGTCAACACGATTCGCGAGATCAGCGAACAGACCAATCTTTTGGCGCTGAACGCGGCCATCGAGGCGCAACGTGCCGGCGAGCACGGACGCGGCTTTGCGGTGGTGGCAGGCGAGGTTCGTCGTCTGGCCGAGCGCACCAAGGCGGCCACCGGCGAGATCACCGGAACCATCGAGGCGATCCAGAGGGAAGCGCACGAAACGATGAACCTGATCGAGACCGGCAGCGGCGAGGTCGAGGCCGGCCTGAAGGAGACCGAGGATACGCGGCAAAAACTGGACGCGATCATCCAGTATGCTGGTGTCTCCGAACAACAAATCTCTCTCATCGCTTCGGCCTCGACGCAACAGGCGGCGGCAAGCAGCGAAATCAGCGAGGCTGTCAGTTGCATCAGCCGGGCCTCGACAGAAGTTTCCTCGGCGGCACAAGACACCAAACAGGCCTGCCATCAGTTGAGCCAGTTGTCGGCCGACCTCAGCAATCTCATCAGCTCTTTCCGCTTTGACTCAACCAGCGAAAGGACCGGCACCAAGGCTCACTTGTAGTGATTTTTGCTCAGCCAGATTCGTAAACAGGAGCAGACATGAAGCATAACCTACTATGGATTCTCACTCTCGCATGGAGTTTGCCGCTTCCGCTCGCGGCACAAACCGCGCCGGCGGACAAGAGCGCCGCCATTGCCCAGCAACTGGAGGACGCGCGCAAGGAACTTGCCGCGCAGGCAGCGTTGCTCAAGCAGATGCGCGAGGAACTCAACCAGCAGAGCAAGGCCATTGAGCAATTGCGCGGGGCGCAGCCCGGACGCAGCGTCTCCGCCGACGACGCTGCCAAGTTGCAGGCGGCGGCGGCCGCATTGCGCGCCACCGTGGAGGCGGCGAAGGTGCAGGTGGCGGCAGCCAAGCCCGCGGCGAAACCGGCCGAGCCGGGACCGGCCGACCTGTTTCTGCGCATCGGCAATGCCAAGATCACTCCGGGCGGGTGGATTGACCTGACGGCAATCTACCGGTCAACGAACCTGGGCAGCGGCCTGACGACCAGCTTCGCCTCGATTCCCTACAACAACACGGTGGCGGGCGGGTTGAGCGAGGTGCGATTCACCTCACAGGCGACGCGGCTGAACCTGCGCTTTGACGAGACCTTCAAGCAGGTAAACCTGTTTGGCTTTGTCGAGGCCGACTTCAACGGTTACATGGCGGGCAACGGCTACGTGAGCTCGAACTCGAGTTCGCTGCGCCTGCGCGTGGCCTACGCCAACATCAACTACAAGAAGTGGGACTTTCTGGGCGGCGAGATGTGGTCGCTGCTGACGCCGACGCGCAAGACGCTGTCGCCCTACACGGGCGATCTGTACACCACACTGCAGCCGGATAACGGCTATCAGGTGGGCTTTACCTATGCGCGGCAGTCGCTGGCGCGGGCGGTCTACCATCCGACGCCGAACATCGCATTGGCCCTGGGCGTCGAAAATCCCGAGCAGTTCACCAGCAGCCAGCCAACGCTGCCCGCGCTGTTTTCCAGCAGCGAAACAGACATGAACGCGGCCGACACGACCGGCGGCCTGTTGAAGACGCCGAACCCGGTGCCGGACATCACGGCCAAGCTGACGGCAACGCACACCGTCGCCGGGCACCCATGGCATGCGGGCGTTTCCGGGCTGCTGACGACGGTCCGCATCGTGACGCCGGTCAGCGTGACCAAGACGGTGACGGCCAAGGATACGCGGGTAGGCGGCGCGATTGCGGCCAACACCCAGCTGGAGTTGTTCAAGGGCTTCCGGTTCATCAACACCGGCTACTGGAGCGATGGCGGCGCGCGCTACATGGGCGGCATTGGGCCGGGCTTTGTCGTGCTGCAACCGGGCAAGGCGACCTCGCCGTTCTCGATTGCGAAGATCCACTCCGGCTCGGCGATCAGCTCGGTCGAGTGGGATGTGACGAAGAAGCTGACGGTGGCGGCACTGGCCAGCGGCGCATACTTCCAGCGCCGTTACGGGCTGGACCCGAGCGTGACCAAGACGACCTATGTCGGCTACGGCTTTCCGGGCAGCGCGAACTCGAACAACCGCGTGATTCAGGAGATCACCTTCGACACGGTGACCTCGATCTGGAAGAATCCGCTCTATGGCGGGCTGCAACTGACGACGCAAAGCTCGTATGTGCAACGCGCGCCGTGGTACGTGGCACCGGCGGCGCCGAAGGATGCGCATGAGTTTGTGCAGTTCGTCAACGTGCGCTACATTCTGCCGTAAAGCCCGCGCGCGGTTGCCCGGAACGGCACAAAAAACCGGGAACCGCACAGCCTGCAGTTTGCATCGGGCGCTTTTTGTGTCATGCTTGCGGAATGGGAAACAAGGATAAAGGCAGGAAAGAAACGAAGAAGGCGCCGAAGCCCAAGCCGAAGACCGAGCCGGGCCGTAGGAACGAGATGTTCACCCCTGCGCCGACGAAGTAAGACGACGCCACGCGGCCACCGATGCACAGACAAAAGGCTCTCTCCTTGCGGAGAGAGCCTTTTTTGCGCGGAGAGATTTTCGCTATTCCTCGCGCTGATGCACGTCGTTGACGGCCACGGTCTTCCACTGGAAGCGGGCCGAAAGCAGCTTGAGAACGAGTCCCGAAAGCGACCCGGCGGCGGTGGAGATGGAGCGGTCGCAGCCCAAGTGCTCGCAACCGAGAAAGACGAGCGCGGCCAGCAGCGCGGCCAGCGTGTAGGGCTCGCCCCGCTCGAAGACGCGCGGAGGCCGACCCATGAGCACATCGCGCCAAAGTCCGCCCCCGGCGGCGGTGATAAGGCCTAGCAGGACCGAGGGCAGCAGGGTCAGCCCGGCATTGAGTCCGCGGCTGACACCAGCCACGCTGAACAGGCCGAGCGAGGCGGCATCAGCAAACCAGATGAAGCGCGCGACGAAGCCCTGCGCCCATCCACCGAACAGCAGCGCGAAGCCGCCGGCGGCCAGCGCCACGAGCAGATAGCGGGCGTCGAGAAAGGCCAGCGGCGGGCCCTTTTGCAAAAGCACATCGCGGGTGATGCCGCCGCCGAGGGCGGTGACGATGGCCAGGCCGAGAACGCCGATCAGGTCATAGGGGTGGGTGCGATGCCGGCGGGCCTCGAAGGCTCCGGCCAGGGCACCGGCAACGACACCGGAAAACTCCACCGTCGAGAAGACGGCCATCGAATGCAGATTGAGCGAGACCATGCTCTTTCAGGATAAGCGGAATCGCATTGGGAAAACGATACGCGTGACAATGACGCAGAGGGTTTTTGCCGGTTTGGATCCCAGAGACTCGTGCAAAAATGATGCTGCGCGACCTGCGCTGGCGCGTCATAGACTGTAGCGACGATTTGTTCGGGGAGATGAAGATGCAACTGCGAGGCTTCGCAATGACGCTACTACTGGCTACCGGCCTGTGCACGGCGCAGGATTCGACGGTGGGCCGGCCAGTGATCGGTGTGGCGCTGGAGGGCGGCGGAGCGTTGGGGCTGGCGCACATCGGCGTGCTGGCGTGGATGGAGGACAACCGCATTCCGGTGGACCGGCTGGCGGGCACGAGCATGGGCTCGCTAATCGGCGGTCTCTATGCCTCGGGCATGACGGTCGAGCAGTTGCGCACACTGGCGACGGGCAACGCCTTCACCGCAGTGTTTACCCTGCAGCCGCGCTATACCGACATCGACTACCGAAGGCGCGAGGACCGGCGCGAGCTGCCGGGCTCCATCTCGGTCGGACTGCGCCACGGGCCGCAGTTACGTAACGCACTTTTGAGTGATCGGGGCGTCAACGAGTTCTTGGCCCGGCAAATGTCCGCCTACAACAGCGAGGCGCTCGACTACGACCAGATGCCCATTCCCTTCCGCTGCGTGGCGACGGATCTGAACACGCTGGGGCCGGTGGTGTTCACGCGCGGACCGCTGCCCAATGCGGTGCGCGCCTCGATCTCGATTCCGAGCGTCTTTCCCCCGGTCATCGGTGCGGACGGACATGCTTTGGTGGACGGGGGCATCGTCGACAACCTGCCGTCGGACGTGGTGCGGCGCGATCTGCACGCCGATGTGGTGATTGCCGTGCATCTGGATGCGCAACTGCTCAAAAAGATCGATATCGGCTCGGTCTTCGGCGTGCTGGACCGCGCGTTTTCCGTGGGTATTGCGCGCAACGAAGCCGAGGGGATCAAGGCAGCCGACCGGGTGATTGTGGTCGACGTGGGCAAGTTCACCGGCATGGACTATGACAAGGGCGTGGCGCTGATGGCGGCAGGCTACAGCGCGGCCGAGGCCAACCGCGCCGTACTGCGGCCCTACATGCTGAACGAAACAGAGTGGAAGAGCTATCTGGCGGCGCGGCGGGCGCGCATTCGGCCCGAGCCGGGTCTTCTGCAAAGGATCAGCATCGTCGGCGGCAGCGCCAGTGCACAGGCCCAGGTGACACACGACATGAAACCGCTGGCGGGAAAGCCGATTCGTCCTGCAAGCACGCTGGAGGCGCTCAAAGGCATTCAGGCGGCGGGTGGCATGACGGCCAGCTTCGAGACCTTTGCGCCAGAGAATGCGCCGACCGAGACGGGCGTGCGCGTGCAACTCAACAATGACCCAATCGGGCCACCCTATCTGCTGCTGGCGCCCGAGTACTCCGGCACGACCAACAACCTGATGCGCGTAACGCTGAACCTGCGGCTGGTGGCGCAGAACCTGGGCGGCTTTGGCTCGGAGCTGCGCGCGACATCACGGCTGGGCACCATGAACAGCCTTGCAATCGAGTACTACAAACTGCTGTCGCCGCACGGTTACTTTGTACAACCGCTGGCCGAGGTGAGCACGGAGCCGGTCTACATCTGGCAGAATCAGGCGCGCATCGCTGAACGGTCGCTGACGAATTTGGTAGCGGGCGTGGCGGCAGGACGCACCTTTTCGCATTCGACACAGTTGGCTACTGAGTGGCGCTTTGCCAACACGCACTGGAATCAGGTGACGGGCACCGGGGGAGGGCCGTTTCTGTCCGGTTCGGCACAGAGCGGACAACTGCGGCTGACCATTGACCACGCCCAGACCAGCACATTGTCCCCTGTCGGATGGCGGATGACGGCGGCGGGCGGCGCGCTTTACCACGCCGAGCAAAGCAGCAATGCGCCGCTGCTTCACTTCGCGATGGGAGGAACCTACTCGATTCGGCCGGAGCATATTCTCGGCGTGAGTGGCGAGGTAAGTTCGTACCTGCGCACCAATGTAGCCGAGCCCTACCGGTTCACGCTGGGTGGCCCGATGCGTCTGTCTGCCTCAAGCTTCGATGAGTACCGGGGCACGGATGTCTTTTTGGCCCGCA
Source organism: Acidobacteriaceae bacterium UBA1307 (assembly GCA_002307235.1). Classification (GTDB taxonomy): domain Bacteria; phylum Acidobacteriota; class Terriglobia; order Terriglobales; family Acidobacteriaceae; genus Telmatobacter. The sequence goes on from DBTV01000021.1 coordinate 11,558, forward strand.
CCGCCTATATGCGCCGCATTGCCTCATTGCCGACCGGATTGGGACACGGTCTCTATGGCGTTTTCGGCTACGAGGGCGGCGAGATCTGGTCCCCCGAGCAGCGGGTTCTGCTCCGCCAGGACGGCATTGTTGGGCTGATCGGCAACACGCCGATGGGACTGATCACGGTCGGCGTCTCGGTCGGCGACACCGGCCACCGCAAGGTCTTCTTCACGTTGGGGCGGTGGTTTTAGCAAGACAGCTGTTAGCTTTTAGCTCTTAGCTAACAGCTAACAATTGCCTCTCACAGAACGCGACGCAGGCCTGGAAGTCGAACGAGAGGGTCGGCGACGAGCCACGTGATCGCGCAGGCCAGCAGGCCGGTCGTGGCGAACTTCACCAGCGCGGGCGCCGACCACCCATGCAGGACCAGCGCGACGGCGACCAGCACTGGCGCATGCAGCATGTAGGCGGCATAGGCGCGGCGGCCGAGCCAGTCCCCCAGCCGCGAGGGCCGGTTGCCATAGCGACGGAAGAGGAGCAGCAACAATGCAATGGCTCCCCAGGCGATGAACGGCTCCCACAGAGCATAGAAGGCCGCCTGCCAACGGAGTCCACCTTCGAAGCCGGAACTGCCCGCGCCGCGATGCGTGTCGCCAAGCATGAGCGCCACCGGCAGGCTGAGCAAGGCCAGAATCATGACCGCGATCCAGGGCCGCGCATGGCGCACTGTGAGCTGGCGCAGCCAGTCGTGGCGCCAGGCCGCCGTGCCCAGCACAAAGAGAAAGATGTAACTCGCAAAGTAGCCGAGTTGCAGTCCGAAGAGGTTTTTGCCCACGGGAATGCCCAGGCGAATCGCCCAGGCCGCCACACCAACGCCGAGGGCGGCGAGCAGCCAGCGGAAGCCGGAGGGAACCGCACGCACCGTGCGCGCGCTTGCTTCCAGCTTTGCGCCAAAAATTGCGCGACCGCCGCAATAGGCGAGGGCAAACAGCAGCAGAGTCTGCGCAAACCAGAGTGGCCCGTTGATGATGCGTTGATGATGCCAGAGCCAGAGGATGGTCGGCCAAAAGCCGTCGCCCTGCGCCCACGTTGCAAGGCCGGCGGTCGCCGGGCCGAGCACGAGGATAAAGAAGAGCAGCGGCAGGCCGAGGCGCAGAAGCCGGTCGCCCAGATAGCGCGCATAGCCCTTGCGCTCAAGCGAGGGTGGCGTGAAGTAGCCGGCCAGCAGGAAGAAAAATCCCATGAAATAGGCCTGATTGGTGGCCGCGAAGAGGGTGAGCAGAAGGCTGGAGGGCGCCGAGGAGGGGCGCAGCTCGTTGTAGAACCAGCTGCCCGAAGCGCCATAGGTGATGGCGGTGTGATGGAGAATGACCAGCGCCGTGAGTGCGACACGCAGGCGGTCGATGTAGAGTTCACGGATAGCCATGACTCATCCTACGGAATCACACGCCGACAAGTTCCGCAGCCGCGCAAAAAGCCCTCCCGTGTGGGAGGGCTTTTTGAATCTGCTAGGACCGAACGCCGGCAGTTAGCCGATGACGTCGATACCCATGGAGCGCGCGGTGCCCTTGATGCTCTTCATCGCGGCTTCGACGGAAGCGGCGTTGAGGTCGGGCATCTTCTGGGTGGCGATCTCGCGGATCTGAGCCTCGGTGACGCGGCCCTTCTTGTCCTTGTTCGGCGTGCCCGATCCCTTTTCGATCTTGGCGGCCTTCTTGAGCAGAATGGCGGCCGGCGGGGTCTTGGTCACGAACGAGAAGGTGCGATCACCATAGACGGTGATGACGACCGGGATAATCAGGCCGGCCATTTCCTTGTTCTGCGTGCGCGCGTTGAACTGCTTGCAGAACTCCATGATGTTGACCTGAGCCTGACCGAGCGCGGGGCCAACGGGAGGTGCAGGAGTCGCCTTGCCCGCTTCAATCTGAAGCTTGACGTAACCGGTGATTTTCTTCGGAGCTGCCATGATATTTCCTCGTGGGCCAGCCTCTCGCCCCTAGCTTGAACGATTGGCTGGTAATTCATCCACTAATTTTGGTGTTGCCCTTCGAACGTTTGCGTCCAACCGGGGGTGCTAGGTTCCCTGACCGGCTAGAAGCTGGAAGCTAATAGCTCGAAGCTGCAACTACGCAATCTTTTCGACTTTGCCAAACTCCATTTCGACAGGCGTCGAGCGGCCGAAGATGGTGACCATGACCTTGAGGGTCTCGCGATCTTCGTTGATCTCGTCGACAATGCCGTTGAAGTTGGCGAACGGGCCGTCGGTGATGCGGACCTGCTCGTTCTTCTCAAACTTGATCTTCATCCGCGGCTTGTCCTTGCTGGTCTCGCTGCGGAAGAGAATGGTGCCGACCTCGGCTTCGCTCAGGGCCACCGGCTTGTCGCCCGTGCCGAGGAAGCCGGTCACCTTGGGGGTGTCCTTGATGATGTGCCAGAGGTCGTTGTCGAGTTCCATCTCGACGAGCACATAGCCGGGCAGGAACAACCGCTCAACGGTGCGCTTTTTGCCGTTGACGATCTCGGTCACCGGCTCGGTGGGGATCATCACGCGACCTACCTTGTGGCCGTGGCCAAAGGCCTCTACGCGGCTCTTGAGCGAGTCGCGAACGCGACGCTCAAAGCCGGAGTAGGCGTGCAGGATGTACCACTTGAAATTCTCGTTGACAGGCGGCTCGAGCGACTCGCCCGCGGCCTCGGCCTGCGATTGCGCTTCCGGCTGGTTCTGTTCCGGATCACCGGCGATTTGTTCGATCTCTTCTGCCATTTTCTTCTCGATTCGAGGCTGTGCCCGAAACCTTACTGCATGCCGCCGAGCTTGTTCAGCAGGCGATCCACGCCCACCCGGAAGACCCAATCGGCGACCATGAAATAAACGCCGAAAACAAAGACCGTCACGACCACGACCGTGGTGGTAACCTTCACCTCTTCACGCGAGGGGGTCACGACCTTGCGCATTTCGCTGCGCACATCGGTCAAAAACTGCGTGAAACGGTTCCAGGTTCCGCCGATTCCGCCGAACCCGCTTTCAACGCTTTCGATCGCCATCTTTGTCGCCATCCTTACAATCCTATACGGCCGGCACATTTAGGCCGGCCGTTCCGTGCTCAATCTGGCAGGGGCGGAGGGATTCGAACCCCCAAGTTCGGTTTTGGAGACCGACAGTTTAGCCGTTGAGCTTACGCCCCTAGAAGAAGCCTTGTCGGCTTCCCGCTTCCAACTTGATTGTCTACGCGGCTTGCGCCCGAGGTCAAGCTGGCTGCGAGAAGCAAACCAGAATCTGGCTTACTTCGATTCCTTGTGGACCTGATGCTTGCGGCAGCGGTTGCAGAACTTCTTCAGTTCCAGGCGGCCGGTGGTCGTCTTCTTGTTCTTCGTCGTCGAATAGTTCCGCTCTTTGCACTCGGAACACTGCAGCGTGATGATTTCGCGCATTGAAAAATCCTTCCAAACAGTGAACAGTTTTTAGTGAACCGTGAGCAGACTCTTGAGCCTGCTCACCGCCCACTGTTCCCTGTCAAACTTACTTGATGATCTCGGCCACCGTGCCGGCGCCGACGGTGCGGC
>DBTV01000035.1:0-6535 GCA_002307235.1 Acidobacteriaceae bacterium UBA1307
TTGTTCTTGGTGCGGCGCGAGAGAATCTGCACCACGCGGCGGATTTCGTCGTCGCGGCCAATCACCGGATCGAGCTTGCCGCGTCGCGCCAGCTCCGTCAGATCTTTTGCGTATTTTTCAAGCGCCTGGAATTTGGCTTCGGGGTTCTGGTCGGTGACGCGCTGGTTGCCGCGCACTGCTGTCAACGCCTTCAGAATCGCCTCGCGCGTGGCACCATGGCCAGACAACGCATCGCAGGCCGCATCGCCCTTCAGGTGCGCGATGCCGAGCAGCAGATGCTCGGTCGAAACGTACTCGTCCTTGAAGTTGCTTGCCTCATGAAAGGCCTGATCGAGGGCGCGATTCAAGTCGCGGCTCACATTGGGTTGTGCGGCATCGCCAGCCACGCGCGGCAGCTTCTCTTCAAGGGTGTGCAACTCGTGTTCGAGCCGTTCGATGGGTACGCCGATCTTTTCAAGCACGGAGGGAATCACGCCCTCGCGGTCCTCGATGAGTGCGAGCAACAAATGGATCGGCGCCAGCTCCGGATTGCCGAGGCTGGCCGCGCGCGTTTGCGCCTGCTGCACGGCCTGCTGCGCCTTGACGGTGAATTTGTCCCAACGAATGGCCATAAGAACAGCTCCTGGCTGTTAGCTTTCAGCTTCCAGCTCCATTGTGCAAGATGCCGCCCTGGGCGGCGCTTGTTGATTTCCCCGATCGACGGCGGACTTTCAGTGCGTGGTCCCGAATCGAGCCGGGGGAATGTGCGAATGCCGGGCGGTTTTGGCCGCCCGGCAAAGGGTTGTGTCGCAGTGAGCAGCTAGCGGCTAAAAGCTAGCGGCTCGGGGGCTGCCTCTACGCCGCCACCTTGACCTCGATCTGCTTGGGCTGCGCCTCGGGCTTCTTCTTCAACTCGAGCTTCAGAATGCCCGCCGTGTAGTTGGCGTCGATGCTGTCAACATCGACGGTCGGCGGCAGAGTGAAGGCCCGATAGAAGCTGCCGTAGCGGCGCTCGATCCGGTGGAAGTTCTCTTCCTTTTCCTCGGCCTCGAGCTTGCGCTCGCCCTCCACGGTCAACGTGTTTTCCTCGACCGAGACCTTCAGGTCCTTCTGGTCGACGCCCGGGACCTCGAGCTTGAGCACAACCCTGTTCCGGTCCTCGTAGATGTCAACGGCCGGCACAAAGCTGGCGGCGGCCACGGGGTTCTCTTCATCGTTCAGGTCGCGGAAGAGATGGTTCATGCGGTTCTGCAGTGCGACGACTTCCCGGAAAGGATCCAAACGAGTGATTGCCATGATTCTGTACCTCCTGATGTGTTGTTTGATCTCTGGTGCGGACCTTGAGTCCGAACCGCTCAATCAATCTGATGAAAATATAACATAAGTGATTCATTAAATATGATAGTAATTGACTAAGATAATGAAAATTTTATTTACTTTATATTTTTCAACTATTTAGAGACGCGGTCCGCGCCAGTTCTGGCCGACAGCCGGAGAAATTTCCAGAAAACCCCTCCCAAACTCCCCAAAACAGAGCGCCGAAAAGGCAAACAGAGACTGGAGGCTCACGATAAAATGAGGCCATGAGCCACGAGGGGATTCGTTTTACCACCGAGGAAGAGAAGGCCAGGCTGGCCGAGGAAAACCGTCCGTTGCCGCGCACGGCGACGACGCCGGCCAAGGTTCGGGTGCTGCTCAGCGAGAACCGGGGCCTGGAGATCGACTGGCAGGATGGCCACAAAAGCGCCTGGAGCTTCCCCTGGCTGCGCGCCGCCTGTCCCTGCGCGACCTGTGTGGGAGAACGCAAGGCTGACAAGCGCGCCCCCGGCGTGCCTAGCCCCAAGCCCGCGCAACTGTTGCCCATGTACGAGCCGCCCGCCAAACCGGCCAGCGCCAAGGCCGTGGGCCGTTACGCGATCCAGTTTGACTGGGAGGACGGTCACAAGAGCGGCCTCTACTCCTGGGAGTATCTGCGGCGCGTCTGCCAGTGCCCGGAGTGCAGCTTCGCCGCCGACAAACCCGCAGGCCAGCCGAACTAGCCGGCAGATCGATCCAATAAAACACAAAGCCCCGGCGCTCTCGAAGGAGAGCCGGGGCTTTGTGTTTGCGCACAAACCCGCATTCGCTCGGGCGTGGCCGCGCGCGGAGAATCGGGTGAGGCTAGAGCGGCGCCTGCTCGAGCACGATCTCGAAATCTGCCGCCTCGAACCAGTCCTGACTCAGGTCCGTCCACTCCGGATTCGCTGCCGAGATCAGCGTCTGGAGCTTCTCCGCTGGCCATTCCTTGAGCTGCTGTTCGCGGGCCAGAGCCAGGGAGGCATCCGGGTAGGATGCGTACCAGACCAGCCGGTCACACGTATCCTGGGCCGTAAAGCCCTCATGCACCTGCAGCTTGTGGCTGAAGACGCGCTTGCGCAGGTCGCTGGTGACGCCGATCGACAGCGTGCGACTGCTGCTGGCTAGAATGTATGCAACATAGCTGCCTTCGCTCATGGTTCGCGATTCTAGCGCGATTCCATCCATGAATGGCAAGTTCTTTTTTGAATTTTTTTGCAAGGGAAGAAAGTGCCGAGAGAAAATGCCCTGCACGGCGTTCATGCGTACGGCTTTTACCGCGATTGCGTTCGCCAGCGCTTGCGCGGACAATGGGCACGTAGGGGGTCGCAATGAAGATTGCATTTTTAGGGCTGGGCAAGATGGGCACGGCGATCGCGCATCATCTGGCCGAGGCAGGCCACGAACTGACGGTATGGAACCGGACGCCGGAGCGGGCCCGGGCGCTTGAGCCCTGGGGCGCGCAGGTGGCGGCGACGCCGACCGAAGCGGTCGCGGGAGCGGAACTCGTCCTTACGATGCTCTTCGACGATGCGGCTTATGATGAGATCTTCTTCGGCTCGGCGCAACTGATCGACGCGCTCCAGCCCGGCCAGTTGCATTGGGCCATGGGCACCATCAGCGTGGCCTTGTCGGCACGGCTAGCCGCCGAGCACGCCCGGCGCAAGGTCGATTATGTGGCAGCTCCCGTCTTCGGACGTCCGAGCGTGGCCGAGGCGGGCAAGCTCTGGATCGTTGCCGCCGGCCAAAAGAACCATATCGAGCATGTTCGACCCATCGTGGCCAGCTTTGCGCGCGGACTCACGATCGTCGGCGAGCGGCCCGAGCAGGCGCACGCGGTCAAACTGGGCGGCAATTTCCTGATCTGTTCGATGCTGCAAGGGCTCAGCGAATCCTTTGTCTACGCTGAAGGGCAGGGCATCGATCCGGCCAGGTTTATGGAGGCGATCAACAGCGCGCTCTTCCAGTCGCCGTTTTACGCCAACTACGCTGACGTCATGCTGAACCCGCCCGCGCAGCCCGGTGCCACGGTTGCCCTGGGAGCAAAGGATTTGCGGCTGCTGCGTGAGGCGGCCGCCGCAAAGGGAACCCGCGTCGCGCTGGGCGAAACCATCGAGGCGCAGTTTGCCGAAGCCATCGCCGAAGGCCGCGCGGACGAGGATTGGGCCACCGGCCAGTACCACATGGCGCGGCAGCGGGGCAGAGCCTAGCCCTGATTCGTTAGGATGGAAGCCATGGGCATCAAGGGAAAAACTGCACTGATTACCGGCGCCAGCAGTGGCATTGGCGCTGCCACCGCGCTGGCCTTTGCCGCCGAGGGAGCGCGCCTGCTTTTGGTGGCGCGTCGGGCGGGCAAGCTGGCCGCCGTGGCTGGCGCGGCGCTCGAGCGCGGAGCCGAGGCGGTTCACTCGATCAACCTGGACGTGCGCAACCGGCTCGACGTGCAGCGCGCCATCGATGCGCTGCCTGAGGATTGGGCGGCCATCGACATTCTGGTCAACAACGCCGGGCTCAGCCGCGGCCTTGAAAAGCTCTACACCGGCAAGATCGACGACTGGGAAGAGATGATCGACACCAACCTCAAGGGGCTGCTCTACGTCACGCGCGCCGTGCTGCCTGGCATGGTGGTGCGCAAGCAGGGCCACGTCATCAACCTTGGCTCGACGGCCGGCGAGCTGCCTTATGGCGGCGGCGCGGTCTACTGTGCCACCAAGGCGGCGGTGATCACGCTCAATGATGCTCTGCGGCAAGACGTGCTCGGCACCCCGGTCCGCGTCAGTTGCATCGATCCCGGCGCGGTGGAAACCGAGTTCAGTCTGGTGCGCTTCCACGGCAACGAGAAGAAGGCCGCCAAGGTCTATCAGGGCATTACGCCGTTGACCAGCGAGGATCTGGCCGAGACGATCCTGTGGGTCGCCAGCCGTCCGGCGCACGTCAACATCGCGCGCATCTCGATGACCTGCGTCGATCAGGCCAACTCGCTGCTCTTCCATCGCGAGAGCTGATTTTTTCTGGGATTTTTTGATGGGTACTGAATCAACCCGGTGCGGAGTTCCGTGCCGGGTTTTCTTTTGGACGCAAAAAACTTGCTTCACACACCTGCGGGCGCAAGGGTGCACCTGAAACGACAAAGACGCCCGCCTGGGCGTCCGTGGCATGCGATTATCCGAGCTGCGCCAGTTGACCTTCGATCATCTTCAGCGCGTCTTCAAGCGCGGCGCGACGATTCGGATTCGAGGTGCGCTGCGAAAGAATATTTTCGCGCTGCAAGGAGAGTGCCTGCCGCTGCCGCTCCTGCACGGCCTGTTTCTGGTGATCCTGACGCTTGTGTTCTTCTTCGCTTACCGTGCTGTTTGCCGATTCCTGTGCTGCCTTCGCCATTGGTTCCTCCACAAATTTTTCTTACGCACAAACCCTATGTATATCTTCCATTGTAAGGGCGAAAACTGCGCCGTGTCTCGCCAAATGGCCTCGGACGCTGGGTTTAGCTGCTCCGATGCGCAAAAAAAACGCAGCAGCGCACGGGAAAGACAGTCTCCTTTGGCCTTGATTCGCTTGTGTTTGCCGAGCCCTGGCCGCGCCCTGCGGGGGCTCGAAAAATTGGTGCGGATTTCGTTCTGTTTTTGCTCTGTTGCGTCTCCCGATGCGTCGCAGATGACGCCGCATCCGGTTCTGCACGAAGGCTCGTCTAAGATGGAAGCTGTCCTTTTTTCGAGGTCTTTTTGCGAAGCTCGCTTTCAGCATTGCCGACTGCCTCAAGCTGTTCCAGTGCGTTGTCGCGCTGCGTCGGTCTGGCGTTGCTGGCGGCGTTGGCGGTCGTGACGGGATGCAGCGGCGACGGGCTCACGGCCAAACCCGCGAATGAGCGTTTTTCGCTCTCGCCCGGCGTGGCCGTCATCGATACCAACTGCACCGGCTGCAACGCCAGCGGCAACCACGGCGCACAGGCCGAGCAGTTTCGCGCCATCCTGCACGGTGGCGGCGAGGCGAATGTCGTCTGGAGCCTGAGCGGCGGCGATGCCACCAGCGGTCCGGGCACCATCACCGATTCCGGCCTTTACACGCCACCCAGCTATCTGACCGCCGACCGCGCGCAGGTGGCGGTGACGGCCACGCTCAAGGGCACAGAGCTTTCGGCGACGGCGGTGCTGACGATTCTGCCGGGCTTTTTGCAGCCGCTCGCGCCAGAAAACGTCGCCCTCGGCGCCAACGATGCCGTCACGGTCACCGGATTTTTGGCCGAGGCTGGCGGCAATGCGGCGATCCGCTTCTCGCTCGCTTCAACGGCGACGGGCAGCACCGGCGGCATGGGCACGCTCAGCGGCGCGCACTGCCAGCATGAGTCCTCGGCTTACACGCGCTGCTCGGTCACCTACACGGCGCCGGCGCTGATCGCCGCCACCGGCAGCACGTGGCTGGTGGCGCGCACGGAAAAGGCCACCACCGCCACGCAGATTTTGCTCAACACGGCGCGCATCGCCAGCAATCCGGCGGCGCACGAGCTTGAGCAGCCGATGCCGGTGCTGCTTGGCAGCTCGGGCGGCAACAATCGCGATTACGATGTGGCCGGCGGGCGCATCCTCGACTGTTGCAGCGGCACGCTCGGCGCTCTGGTGCGCGACAACGTTGGCCACCAATATCTGCTCAGCAACAATCATGTGCTGGCGCGCAACGATCAGGGCGCGGCGGGCGACGCCATCATTCAGCCCGGGCTGATCGACAATGGCTGCGTGCCGAATGGCGCGGGCGAGGGCACAACGCTGGTGGGTGCGCTGGCGCACTGGCCGCCGCTCAAGCTCGGCTCGACCAACGTCGATGCGGCTCTGGCGCGCATCAACGTGCATGCGGTCGATGGCACGGGCGCGGTGCTGGAACTGGGCGCGCGCTCGGCCGATGGCACGCTGGCCGCCGCGCCTCCGGGCATCTCCTCGACTGGCGGCCGTGGCCTGTCGCCCTCGCTGGCCATGCGCGTCGCCAAAAGCGGCCGCACTACCGGGCTCACCTGCGGCGCGGTCAGTGCCGTCGCGCTCGACATCGAGGTTGCCTATTACACCGACTGCGCCGAGACGAAGCCCTACCTGACCAAGGTCTTTCGCAACCAGATTGGTGCAAGCGGCAACCAGTTCAGCGATGCGGGCGACTCGGGCGCGCTGGTGGTGGACGCGGCTACGGCCGAGCCGGTCGGCCTGCTCTTTGCCGGTGGCCTCGATGTGGCGGGGGG
>DBTV01000035.1:6714-65162 GCA_002307235.1 Acidobacteriaceae bacterium UBA1307
TTCAGCGATGCGGGCGACTCGGGCGCGCTGGTGGTGGACGCGGCTACGGCCGAGCCGGTCGGCCTGCTCTTTGCCGGTGGCCTCGATGTGGCGGGCGTCGTCGAGGCGGTGGCTAATCCCGCGCACGAGGTGCTGGACGCGCTCGGCGCAGCGGAGGGTGAGGGCGCCAGTTTCCGCTTTACCGGCGCGAATGACCACCCGGTCAGTTGCCTGAGCTACGGCAACAACACGGCGGCCGCGGCCCTGGCGCGCACGCTGAGCGCAGCGGAGACCGCGCGGCTGCAACGGGCCATGCTCACCGCGCGCGGATGGGTCAATCCTGCCCAGGGTGTGCTTGGCGTGGCGGCGGGCAAAAGCGTCGATCAGCCGGGTGCGGCGGCGGTCATCGTCTTCGTCGCCGAGAGCCATCATGGCGCGGTGCCGGATTTCGTCGAGGATGTGCGGACCGTGATCGTGCCGACGACGCCGCATGCCATCGCGCAGGCAACGGCGCCCGAAAGCCCGTTGCTGGCCGGTGCGCTGCCACCGCTGGCGGGCTCGGTTTTTGCGCAAGCGCTGGCTGCCAAACAGAAAATCGTCGCCGGGCTGATGCGCAGCCAGCCAGCCATTTTCGGCGTGGGGGTGGGCCAAAGTTACGACAACCCGGCCGAGGCTGCGCTGGTGATCTATGTGGACAAGCACCAGGTTCCGGCGCAACTGCCCGCCAGTTACAACGGCGTGCGCGTGCGCTACGTCTTCATGGATCGGCTGCATGTGACGCGCTCGTATTCGCAGAACGCGCCCGTCCCGCAACACTGTGCGAGCAGGGACGAGGGACTAAGGGACTAGGGACTAGGGGCTAGGGACTAAGGGAGCAATGGAACAGTGAGCAGTGAATGAAGAACAGTCTGCCGTGCGTGCGCACAAAAAAGAGTGGGCCACGTAAAGCGCCCACTCTTTTCTGCTCACTGTTTTCTGGTCCCGCAGCCCCTTCTACTGCACAGGCTTGGCTTTGCCGTTTTTCAGGCTGTCGTCGATGATGGAGCGCGTGGTCTGGTCCTGCTCATGTGCGAGCCGGCCCATCTGGCCGCCGAGCTTGCCCATCTCACCGCCGAGCTGGTGCATGGAGTCGCCCGGCTTTGGTCCGCGCGGACCGTCAAAATGAGGTGGCTGCATACCGCCAAACTCGAGGCGCGCCAGTTGCTGTTGCACGCTGGCGAGTTCACGCTGCAGATCGGCCAGTTGCGCGCGGTCAATGACACTGCCCTGCTTGGCCTTGAGCGCGGCCAGCGCCTTGTTGGCCTGCTCCATCTCCTTCGTCAGATCAGGGACCTTGATCTCGCTCACCTGCTTGCGCACCTGCTCCATCTGCTTCTGGAAATCGGCGCGCTGCTTCTCCCCCTCGACGCGCATTTGCGCTCCGAGAGCCTTCATCTGTTCGCCGAGCTCTTGCATCGGCTTGTGCGTGGCCTCGAGCCTGGCGATCACCGCCGGGTCGTCGACAATGTAGCTTTTGCCCCCATGTTCAAAGAGCAGAAAGTTCTCGCTCTTGGTCTGCTTGCGCGCCTTCTCGATCAGCTCGGCCGGAGCCGACGGGCGGCCGAAGTCCGATTGCGAGGCGAACGTGCCGTTTTCGACAAGCGCGTAAGGATCACCGTGCGGACCGAAGTCGCGCTGCGGGCCAGCATGTCCAGCGCCCTGCGGAGCCTGCGCGAAGTTCTGCCCACCGGGAGCTCCAGGTCCACCGGGGCCATTCTGCGGTCCACCCTCGGGCGGCGGCGGCGGTGGCATTGTGCCCTGCGCGCCTTCGGGCGGCGGTGGCGGGCCTTGCGGATCTTCTGGTGGCGGCGGCGGAAGCTGCTCGGTGGCCGCATCCGCCGGAGCCTGCGCCGTGGCCGACGCGGGCTGTGCAGCCTGCTGCGGCGTGGCTGCTTCCACGCGAACCAGTGCCGTGGCCGTCAGCAGCGCCGCTGGAACAACCAGCAGAGCCAGCAGAGCGCGGCGGCTGCGGGCAAAGGCATTGTGGAAGCGCGCTTCGTCGAGAAGACGATCGATGCGCTGGGAAAGATGACTGGTGCGTGCCATGGCAACTCCTATCACGGTTGGGCGCGGCAGTGCCGCGAATTCAAGAATGAGCAGGGCATAGGAGGCGGGACTTTCAGATGCCTCCACACCGGCACGATCGCCGAGGGCCTCGCCCAGTTCGTAGAGCTTGCGCTTCAGTCCCCAGCCGAGCGGACTCGGCCAGCAGAGTGCGGCGTAAAGACCTGCGAAAAACTGCAGATAAAAATCTTTTTCGAGAATGTGCGAGCGTTCGTGGGCCAGCACAATGCGCAGCCGTTCCTCGCTCCACAAAGAGGCCGCCGTGGGCAGCAACACGGCCGAGCCGACGGTGACCGGTGAACTGATGCGCCGGCTGAAGCGCACCGCCGCGCCGTGGATGTGGTGCGTGGGCGCGGCCGCATGCCAGATGTGCAGCGTGTGTGCCAGGCCGTAGAGCTGGCGCGCCAGCAGCAATGTCGCAACGGCCAGATAGAGCGCGCTGAGCAACATCCCCACGGGGAAGTGTGTCGACGGCACCGACGGGGAAGACGGATTAGCGATCTCTTGCAGCGATTCAATCGACAGTGTGGCGCCGGTTGCTGGCGTTGTCGCCGTGCGATGTTGTTGCATATGCGCGGAGGCTTTGACCTCGGGAATGGCTTCTGCCTGCGACGGCGCGGCCTGCTCCACGACGGGTGCGGCGACGAGGTTTTGCGGCTCGGCGGCCTTGTGCGGAGCCGGCTTCGGCGCTAGCCAGAGGGCGGAAAGCTGCGGCAGCGGCATCGGTAGCGGCAGCGAGGCCGGAACCAGTGGCAACAGAAAGGCCGTGGCCAGCACCAGCGTCCACGCCATTTTTTGTGCAATGACGTTGTCGATGCGCAACAGCCGCAAGCCAGCCCAGACGGCCAGCCCGACCACCAGCGCGCGCAGCGCCGAGGCAACCAACAGTGCAATCAGAGTCGTGGGCATTTTACTTCTCCCGGGGCGCGGACGCTTCTTTTTTCTGGGCTTCGGCAATGCGCGTGGCCAGCCGCTGCAACTCGTCGCGGCCAAGCACGTTGGCATCGACCATGCCGACCAGCAACTCCTCGACCGAGCCTTCGCAGAACCAGTCGACGATGCGCTGCACGGCGCGTCCGGCCACATTCTGCCGGCTCTCGGCCGGGCGGTAGACAAAGGTGCGGTTTTCCACCTCGTGCGCCAGATAGCCCTTTTCTTCCAGACGGCGCAGCACGGTGCGAATCGTCGAATCCTTCAGCGGACGGTCGAGTGCCTCGCGTACCTGCTCGGCGGTCAACGCGCCGCCGCGCCAGACAAGTGAAAGAAGGTCGCGCTCAAGCTCGCCAAGTTCAACCGGATCGTGAGTAGCAGGTGTGTTACTGTCCATAATGTTACTGACTGTAGCACATAAAAAACGTGAGCGGAGATTTTTTCTAGAGACCGAGGGAGCAGGGACCAGGAACTAGTCCCTACGCCCCCTGCTTTCCCGCCTTATCTGGAATAAAGAACTGGAAGACGGTGCCGGCGTTGCGGCCCGGGGAGGCGGCGCGGCTGCGCATGTGGATGACGCCGCCGTGCTTTTGGATGATCTCGAGGCTGACCCAGAGGCCGAGTCCGGTGCCGGTCGTCTCCTTGGTGGTGAAGAAGGCGTCGAAGGCGTGGCTGCGCACCTCCTCGTCCATGCCGCAGCCGTTGTCGGCCACGGTGAAGCGGATGCCGGAGCGTTTGGAATCGCTCCACAGCCGCGAGCGGCGCGCGTGAACCACGATGTTGCCGCCGGAGGCCGAGGCGTCAATGGCGTTGCCGACGAGGTTGGCGATGATCTGCCGAATCTCGCCCGAGAAGCAGAACAGCTCCATCGAGGGATCGTAGCGACGGTCGAGGTTCAACTGCAGCGTGTGGAAGCGGCCCTGGTAGAGGCTCAGCACCGAGTCAAGCAACTCGGCCACATCGACCCGCGCGGGCTGCGTCGACTGGCGGTAGAAGCGCAGCGTTTGCTGGGTGATCTCCGAGACGCGCCGCACCTCGTGCTCGGCCATATTCACATAGTTGCGTGCCGCGTCGTCCAGTTGGCAGTAGTTGCGCAGCAAAAAGAGCAGGTTGGTGACGGCCTCGAGCGGATTATTGATCTCATGCGCGATGGAGGCGGCCAGACGGCCCGTCACGGCCAGTTTTTCTGCCTTGCGCAGAGCCTCTTCGCCTCGTTTGCGGTCGGTGGTGTCCAGCAGAATCACGCCGACCCAACGCGCCTCGTGCGGCGTTGTCAGCACCGGGTAGGCGCTCACCAGCCAGGTCCAGGCGCGGCCCTCGGGCGTTTGTCCGCCGACCTCGAGATTGCGCACAGCCTCCTGTTCGTTGAAGACGCGCGCGATCGCAGACTCAAGCTGACCGGCGACAGGCTGTGGCAGCAGTTCCGGCAGCGTGCGGCCCAGATGCCGGCTCAGCGGCAGACGCGTCAGTGAGGCAAAGACCTGATTGACGCGCACGAAACGGCTGTTGCGGTCGAAAAAGGCCAGCCCGATGGGCGCGTGCGCCAGCATGGAATCGAGTAGCGAAAGCGTGTCGTTGAGCCCGGCGCGTTGCTCGGCCAGAGAGGCCACCATGCGGTTGAAGGCCTCGATCAGCTCGCCCAGTTCATTGTGCACGGCCACCGGAAGAGGAAAGTCCTTGGCGCTGTGGGCGGTGCTCATCAGCCTGCGCGTGCCCATGTGCAGCACCTTGAGCGGCCGCGAGATGGCGCGCGAAAGCAGCAGCACCAGCACGGCCGACGAGGCAATCCAGATCAGCGCGAACAGCCCCGTGTTGCGCAGCAGCGCCAGCGTCTCTTCCCGCTCCCATGTCTGGTTGTATTCCACCCACGCATAACCGCGCAGGTCATAGCCGGTGTAGATGGCGCTGATGGCCTCGGTGCGATGGTCGCCGAAGCTGAACACATGCGACTGGTCGCCGGAAAGCTGCGCGATCTGCTCCCGCTCTTCGTGCGTGAGCGGGTACTGGCTCGGGTCGCCCTGACTCGAAAACAACACATTGCCGACCGGGTCGGTGATCTTGGCCGAGGCCACGGTGGGTGCGTCGCCCATCATGGTGACCGAGAGGCCGATCCAGCTTGGATGTTCCTGCTGCAAGGCCTCGCGTGCCTGCACCGCCATGGAATTGGCCTCGTACATCAGGCGCACTTCGGCGCGGAAACGCGACTCCCGGGTCTGTTGGTAGACAAGCAGCGCCATGAACAGGCAGATGGACAGTGTTTCAAGCAGAACCACGCCCGCCAGCATCTGCCAGCGAATCGAGCGCGGCCACCATCGCCGTCCCCGGATCTTTCGCCAGAGCGGCGTGAGCGCATGCTGAGTCCGGCCCAGCAGATTTTTCCAAAGCATCATCGCGCATCAGTCAGTGCGGCGGCAATTTTTTGTCCGTGGGCGCGGCCATTTTCAATAAAGACCTCGTTGGTGCGCGCGCCGCCCACCAGCACGCCCGCCAGATGGATGCCGGCGATATTGCTTTCGAGCGTCTCGGGATTGAGCGCCGGCAACCGCTCCGGCCCTTCCAGGCGAATGCCCAGCCTTTCCAGAAAGCTGAAGTCGGGATGGTAGCCGGTCATGGCCAGCACAAAATGGTTGTCGAGTCGCAGCTTGGCCGTGGGCGTTTGCACCACCACCGTGTCGGGCGCGATCTCGACCAGATGCGAGCCGAACAGGGCCGCGATTTCGCCATGTTTGATGCGGTTCTCCATATCCGGCTTGATCCAGTATTTGACGTGCTCGTGCAACCCCGCGCCGCGATGCACCAGCGTCACGCGCGCTCCGTGCCGCCAGAGTTCGAGCGCGGCAATGGCTGCAGAGTTCTTGCCGCCGACCACCATCACGTCGAGCCCCGCATAGGGATGCGGATCGTTGTAATAGTGGCGGACCTTGCTCAGATCCTCCCCCGGCACGCCGAGCGGGTTCGGCAGATCATAGTAGCCGGTGGCCAGCACAATTTTGCGCGCCTTGAGCGTCGAGGTCCGGTTGAAGCGGTCGCGCAGATGCACGCGGAAGCTGCCGTCGCTTCCGTCGATCTGCTCGACCCGGTGATAGCTTCGCACGTCGAGCCGAAGGTGCGCCGCCACGTGACGATAGTATTCAAGCGCCTCGGTGCGCGTCGGCTTCGGGTTCGCGCAGGGAAAGGGAATGCCGCCGATTTCGAGCAGCTCCGAGGTGGTGAAGAAGGTCATGTGTGCCGGGAAGTGGAAGATCGAGTTGCACAGGCAGCCCTTTTCAACCACGACCGTGCGCAGACCCGCCTTCTGGGCTTCGATGGCGCAGGACAGGCCGCTCGGTCCCGAGCCGACCACCAGCAGATCAAACGAGAAATTTTCCGGAACAGCTTCGCGCGTCGGTTGCATATCAAATTGATCTTAAGGCTTGGAAGCATCGGCAGAGCGTGGGGATGTCTGGAAGGGCCGGGAAACTTTGCGCGGAGGTCATCTGTGTTGTGCAAAAGTAGTCGTGGTACACTGGGTTTGCGCTCCGCGATGAGACCGTGAGCGGTAGTTGTGCCCTTTCCCATCGGCATTCCTGCCTTGCACTGCTTCTTCTGAGCCTCGCGAAGGCTCCCCGAAAACAAGCGTTTTGTGGGCTACGAGCGTATCCACGCGACCTCCGTCGACGGCATTCTGTTCGTGTGCCTGCCGTAGCAGAGGTCAACCGAAGTCGTTGCTTTGGTTGAAGATGCGTGGCGCCAGAGAGGCGCGTGCCTTTCGGCCGACAGATGCAGCGCGTGGCAGTGTCGAAACCCGCCCACCAGGGCTGGCTTCGCGGTGAGTACCCCTTGCGCACCAAACTAGTGGAAGGCTGCCCTTTCAAAGGCTCGGTCTTCGAGGTCCGGTTCCGTTTGCAGGCTCTTCACGAAAAGAGCTCGCGGAATCCTGGGAAAGTCATACCTTTTGACAACTGAATTTTCGCAGTTTGGTCTCTCTGACGCGTTGATGTCGCGTCTCAATACTCTCAATTTCACCATTCCGACCCCGGTGCAGGCCGCGGCGATTCCGCCCGCGCTGGAAGGCCGCGACGTGCTGGCCACGGCGCAGACCGGAACCGGCAAGACGCTCGGCTATCTCATTCCCGCGGTGGAACTTCTGCAAAAGGTCGAGGCGGACCGCTCGGCGCAGGTTCTGGTGCTTTTGCCGACCCGCGAGCTGGCCATGCAGGTTGAGGCGGCCTTCCGCTCGATCCGCCCCAGTACCAAGATGCAGGCCGCGCTGGTGGTCGGTGGCATGAACGAGGGTCCGCAGCTCGACGCCATCCGTCGCGGCGCGCGCATCATCGTCGCCACGCCGGGCCGCCTTGAGGATTACCTCAAGCGCAGGCTGGTCAAGCTCAGCGGCATCCGCGTTCTGGTGCTTGATGAGGTCGACCGCATGCTCGACATGGGCTTCCAGCCGGCCATTGCTCGCATCGCCGAGCAGATTCCCACCACCTGCCAGACCCTGTGCTACTCGGCCACGCTCGAGGGCGCGATCATGAAGGTCGCCGGCAAGTATCTGAAGAATCCGGCTCGGATCGAGATTGGTTCGGTTCTGAAGCCCTCGGAAAACATCGAGTTGCGCTCCTTTGAAGTGGAGCAGGACAAGAAGCTCGAACTGCTCGAGCACCTGCTCGAGGCCGAAGAGGGCAGCTTCATGGTCTTTGTGCGCACCAAGCATGGTGCCGACCGCATTGCCCAGCGTCTGACGCGGGCGGGCGTGCCCTCGGCGCGCATTCATGGCGACCGCACGCAGTCGCAGCGCAATGCCGCCCTGCGCAGCTTCTCGGAGGGCCGTGAGCGTGTGCTGGTGGCCACCGACGTGGCCGCGCGTGGCATCGACGTGAAGCACGTGGCGCACGTGGTCAACTTCGATCTGCCGAAGGAGCCGGAGGATTTCGTGCACCGTGTCGGCCGTACAGGCCGGGCCTCGGCCAAGGGCATTGCCTCGAGCTTTGCCACGCCGGGCGACCGCAAGTTGTTGAATAAAATCGAGAAAACGCTCTCGGTTCAGATGAAGCGTTTCCGGGTTCGGGCCGTCGCGTAAGCGGCGACGCCGGGGCGGCCTTCGGGTCGCCCGGGTTAGCGGCTTTTCATTGACTCTGTTTCCCGTTTCACGTATTCTATAGACCTTGCGCGGTGTTGTGCCTGGGGTCTGTGTGTATTCACCCGGATCCGTCTGACAGAGGTCCCTTTCAGGGGCATCGTCAGGGCAGGCCAGCGGCTTCTGGTTGGCTTTACGTTCTGCAAAAGCCGGAAGTTCGCGGGGGCCAACTCCGTGAATCTCACCCGAACAGATTTGTTTGGCAGTGGGTAAAGTTTACACCCCGTTTGTTCCGAGAGGGCTTCGGAGCCAGTGGGTCGCGTGTAATGCGCAGGTTTTTTTCTAAGGGCAGGAGAGAAATGTCGACTTTTGTTCCGAGCGGCAAGGATATTGACCGCAAGTGGTATGTTCTGGACGCCAATGGCAAGACCCTGGGGCGGTTGGCCACCAAGGCTGCTGATCTGTTGAGCGGCAAGCTGAACCCCCAGTACGTGCCGTACCTCGATATGGGCGACCACGTCATTGTGATTAACGCGGAGAAGATCCGCCTGACCGGCCTCAAGTCGCAGAGCAAGATTTACCGCCGTTACACGGGTTTCCCGGGCGGTCTGCGCGAAGAGTCCTTCATTCGCCTGTTGCATCGCAAGCCGGAGAAGATTCTGGAAGAGGCGATCAAGGGCATGCTGCCGAAGACCAAGCTCGGACGCCAGATGGCGACCAAGCTGAATGTCTATCGCAGCGAGACGCATCCTCACGCGGCCCAGAAGCCCGTGGCGATGGAGATTGCTTAAGATTCGCGGTTAGCCGCTGTCTTTCGGTCCCGGGCTTGCGCACGGGATCGAAGGCCCACAAGGCAAGGACAGCGGCAGCATGCGACCAAGCTAGGAGCTAACTAAGAATGGCAGATCTGGTTCAGTACTATGGCACGGGACGCCGCAAGTCGGCGATCGCTCGCGTCTTCCTCCGCCCCGGAACGGGCGAGTGGAAGGTGAACGGCAAGGGTTTCGAAGAGTACTTCGTGACCGAACAGCAGCGCGCTTCTGCGAAGAAGACGCTGGCTGTGGCCGAGATGAGCACCACCTTCGACGTGGTCACCACCGTGTGTGGCGGCGGCGTTGCGGCGCAGGCCGATGCGGTCAAGATGGGTTTGGCGCGCGCACTGGTCGTCTTCAACCCTGAACTGCGCAAGGCGCTGAAGGCCGAGGGCCTGATGACCCGCGACCCGCGTCAGAAAGAGCGCAAGAAGTACGGTCAAAAGGGCGCTCGCGCACGCTTCCAGTTCAGCAAGCGCTAGTCATCAGCTTTTGGTTTCGCTGCTTCGGCTTCTAGCTTTTCTCGGGGATGCACTCCGCATCCCCGCAGAAATCCGCCGACGGCAGGTTGCCTGAAGCTACGGTTGTTCACTTTCCGCGCAAGCGGACTTAATCCGGGCCCGACGAAGATTCGTCCGGATGCCATGTCAAGGAGGCCATGTGGCCACGATTACCATGAAGGAACTGCTCGAAGCTGGCGTACACTTCGGGCATCAGACCAAGCGCTGGAACCCGAAGATGAAGGAATACATCTTTGGCGAGCGCAACGGAATTTATATCATCGATCTGCAGAAGACGCTGAAGCTGTTCAAGGACGCTTCGAAGTACGTCACGGATCTTTGCGCCGAAGGCAAGACGGTGCTCTTCGTCGGCACCAAGCGACAGGCGCAGGACGCAGTGGCCGAAGAGGCCAAGCGCGCCGGCATGCCCTACATCAACAATCGTTGGCTGGGTGGCCTGTTGACCAACTGGGTCACGGTGCAGAAGTCGGTCAAGCGCCTGCAGGAACTCGACGACATGTCGACCGATGGCCGTTATGAGCTGCTGACCAAGAAGGAAGTGATCCGCCTCGAGCGTGAGCGCAAGCACCTCGAAGCGAACCTGGCTGGTATCAAGGCGATGAAGCGCCTGCCCGATGCCCTGTTCATCGTCGACTCGAACAACGAAGCGATCGCCGTCAAGGAAGCCCGCAAGCTGGGCATCACGGTGGTGGCCGTTGTCGATACCAACTGCGATCCGACCGTGGTCGACTACGTGATCCCCGGCAATGACGACGCTCTGCGCGCCATCCGCCTGTTCACCTCGAAGATCGCCGATTCGGCGGCCGAGGGCGTGAACCTGATCGGCGACAAGGCTCTCGAGGCCGCGATGCAGGTCGAGGCTCCTGCGGCGGTCGAGGCTGCTCCGGTGGTTGCGGAAGCTCCGGCAACCGAAGAGCATGTGGATCTGGAAGCGGCCCTGGGCGGCGGCATCCGCAAGGCCCCGGTGGCAACCGAAGAGGCTCCTGCGGCGGTTGCGGCTCCTGAAGCGGCTCTCTAACGATTGCAGCGCGCGATGCGCGCATCTGGAGGAAAGCGTGGCCGCCCTTATGCCACGCTTTTCTTTTGCCGGAAATTGATCCGGCGCGAACACCCTAATTGGCCCCGAGTGGGGCCGGAGATACGAGAGGATTACTGTGAGCGAAAAGATTGCTGCCAGCTTGGTGAAGGAACTGCGCGATAAGTCCGGCGCCCCCATGGGCGACTGCCTGAAGGCTCTGCAGGAGTCGAAGGGCGACATCGAAGGAGCCTTTGTGGTGCTGCGCAAGCGCGGCATGGCTTCGGCCCAGAAGAAGGCCACCCGCAGCACGAACGAAGGCGCCGTGGGCACCTACATTCATGCCGGCGGCAAGCTTGCCGTGCTGGTTGAGCTGAACTGCGAGTCGGACTTTGTGGCCCGCACTGAAGACTTCCAGGAGCTGCTGCGCGACATCGCCATGCACATCGCCGCCGCCGATCCGCGCTATGTCCGTTCGGAAGACGTGACCCCGGCCGACATGGAGCGCGAGAAGGAAATCTATCGCGCCCAGGCTGCCGCCACCGGCAAGCCGGCTCCGGTGATCGAGAAGATCGTCGAGGGCAAGATGGCCAAGTTCTACGAAGAGGTCTGCCTGCTCGATCAGCCCTTCGTCAAGGAACAGAATGTCACCATCAAGGAACTGATCGCACAGAAGGTTGGCAAGCTCGGCGAGAACATCACCGTCCGCCGCTTTGCCCGCTTCAAGGTCGGCGCGCCCGATTGGACCGTCGCCCAGGTCAAGGCCACGGAGGCCGAGGCCGCCGCCGAGTAGTTGTTTCCCTCGGCTGTATCGCATCAGTAGAAACGCCCGGAGCCAATGCTCCGGGCGTTTTTGTGTCTGGACAAGCAGTCGTATTCAACGAAAAATGGAGTAAAAGAATTATCGACAGCAACGGAACGACCGATGGGGAGGAAGATAAAGCTCATCGAAAAATCGTCGATAAATGAGTAAATGAGTAAATGAGTAATAGATAAAGAGTAAACAGGCGCATGGGCCAAGGAGTGCGTGAAGGGATGGTGCAGTTTGTTGCGGTTATTGACAACAGTCGATATGCCAACGGTGTATCTGACGATTTCTCTGCTGAGCTGTTCGCTGGGCGTTGCCGTTTGGTATACCTCTTCGACTGAACCTGAAAGTGGACTGAGGTCCATGTCGTATGGCGCGCTGCTGCATGGCCTCGCCTATCTGCTGTTGCTGCTTGTACCGCTGCTCGGCGAGTCGGCGCGGCTGGGAACGCAGATCTGTGTGGCCTTGTTCTACGTGTATGGCCTGCGCGCGATTGCTATGTTCTACCAGAAGAGGCTGCACAGCGCCACGTACATTCTTCCAGTGATTCTGGTGGGAATTTTTACGGCGGTATACCGGCAGAACCTTTCTCTGAGAATCGTATGCAACAGTCTGGTGTTGATCGGCGTTGACCTTCTGCTGTTGCGCCTGATGTTACGCGAAGATGCACGCACGCATGGCAAGGGAAAATATCTGGTTGAATGCGCGGTGCTCATGAACATGGCGGCTCTGGGCAGCCGCATTGCTACCAACTGGCCGGGGTGGCGCGGACCAGCCTCGCCAGTGTTAATGCCTGTTGCACAGGTGATGCTGTTTCTGCTGGCGTTGATTGGTCTGGTCTTTCTTTCGGTGGGATTCATTCTGATGACCAAGGAGCGCACGGATTTTATCAACGGTGAGTTGATTCTGCGCGACAAGCTGACGGGCATCTGGAACCGGAGAAAGATGGAGCAGGTGGGCCGCGACGAGGTCCGGCGTCTGGTCCGTCACGGGATGTCGAGCGCGCTCATGATGATCGATGCGGATAACTTCAAGGACATTAACGACCGGTATGGGCATCCGGCCGGGGATGTGGTCTTGCGTCGCATCGCGCGTGCCTGCCAGCGCAAGATTCGAGACACGGATGTGCTGGCACGTTGGGGCGGTGAGGAGTTTGTTGTGATGCTCTCTAGTACGGGCATGGACGAGGCGCATCGTGTGGCGGAGCGGATACGGCGGTCGGTATTGCGGATCAAAACCCCGTGGGGAAAGCCGCCGAGCGTGAGCATTGGCCTTTCGATGGCCATGAGCACGGATAGCTGGAACAGTTGGCTGGGCAGGGCAGATGCGGCGCTGTATCAGGCAAAATCCGCCGGAAAAAACTGCGTGCTCTTCGATGTTCCTCTGCAGCCGCTTGAGGCTAGTGCCCGGCTTGCGTGGAACGATTTCTATCTGACCGGCGATGCTGCGGTCGATGAGGATCATCATCACCTGGTGGAGGCCGTCAATGAATTATTGCTGCTGTCGCAACAGGGCTATGACAAGCATCGTGCCTTCGCTCTGCTAAAAACGATGGAAGACAGGATGCTGGCCCACTTTGCGCGGGAAGAGTCGGTTTTGAAGTCACTGGATGCAGTCGCGGCGACAGGCCATGCCGCAGAACATGAGACGCTCAAAAAACGGCTGAGGTTTTTGATTGGGCAGTTCAAGCTGGACGCGATCACGCTGCAGGCGGTGGTCCAGTTTCTGGCCTACGAAATGTGTGCGCAACATACGATGCACCACGACAGGGTGCTCTTTGAGACGCTGAACCAGAAAGTCCCCATAGAGCGAGCAGGATAAAAAAAGGGTGGCCCGCATCTGCGAGCCACCCCTTGGTGTTTGCATCTGCCTCAAGATTTACGGCAGGTAGAAGCGAAAGGAGGTGAACAGCATGTTGTCGTTGCCGTGCGCGCCACCGTTCGGGTTGAGCGTGCCGCCCGTGCCCGACCACAGATCGCGACGAATGTTGCTGTACTGGATGCCCTGACGGAAGCGGCCCTTGGGTCCGTTGTAGAAGTTGAACCAGTAGCCAGCGGTAAACTCCTGCACGTCCTTGTTGTTGGCGGTGCAGTTGGCAGGCGTGACAGCGATTGCCGATGCGTTGGCGGCCGTCGAAGCAGCCTCGGTATTGCAACCGGTCATCACAGCCGTGTACGTACCGTAACCAACCTGCTTGCCGGCGCTGGTCACAAAGTCACGGCCGATGTAGTCGCCACCGTAGTTGAGGTAGATGTTGAGCTTGGAGGTGGGATTGATGTCCACCGAGCTCAGAGCCGAGAAGCCATGCAGGGGCGACAGGGTAGCATCCGGGCGGATGGTCACGTCGGCAATGGTCGAGCCGCCGTAGCGGCCTACGCCCTGGCCATAGAGGCCCTTGAGGCCGATGACCAGCTTCTTCTGGAAGAGCGGACCACGGAAGCCGCCGCCTATGCCTGCGCCAAGTGCCACGTCGCTGTTATAGGCCGAGCCCGAGGTCGGATAGATGCGGTCGCGGAAGAAGCGGCCGATGCCGAACAGTTCGAAGTGTCCCCAGCCGGGCTCGGCAGCGAGCTTGACGATCAGGTCCGGAGCGAGGTTGAAGGAGTAGTTGTTGCCCGAGTTGTAAAGGCCGCCCGTGGTGCCGGCCGAGCCGACCAGCAGGTTGGTGGGCAGGTTCTGGCCCGCCGGGTTCAGCGTCTCGGGGTTTTCAAGCGCCAAGCCGGCAAAGAACTTCTTGCCGAAGTCCTTGCTGACGCGGGCGCTCCACTGGCGGGTCCAGACGAAGCCCGGAGTGTAGGCCGCGTCGATGGTGCCCGGCAGAATATCGGTGCCGCGGCTCAGACCCGAGGTGGTTTCCGTCACCAGCGAGAAGCCCTGGCCAGCCGAGAAGTCCCAGCCGTTGGTGAACTTGGCGTCGAGCCAGATCTGGCGCTGACGCAGCACGTAGCTGTTGGACTGGTTGCTGTTCGAGGTGACACCGGCGCCCAGCCAGTCCACTTCGTAGTAGCCGGTCAGGGCCACGTTGTCCAGCTTGCCGGTGGCCTTCAGGGCGATGCGCGACTGGCGCGCGCCGCCGTAGAACTCGCTGATCTGCGCGTTCTCGGAGTTGGCAATCGGCACGCTGGTGAAGGGCGTATTTTCATCGCTGGCCAGAGCGCCGCTGCGCCACGTGGTTTCAGCCGCCACAAAGCTGCCGGCCGGCGAGATAGTGATGCCCTTGTAATGGAAGGCTTCGGGCGCGGAGATCGACTTCTTGATCGTGGCCACGTCGTCGGTCACTGAGGAGACCACCGAAAGATTCGCGGCCTTCATGTCGTCGACATTCGCCTTGAGCGTGTCCACCGCAGTGGTGTTTTCCGTCACCGCAGTCTGTTGTGCCGCGGCGGCTTCCTGCGCCTTGACGGCGGCCGACTGTGCATCGGCGGCAGACTGCTGTGCCTGCTTCAACTGCTCGTCCTTGGCGGCCAGCGTGCTCTTCAGGCCATTGATCTGCGACTCCAGATCCTTGCGAAGAGCCTGAATCTGGTCTTCTACCGAGGGCTTGGCAGGCGCCTTGGTCTTCTTGGTGGCAACATGCTTCTTCACCGGAGCATTGGTCTCACCGGCGATCGCATAGGATGCGAGGAGACTAGCCGCTGCTAGGGTCGCGGCGGCCGTGGTCAGTCGGAAGTTCATTGGGCCTCTCATGTTCTTGACTCGATACAGCGCATAACAAAAAACAACGCTATGGCATACTGGTTTCTACAACGTGGGTGACGCAAAAAACTCTGCATGCAGCCGTAGCGCGTCGTACACGGAAACCCGCCACAGGAGTCTCGCGCTGATTGAAGACTGTGTGACGATTCCGCAATCCAGATTCGCAGAACATTGTGAAGATTTGACGAATTTACAGTCTTTTCATTTATGGCTCACGAGTTAGTAGAGATATCTCTTAAACTTATTCACATTCTATTCATAAAAGGAGAGGGTTCCTGGGAGTGAGATATCGCGTAACGCTGCGTAAATAAAGGATATTTTCGCTTTACCTCGCGGAATCAGCTTTAGCGCGGGGGGCGCAAGACCTACTGCGATCATTCATGATTTATTCATAATCTGGGTCGCTGTTTTACGGGGAAAGTTATCGACGTGAGGGTGAAATGAGCGGTGCGGAAAGCGCGCAGGCTTGAGGCCCGTCGCAGACCGCACGCCGGGCGCAAAAGCGCGGCAGTATACAATTCGATCAGCATAGAACGCATGTCTTCTTCCTCACTCCATCCTGAAAACGCCGCATCGTTGCATCGTCGCATCGGGCTCGGCTCGGCTGTGCTCTTCAACATGCTTGAGATGATCGGCGTCGGGCCGTTCATCACGCTGCCGCTGGTGATTGCCGCGGCCGGTTTCCGGCTCTCGGCCTGGGCCTGGCTGTTAGGCGCGGCCATTGCCGTTGCCGACGGGCTGGTATGGGCCGAGCTGGGCGCGATGTTTCCCCGCGCCGGTGGCTCCTACGCCTTTTTGCGCGAGATCTATGGACCGAAGCGCGCCGGCAACTGGCTCGGCTTTCTCTACGTCTGGCAGTTGAGTTTTTCCGCGCCCCTGTCGATTGCCTCGGGGTGCATCGGGCTGGCGAGCTTTCTGGGCTGGTTCTGGCCGGGGCTTGACCGCGCGCCCTTTGCCGCGCTGCCGATGCTGCATGGCTCAAACTTTGCCGCGGCCGCTGCCTGTCTGCTGGTGACCGCGCTGCTTTACCGAAATCTGCGCTCGGTCACGCGGCTGGCCTGGGTGCTGTTTGCCGGAGTGATGGCGGCGCTGGTCGGCGTCATCGTTTCGGGTTTTGCGGGAGCTGCAATGCATGGCGGCTGGCACATGCCTGCCTCGCCCACGCTCTCAGCGGGGCTCGCCATTCACGGTCTCGCGCAGGCCATGCTTATTGCCACCTACGATTACTGGGGCTACTACAACATCTGCTTCCTGGGCAGCGAGGTCAAGAGGCCGGAAAAAACCATTCCGCGCGCGATTCTGCTGTCGGTGGTGATCGTCGCCGGCTTCTATGTGTTGATGAACATGGCTGTGCTGCCGCTGTTGGGAGCGGCGACCAGCCACTCCGCCGTGCGGGGACAGTTGGTGGCCGACATTGCCCGCACAGCCTTTGGACCCTGGGCCGGCGCGCTGATTGCCGCGCTGATCGTCTGGACAGCCTTTTCCTCGGTCTTCTCGCTGCTGCTCGGCTACTCGCGCGTGCCCTATGCCGCCGCGCGCGATGGCAACTACTTCCGCTTTCTCGCCGCCGTCCATCCGAAGCACGATATTCCCCACCGCTCGCTGGTGGCGCTCGGACTGGTGGCCAGCGCCTTCTGCTTTCTCTCTCTGCAACAGGTGATTACGCTGCTGGTGGTCACGCGGATTCTGCTGCAGTTCTTTTTGCAGCACATTGGCGTGCTCTGGCTGCGCTATAAGCGGCCCGAACTGGTGCGGCCCTTCCGGATTCCGCTCTTCCCGCTGCCACCTCTGTTGGCCATTGCCGGATTCCTCTTTATTCTCGTGAATCGCGACAAGGCGATCGACGGTCTGCTGGTTGCCGCAGCCATCGCGCTGGTGGGCACGGCGCTCTATCTGGTTCGCGCGCGCAAGCTCGGCGAGTGGCCGTTTGGGAAAAGCAGGGATTGAGGAACTAGGGACCAGGGACCAGTCCCTGCATTACTTTTGATTTCTCTTTTTTCGCGCATAGATCCAAAAACGTGCTGTAGTGTATCTGTACAGTGCGGAATTTGCGGAACTCCCCTTCTTGATGGAGGTGTCGATGTTCGGCTGGCAAGAGGATTTGAGCGTCGGGGTGCAGGCCTTTGACCACGCCCACCAGCAGTTTTTCGTTTTTCTTGATGAGTTCAGCGCGGCCACGCGGGATGACCATGCGCAGCAGAATGTTCAGGAGATCCTGAACAAAATGCTTTCATTCATCAAGTTGCACTGCGAAACCGAAGAGCGTTGGCTCGCAGCCAAACGAGACCCGGAACTGCTTGCGCACAAAGAAAAGCACCAAAAATTTCTTGAGCAGGTCGAGAGCCTGATCCGGGATTACACCACCGGAAGAATTGCGCAAAGCTGGCAGGTGAGCGCGATTCTGCGCGAATGGCTCACCATGCATATTCAGGAGATCGATCAGCAGTACGCGCAGCGCTACCGCACGAGAGCGGCCCTGGACGTTTACCAGAGCGCGCGATTTTAGAAGAGCCGCCCGTCGGGGATCTCTTCGGGCCTGGGTGCGCGCCGGTTGGCGGCGAATTGCGGGTCGCTGACGCCGGTCTCGCGATAGTGCTGGCGCGCCTCGGCAAGGCTCGGCGCGTTGGCTCCCCCGGCAAACTGGGCATCCTTGAACTGGGCGAGGTCGTCCTCCCAGAGGCAAACCTCACAGATGTCCTGACTTCCGGGCGGCTCAGCGGCCAGGGTGAGATAGCCGCAGCAGGGGCACGCGAATTTTTTCGCCTGTTCCGGTGGATTCTGCGCGGGAGCTGAGGCGTCGGGTTCGGCTTCGCTGGCGGATGGGCGTGGCGCGTCAAAGTGCAGCACGTCCTGCTGAACGCCATGGAAGCTCTTTCGGTGCAGCGGCGTGGGGCCAAGCCGAGCGAGCGCGGCCCGATGCATGGCACTGCCGTAGCCTTTGTGCTTGGCCAGCCCGTAGCCGGGGTATTCGGCATCGAGGGCCACAACCATCCGGTCGCGATAGACCTTGGCCAGAATGCTGGCGGCGGCGATGGAGACGCTGGTGGCGTCGCCCTTGATGACCGGCTGCTGCACGCAGGGCCAGTCGATGCGGTCGCGGCCGTCGATCAGCAGGTAGTCGGGCGAAAGTGCCAGTTGCTCGACGGCGCGGCGCATGGCCAGCAGCGAGGCCTGCCGGATGTTGATGCGGTCAATGGTCTCGGCGTCGACCTCGGCAATGGCCCAGGCAACGGCGTTGGCCTTGATGATCGGCTCAAGCTGTTCGCGCTTGTGCTCGGAGAGTTTTTTCGAGTCGTTGATTCCATCAATCTGGAAGTGGAAGGGCAGAATCACGGCGGCGGCGACGACCGGGCCGAAGAGCGGGCCACGGCCCACCTCGTCAATGCCGGCAATGCGCAGAGCGCCATGCCGACGCGCGACCTCTTCCAGGGACCAACTGCATTCGAGCGCCATAGATTCCATTGTATAAAAGCAAAACCCCCGGCTATAGCCAGGGGTTTGCCCAATGCTTCTGCAACAAGGTTAGTTGCGGATCTTGCCGGTAACGCGATCGATTTCCTTGAGGCGCGCTGCCTTGCCGCGCAGGGCGCGGATGTAGAAGAGCTTGGCGCGGCGAACCTTGTAGCTGCGGATCCGCTCGACCCTGTCGACGACCTTCGAGTTGAACGGGAAGATACGCTCGACACCCTGGCCGAAGCTCATCTTGCGAACCGTGAAGGTCCCTTGGGGGCCGTTGTTAATGGCGATGACGAGGCCTTCAAAGGCCTGCAGACGTTCTTTATCGCCTTCCTTGATCTTGACCTGGACGCGAATCTGGTCGCCTGCGACGAACTGGGGCAGATCGGTGCGCTTCAGCTTTTCGGCCAGGCGCTGCATGACTGGATGAATGGACATAGTCTCTTCCTGCGTTTGAACTCAGAATTTTCAGTTTACCAGAAAACAGGCCGATCTGCCTAGGTCGCGGAGCATACGGGCTGGCGTACTGGGCCAATCCACGATGCCACTGAAAGAAAACCGCGCGCAGGCTCCTGCGCCAGACTCTGGCCAGCTTGGCCGATCCGCGCCATTCGGTGCGCTCGATCCGGCTCCGGCCTTTTGTCTATTTTACCGGATGCGGGCCGGGTTTTCCTCAGCTTCTTTGCTATGAGGGATTTTAATGGAAATTTATGCGGAAAAGCAGTGGCCCCGCCGCCGCTTTTATCGAACGAAGCAGGCGAGGCCAGCGCTGGTTACCGCAGCAGATCTTCGAGCGTGGTGCTCAGATCGGTCTTTTCGTCGCGATATTTGACGATGACCGGCGCGTAGAGGCTCAAGCCCCACTCCTGGCCCTTGCCGCGGGTGACCGCGCGTGAGCCGGGGACGACGACGGCGTTTTCAGGAATGATGAGCGGCGTTTCGGCCGTGGCCTTGATCACCGTGCCGTGAACCAGATCGTAAACCGGCGTGCCGCGCGTCAGAATTGTGCCCGAGGCCAGCACCGCGCCCTTGCGGACAATGGCGCCCTCGTAGATGCCGCAGTTGCCGCCGACCATCACGTCATCTTCAATAACGACCGGGCTGGCGTTGATCGGCTCAAGCACACCGCCGACCTGCGCGGCCGCGCTCAGGTGCACGCGCTTGCCGATCTGCGCGCAACTGCCGACCAGCGCGTGCGAATCGACCATGGTGCCTTCGTCAATGTAGGCGCCGACGTTGACGTACATCGGCGGCATGCAGACCACACCCTTGGCCAGATAGGCTCCGGCGCGGACTGAGGAGCCGCCGGGGACGATGCGGACGCCTTGGTCGGGCGTGAAGTAGCGAGCCGGATACGTGTGTTTATCAACAAAGGAAAGGCTGCCAGAGGCCTGCGCGTCCAAGGTGCCGAGGCGGAAGCCGAGCAGAATGCCCTGCTTGACCCAGGCATTGACGCGCCAGCCGGTGGGCGCGGTGGCATCGGGCGAGGCCGAACGGATTTCGCCCGCTTCGAGCGCGGTGCGCAGAGCCAGAAATGCCTCGTGCGCGGCCGGGTCATTCGCGGCGGCCGCGCCGGCGGCAAAGTAGCGTTCGATGGATGCTTGCAGAGGGTGAGTGTTCATGACTCTATCGAGTCTATCAATACTCATGCGAGAACCGTTCAAGCCGGGTTGAAGGCGTGCGCGGCCGGAGCATGCGTGCGATGCGCGCTGTCGATGGGTTGCAGTCGAAAACAGTTTTTGCCGGAGGGAATCATCGCCAAAGGCGCCGACGCCTGACCGGGCTTTTGCAACTTCTTCGATTCAAGCCACGCCGCGAGACGCGGATCGTCAATCTCTGCCTGGCCATTCCAGAAGGCCTCGGTGAGATCACACTCGATCTGAAGGTGATCGAGAAGGAGTTCAATAACGGGCATGTCTTTGGAAAAATAGCGGCGAACATTCTGAGCACCCACCAGCAGTCGTGTTTGCCCATGCCCTTTTCTTTGCATCTTGACTACCATTGCCGACCTGTCCTGTGTGCTTCTTGTGGTGGATAGGCTCAGTGTAGGCCTGAATGGTGCTGGGCGATCTTGGTTGACGATGAAAAAAGTAACGAAAGCGGACCGAATCGAGAAAGCGGAAAGAGCGGATGCGCGGGCGGAAGTCTGCGGCGAAGAAGAGCGAATTTCTTCTATAGAAAGCAGAGAGTTGCGTCGAGGATCGACGGCGGGTGCAGAGCGGGACAACGAGGGCCTTTCGCAAGCAGCGGCAAAGCTGGTATGCTGCTTTTTCTCTAGTAAAAAATCGATTTATGCATGGGAGCGTTCGCGATGTGGTTTCTGGGTATGGATGTGGGTACGGGCGGCACGCGCGCGGTCGTCGTCGATGGGGACGGCAAACTGATCAGCTCGGCCGCAAGTGAACATGCGCCCTTCCGGGCCGAGCACGCCGGATGGGCCGAGCAGGATCCCGAGGACTGGTGGCGGGCCGCGCAAGAGGCGGTTCGCGGCGCGATTGCTGCGGCTCCCGAGCCCAAGCAGCCGGTGGCGGCGCTGGCCCTGACCGGCCAGATGCACGGTTGCGTGCTGCTGGATGCGGCGGGCGCGGTGCTGCGTCCGGCGATGATCTGGTGCGACACGCGCACGCAGCCCGAGTGCGATTGGCTGACGGAGAAGATCGGCTATGAAAAGCTGATCGACCTTGTCGCCAATCCGGCACTGCCCAACTTTACGGTGACCAAACTTTTGTGGTCGCGCACCCATGAGCCGGAGCTGTACGCGAAGATCGCGCACGTGCTTTGCCCCAAGGATTACGTGCGTTACCGGCTGACGGGCGAGTTCGCGATTGACGTGCAGGAGGCCTCGGGCACGCTGCTGCTCGACGTGGCCCATCGTCGCTGGTCGCCGGAGGTGGCGGCGGCGGCGGATGTGAAGCAGAGCTGGCTGCCGAAGGTCTATGAATCGACCGAGATTTGCGCGCGCATCAGCGCGTCGGCAGCGGGCGCGACGGGCCTCGCTGCGGGTACGCCGGTCGCAGCGGGCGCGGGCGATCAGGGCGCGGGCGCGGTCGGCATGGGGATTCTTGAGCCGGGCAGCGTCTCGGCGACGATCGGCACCAGCGGCGTGGTTTTTGCCGCGACGGCGCAACCGACCAAGGACGCGAAGGGGCGGCTGCACACCTTCTGCCACGCGGTGCCGGGGCTGTGGCACGTGATGGGCGTGACGCAGTCGGCGGGCCTGAGCCTGAACTGGCTGCGCAATACTTTTTTTGCCGGGCAGAGTTATGACGCGCTGAGCGCGGCGGCGGCCAAGGTTGCGGCTACCAGCGACGGGCTCCACTGGGCACCGTATCTGCTTGGCGAGCGCACGCCGCATCTGGATCCAGAGGTGCGCGCGGCCTTTACCGGCATTGGTGTCAACCACACGACGGCGCACTTTGTCCGCGCGGTGCTCGAGGGCGTGGCTTACTCGCTCGAGGATTCCTTCTCGCTCTTTGCCGAGTTGGGGATTCCCGTGAAAAACATTCGCCTCGGCGGCGGCGGCGCGCGCGGCCCGCTCTGGCGCAGGATTCAGGCGGGCATCTATGGCCACGCGGTCGAGGTGCTCACGGCCGAAGAGGGCGGCGCCTTTGGTTGCGCGCTGATGGCCGGCGTCGGCGTGGGCCACTGGGCGGATTTGCACGAGGCCTGCGCGGCAGCGATTGAGGTGGCCGAGCGGATTGAGGCCACCCCGGAGGAGGTCGCGGCCTACAAGAGCGGCTACGCGGCCTGGTGCAAGGTCTATCCGGCGCTGAAGACACTCGAGTAGCGGAAACAGTGGACGGACGATTGTACCGTCCACTGTCCCACTCACTGCGGCCAAACCCGATCTGCCTGTTGTTTTGCAAGGGCCCCGCTTCGGCGGGGCCTTTGCTGTGTTAGTTCCGCGTGAGCGCGGCTTCAAGCGGCGTGTTCTCGCTGGAGTCGCCGACGCGCAGCACGAACTTGCCCGGATCGATGGTCCAGCCGTGTTTGGCCTCGCTCCAATAGCGGAAGGCGTGCGCGTCGAGTTCGAGCTCCAGATGGCGGGTTTCGCCGGGAGCGAGAAGCACCTTCACAAAGCCCTTCAACTCGCGCTCGGGCCGGTTGACGGTGGCCGAGGGATCGCTGACATAAAGTTGCGCAACCTCGCTTCCGGCAACCGTGCCGGTGTTGGTCACATCGAAGCTGACCTTGATGGGGGCGTTGGCCGCCGTGCTGGCCGGGGCTTCGAGGTTGGCGAACTTGAAGCTCGTGTAGCTGAGTCCGTAGCCGAAGGGGAAGAGTGGATGCTTGCCCGCGGTGGTCCAGTAGCGGTAGCCGATGGCGAGTTTTTCGCCGTAGACGATGTGCTCGATGGGCAGATCGACCGGCTTCTGGCCGACCTCTTCGACGTGCAGCGTGGTGTTGGCGCCGGGCTTGGGCGCATACCAGGGGTAGGCGGGCGACTCTTCCCAGACGCGGTCAAAGCTGACCGGCAGTTTGCCCTCGGGGTTGCGCTTGCCGAAGAGAATCTGCGCCAGCGCGCGACCGCCCTCCTGGCCGGGATAGTAGAGATCGAGCAGCGCGGGCACCTTGTCGAGCCAGCCGCGCGTATCGACCGCGCCCCCGGCGATGAGCGTGACGATGGTGCGAGGATTGATTGCGGCGACGGCCTCAATCAGGGCGTCCTGGCCCCAGGGCAACGCGAAGCTGCGGTCGAGTCCCTCGCTCTCGGTGTTGGTGTCGAAGCCGACGGCGACGACGACCGCATCGGCGATCTTGGCTATTTCTTTGGCCTCGGACGAGATGAGATCGGCCTCGGAGACCAGACCGATGCCTAACCGATAGCCCGCGCCGTAGGGAAGATAGTCGGCCTTGAGGGCAATGGTTTGTCCGGCGGCGAGCGTGAGCCGCGTGGCCTGCGGAGCCTGCCCCTCGGCCTTTTTCTGCGTCAGCACCGGCTTGCCGTCGACGTAAATCGTGTAGGCGTCGGAGCCTGAACCGGCGGCGGCGAGCAGATAGCTGCCCGCCTTTTCGGCCTTGAACTGCGCCGTGTAGCGAACGCTGCGCGGGGCCTTCTCCTCAAACTCCCAATCGTTGGCCTTGAAGTCATCGAGCGTGGTGCGCGTGGTGGTTGTGGCAGCGCCCGCAAAGCCGCGCCCCGCGTAGGTTTCCACCTTGATCGGTGCGGCCCAGCGCGTGTTGCGATAGACCTCGGTCAATTGCGGCAGACCGCGCGCGTAGAGCACGTGCGCCTTCGTGCCGAGCAGGTCGCCGATGCCGGTGAGCTGCGAAACCGGCGCGAAGGCCTCGGCCTGCGAGGAGCCGCCGCCGCCTGTGATGGCTGGCCAGGCATCGGGGCCGATCACCGCGATGGTCTTAGTCTTCGCCGTATCAAGCGGCAGAATGTTTTTGTCGTTTTTGAGCAGCGTGATGCTCTCCGCCGCTCCCTGATAGGCGACCGTGCGCGCGGCCGAGGAGTAGGTCGAGACGGTCGGATCGAACTGCGGCCGGTCGAGGAAGCCATAACGCAGCGTGGTGCGTAGCAGGCGCAACACCTTGTCGTCGATGGTGGCCTCGCTGACCTTGCCCGCTTTGATGGCGGGTAGCAGTGTGGCGGCATTCAAAAAGTGTGCCTCGGGCATCTCAAGGTCGAGCCCGCCGTTGGCCGCCGCCACGCCGTCGTAGGTCGCGACCCAGTCCGACATGAGAATGCCCTTGAAGCCCCACTCACCCTTGAGAATCTTGTTGTTCAGAAACTGGCTTTGCGTGGCGTGCTCGCCGTTGATCTGGTTATAGGAGTTCATGACCGCGTCGACATGGCCCTCGGTGACGGCCGCCTCAAAGGCTGGCAGATAGAGCTCGCGCAGAGTGCGCTCGTCCACGTCGGAGCTCGAGTCGTGGCGATTGAACTCCTGATTGTTGGCCGCGTAATGCTTGACGGTGGCGATGACGCCCTGCGACTGCACACCCTCGATGAAGGGCACGGCAAGCTGCGCGTTCAGATACGGGTCTTCGGAGAGGTACTCGAAGTTGCGGCCCGCCACTGGCGCGCGGGCAATGTTGACGCCGGGGCCGAGCAGAAAGTGAACGCGGCGGGCGCGTGCATCCTTGCCGAGGCTGGCACCGAGCGTGCGCGCATAGCCAGGGTCCCAGGTGGCGGCCAGAGCCACGCCACCGGCATAGGCCGTCGTCGGGCCCCAGGTGCGCACGCCGACCGAGGCATCGCTCATCCTGAGCCGGGGCAGGCCGATGGCGTCGATGGCCTGGGTGTACATGCCATCGACGCCGCCCAGCAGCTTGATCTTTTGCTCAAGCGTGAGCTTCGCGAGCAGATCGTGGGCCTTGGCCTCAATGGCGGGCGAGTCTTCAACCGGTGCCTGCGCGAGGCAGGGAAGGGCGAGGACGGTGAGGGTCGTCGTCAGTGCGAGGTTGCGAAGAGAAGAAAAGAAATATTTCATGGCGGGGCAAGAGTAGCGCAGCTACAGAAAGTTTGCACAGGAATCTTGCGTTTTTTTTACGCACGCTCAGCGATTTTTCTCTCGGAGCAGAGGGGGCGGTGGCCTGACGTTTCCAGAATCTGCCTGCTGTGGTGCGGAGATGTCAGGGCGGGATGGGACCGTTAATAGGGAAATCGGTGGCCTGCGATTCTGTGGACTTTCTTTTGTATCTATTTCACGATACAGAACATAACGTCAGAAAATGGGATTTCGTGATGCTGCCTGACCAACGTCTCTCTCTGCGAAATCGAAGCCTGAACTGCAAGGTTGTGCGCATTTTGTGCAGAAATTGTGTAAGAACGGGAAAATGATCTGCACAGCGGCTTGTGACCCGAGTCACAGGCCGGGGTGAATGATGTCACAGCAGCTCTTGGTTCCTGAGAGCAGACTCGGATTCCATCGGGCGAATCCCGCCTGTCGCACGATGTGGTGCGATGCGTAGCCGGGATTTGCGCGAGAGTGGAGTGTTCTTCTGCAAGATTGGGAAACCTCTTCGTGTTGTGCTGACCTTGGAAGAGTGCGCCGGGCAGGGGTAGAGGGCTGCTGAAGCCGGCTGCCGCGGAAGCTCGGAAAGAGCAAGGCGGGGGCGTGGCCCTGGAGCCTTGCCGCAACGCGTCAGGGGCGAATGCGCTGCCACGGGGCTCGCGCAACGATGCTTTTGGTTTCCATCCTGATTGAAACGATGGATGTCGCTCGACTGCTCTTCTTGTTCCGCCTGTGCGGAAGGTAATCGGGCAAAGGTGCCGGGCCGGAGAAGATGCGGCAGGCGGCGCCGTGGATGTGGCTCGGCGATGGCCGGCAGGGAGGGCCATGCGCCCACCGCTGGACCAGAAGCCGTTCGAAGAAAAGGGGTTCTAGGTGAAGATCCAACTTCAGGCAAGATCCGAGCGTAGGGATGTGGCGGTACATCCGCTGGCAGAGCTTTTGGAGTGCTCGCCGGAGGCCGGAAACCTGCTGAACCGCTCGGCGCAGAGCCTGACGTGCGGCGCGGGCGAGGTCGTTTTTCAACAGAGCGATGACTGCAGGGGGTTGTATCTGGTTGTTGCCGGTGAATTTTTGCGCAAGGCCGAGCGGTGGAAGAGCTGCCTGTCGCTCGGTGCGGTGCGCACGGGCGAATTGGTGGAGTTGGCGGCCGCGCTGGGCGACGGGCACCACACCTACACGCTGACGGCACAGACGCCGGGAGCGCTTTTGATGCTGCCGATCGAGGGGCTGCGTCGTGTCTTTGAGAGCTATCCTCCTCTGAGGATGAGACTTTTGGAGGAGTTGGCACGGGAGGTGTCACGGGCCTACCAGATGTGCGGTCTTTTCCGTTCCCACTACGGACGCCGCGCGCTGGGGGGCGTCGCCCTGGGGTAAATCTCCTGGGCGAAGAGAGAATGTGACGGTGCTTTTTGGCGGAAGTTCGCGAAAAAAGCATGCCAGAGAGGTTGCGGGAAAATCCCTGTCTTCAATTCAGGGATTTCTACGCTATACTTCAAAGTGATCGACAAATCTGGTATGGCCTCCATCCATTCTCACCATCCTCCGGAAGACTGCTTGAATTGCGAGCATCGCCACATGCGCATGTTCTGCAATCTCACGCCAGAGGCGTTGCGCGACTACGATCAGATCGGCATCATGATGAGTCACGCACGCGGCGCAAAACTGTTTTCAGAGGGCGATCAGGCGCGGAACGTCTTTGTCGTCTGTTACGGACAGATCAAGGTCTCTTCCACCTCCCGCGACGGAAAGACGATGATTTTGAAGATCGCCGGTCCGGGAGACGTGATGGGGCTGAGTGCCGTGCTGGCCAATGTGCCGCACGAGGTCACCGCCGAAGCGCTGGAACCCTGCCAGGTCAAGACCGTTCGCAAACAGGAATTTATTGAATTTTTGGGCCGCCACGGCATCGCCTCGATGCATGCGGCTCAATCTTTGTCCGGCGAATATCTGACGGTCTTCCACGATGCCAAGCGATTGGCGCTGTCGGGTTCGGCCGCCGGACGGCTGGCGCGGCTGCTGCTCGACTGGGGCCGCCAGACCGCCAATGGACGCACGGAGCTGCGCTTTACGATGGCGCTGACCCATGAAGAGATCGCCAACATGGCCGGTACCTCGCGCGAGACCGTGACCCGGCTGCTGAACCAGTTCCGGCGTGACGAGTGGATCACCATCAAGGGAACGAGCCTGACCATCGTCCGGCCCGAACAGCTTGAACGGCTGACCGCCTAAAACTCTTCCAATCTCTCTCGTCGCGTATGTGTCTTAAAGCGCGACAGGGGAGTTGTCCTTTCTTCGTACCCTGAATAAATTTTTATTGCCCAAAGACACGTGACTTAAATCACCTCCTGTGAGGAGAAACTCCGTCTCTGCGAGCTTTCTGTGGCATCTTTTCTTAAGAAACGCAGAGGACGGAAGGGATGGTTCTCAGCGTACCCGGGCCGAATTGCCTCAATGCATTTTCAGAATTGCCGATAAGAAGGGGTATGTGAATCGGTTTCCCGAACGAAGGAGGAAATTTTTCTCATGGGAGTTCATGTTGACGAAGAATCCGTTATCAAGGCCAACGCTCAGTTCTGGGAGCAGATGCTGGCGATGACGCTGGAACATGTGCCCGTGGAAACCGAGGTCTGCGTTGGCGAGCGGCATCTGCTGGGCTATGTACATCTGAGCGGCACTTGGAATGGCAAGATCGAGGTGCGTCTGACCGACAAGCTGGCGCTGAGTGCGACCGCGGCCATGTTGATGATGCCGATCGAGACCGTCGCCGAGGCCGATACGCTCGATGCGACCAAAGAGATTGCCAACATGGTGGCCGGAACCATCAAGTCCGCGCTGCCCCGCCCCTGTTCGATGACGGTGCCAGAGTCGGCGGTGGAGGCGGACAGCCTGTGCGTGCCAGGGCGGACCGAGAACACGCTGACGGTGGCCTTCCGCCATGCCGACGGCGAGATGATGGTCCGCGTCTGGGAGCAGGAAGCCGATGCCGCGGCCGCTCCGGCGCTGACGGAAACCTTTCAACCCGCCTGAGCGCGGGCGCAATCCCTCCAGAAAACATAAGGCGGACTCCACGAAGGGGTCCGCCTTTTTCAGTGGTGCAAACTCTAGTTGAGCCAGTGAACGCTGCGAAGCCGCTGCGGCGGCACCGGCAGAACGATGAAGCCCTCGCGCCAGTGGCCATCTTCGCGGCGGGGCGGCGCACCAACGATGCGCAGAGCCGCATTGTTGCGCTCTTCAAGCGCCAGCCCTGAGAGTCCGCCGATAATCGCCTGCAGTTGATCATGGTTCGGGGCTCTGTTGGTCAGGATCGGCATCATGCGGTTGAGCGCGGCAAAGGCGCGCGCCAGGTCGCTGACATGGGCGCGGCGCTTGGCCGGCAGGGGCGAAATCCCCAGTGACTTCCAGGCCGCGTGCGGCGAGCTTTCCACCAGAATGCGCTGCTTCGGATCGAGGGCGCGCTCACTGGTGCTTAGCCGACGCCAGCCGCGGCGGCACAGCGCATCATAGACGTCGAGGCAGAACTCGGCATAGGTGCGAAAGGCGTAGGGCTTGGTCATGCCGGGCAGCCCGGTCTTGGTGACCGTGTTCAGAATGCGCTCGCTCAGCCGCGCATGCTCAAGTCCGTTCTGGCTCGACTTCCAGGCCTGCGGGCCATCCAGCACCAGCACGCGGACCTCATGCTGCACGCACAGGTGGTTGAGCCGACCGGCCAGCACCTCGGGTTCGATGAGGTTTTCGTCAAGGCCGTCAGCGGTAGAGGAAAGAATCTGGCACTCGATCGGTGCGGGCGGCGCGCCGGGGCGCGGGGTGCCGTGGTTGGCGCGGCGGAGCAAAACCATGCCCACATCCGACCAACGGCGGCAAGCGAGATCGACGGAGAGTACTGCCATGGCCTCAGCCTACGGCCGGGTTGTATGGAACAGGTCAGGAGTTTCGTCCGGGAAATGCACAGGTGGTCTGAATTGAAACGCGGTGTCGATTCGGAACCCTCGCGCTTTGACGCATGTGACACACTGATAAGAGCGCCTTTACGGATGGAACGCCTGGAGCGAGCCGCCGTTTGGATTCGGGATGCTCGTTCAACTGATTTACTTTTTCGTTTCTGCCCTCGCGATTTACGCGGCCTGCGAATATTTTGTGAATGCCGTGGAGTGGTGCGGGCGTGGCCTGCGCATGGGCGCGCTGGCTGTGGGTTCGGTGCTGGCCGCCTTTGGCACGGCGCTGCCCGAAAGCATTGTTACGCTGATGGCCGTGGTGGGCGGCCGTACCGAGGCCGAGCGGCAGTTGGGCGTGGGCGCGGCGCTGGGCGGGCCACTGGTGCTGTCGACGATTGCCTATGCTGTGGTGGGCGTGACGTTGCTGCTGTGCCGCGGCTCGAAGGCGGCGATTCCCATTCCGCCGGGCAAAAGCGGCGTGCGGCGCGATCAGCTTCTTTTTATGCTGCTTTTTGCGGCGAATCTGGCGTTGGGACTGACGAGCTTTGCGGGCAAGCGCTGGCTGGCGCTGGGCTTTGTGGTGGCCTACCTGCTCTACGTGCTGCGTCGGGTGAAGGACTCGGGCGCTCTGGTCGTCGCGGAGGATCTGGAGCCGCTGCGGCTGCATCCCGCGCACCCGTCGCTGGGCTGGGCGGCGTTGCAGGCGCTGGGCGCGTTGGCGGTGATCACCGTCGCCTCGAAGATCTTCGTGGCGCAACTGGGAGCCATCGGCGTGGGGCTGCACCTGCCGCCGCAACTGGTGGCGCTGCTGCTGAGCCCGGTGGCCACCGAGTTGCCGGAGACGATGAATGCGGTGATCTGGGTGCGGCAGGGCAAGCTGCGGCTGGCGTTGGCGAACATCTCCGGCTCCATGATGATTCAGGCCACGATTCCCACCGCGCTCGGCATCTTTTTTACGCGCTGGCGCTTTGACCGGCCGCTGCTGATTTCGGCGTTGGTGACGATGGCGGCGATTGCGTTTTTGGCCGCGCTGTTTGCCGGCCGTGCGGTGCGGGGCTGGGCGCTGGTGGCCGTCAGCGGGCTCTATATGGTCTTCGGCGGCACAGTGGCCGAGTATCTGGCGCATCGCTGGGAGCATGTGCCGGCGGCCGATCACGCGCGGCTGAATCCATGGGCCGGCTGGCCCGGGGCGATCGACGAAGGTCGCGCCGTCTACGAACATCGCTGCGCAAGCTGCCATGCGACGGGCAAGGCTCCGGTGCTGCTGGGCGGGCGGCTGCGCAAGACCACCGATGGCGATGTGGAATGGTTTCTGCGCCAGGGCGACGCGGGCGACGGCATGCCGAGCTTGGCGGGTCTGGCCGAAAGCGAGCGCTGGAAGGTGATTCGCTATCTGCGGTCGCGGCAATAGGCAAGCTCTCGCGCTAAAATCCTAAATATGCCCGCAGCAGCGATTTCCTCTGAGATATTGGCCAAGTACGAGCCGGTGATCGGCATCGAAGTGCATGTGCAGTTGCTGACCGCGACCAAGGCGTTTTGCGGTTGCGCGAACCATTTCGGCTCGGAGCCGAACACCAACGTCTGCCCGGTTTGCCTCGGGTTGCCCGGCGCGCTGC
This sequence comes from Acidobacteriaceae bacterium UBA1307, assembly GCA_002307235.1. Taxonomy (GTDB): domain Bacteria; phylum Acidobacteriota; class Terriglobia; order Terriglobales; family Acidobacteriaceae; genus Telmatobacter. The sequence goes on from DBTV01000035.1 coordinate 37,103, forward strand.
CGGTGCTCAACCGGCAGGCGGTCGACTACGCCACGCTCGCTTCGCTTGCCTTGAACTGTCAGGTCCGCGAGCGGTCGATCTTCGCGCGGAAAAATTATTTTTATCCTGACCTGCCCAAGGGCTATCAGATCTCGCAGTTCGACAAGCCGCTCGCCGAGCACGGCTGGATCGACGTGCCCACGCCCGAGGGCGGCTGGAAGCGGATCGGCATCACCCGCCTGCACATGGAAGAGGACGCGGGCAAAAGCATTCATGACGGGCTGGCAGACTCGGCCACGCATACCTCGCTTGACTTGAACCGCTGTGGCACGCCGCTGGTGGAGATCGTCTCCGAGCCCGACATGCGCACCCCGGACGAGGCCTGGGAGTACGTGACGCGATTGCGCGAAATCGTGCTCTACTGTGGCGTCTCCGACTGCAACATGGAAGAGGGTTCGCTGCGCTGCGATGTGAATGTGAGCATTCGCAAAAAGGGTGCGGAGAAGCTCGGCACCAAGGTCGAGGTCAAGAACCTGAATAGCTTCCGCAATGTGCGCGACGCGGTGCAGTACGAGATTGAGCGGCAGGTGGAGCTGGTCGAAGAGGGCACGGCCATCGTGCAGGAGACCCGGCTCTGGAACCCGAACGAGAACCGCACCTACTCGATGCGCTCGAAGGAACAGGCGCACGATTATCGCTACTTCCCGGAGCCGGATCTGCCGCCGTTGGTGGTCTCGCACGACTTCATTGAGGCGACGAGGAAAGCCATGCCGGAGCTGCCCGAGCCACGTCGTGCGCGCATGATCGAGCAGTACGGCATTGCGCCGAAGGATGCGCAGACGCTGACGGCAACGCCCGAGGAGGCCGACCGCTTCGAGGCCGCCGCGAAGAAGGCCAAGAGCCCGCAGCGGCTCGCCAATCTGCTGCTGAACGAGATTGGCGGGCGGTTGAAGGCGCTGGAGCTTGAACAGGCGCAGTCGCCGGTCTCGCTCGATGGCATCGCGCAGGCCGCCGACCTGCTTGAAGAGAACAAGATCAGCTCGAAGCAGCTCAAGCAGCTCTTCGATCTCTGCTTTGAAAAGCAGGAGGACTTCGGCCCGGTCTACGAGCGCGAGAAGCCCGAGCAGATCAGCGACACCTCGGCGCTTGAGAAGATCATCGACGAGCTTGTCGCCGCCAACCCCAAGCAGGTGGAGCAGTATCGGGCGGGCAAGACGACGCTGGCGGGCTTCTTCGTCGGCCAGGCCATGCGCGCCACCAAGGGCCAGGCGAATCCGGCGCTGCTCAACGAACTGGTGACGAAAAAGCTCGCAGGCTGAAGCCCGCTCTTTTTCCTGCAGACTGTGGCACGACAGAAGTCGTGCCCTTTCAAAACGCAGCTTTGTCTTCAACAAAAGAAGGGACGCCGCGTGGCGTCCCTTCTTTATGTTTGCGCAAAAAGCTACTTGATCTTGAGATCGCTGACGAACTGCGTGCGGCTGTCCCAGGAGCTGACGGTCTTGACCGCGCTCTTTTTGCCGTTCAGCTCGGCCCACAGCTCGAAGTCGTCGGTCTTGTTGACCTGGGCAAAGTAGTAGTGCCCTTTCTCGACGGTGGTGAAGCTGCGGATCGACTTGGTCTTCAGGCTCTTGATGAAGACCGTCGCGCCGACGATGGGCTTATCGGCAGCGTCGAGCACGGCGCCGGAAACAGTGCGCGGCAGCGTGCTCTGGGCGGGCGGCGGTGCTGCTTGTGGTTGCCCAAACAACTGCGCCATGGTTGCCGCCGGTGCCAAAGAAATGCCAGTCGCCAGTGCGGCGCTGATCAGCCAGCCAGTTTTGCCGGACTTCACTCGTCGTCCTCCTCGTCCTCATCCTCGAAGTCGTCTTCTTCCTCATCATAGTCCTCACCGAGGCGGGCCATCTCGATAGGGTCCAGAGCGACGATCTCATATTCAGCACCACACTCTTCGCAGGTAACGATGTCGCCTTCTTCGGCTTCGTTGACGTCAATATCCAGTTCAGTTTCACATTCGGGGCAGTTGGGCACGGCAGCCTCCTCTCGTACGTCCCATTGCATGCATTGTTGCGCTCCTCTGCGAGTAAGACGCAAAAGTGAATGCAATGTGTCTTGGCTAGTTTTAGGGAGAACGCGGCCCGAGGTCAAGAGCCGGAATGGAATTCCTAAAAAAGACCGCATGAAAGTTACATGACAGCCCCGTGGCCGACCATGTACCCTGAATCCAACAATGAGTCGATGGGGTTCCAGTCCGTTTTCCTTTCCGGCCTTTCGGGGCGTGACCCGGGGTTTGATCCTGCTGAACGTGGCGGCATACTTTCTGTTGCTGCTCTCCTCACTGGCCGGCGTGGGGCTGGCGCAGGCTCTGGCGCTGGTGCCCCCGGTCTTTCTGCACGGCGCGCCCTGGCAACTGCTGACCTACAGCTTTGTTCATGTGGGCATTAGCGGAACCATGCTGGAGCTGCTTTCGCTCTGGTTCCTGCTGGGCTTTCTGGAGCAGTTCCACAAACCGGGCTGGGTGCTGGGCGTCTACGCGTTCGCGGTGATTGGCGCGGCTCTGTCGGCGGTGGTGATCTTTGTCCTCGCCAATGAGATGGGCTATGAAGGGGCTCTGATTCCGCTCTATGGCTGTTTTGGCGGCATCTTTGGCCTGCTGACGGCGATGGGCGTGCTGCATGGCGACGTGGAGTTCCTGCTGTTTTTCACCATCGGCATCAAGGCGCGCGTGCTGGCGATCATCTACGCGCTGGTGGCGCTGGCCATGCTCTTTGGCCAGCAGCGGATCTACGCGGTGGGCGAGTTGGGCGGCGCGGTGGCGGCGATCCTGTTTATCTGGTTTGCGCCGCAGCGCGGCCTCGGCACCTGGGCCAGCGAGCGCTGGTTCGGGCTGGCCAACAGCTATTACCGCTGGAAGCGTCGCCGGGCCGGGCGCAAGTTCGAGGTCTACATGCGCCAGCAGGGCAAGACGGTGCACCTGGACGGCTACGGCAAACGCATCGAAGACGACCCGAACGACAAAAAACGCTGGAACTGAAAAAGCAGCCTTTAGCGTCTAGCTTGTAGCGTGTGTGCTCGACAGGCGTTGGGGCTGTTCACAAAAAAGGCCAGCAGCTAGCAGCGAATGGCTGGAAGCTATCAGAGAAAGGCGACAAGCGGCCTTTCGAGCGGACCGTTTGCGGGTCGGCAGGATACAATTTTCTAGAAATGACAGCAAAGATTGCCTTCCTTTTTCCGGGGCAGGGTTCTCAGTCCGTGGGTATGGGCCGGGAACTGTCCGAGCGTTTCGCCGTGGCCAAACAGACCTTTGCCGAGGCCGACGAGGCCCTCGGCTTCAGCCTCTCCAAACTCTGTTTTGACGGGCCTGAAGACCAGCTCAAGCTGACTGAAAACACGCAGCCCGCGATTTTGACCGTGAGCGTGGCCGTGGCGCGCGTACTGGCCGAGCAGGGCATTGTGCCAGCGCTCGCGGCGGGCCATTCGCTCGGCGAGTGGTCGGCGCATGTGGCGGCGGGGACTCTGAGCTTTGCCGATGCGGTGCGGTCCGTCAAGGCGCGTGGCGCGGCCATGCAGCAGGCGGTTCCGGCCGGGCAGGGAGCCATGGCGGCGGTGTTGTCGCTCGACGCGGCCAAGGTTGCCGAGGTCTGTGCCGCGGTGGCGGCCGAGACGGGGTTGCCGGTTTCGGCCGCGAACCTGAACTCGCCGGCGCAGACGGTGATTTCAGGCGCGACGGCGGCGGTCGAGGCGGCCTCGGCCCGGCTCAAGGAGCAGGGAGCGCGCCGTGCGGTGCTGCTGCCGGTCAGCGCGCCCTTCCATTGCGCGATGATGCAGCCGGCGCAGGATGCGGTGGCGCGGGTGCTGGCGGGGCTGGCGCTCGGTGCGCCGACGATTCCCGTGGCGGCCAACGTGACCGGCGGGCTGATTCAGACGGCGGCCGAGGCGCAGGATGCGCTGACGCGTCAGGTGACCGGCGCGGTGCGCTGGGTCGATTGCGTCGGCGCGCTCAAGGCCGCCGGAGCCGGGATTTTTGTCGAGGTTGGCCCGGGCAAGGTGCTCTGTGGCCTCTTGCGGCAGATCGACAAGGAACTGAAGACGACCAATGTCGAGGACGCGGCGAGCCTGGACGCGGCGCTGGCGATTCTGCGCGGGTAATTTTCTCTCGTGGAAGAAAGGCCCGGACGCGCAATCATTGCGTCCGGGCCTTTTCACGTGGGGGCTCCGGGCCTGAAGGCCCTTTGCAGTAGACACACGCGATTTCAGGGACCTGAAGGTCCCTCCCCCCGTTGTCGCCGACGTGGTGGGGAGCACGCAAAAGGCGCAGCCCGAGGGCTGCGCCTTTCTGCGTTGCTACGGCCTGGCTTATCGCCAGAGCTTCAACCAGCCACGCAGAGCCCTTTGCGCCGGCTTTTCGATAAAGTACATGCAGCCGAGGGCCATGGCGATCATCAGCACGTAGCTGAGCCAGGGGTCGAAGCGAATCAGCCCGGTCCACTGCAGAACGCCGCAGTTGTGGAGCAGATTCCATAGGTTAAAGTGCAGCAGATAAAGGCAATAGCTGCCTTCTCCGATAAAGACCAGCGGCCGGCAGCCGATGGCCGACGAGAGCCAGTTGTGCCCGGCGAGTCCGAGAACGATGCAGGCAAACAGCGGCATCAGCAGGCCGTCGTGAATGATGGCGTAGGGAATGGCGCTGCCCAGCCAGAGCAGGGTAAAGGTGCTTACAAAGCCGAAGATGCCGAGGAACAGGCGCAGACGGCTGGCGCGGTTGACCATGCGGTCCAGGTCGGCCAGCAGCACGCCGAAGATGAAGCTCGGAAAGTGCGGCAGTGGCGTGTATTTGAGAATGCGCAGCCACGGTGCGACGGTCCAGCGGTCCGGGTGGGCGACCCCATCCGGGTTCCAGACGATGTAGAGCACGCCGGGGAGCAGACCAAGCGCCCAGACGCCGGCCATCTTCCACAGGTGCGAGTGCATGCTCTTGGGCGCCTTCCACTTGGCCATCCACGGGAACAGAAAGTAGTAGAAGGCCTCGGCGGACATGGTCCAGGCCGGGGTGTTGAGGAAGGTGGCGATGGGGCCGAACCAGCCCTGCAACAGCAGGGGCGACAGCACCATGCCGGTCCAGAACCAGGCATGGGTGTGCGCGCCCCACTCCAGCTTGAGCATGTTGTAGCTGAGCAGAAGGCTCAGAAGATAAATGGGATAAAGGCGGGTGAAGCGGGCTTCCCAGAAGCGGCGGCGGTCGAGTTCGCCATTGCGGGCGCGCTCGTTGTAGTTGTAGGCCAGCACGTAGCCGGAAAGCAGAATGAAGTAGCTGACGGAGGCATAACCGGCGTTGACCACCGGAGCCAGCACACCGAACCACTGCGGGTTCGAAAAGTGAAACAGAACGACATTGACGGCGGCAAAACAACGCAGGCCCGTTAAGGCCTGCAGGCGCGCCGGTTTTTGTATTTCTGTGGCTTGATTCGACACGTAAGGCCGCCCACGGCGGCGGTGCGGCCCGCGGGGAGCGGGCCGATTCCTTCCCTCAAATTCAGCACGGAGAACAGGTTACGCGGTAACCAGCGATCCGATCTTTTCGCCGAGAACGACCCGCTTGATGTTGCCCGGTTCGTTCATGTTAAACACTACCATCGGCAGATTGTTGTCTTTGCACAGGCTGACGGCGGTCAAATCCATGACCTTCAAGCCCTTTTGCAGAATCTCCATGTAGGAGATGGTCTCGTACTTGACGGCGGTCTTATCGAGGACCGGATCGGCCGTATAGATGCCGCCGACCTTGGTGCCCTTCAGCAGGACATCGGCCTTGATCTCCATGGCGCGCAGGCTGGCTGCGGTGTCGGTGGAGAAGTAGGGGTTGCCGGTGCCGGCGGCGAAGATGACCACGCGTCCTTTTTCGAGATGACGGACGGCGCGGCGGCGAATGTAGGGCTCGGCGAGCTGGTTCATGGCCACGGCGGTCATGACGCGCGACTCGACGCCGCGCTGTTCGAGCGCGTCTTGCACGGCAATGGCGTTGATGACGGTGGCGAGCATGCCCATGTTGTCGGCCGAAACACGGTCCATGGCCTTGGCCTGTGAGGCGATGCCACGGAAGATGTTTCCGCCGCCGACGACAATGGCGATTTCGACACCGAGTGAGCGAATCTCATCGATCTCCGCAGCGACCTCGGCGACCTTGTCGTTTTCAAGCCCGAATCCGCGCTCTCCGGCCAGGGCTTCGCCCGAAAGTTTTAAAACAATCCTCTTATACATACCGTTTTTGAGTATCGCATACGGCGAGTGATTTTTCCTGTTTTGAGTAGCTGTGACCGGATGTAACGGAAATAGGGTGTGGTGCCGTCTAACGCATCGAATTGAGATTGAACGGTAACAATTCGTTTCTGTTTCGCGCCAACTTGGCGCGTGCAAGTTGGGCCCTGCGCTGTGCTATTCCGCTCCCCGTCATTCGAGTGAGGCTTACCTTCCTTGTGTTGGTCTTCTTTGTGGCGGGTTATAGTCATGCGCAGGGCCCAAACCTAACGACCGATGCGACCACCGATGCCCCGCAGGCGAGAACCACAGAGGCTCCGCAAGCGAGAACCGTGGAAGGTCCGTCGACCGGCGGCGGCTCCGGGCCTTCCGCTGGCGAGTTTCGCCCCGGTGCGGCTTCCCCCTGGAACCGCTTTTTGAGCGACGTGATGCAGTCGGGGCTGGGCGCGGCCCGTTCCAACGGCGTAGTGCAGCAAAGCGGCCAGAGTGGCGCGGCACCGGGCATGACTGGTGGCGCGGGAGGCCCGGGTGCGGGTAATCCCGTGGATTATTTCCAACTGATTGGCGATCTGGGCGCGGGGCTCGGTGCAGGGCACAACAACGCCTTTGGCGCGACGATGCGATCGTTGCCGAAGCTGAGCCAGTGGCTGCGCAGCGGCATCACCGTTCCACTCGGCTCGCAGGGGAGCGGCCCGGGGCAGGGCGAAGGCCCGGGCGGCGGTGGTTCGCCGGGTGGTGGCCCAAGTGGTTCGAAACAGAGCGCTTTTGGGCAGGGCGGCGGTCCGGGCTCGCAGAGCGGCGGCTTCAGCTTTGGCTATAAAAATTCGCTGCTGGGCGGAAGCGGAGGCTCGGTCTCCGGGCTCAATGCTGGATCGGCCTCGGCGGTGTATACGGCACCGCGCAGCGCGGGCAGCCGGTTTGGCTTTTCCGCTTCGGCGACGGCGGGCACGGAGACGGGCTCTGGCGGCGCTTCCTCGTTTGGCGGCGGGGGCGCGGCGGCGGGGCTGGGCATGAGCTCGTCGAAGGGCTCGATGTTTGGCGCGGCGGCGGCTTCGGGCGGCACCGCGGGCTCGGGTGCGGCGATGGGCGGCGGAATGCACGGCGGCGGCCCGGTGCAAGGTGTTGGTCCTGGAGCAGGACACGCGGGCGGCGGCAGCAAGGTGGGCGCCGCTGTGAATCTAAAACTTACTTTTTAGCGGATCTGCGTGCCATCTTCGGCTTGTGGGTACGGGGAGTGAGAACGCGGCAAGATCCGTCTTGGCCTAAGACCCCTTTTAGGGAGGGAGCTTAGGCCTTTTCTTTGCGTGCCGGGCGGTCTTTGGCGTGCATGGACAGAGCCTTGGCGATGACGCGGGCGGCGATGGGATCGAGACGGAAGGGACCGCAGGAGGCGCACTCTTCCGGGGTGGCCCAGTGGATCGCAACGGCATCGTCCCCGGCGCGTGCGGTGCCGGCAACGGGGCGGCAGAGGTAGTCGGCGATCACATAGTGGTAGCGGACGCGGTTTTCTTCCCTGTAAATTCTGTCGAGCAGCTCGACGAGGCCGAGGTTTTCGATCTCGAGGCCGGACTCTTCGCGGGTTTCGCGGCGGAGCGCTTCGTCTAGGGTTTCGCCAAGTTCGACGAGGCCGCCGGGGATCGACCAATGGCCCTTCAGCGGTTCGTGACCGCGCTGGGCGAGCAGGACGCGGCCCTCGTCGTTGACGATGATGGCGCCGACGCCCATGAGCGGCATTTCCGGAAATTCTCTTTGCATCGTGACTTCAAGAATACGCGTCCGCAGGGTGCGCACTATGGGACGTGCGCGCATCCGCGCCGGTGCGCGATCATCCAAACAGACAGGAGAACAGAATGGCGAAGATTGAGTTGGTGATTGAGGGCATGCATTGCGGAGCCTGTGTGCGGCGCGCGGGGCAGGCGCTGGGGGCGCTCGAGGGCGTGACGGTTGAGGAGGTGCGCGTGGGCGCGGCGCGGATCCATACAACGGATGAGGCGGCCGACGGTCAGGCGGCCACGGCGGCGGCGATTGCGGCGTTGGCCAAGGTTGGTTACACGGCGCGGGGCGCAGAGTAGCGATGGCGCAGGAGTCGATCAGCCTGCCTGTGCTGGGCATGAGTTGCGCGGCCTGTCAGCATCATGTGGAGGCGGCGTTGCGGGCGACGGCGGGCGTTGCGGAGGCGCGCGTGGATCTGATGACGCATCAGGCGCATGTGACCTTTGACGCGGCGATGGCGCGGCCCGAGGCGCTGATCGCGGCGATTCGCGCGGCGGGCTACGATGCGGTGCTGCCCCGGAACGGCGTTTCGCAGCGCCGGGAAGAGTTCGTGCCGTCCAAGGCCGCGGCGATGCTGGCGGCGGGCGCGGTGGCGATGGTGCTGTCGATGCCGCTGATGGCTTCGATGAGTGCGGCCGATCACGCGCTGATGTGGCTTGCGCCGTGGCTTTATGCGTTGCCCGCGGACGGGCTGCGCTGGGCGCTGCTGGCGATGACGGCACTGCTGCTGGCCTGGGCCGGGCGGCCGGTTTATGCGAGCGCGCTGCGCGGCCTGCGCCACGGCGCAACGAACATGAACACGCTGGTGAGCCTGGGAACGAGCGTGGCCTTTGGCTACTCGGCCTATGCGACGGTCTGGCCTGCGGCGGGCCGGGCGGTCTACTTTGACGCGGTGCTGTTTATTCTGGGCTTTCTTTTGCTGGGGAAGAGTCTGGAGGGCAGGGCGCGAAAACGGGCTCTGGCGGCGCTCGATGCTCTGGCGCGGTTGACGCCTCAGAGGGCGCGGCGCGTGGTGGAGGGGGTGGCGACGGAGGTGGCGCTTGAGGCGATTCATGCGGGCGACCTGATCCGCGTGCTGCCGGGCGAACGCTTCCCGGTGGATGCGACGATTGTGGCGGGACGAACGACGGTGGACGAGTCGCTGCTGACGGGGGAATCGACGCCGCTCGAGCGCACGGAGGGGGAACGCGTGCTGGCCGGGTCGCTCAACTATGACGGCGCGGTGGATTGCCGCGCGGAGTCGCTGGGCGAGGCGACGATGCTCGGGCAGATTACGCGGATGGTGGAGCAGGCGCAGGGCTCGCGCGCGCCGATGGAGCGGCTGGCCGACCGGGCGAGCGCGGTTTTTGTGCCGGTGGTGCTGGTGCTGGCGGTGCTGACTCTGGTGGTGTGGCTTGTGGCGACACATTCGGTGGAGAGGTCGCTGGCGAACTTTGTGGCGGTGCTGGTGATCGCCTGCCCGTGCGCGATGGGCCTCGCAGTTCCGGCGGCGCTGACGGTTGCGGTGGGCCGTGGCGCGCAACTGGGCGTGCTCTTCAAGGGCGGCGAGGCGCTGGAGCGGCTGGCGCATCTGGATCTGGTCGTGCTCGACAAGACCGGCACGCTGACGGTGGGGCGACCGGTTCTGCAGAGCTTTATCTCGCTTTCGGGTATGAAGGCCGAGGAGCTTTTGCGATGGGCGGCGGCGGTGGAGGCGCAGGCGAATCATCCGCTGGCACATGCTGTGGTGGAGCGGGCGCGTGAGCTTGCGCTCACGGTGCCGACGGCCGGGCAGGTGCAGATTTTGCCCGGGCGCGGCGTGAGTGCGCAGGTGGAAGGCCACGCCTGCCTGCTGGGCAACGAGGCGCTGTTCGATGAGTTTTTTATTGCGCTACCGCCGGAACGGAGTGCGCCGGAGTTGGGCGTGACGCGGCTTTGGATGGCTCTGGACGAAAAGATTGTGGGCTATTTTGATGCGCGCGATGCGTTGCGCGAGGATGCGGCCGAGGCTGTGGCGCAACTGAAGCGCGCCGGGCTTGAAGTACGCATGTTGACGGGCGATACGGCGGAGGCGGCTGCGCCCATTGCCGCGCAGGCGGAGATCGAGGCGGTGGAGGCGGGGCTTGATCCGGCGGGCAAGCTGGCACGGATTCGCGCATGGCAGAAGGAAGGCAAGCGGGTGGCGATGGTCGGCGACGGCATCAACGACGCGGCGGCGCTGGCCGAGGCCGATGCGGGCCTGGCGATGGGCTCGGGCGCGGCATTGGCGCAGGAGGCGGGCGATGTGTTGCTGCTGCGGGCGCGACCGGGCTCGATTCCGGCGGCGATCGGGCTCGCGCGCGCGACGCTCACGGTGATGCGGCAGAATCTGGGATGGGCGGTGGGGTATAACCTGCTGGGGATTCCGCTGGCGGCGGGCGTGCTGTATCCGGCCTTTCACCTGCTGCTTTCGCCGTGGATCGCAGCGGCGGCGATGGCGCTGAGTTCGGTGTGCGTGCTGGCGAACAGTCTGCGACTTAGGGCATTTTCGGAATAGATGTAGATTTTTTCGGACAGTGGGCAAGAAGTTCTACATCTGTTGCAGAAAATAAATGTCTAACAGAGTAAAAGAAAGACAAGGAAAGCGAATCGATTGTCGATGAACGGGTGCATGGTGACGAAAGAGAGTTCCGAGGCGGGTTGTTGCCGGTTGAGGCTTGAGCCGGGGAGCAGGCACGATACACTACTCTGGAGAGCCTTTCTGTGCGCATTTTAACCCGCTACATCCTCGGCGAAATTCTGTCACACACGCTCATCGGCTGTGCGCTGTTCACCTTCATCCTCTTTATGCCGTATCTGTCGCATGTTTTGGAGATGGTGGTGCGCAATAGCGCGAGCCTGAGCGCGGCGGTGGAGATTTTTTTGCTCATGCTGCCGAACCTTCTGCGGGTGACGATTCCGATGTCGGTGCTGGTGGGCGTGCTTCTGGGCTTCAGCCGGATGGCCTCCGACAGCGAAGTGATCGCAATGCGCGCCTCGGGGCTGGGCATTCTCTACTTTGTGCGCGTGGCCTCGATTGTGGCGGTGGCGGGCACGGGCATTGGGCTGGTGAATTCGCTCTATCTTGCCCCGCGTGCCAATCAGGCGATTCTGGCGATGGAGCAGTCGCTGGGGGCCTCGCAGGCCTCGTATGAGATTCAGCCGCGGGTCTTTTACGAAGACTTCAAAAATTTTGTGCTCTATGTGCAGGACGTGCGCGCGGGTACGGGCGCGGCGAACTGGCGTCAGGTTTTCATGGCCGACGTGAGCGATCCGATGACGCCGGTGGTGACGACGGCGGCCTCGGCGACGGTGGTCAACGATTCGGCGCAACTGCTGCTGATGCGGCTGCGCGATGGCGCGCGGCACGAGACAAAATCGAATCAGTCGGATCAGTACAACATCTCGACCTATGCGACGACGGATCTGCCGCTGGCGCTGAATCCGCAGAGCGACGTGCATGTGGGGCGGCTGGACACGGCGATTTATGCGATGCCCATGTCGATGTTGCTTGAACGCACGCATGGCAAGGACGCGCGCCGCTACCAGATCGAGTTGCATAGCCGGTTTTCATTTCCCGTGGCCTGCATGGTGTTGATGCTGGTGGGTGTGCCGCTCGGCGTTTCGTCGCAACGTGGCGGCAAAAGTTCAGGCTTCATCTTCACGATTCTTCTGGTCTTTTTCTACTACTTTCTTTCATCGACCGGCATGGCGCTGGGCAAGCAGAACAAGCTTCCGGCCTTTGTGGCGGTGTGGGCGGCGAATGTGCTGTTTGCCGCGGCGGGCGCTTTTTTGCTGCGGCGGATGTCGCACGGCGGGCAGGTTTCGAATCCGTTGATGGCCTGGTTCGGGCGCAGGGCAAAGCAGGAATCGTTGGGGGTATCGAGTCGGCTGAGTGGTTTGTTCGACCGGTTGCCGCGCCTGCCGCAGAAAGCGCATGGACGGAATGTGTTTCCGCGAGTTCTTGATGCGTATGTGATGCGCGAGTTTCTGTCGATCTTCCTGATGGTGCTTTCAGCCTTTGTGCTGCTGATGCTGATCTTCACCTTCTTCGATCTGGTGGGCGACATTCTGCGCAACCACATTGCGCTGGCCACGGTGGGTGCGTATCTGGTGAATCTTGCGCCGAGCATGCTGTACCAGATCACGCCGCTGGCCGTGCTGATTGCGGTGCTGGTGACCTTTGGCGTGCTGAACCGCAACAGCGAGATTGTGGCGATGAAGGCGACGGGCGTGAGCCTGTACCGGCTGGTGGTTCCGGTGGTGGCGATCTCGGCGATTCTGGCGATCAGCCTGTTTTTGTTTGACGATTATTATCTGCCGCAGGCCAATCGCCGGCAGGAGGCGCTGCGCGCAACCATCAAGGGACGGCCGCCGCAGACGTTTTTGCATCCGGAGCAGAAGTGGCTTTTTGGGCAGCAGCACCCGGGCGAGGCTGGTCGCATCTTCTACTACCAGTTCTTCGATCCGGACAAGAACGAGTTTGCGAATCTGTCGGTTTTCGAATTCAATCCGGCAACCTTCGAGATTTCGCGGCGCATCTTTGCCACGCGCGCGTACTGGGACGAGGACGACAACTGCTGGAAGTTGCAAAACGGCTGGGAACGCGCGATGAAGGGGGCCGAGACGACCGACTATCGCGAGTTCAAGACGACGGCCTTTGCGGAGATTCACGAGGATCCGTCGTACTTCAAAAAGGAAAACCTGCAGTCGCAGGAGATGAACTTTACCCAGCTCGACAAGTACATTGGTGATTTGCGCCAGAGCGGCTTTGACACGATGCGGCTGCGCGTGGCCTTGTGGCACAAGCTGGCTTATCCGCTGGTGGCGATGGTGATGGCGGTACTGGCGATTCCCTTTGCGCTGTCGATGGGCAGGCGGGGATCGCTGACGGCGATTGCGGTGGCGATTGGCGTGGCGCTGGCCTATTGGGTGGTGGATGGCGCCTTCAGCGCGATGGGCAATGTGAACTATCTGCCGGCGGCGCTGGCCGCCTGGTCCTCCGATGTTCTGTTTGGACTGGTGGGCGGCTATCTTCTGCTGCGCACTCCGACCTAGGGTGTATCGACATATATCAACTGCCAGCGTTGCGAGGAGAAATCGGGCCAAACGCGAAGGAGGAGGCAGCTTTGGTCACCCCCAAGCAACGACGACGACAAAGTGTGGCCCGATTTAACCCGCAACCCGAAGGGCTGGGGCCAATTTTTCCGATCTCGACGTCGCTCCTCGCTAGGAGATACCCGATATCCGTCGCTCGTCGCTCCTTGATCTCGAAAAAATTGGCTCCCAGCGCTGACTAGCTGCTATATGTCGATACACCCTAGAGCAGGGCTGGCCCCGGTACAATAGATCCATGCTTGGCGATCTTCGACCGCTTTTTGGCTATATGCGCCGCTACCGCTGGGGATACGTGGCGGGCATCCTTTCCTGCGTCTGTACGAATGCCATCTGGGTGCAGTTTCCGCGCGTGCTTGAGAGGGCGATTGACGCCATGCAACGGCACGAGGCAACGCGGCAGAGCATTCTTCTGTTTGCCGGATTGCTGGTGGCCATCTCGGTGGTCAAGGGCGTCTTTCTGTATGCGCAGCGTTGGATACTGATCGGCATTTCGCGCGAGATTGAGTTCGACCTGCGCAATGATCTGTTCCGCAAGCTCGAAGCGCAGGATACGGATTTCTATCGCCGTTACCGGACCGGCGACATCATGGCTCGGATGACCAACGACCTGAATGCGGTGCGCATGCTGCTCGGGCCGGCCTTCATGTATAGCATCAACACGATCTTCTTCACGGTCGGCGCGCTGGTCTTTCTGCTGCGCATCAGCCCGTTTCTGACGCTGGTGGCATGGGCGCCGATGCCGGTGGCAAGCATCCTGATCCAGTATTTCGGCAGTCGCATTCATACGCGCTTTGAACGGATTCAGGCAAGCTTCTCAGACATCTCGGCACAGGCGCAGGAAAACTATTCGGCGGCGCGACTGATTCGTGCCTTCGCCCGCGAAGAGGCAGAGATTGGCCTGTTCGAGCGGCTGAACCGCGAGTACATTGGGCGCGCGCTGAAGCTGGCGCAGTTGATGGGCATGCTCTGGCCCTCGCTCGAATTCATCCTGGGCATTTCAATGATTCTGACCTTGCTGGTGGGTGGCCATGAGGTGCTGGTGCACCACATGACGGTGGGCCAATTCGTCGAGTTCAACACCTTCATGATCATGCTGACCTGGCCGATCATCGCCATTGGCTGGGTCATTAACATCTTCCAACGCGGCACGGCCTCGGTAAAGCGCATTGATGTGTTGTTGCGCGAGGAACCAGCGATTGACGACCGGTTTGCATTGGCATCGCTCGGAGATGGCACGACGTTGAAGGGGGACATTGAGTTCCGCCATCTCGACTTCAGCTATGGCGAAACGAAGGTGCTCAGCGACATCAACCTGCGGGTTCCGGCCGGCTCGAGCCTGGCCATCGTTGGCCCGACGGGCTCAGGCAAGACGACACTGGTGAGCCTGATTGCGCGCCTGTACGAGGCACCGGAAGGCGCCTTGCTGCTCGATGGCCGCCCGGTGCGCGAGTATCCGTTGGCAACGCTGCGCCGCAACATTGGCATGGTGCCGCAGGAGACCTTCCTGTTCAGCGAGACGATTCGCGAGAATCTTGCCTTCGGCGTGCCCGATGCGAGCGAGGAAGAGTTGATGCGCGCCGCGGAGGCCGCCCATATCCGCAAGGAGTTCGAGGAGTTTCCTCTGGGCTTTGCCACGATGGTGGGCGAGCGCGGCGTGACGCTGTCGGGCGGGCAAAAGCAACGCTCGGCCATTGCTCGTGCCTTGCTGCGCCGTCCTGCGATTCTGATTCTCGATGATGCGTTGGCTTCGGTGGATACCTACACGGAAGAACGGATTCTCGGTGGCCTGCGCGACTATTCCGCATCGGCGACGACGATCATGATTTCGCACCGCATCTCGACGGCGCGACATGCCGATCAGATTGCTGTTCTCAAGCAGGGAAAGATTGCCGAACTGGGCAGGCACGAGGAGTTGCTTGCACTGGGAGGCTACTATGCCAGCCTCTACCAGAAGCAGCAGCTTGAGGAAGAACTCACGGTCACCGGATAGAGTTTTCGCCCAAGAGTCATGGAGACAGACAGAGCGGCATGCACGATGGGTTTTCCTTCAAGAAAATCCACTGTGCATGTCGCTCTTTCTTGATATCCATGAACAAAAATGCTTCAGGCGTTCCAGTTCGATCCGGTGGAAACCGTGTCGTAGTCTCCGTTCGACAGACCACGCTCGACCTGTATCGGCGAGGGGTTGACGGTTGCATCCTTGGCCACCTCGCGCCAGGCATCGCGCACATTGCGAACGCAGTCGATGGCGTGCTCGAACTTGGCCTTGGAGGCTGATTGCGAGGCTTGCAGAATCTGCGCAAAAATCGATGCGTAAAATTCACTGAGAGCCTGCGCCGGGCGGCCGCCCACGTCCATGCGCAGCCGTGCCTGCAGATGAATGATGATGTCGAGTGCTCGTTTGACGGAGGCCCGACGCCCGGTGACATCTTCCCGGTCGACAGCCTCAACCGCTGCGTAGAGGAAACGAATAATCCCGTCGTATAAAGCCACCACGAGATCAACCGCTGATGCTCCGTCCAGAGCGTGTTCCTGATAACTGCCCATTCCTTGCTGCTCCTTAGCTGGTTGTGTTGTAACCAGAAATTGCCGAGTAAATTTCGTTGACCTCGGAGAGTTTCGACGGGATCGACTGCAGGACTTCGTTGGCGCTGATGAGTTCCTTGGTGAGCCGTACTTTCTCGGCCGAGATGGTGCTCTCTTCGCGCGAAATCTGCGCGTTCATGGTCGATTCGCTCGTGCTGATGGCGGTCAATTCCAGAGCGAGGATGCCCGTGGAACTGCTGGTTCCGGCACCGGTCAGCGTGGTTTTGAAGTCGGCTCCCCAGCTTCCGATATTCTGGAAGAAACCCATCACGCTGCTGTAATCGGAGTTCAGTTGCGAATTCAATGTCGTCAGGTCGAGACTCAGAGTTCCGTTCAGTGACGAAGAAACTGTAATGCCGAGCGAGGACAGCGTCGTCAGATCCGACGAGTCGTTGTAGGCCAGCGAGGTGCTCGTGGTGTTCGAGGTGTCGAGAATGCTCGAGGAGACCGTCAGCGTTCCGTCGCTGCCGGATGTGCCCGAGGTCAGTTGCAGGCTGTAAGTGCCGTCACTGTTGGAAACAACCGAGGCTGTGACTCCAATGCTGGCACTGTTGATGGTGTTGGCCAGACCAGCCAGCGTGTTGCTGCTCGAATCGACGGAGATGGTGTGTGTCGTGCCGCTGCCGACCTGAATGGTCATTGTGCCGCTCAGGGAATCGCTCGCGTCGCTGATCGAGGTGAAGGTCCCACTGGAGGTGACCGTGCTTGAACCGGAGGTGCCGGAGTAACTCAGAGCCGTGCTATCGACCTCCGACAGATGCGAGGTCACCTTGAGAGCTCCGCTCGAGCCCGAGGTCTGCGAGAGCAATTCGAGAGTCGAAGCGCCGTTCTTGGTGGTAACCGAAGCCGTGACGCCAATGCCGGCGTTATTGATGCTCGTTGCCAGACTCGCGATCGTATTGTTGCTGCTATCGATGGCGATGGTTTGCGCGGTTCCGGTTCCAACCTGAATGACGATCGAACCGCTCAGGGTTGCCCCTTCCGTGGTCGAAACACTGTCGAGGTAGCCGTTGGGATTGGAATTGTTGAGCCCGCTGATCAACTGTTGCTGCAGCAGGGACAAGGTCGGCGAGCCATACAGGGGCTCGTTGTTGCCCGAACTGTCCGTGCCCTCCTGCGCATTCATGGCACTGACCAGCGAGTTGTAGTCGACGACGAAGCTTTCAAGCGCGCTTTCGACCCCCGTCGTATTGTTGCCGATCACAACCTGCACGGCGTTGTAATCACCGCTCGTATCTGTGGAACTGGAGGAAAGAATCTGAAAGGTGATTCCCGGAATCATGTTGCTGATCGTATTGGTGGAACTGGTCAGCGTGATGCCATCCACAATGAGAGAGGCATCTTTGCCTGTGGTCGACGTGGTGTAACTGAGAGAGGCATTGCTGCTGCTGGAGTCGGTAATGCTGCTGGAGATTGTTAGTTGGCCGCTAGCGCCGGAGGTGCCCGAGACCAGACTAAGCCGGGAACCTGCGGAGTCCGAGAGCACGTTGGCCGTGACGCCCATATTGGCATTGTTGATTGCCTTGGCCAGGGTCGTCAGCGTGTCATTGGTCGAGTCGAGCGTGATGGTCTGCGCCGCGCCCGTTGTCCCGACCTGAATGGTGATCGAGCCCGCCAGCGTATCCGAGGCGCTTGAGACTGCCGTAAAGTAACCACTGGAAGTCGCGGCCAGATTTTTCACGGCAATGGTGTGCGTGCCCGCCTGCGCGGACGAGGTCGCCGAGCTCAAGGTCACGACGTTGGTATCAGAGCTGGATCCGGTCTTCTCCGACATGATTCCCGTCACGTCGGTGAGGTCGCTGATGTCCGAGGAGACCGCAGACAACAAAGTGCCCAATTTGGAAATGACGGATCCCTGACTCTCCAGAGAACTCAACTTGGTTTTCCAGGGCGTCTCGACGTTTTCCAGATTGGCGACAATCTGGCTGACGGTCGAGGAGACATCGAAGCCCGATCCGCTGGTGGGCGTTCCAAAACTAAGACCAACAACGCTCATTCATCCCTCCACTCCAAGGACATGCAGACCAAGGGCCGAGAATGTCCGGGTAAGATTAAAAAAAAATAATAAAGAAGGCAAAGGGCGCCCATGAGGCGCCCCTTGTCGTGTTGTCGTTGCTTGTCGCTTTTGCAGAGAACTTACTGCAAGAGCTTGGTGACTTCCTGCTGTACGCTGTTGGCTTGCGCTAGGGCCGAGATGCCAGTTTGACTGAGGATCTCGTACTTGGACAGGTTGGAGGATGCGGTTGCGTAGTCTGTCGCCTGGACAGCGTTTTGCGCAGCCATGAGGTTCTGCTGCTGGGTGGATGCGACGTTGCTGATGGCGGTGAGTAGGTTGATTTGAGCACCGATGTAACCGTCCTGCGCGGAGATGTTGGAGATGGCCGTATTCAGCGAGGTCAGCACCGAGGAGGCATTCGAGTAGCTGAGGCTGGAGGCCAGGCTGACACCGGCGCTGGCCGAGTAGGAGATGGTGCCGCTCGAGTAGGAGATGGTGCCGCTGGCCTCACCGACCGTACCGCTGTTGGCGTTGAGGGAGGTGAAGGTCAATACGTCGTAGGTAGAAGCGTTGCTGGAGGAGTCACCGGTGTAGATGGTGTACGACTTGCCGAAGACCTGCTGTTGGTTGTAGGTGGTTGTCGAACCGATGTTGGTGATTTCGGCCAGGATCGACTGATACTCCTGATTTGCGGCATTGCCCTGTGTCGTGTTTAGGGTACCGTTCGCGACCTCGGTGGCCAGCGTAACGGCACGGTCAAGCAGGCTCGTAACTTGAGAGAGAGCGCCATCGGCGACTTGCAACATGCCGGCGCCTTCGGTCGCGTTGGTGACCGACTGGGCGAGGGCATTCTGGTTGGCCTGCAAGCCGTTGACGAGGGAAAGGCCGGCGGCATCATCGGCGCCGGAGTTGATTCTTGAACCGGAGGACAACTGCTGCAACACCTTGGTGAGGCTGTTGTTGCTGTTGTTCAGGTTATATGCGGCATAGGTCGCATTCAGATTATTCAAGACACCCAGGGACATGGGGTTCTCCTTGTGGGATGCGTTGATTTCTGGCCTTGCTGCTCGCTTCGACCCCCCATCGTTCAAGCCTGTGGGAGGTTCTTATCGAGGGCGCAGCCATCGCATCTGGGCCAATCTTCGGCGCAAGTGAATTGGACTTTATGGGTCTCGAGTTTTTGTCCGGGATAGGACAATCCGTCTGCAATTCCGTAACTTTTTAACTTTTATCTTGCCCCGCCGATAACGCCAACGAAGGAGCTTTCATTCATGATTGAACTGACAAGGCTGAACGGGAGTCCGATGATGCTGAACAGCGATTTGATCAAGACCGCTGAATCGTCGCCGGATACGATGCTGACCCTCATCAACGGAGAAAAACTGATCGTGCGTGAAGATACGGCGACAGTTACGGAAAGAGTGCTGGCCTATCGGGCGCGTTTGCTGGCCGATGTGGCGCGGCGTCTTCCGGATTTTGGCAAGGTGCAGCGCGCCGTGGGCCTGATGAGTCTTGATGTCTCCGGGCAGCCTCCGCAGGCGCAGAAACCACAGGCGAAATCATCTTCCGATTTTGATGACGAGGAATAACTAACAGCAGGAGGCTGCGATTGTCCGATGTCCGGAATGGACAGAGTGTTCCGCGATGCGGCGCTGGGAAATCTCGCCTGAAGAGTTGAGGAGCGGTTATGGATAAGGGAAGTATTGGCGGAGTCTTTGTAGCGGTCGCGGGTATCTTGGCCGGCTTGCTGATTGAGGGGGGAAATCTAGGCCAGATTCTGCAACCTACCGCGGCGCTGATCGTGTTCGGCGGAACCTTGGGTGCCGTGCTGCTTCAGTTTCCGCTGAAGACGGTGATTGCGGCTTTTGGCGGTTTGGGGCATATCTTTGCAGCGCCCCGCAAACATGATTCGCAACTGGTGAATCTTCTGGTTTCCTTTGCCAACAAGGCGCGTCGCAACGGAGTGGTTTCGTTGGACTCGGATCTGAAGACGATTCAGGATCCGTTTCTGAAGCAGTCTCTGATGCTGGCCGTCGATGGTACCGAGCCGGTGGAGCTGCGCAAGATCATGCGCGTCAGTCTTGATTCGCAACTGGAGAGCGAAGAACAGTTGCCCGCGGTCTTTGAGTCAGCGGGGGGCTTTTCGCCGACGGTGGGCATTCTAGGTGCGGTGCTGGGCCTGATCCAGGTGATGCAGCATCTGGATAACATCAACGAGGTAGGTCGCGGCATTGCCGTTGCCTTCGTCGCGACGATTTATGGCGTGGGTATCGCGAACCTGTTTTTTCTTCCCTTTGCCGGCAAAATGCGCATTCGCATTCATGACATGCATCGGCGTCGCGAGATGATGCTTGAGGGGGTGGTCTCCATTCTCGAAGGTATTAATCCGCGCATGCTGGAAGTGAAGCTGGGTGGATTTTTGAATGATGCGGGCAAGAAGAAAGAAGAGGCGGCGATATGAGACGACGCTCCTCTCGCAAGCCGAATAGCGAGCGTTGGATGGTCTCGTACGCCGACTTTGTCACGTTGCTATTTGCGCTGTTTGTCGTGATGTATGCCGTGGCGCGCTCGGAGCAGAATAAAGAGGCGCAGGTGGCAGCGTCGATTGATTCGGCCTTTCAGTCGTTGGGAATTTTTCCTTCCGCGTCGAAGGATCCGGCGAACGGAGCTGCGGCAAAGAATGGGCCAAGCGCGGCAAGTGGAAGCACGTCTTCCAGCGAGAAGGCGGCGATGCCGATGAACATCGTGATGGGCGAAGATGTTCTTTCGCCCGCCAAGGTGAAGCAGGATCTCGACAAGCTGCATCAGGAGCTTGCGCAGAAACTGTCCAATCAGGTGGCGACGCACACGGTTTCGATCAAGATGGGTCGCGATGGTCTGGTGATCAGCTTGCGCGAGGCAGGCTTCTTCGCCTCTGGTTCTGCGGAGCCTAAACCGGAAACAGTAGAAACGCTGGCCAAAATTGCGGCGTCGCTCGGCAAAACGCCGTATGATCTGCGTGTCGAAGGCGATACCGACAACATCCCGATTCACACGTCGCAATTTGCGTCGAACTGGGAGCTGTCGACGGCGCGTGCGACGCGTATTGCGCGCATGATGCTAGCCTCGAATGTGATTACGCCAGACCGGCTTTCTGCGGCGGGTTATGCGGAGTTTCATCCGGTGGCCAGCAACGATACGGCCGAAGGTCGCGCGCAGAATCGGCGCGTGGATCTGGTCGTGTTGCCACGTACGCACATCAACTTTGCCAGCGGCGCGGGACTTCAGGATCCCACCACGGGGCAGCCTTCAGGTCCGTGGCGCAAGGTGACGGATGACAAGTAGAAAATAGTCTGCAATTTTCTTTGATGAATCCCGTGCAGATTTCTTGCACGGGATTGTTTTTTGCGCGTGTTATTTTTCGATGCCGAGAACCTTGACGATGACGCGCTTGGGGCGCTGGCCGTCGAATTCGGCATAAAAGACGCGTTGCCATGTGCCGAGATCGAGGTGACCGCCGGTGACGGGCAGCGTGGTTTCGTGATGCAGTAGAAGTGACTTCAGGTGCGCATCGCCGTTGTCCTCGCCGGTGCGATGGTGCTTGTAGTCGGGGCGCGCCGGAGCGAGCTCGTCGAGCCACTGGCCAATGTCTTCGATCAGGCCGTCTTCAAGATCGTTGACGTAAATGGCTGCGGTGATGTGCATGGGGGAGACGAAGCAGAGACCGTCGTCGACGCCGCTGCGCCGGACAACGGCTTCGACCTTGTCGGTGATGTGGACCATTTCCCGCGGTTTGCGGGTTTCAATGATCAGATATTCGGTGTGGCTCTTCATGGATTCCTCGGAGCTGTCGGTGTGCGCGGGGGCAACCGGATACACTCACGCAGAGTGCGTTGTTCGTTTGCTCCGTGCTGGTTTTACTATCCTACTCAAAGCTGGGAGGTGGAGCGTGAAAATGCACGCGAACGAATCCGGCGCGATACGGAGAGCGTTCATGAAGACAGGCTCAGGGAGAGCGGGGCAACAAGCGGCACGGCGTCTGCGCCGGATGCATGATCTGCTGGCCGCGGCGTACGGACCGCAGCACTGGTGGCCGGCTGCGACGCCGTTGGAGATGATTCTGGGGGCGTATCTGACGCAAAACACCGCGTGGAAAGCGGTCGAACGCTCGCTCGAAAATCTGCGCCGCGCCGAGGCGCTGACGGTCGAGGGGATTCGTGCGCTCTCGGTCGATGCTCTGCGCGTGTTGATTCAGCCATCGGGGTTTTATCAACGCAAGGCGCCGTCGATCAAGGCGTTTGTGGCCTTGCTCGATGCGGAGTTTTCTGGTTCGCTTGAAGCGATGGCGCAGATGCCGAGCGAGGCTCTGCGCGCGAAGCTTCTGGCACTGCCCGGGGTTGGGCCGGAGACGGCGGACGCGATTTTGCTGTATGCGCTGGGCCACGCCGTGCCCATGGCCGATGAGTATCTGCGGCGGATTGCGACGCGGCACGGGCTGGTCGAAGGAGAGGCGAAGATAGTGCGCTATGAGCATCTTGCTGCGTTGACGCGCGCAGCTTTCGCAGAGGATTCTGCGGCGCGACGGACAATCTTGTACAACGAATTCCATGCGTTGACGGTGGCGGTAGGCAAGGCGCATTGCGGCCGCACGGCACGGTGCGAGGGCTGCCCGCTGGAGTGTGATCTTGCCTTGCGGAGTTAATCGCATGTTTTCCTCGGCGGGATAATCGCGAGGGCCGGGCCCAGCGTCGTAAGCTGGAAGGTATGAGCCAGACCCAACCACCCAAGATGAATGTCGTGCAGTCCGAGGATTATCGCGAAACCTACGCCAACAGCGTGCAGGTGCGTGTGAGCGCGTGGGATTTTCAGTTGACCTTCGGGCTGGCAAGCAGCGAGTCGGCCGAGGAGCTGACGATCAAGAACAGCCAGACGATTTATTTGAGCCCGCAGCAGGCAAAGGCGTTTTGGAATGTGCTGGGCCAGAATCTGGCGCAGTACGAACACGCTTTTGGTTCGCTCAATCTGGAGCCGAAGCCGGTGGACCTGTCGCAGCAAGGCCCGGTGAATTAGAGCGGTTTCGATTTTTGCACCAGAGGAATTAGAGAAGCCACGGTGGCTTTTTCTCAAGGGAAAAGCCACTGGAAGAACTGTTGCTGCAAAAAGCAAAGGCGAAAAACGCTGTAGCGCGGGAGCCGGTTGTGCATTTTTCAATACGATTCAAGCCCAGGCCCGGCGCGCCGTTGCCGTTGTGGATGATCTATCCGCTGATCTTCATGGCGCTGTACGTAACGCACTTCACGCTGCTGAGCCTTCCTTATTATTGGGACGAGGCGGGCTACTATATTCCCGCGGCGTGGGATTTTCTGCGCACCGGCTCTCTGATTCCGCTGACAACGCTGACCAACGCGCATCCGCCGCTGCCGAGCGTCTATCTGGCGCTGTGGTGGAAGCTCTCAGGCTTTGCGCCGGAGGTGACGCGCGAGGCGGTGCTGGTGGTTGCCGCGCTGGCGCTGCTGGCCGTTTGGCGGCTGGCGATGCGGCTGGTGGGCGAGGCTCAAGTCGCGTTCTGGACGGTGTTGCTGACCGGGCTTTATCCGGTGTGGTTTGCGCAGAGCACGCTGGCCCATGCCGATATTTTCGCGGCCTGCTGCCTGCTGTGGGGGCTGGTCTATGCGCTGCCCGGGCGTGGTCGCTGGCCATGGTTTGCCGCCGTCTGGTTTGCGCTGGCCGCGCTGGCCAAGGAGACATCGATCGTTGTTCCGCTGGCGCTCGGCATCTGCTCGGCCTTCGAGGCGATCCGTGCGCGGGAGAGGAAAAATCTCTGGCGCAGCGTGCGTGAGGTCCTCTGGTATGCGGCGAGCCTTCTGCCGCTGGTGGGCTGGTATTTGTATCATCGCGCCAAGACGGGCTTTCTCTTTGGCAACCCGGAGTTTCTGCGCTACAACGCGCAGGCGAATCTGTCGCCGTTGCGCTTTTTGGCGGCCTTCGGGCATCGTTTGCTGCATCTGACGGCGCACATGAATCTTTTTGTGCCGGTGCTGATGGCGCTGGCAGCTCTTTGGCTGGTGCCGCGCTCTGGCGTGAAGGGCCGTGTGCGCGCGGGGCTCGACCGTGCCGTGCTGGGGCGCATCTTTTTTCTGCTTTTGGCTGAGGCGGTTTTCTTCAGCATTCTGGGTGGCGCGCTGCTGACGCGGTATCTGTTGCCGATGTTTCCTCTGGTGCTGCTGATGGCGGTCACGGCGCTCTATCGTCGCGTGCCTTATTGGCAGGGCTTTGCCGCGGTGGCGGCGATGGCCTTTGTCATCGGCCTGTTTGTGAATCCGCCCTATGGATTTGCTCCCGAGGACAATCTGTCGTACGCGCGTTTTGTGCGGCTGCATCAGGCAGGCATCGTGCAGCTTGAACGGCGTTATCCCGATGCGGCGGTGCTTTCGGCCTGGCCGATGACGGATGCGTTGACGAAGCCCGAGTTGGGCTATGTGAAAAACTCCTTCGAGACGGTGCCGATCGAGGACTTCAGCGAGGCGCAGATTGCGCGGGCGGCGGCCGAGCCGGGCCGGTATTCCGCAGCGCTGGTTTTTTCCACCAAGTACGATCCTCCGTCGGCACTGTTCACCTTCGGACCGCGCGGCCGAGCGCTCGACGAGCGTTATTTTGGCCTGCATAGCGATCTTGCCCCCGAGCAGATTGCGGCGGAGTTGCACGGGACGCTGGTCTGGAAGCGTGAGGACCATGGCCTGTGGATCGCGCTGATTCGCTTCGACCAGCCGCTCGAGGTGTAGCGCCCATTCGAGGCCGCACCGCCTATAATCGATCTGACGTGAGTACTCTTTTTGCAATGCGCCTTCGTCGCGCGGTGCTGGGGTTAGCCGCCCTGGCGCTCGTGCTGTCGTTCGTTCCGGCTCTTCGCGCTCAGTCCGAGGCTGTGGCTTCGGATGAGACGGGGCACGGTCGTATCCTGCTGGTTTTGCCCTTCGACAATCGCAGTGGGCAGCCGAGCCTGGAATGGATTCGCGAGGCCGCTTCGGACTTGTTGGCGCGCCGTTTTGCATCGGCTGGTTTTGCGCCGATGAGCCGCGTTGATCGCCGTTATGCGCTTGACCATCTGGGGTTGCCGGAGAATTTTCAGCCGACGCGCGCCAGTTCGCTCAAGCTGGCGCAGACGCTCGACGCGGATTCGATTATTGTCGGAAACTTTTTGGTCGATGGCACGCAACTGGTGGCCGAGGCGCGGTTGGTCGACGTGCCGCACCTGCGCATGGGCACGGCAGTGACCGTGCGTGGGCCGCTGAACAGCATGTTCGACGTCTTCGATTCGCTGGCCTGGAAGCTGACGCGCCAACTCGACCCCAACTTTAACGTGGCGGAAGAGACCTTTATCGCGGCCAGCAAGGGAATTCGCGTGGATGCCTATGAGCAGTACATTCGAGGCATCATTGAACCGGATCAGGCCGAGCGGCTGCAGCATCTGCAGAAGGCCGTCGCGATCAGCACGAGCCTGAGTTCGGCGTGGATGGCGCTGGGGCGCGAGTACTACAACCGTCAGCAGTATGAGCAGGCGGCCACGGCCTTTTCCAAGGTGAGTCGCGGGGATCGCGATGCACTCGAGGCAGGCTTTTATCGCGGCCTTTCGCAGTTGTTTTCGGGCGATTATCCTGGCGCGGAAAAGTCCTTTGCGGCAGTGGCAGCCACTTTGCCCCTTGCCGAGGTGCTCAACAATCAGGGCGTTGCCGTCAGCCGTCAGGGCCATGATGGAACCGAACTGTTTATGACGGCGGCGAAGTCGGATCCGAATGCCTCCGACTATCACTTCAATCTGGCGGTCAGCCTGAAGCGCCATGGACAGACGGCGGGCGCGCTGAATGAATTGAATGAGTATTTGAAGCTGCGCCCTTCCGACAGCGAGGCGTTGAACCTGCAATCGGCCTGGAAGGCCACGACCGCATTGAACGTGCCGGTGGATCCTTTGGAGCGCATCGTGCGCAGCTTCGATGCGGCGGCATTTCGTCAGGCCGAGCAGATGATGGAGCAGATGGACGCGCAGAAGTTGGCTGCTCTGGCACCGAAGGAACGAGCGGAGAAACTTGCGGAGCACGGCGAGGATTATCTTGATCGCGGATTGCTGCTCGAGGCCGAGCGTCAATTTCAGTCGGCAGTGAGCGATGACAGCAAGTGCGTCAGAGCGCACATTGGTCTGGCGAAGATTCGCGAACATGCGGGCGACCTGGAGGCGGCGCGCAAAGAGGTTCGCGCGGCCTTGCATCAGAAGCCGACCGCCGAGGCGTACGTGATTCTGGGCCGCATCGATCTGGCGGCAAATCACAACGAGGACGCGCGCAATGACCTGAACGAGGCGCTCAAACTCGATGCGGTCAGCCAGCCTGCGCGAGCGTTGATGAAGCAGCTTGAATCCAAAGATGGGCCGGGGAAATAGAATCGAACAGCGAAGGATCAAGGGGCAGGAGATGCACATGCGTTTCGGCTCAATGATTGCAAAAGCATTTTTCGGGCTTCTGTGTGTGGCACTGGGAATCATTTCCGTGGGCCGCGCGCAGAGGCCCGATGCGCAAGCGGTGGTCGTGAAGCTGGTGCTGGCCGACACGATGCAGCCGATGACGCAAGAGATTGTGGCGCGCGCCATTGCCCATGCCGAGTCGCGCGGTGCTCAGGCGTTGGTGATTGAACTGAATACGCCGGGAGGCCTGCTCGATTCGACGCGCGCAATGGTCGGCGCCATTCTCTCGTCGCGTGCGCCGGTCATCGTGTATGTTTCCCCATCAGGCGCGCGCGCCGGTTCGGCGGGGTTCTTTCTGCTGGAGGCCGCGGACGTTGCGGCAATGGCGCCGGGAACGAACGCGGGTGCTGCTCATCCCGTGGCAGGATTCGGGACAATGGATGAGACCATAGCGCAGAAGGTGACCAATGACGCCGAGGCTTTTCTGCGCTCGTATGTCGCGCGCCGCAATCGCAATGTTGAGGCCGCAACCGAGGCTGTGCGTGCTTCGCGCTCTTATAGCGCCGACGAAGCGCTTGCAGGGCACCTCGTCGATTTGACTGCGGCGAGCGATGCAGAGCTTGTGGCGCGGCTGGATGGAAAAACAGTGGCGCGCATCGATGGCTCGCGGATGATATTGCATCTGGCGGGCGCGCGGATCGAGGAGTTTCAGCCCTCTCTGCGCGAAAAATTGCTCGACTGGCTCATGAATCCGAATATCGCGCTGCTGTTTTTGGTGGGTGGTGCATTGCTCATTTATCTGGAATTCAATGTGCCGGGAACCATTGTGCCGGGCGCGCTGGGCGCGGTAATGGTGCTGGTTTCCGTCTTTGCGCTGAATCTTCTTCCTGTCCGTTTTACCGCGATTCTGCTGCTGATTGCCGCTGCGGTTCTTCTTTCGCTTGAGGCGAAGATGGGCGGGCACGGCGTGTTGGCGACGGCCGGAATTCTGAGCCTTGGCTTTGGTCTTCTGACGCTGGTGAACGCACCGATTGAGCAGATGCGCGTGAACCCCTGGCTTGCCTTTGCCGCAAGTACGGGCTTTGGGGCCATCACCGTTTTTTTGTTGCGGCTGGCCTTGCGTGCCCGCAAGAGCAAGTTTCGGCTCGGGGCGGAGGCTCTGGTCGGCCGTTGTGCCGTGGCCATGGAGCCGCTTGCGCCGGAGGGGCACGTGCTGGTCGAAGGGGAAATCTGGAATGCGGTCGCGGCCCAGCCTCTGCCGAAAGGGGCGGAGGTGCGTGTGATTGCCTGCGAACAGAGCCGTCTGCGCGTGGAAGCAGAAGTTGCTGCATTGCGCTAGCTCCATGGGAGTAGAATTCCAGCAACCGAACCACGGTTCACTGCGAGGGAATCTATGCCACTTTCTGATCTTCCCGTACCCACATTGTTTTTTGTCGCCATCGTTGTTCTCTACCTGGCCAGTTCCATCAAAATTCTGCGCGAATACGAACGCGGCGTCATCTTTCGTCTGGGGCGCGCACTGCCGCAACCGAAGGGGCCGGGGCTCATCTTTGTCTTTCGTCCGATCGACCAGATCGTGCGCATCTCTTTGCAGCAGGAGGTGCTTGAGGTTCCTGCGCAGGATGTGATCACGCGGGACAATGTGACCATCAAGGTGAATGCGGTGGTGACGCTCTATGTCATCGATCCCAACAGTGCCGCAATCAAGGTGGCCAACTATGTCTATCAGACCTCGCAGTTCGCGCAGACCACGTTGCGCTCCGTGCTTGGCGAGGTGGAGCTTGACGAGCTGTTGAGTCATCGCGACAAGTTGAATCTCAAGATTCAAACCATCATTGATCAGCGCACCGAGCCCTTCGGCGTAAAGGTGATTTCGGTCGAGGTCAAGCAGGTGGATCTGCCGGAGCAGATGCTGCGCGCCATGGCCA
>DBTV01000035.1:65437-129942 GCA_002307235.1 Acidobacteriaceae bacterium UBA1307
ATGGCCAAGCAGGCCGAGGCCGAGCGCGAAAAGAGGTCGAAGATTATCCATGCCGAAGGCGAGTTCAACGCCGCGCAGAAGTTGGTGGATGCGGCCGCGTTGCTGGCCACGCAGCCCGTCACGCTGCAACTGCGCTATTTGCAAACGCTGACCGAAATCGGCGTCGAAAAGAATACGACGATTGTTTTTCCGCTGCCGGTGGAACTGCTCTCCATCTTGAACAAGGTCGGCAGCGCGGCGCAGGTTCCAACGCAAAAGGACGCATCCAAAGATTAACCATCACACGATGAAAACAGCTTTGTCGTTCCTGGCTGTTTTGAGACAATTCCTGTGATGACCTGCCTGTGAGGACCGTGCATGAGGGGAGTTTTTGATGAGTTCGAGCCGGAGCTGGAAAGGCCGAGGCGCGATACCGAGGTAACGCTCGGAACGGGAACGCTGCTGGCTATTTTTCTTGGCCTGCTTCTGTTGTGCGCGCTTTGCTTTGGGATTGGCTATGAGGTCGGGCGGCGTAGTTTGCCAACGACGACCAATCTGTCTCCGTCGACAGTTTCTGCGCCGGTGAGCTCGTCGAAGCCCTCTGCCGCGGCTCCGGTCACAGCGCCGCAAGCCGCGCCTGCCGCCTCAGAAACGGTGGACAACAGCCTGAGCGTGCCCACTCCGTCAGAAGACACAGGGGCTGCTTCTGCTGACGAGTCTGCGCCGCCGCAAGCACGCCCTGCCTTCTCTGCACAGAAATCTGCGGCGCCGCGCGATTCTCATTCCCCACAGCCGCTCGTACATCCATCGAATGCTACTGGAGCCGTGGTGCAGGTGGCCACGCTTGCCGATTCCAACGATGCCGAGTACCTGCTGGAGGCATTGAAGAAGCGCGGTTACCCGGCGACGGCGCGTCGTGATGGGAGCCACCAGATCCAGGTGCGCGTTGGCCCCTTTGCTTCGCAGCAGGAGGCGAACCGTTGGCGGCAGCGATTGATCAGCGATGGTTACAGCGCCACCGTGCTGCCATGAGAATGGTCTTCAGGCGCGCATCCATTCAGGAAGCCCCGAGGCAATCGCCGCTCGCACGGCCTTCATCAACTCATCGCGCGTTGCATAGCTGTGCGGGTCGATCGGCGCGTGAAAGACGAGATGCACCTTGCCAGGCTTGATGCCAAAGCGTCCTTTGGCCATCAGCGTTTCGGTGCCAGAGATCGACACTGGAATAATCGGCGCGCCCGACTGTTGCGCCAGATAGAATGAACCCTTCTTGAACGGCAACATGCGGCCATCGCGCGAACGCGTGCCCTCGACAAAACTGGTGATGTGCAGACCGCTGGCGAGAACCTTGGCCGCGATGGCGATGCTCTGCTGTGCCTGTTCCAGACTGCCCGCGCGCCCGACGGGAATAAAGCTGCCGAGTTTGAAGCAGTAGCCGAGCACGGGAATCTTCATGAGAGATTTTTTCAGGAAGACCGCTGTGCGCCCTGGGACCAACGGCAACAGTACCGGTGGATCCAGATTGGAAACGTGGTTCGAGAGAAAGATGCAGGCCGTGTTTTTCGGAACGCGATCACGGCCTTCCACCTTGATGCGAATGCCTCCCGCAAACAGGCCGATGCGCGCAATGGTGCAGCCCACGCGGTTGAGCGGGCCGATGTGGCCGGTGATCACGGCGAGCGGAATAAAAATGATCGCCGAAGGAATGCTCAGTGTGACGATAACGACAAAAACAAAAAGTGAAATCAACATGTTCAAAAATCCTGAAAAGGGCTTAGGCTCTGGCCTCGCTCACAGATAGAAACGCTGGTGCAATTGCGCGGGAAGTTTTTCGTAGATGCCGTCGAAGCCGCCATTCGAGAGGATCGCGATCACATCGCCTTCGGCCACTTGTGGCGTGAGTCCGGCGACGATCGCATCGGCGTCGGCGAGCAATTCCGCCGGTGTTCCGGCGGCGTTGAGGGCAGCGACCACCTCTTCGGGGTGCAGACGCTCGTCCTCGGGAATGCGCGACTGTTGATAGACCGCAGCCAGCACCACGCGGTCGGCCTGGCGCAGGCTCTCGACCAACTCCTTCGCCAGCACCTTGCGGCGCAGCGTGTTCGAGCGCGGCTCAAGCACGGCGACCAGGCGACGGCCGGGATAGACGGCGCGCAGAGCCTTCAGCGTTTCGCGAATTGCCGTCGGGTGATGCGCAAAGTCTTCGACGACCGTGATGCCGTTCACCTCGGCGCGCACTTCAAGCCGACGCTTCACGCTCTTGAAGCTGGCGAGAGCAGCGACAATCGCTGCCTTGCTCACGCCCTGCCCAAAGGCCAGAGCGGCGGCGGCCGTTGCATTCAGTGCGTTGTGCTCGCCGGCCATGCGCATGGAAAGCGCGCTCCACAGTGCGCCCGCGTGCCAGACCTCCCAACACATCGCGCCGTTGTCGTAGTGCAGGTTGCGCAACTGCCAGTCGGCGGTTGTAGAAAATCCGTAGCGTTCGACGCGACTGAAGGCCTTGGCAACGCACTCGGTCACATTCTCGTTCGCGTCATAGGCCAGGATCAGGCCGCGGCGCGGAACCAGATTCACCAACCGCTTGAAGGCCGTCTTTACTGCGTCGAGGTCGGCATAGATGTCGGCGTGATCAAACTCGACGTGTGTCAGAATCAGCGCGTCGGGGAAGTAGTGCAGAAACTTCGGTCCCTTGTCGAAGAAGGCCGTGTCGTACTCGTCGCCCTCCACGATGAACGGCTTGGTGGGCTTGAGCTGAAAGCTGGTGCCGAAGTTTTCCGCCACGCCGCCGATCAGAAACGATGGCTCCAGTGCAGGGTTTTCCTGCGACGCGGTCTCATAGATCCAGGCCAGCATCGAGGTCGTTGTCGTCTTGCCATGCGTGCCGGCAACAACCAGAGGGTCGCGATTTTTCAGAAACTCATCGTGGAGCAACGCGGCCATCGAGGTGAAGGGAATGCGCTCGTCAAGGATGCGCTCCACCTCTGGATTGCCGCGTGAAAGCGCGTTGCCGATCACGACCAGATCAGGTGCATCGTCAAGATTTTTCTCGTCGTAAGGCTGTTTGATGGCAATGCCCAGGCCCGCGAGCAGGTCGCTCATCGGCGGATAAGCCGCCTTGTCCGAGCCGGTGACCGTGTGTCCTTCAAGTTGCAGAAGACCGGCGAGCGAGGCCATTGCCGTGCCACAGATGCCGCTGAGATGAATTTTTTTCTTGGTCTTGTCTGACTGTAGTGTCATGCCTGAATTGCCGTTTCCCGCAGCGTGAGCCGCGTCTCCGTTCCCACTGTCAATTCCGCATCCACGCCGAACTTCAGCGTGACGTTGTGCCGTGAAACATGCGCGCCGCGCAGACCAATGGCCATGGGCAGCGCAAGGCCATCGAGTGCATTGTCGATGGCTTGCTCCAGCAGATTGTCGGGTGTGGCGCAGCCGAGCATCTCGCCGAAGATAATGCCAGTGACTGCCTCGAACTTGCCCGCCGCGCGCATCTGCCACAACATGCGGTCAATGCGATAGGGCTTCTCGCCCACGTCTTCAAGGAAGAGCAGCTTGCCCTCGGTCTTCGGTTCGTAGGGTGTGCCGAGCATCGCCGTGAGAATGCTCAGGCAGCCGCCGTACAACACGCCGCGCGCCGTGCCTGGACGCAGTGGTCGCAGGCCTTCATCGGGGCCAACGCTGTAGGATGCACCGGCCAGAGCGGACTCGAAGCTGGCGCGATCCACGCCGTCATCAAGAAAAAAATCCGCTGCGGCCATGGGACCGTGAAAGGCTGGCAGGCCGATCTTGTCGAGCAGATACAACTGCACGCTGGTCAAATCGCTGTAAGCAAAAAATGGCTTCGGATGTGCGGCGATCAGGTTGAGATCGAGTCCGCCGAGCAGATAATTTGCGCCGTAGCCGCCGCGCAGGCACATCACCGCGTCGATGCTGTCGTCGGCGAATGCCGCGTGCAGATCGGCGAGTCGTTCTTCGCGCGTTCCTGAAAAATAGAGCGGCCCCCGCGCACGCGCATGAGCGCCGAGCCGAGGCTTGTAGCCCCACGCGGTGAGCGCCGCGATGCCACGTTCCACACGTTCGTCGGTCGCATAACTGGCCGGCGCGACGAGGCCAATCGTCGCGCCGGGAACAACCGCCTTCAGCTTCACTTTTCCCACGCCTCACCGCGTGCGATCAACGATGCCGGTCCGGTAAGAAATAACTCGCTCTCCGCTCCGTTCCATGCAATGGTCTGCGGTCCGCCGGGTGCGACGACCGTGAGTGGCGAGGTGCATCCATGCAGCGCAAGGGCCGCGGTGGCCGAGGCGGAGCTGCCCGTGCCCGATGAGGTCGTTGGTCCCACGCCGCGCTCGAAGATGCGAATCTCGATCTCGTTTGCACGGACCACGCGCAGAAATTCAACGTTGGTCTGATGCGGAAAATCCGCGTGCGTGCAGATGGCCGCGCCGATCTGCTGCCAGCTTTTTCCCTGCACGGTGAACGCGGGATCATCGACCAGAATCACGAAGTGCGGATTGCCGGTGGAGATCTCCGCGCCTTCGACGCGCGTGCCGTCGGTCAGCGTCACCGTCTTCTTCGCGCAGGTGGGAATGCCCATGCCGGTGGTGACGTGCACGGTGAACGCGCCGTCACTTTCGATGCCGTTGATGTGGCAGGTGCGCAGGCCCGCGTCGGTGGTGATCGCGAACTCGTCGCCGACCTTCGCGCCGATCTGCTCGGCCATCCATGCGGCCACGCAGCGCGTGCCGTTGCCGCTCAATTCGGCGATGGAGCCGTCGGCATTGTGCAGGCGAATGCGGCCGGACTTCTCGCCGGTCCATGCGAAAAATTCAATGCCGTCGGCACCGATGCCGGTGTGGCGCGGGCAAAGCCGACGCGTCAACTCTGCCCAGTCACGGCTGCCCGCCGCTTCTTCGGTCACAATCAAAAAGTCATTGCCGCAGGCATGCGCTTTGGTAAAGGGAATCAATCTTCCTCCGGATCGCGGAAGGTGAGCAGCGCCTGAATGGTAGGCTCGGCTGCAAGCTGTCCGCGCAGGTTTTCGTGTTTCTTCTTGGTGGCTGTCAATGAAAAACTGACGCGTTGCAGGTCGCCGATCTCGTCGCGATCAATGCTGCTCAGTCGCTCGCCAGCGCGGTCCATGGCCTCGAGAATCGAGGTGAGCATCTTGTTCTGATCGGCCCCGCGTGCCTCGTAGACCAGTGGATAGAGCTTGAGATTGGCGCGCCGTTCCAGGAACCCCACGCCCTCGAGCGCGAGGATCACGATGAACGTGGCAGAGATGGCAGCGGCGTAAAGCCCCGTGCCGCAGGCCATGCCGATGGATGCGACGACGAAGACCGTGGCTGCGCTGGTCAGGCCGCTGACGCGGCTGCGATTGTGCAGGATCAGTCCTGCGCCCAGAAAGCCGATGCCCTGCACGATGTTCGACGCCACGCGGCTCTTGTCAGAACTGTCGCCGGCCAGCACGACCGACAACAGTGTGAAAAAGGCCGCGCCCATGCAGATGAGAAGGTTGGTGCGCACGCCCGCAGCCTTGCGCTTGACCTCGCGCTCCAGGCCAACCAGACCGCCTAACAGGCACGCCGTCAGCAGACGGCCCACGGCACCATTCACCACGCTGACCTGTTGAAGCCAATCGAAGTTCAGCGGCTGCGAGATTTGGTCCAGAAGCATGTTCATCGTTCTTGCCCCGATGCTATCACCGTGAGAACAACGTTGAGAGGTAGAGTGTGCCCGAAGGCTGGCCCTTCGCTGTGAAATGTGCGACGGCGGTCAGGTGCTCGGGATGCTGCTTGACTGCGCCATCGACCGCGTCGCCATCGAAGGCCAGCACGATCGGCGCACTGGCAGCGGGCATTTTCAGCGCATTGTCCCAAAGATACAGATCCGATTCATTGATCGTCTGCTTCAGCGGAATGCCGGTGAGCGCCACAATCTCAGGATCGACCGAGGTCTCCATCAGAATGGTCGCGCCGGGCCGCGAGGCCAGATGCGCGCGCAGAGCTTGCGGCACGGCAAGCTGATAGGGCCGATGCGCTTCGCGATTCTTTACGCCTTCCACATAGGTAAGAGGTCGCTCGCGCAGCAGCTGCCAGGCACTCGCAACGATCAACAGCGCGGCCGTTGCGGTGATCCACTTGCCCAGTTGCGGCTTGAACTCGCGCGCGGCGGCAACGATAAATTGCAGCGCGAAGCCAACGCCAATCGCGAAGGCTGGCAGCAGTTCCATGCCATAGCGCGTGTTGTACCAGGAGTGCGGCCACCACGGCGGCAGAAAGATCGGCACCGAACCATACGCAACAGAGTACGCGTAGAAAGGCGCGGGCAGCCAGAGCAGTTGCAGCGCCCAGCCAATGCCGTGCCTGCGGCGCGCGATCCATGCACCCAGCGAAGCGATGAGACTCACAACCAGAAGAAGGTTGCCGAATCCGACGGCAATCGCGTCCATCTCCGCGGCCTTCACAAAAAAGATGAGCGAGACACCCATGTTGTGCCAGCCGGGATGCGGCAGGCCGCCACCGTGCGACATGGTGCGTAACTCAATCGCCGCGGCGGAATAGGGCCCGCGCGAAAATTCCAGAAAGTCGCCGAAGGCCATCTGGTTATAGACAAACCACGCAATCGGTGCGGCGACGACGAAGAAACTTGCGATCCAGAAGGCCCACTGGCGCAGCCGTCCGCGTCGCAGCAACTCAATGCCGATGCCCGTCCAGGCCAGCGCCGTCATCACCCAGCCGTCATAGCGCGTGAAAACGGCGGCGATGAGCGCCAGTGCGATCCAGGCCTGCAGCGCGCGCGCTTTTTCAGCATCCTGATCGAGCGCATCGCGCCATGCCACCAGGCCGAGCGAGATCCAGATCATCTCGCAGACAAAGATCGGCTCGGTCATCGCCGTCGTCTGCAGATAGAGCAGATTCGGATTGAGCGCGAAGAACAGCAGCGCGAGGGCTGCGGGTGCAACGGTCATCCAGCGGCGCAGCAGTTTGTAAAGCCCGATGCAACTGGCAATGTAGGCCAGCGCCGAAGGCACGATGCCCGCGATGCCGTTGGCCCACCATGCATAGACCTGCACGAAGGGCAGCGCCAGCAGATGCGGCAGCGGCAACCAGACCGAGCCGAACTCGGACAGGCGCGGCAGGCGGCTATCGAAGATGCGCCGGGCAATGTGCAGATGCGCCACCGCGTCGCCATAGTTCAGTAGCGCGTCATTGCGCCAACTCCACGCAATGGCGGCGACCGAGGCCAGCAGTGCGCCCAGCAGCACGGCCCAGCATTCAATCGATGCCGGGCCCTTTCGTGTTGGAGTTGCGTTAGTCAAGGTGCGTCAGCTTGCGGAAGGTTTCAAAGCGCGCATCGAGTTCTTCGCGCGTCAGGTTGGCGATGCGTTCGGTGCCGAAGCGCTCGACGGCAAACGAGCCCATCACACTGCCATAGAACATGGCCTTGCGATACGCTGCCGGCGAATGATTTTTCTGCGAGGCCAGATAGCCGAAAAATCCACCGGCAAAGCTGTCTCCCGCGCCGGTCGGATCGACGACCTTGTCGAGCGGCAGGCCAGGAACCTTGAAGTAGCTCGGCTGGCCGTCGACCGTGTGAAAGAGCGATGCGCCGTACTCGCCGTGCTTGATGACCAGCGTCTTCGGACCCATCGATTGAATGGCGCGCGCGGCCAGCACGAGGTTGTCTTCCTCGGCCAGCATGCGGGCTTCGGTGTCATTGATCAGCAGAATGTCGAGGCCCTTGAGCACTTCGAGCAGTGCGGGCCGCGCGCCGGTGATCCAGAAGTTCATCGTGTCGCCAGCCACCAGCTTTACGCCCGGCATGGCCTCGCGCACGCGGCGTTGCAACACCGGATCGATGTTGGCGAGGAAGAGAAACTCCGAGTCGCCGTAGGCTGCGGGAATCTTCGGATCGAAGCCGGCAAAGACATTCAGATCGGTGCGATGCGTCTTGGCCTCGTTCAGGCTCTCGAGATACGAACCCTCCCAGAAGAAGCTCTTGCCGGAAACATGTTCGATGCCGCGCGTGTCGATCTTGCGCTGGGCGAAAACGGATTCCTGCTCCGCTCCGAAGTCCTCGCCAACAACGGCGATCACGCGCACGCCGGTATAAAAACTGGCTGCCAGCGAGAAGTGTGTCGCCGCGCCGCCCAGACAGCGCTCGCGCTTGCCCGCCGGGGTTTCAATCGAATCGTAGGCAACGCTGCCAACAACGGTAATCGCCATGGTCTTTCCTCTCTCTCTTCGCGATGGTTCTTCGCAAACACTGCGTGCCGGCAACGAGTGCAGGCACGCAGGCTAACTTGCTAACAGGGTTTCTGTCGCTATCCCAGATACTTGCCGAAGAGCAGATCGAGCTTGGCCTTGGTCGCGGCCGGAATCAGATCCTTCTGCGTCATTACGGCATATTGCGCGGCCGATCCGCACGAACAGGTGCGCTGCTTCGGCAGTGCGGCCACAGCGGCCTTCACTACCTTCGCTGCGTTGTCGGCATTCTTGTGCGAGACGGCGATGATCTCTTCAATCGTTACGGCATCGTGGCCTTCGCGCCAGCAGTCATAGTCGGTGACCATGGCGATGGTGGCGTAACAGATCTCCGCTTCGCGGGCCAGCTTGGCCTCCTGCAGATTGGTCATGCCGATCACGTCCGCGCCCCACGAGCGATACAGATTCGACTCGGCGCGCGTGGAAAATTGCGGGCCTTCCATGCAGACATACGTTCCACCCGGATGTGCCTCGACGTCTGCGGCCTTGCAGCCTGCCGCCGCGGCCTTGGCCACCTCTGCGCAGACCGGATCGGCAAACGAAACATGGCCCACGATGCCTTCGCCAAAGAAGGTCGCCGTGCGATGATGCGTGCGGTCGATGAACTGGTCGGGAATCACGAAGTCGGTCGGCTTGTGCTCTTCCTTGAGCGAGCCGACGGCCGACAGAGAGAGAATTTGCTCGACGCCGAGCTTCTTCATCGCGTAGATGTTGGCGCGGAAGTTCAACTCTGTGGGCAGAATGCGGTGGCCGCGTCCGTGGCGTGCCAGAAAGGCAACCGTGCGGCCTTCGAGCTCGCCCAGCACGAAGACGTCGGAGGGCGCGCCAAACGGCGTCTCCACGCGCTCTTCATGCACGTTCGTGAATCCGGGCATCGAGTACAGTCCGCTGCCGCCAATAATGCCAATCTCTGCTTTCGCCATTCTCTGTGATTCCTTTCTTGAGTGAACAGGGTTCAGGCGGAATAGACTCAAGCCTTCCTCGCCGGTCACTGTTCACTGTCTTACTTGAAGTTCAGTAGCCGGATGGTTTCCATGAAGACGTCGCCGGAGATCGTCAGGCTGTGTGCGCTGACCTTGTCGAGCGTGTCCTGCACGGTGTGGTGGTAGCTGCCCTCGGGGTGCGCCATCGAGGGCGGGCCGTAGTCCAGATCGATCACGTCAATCGACGGCACGCCGCGCGTGACAAAGGCCAGATGGTCGTCTTCGACCCCGCCTGACTTTTGGAAGAAGTACTTGTCGTAATGAAAGCTGTGCGCGGCCTGCGCGACGAGGTTCACCAGCCACGGCGTCGACGAGCTCTCGCGTTGAATGTCGAGATCCTTGTCGCCGATCATGTCGGCCAGGAGGAAGGCTTTCAGTTGGCGCAGTGTGCCATCGCCACCCCAGCGCGCGGCCAGGTGGCGGCTGCCGTAGGTTGAGTCCGATCCTGTCCACTCGTGGATCGCCTCTTCGCCGTCGAAGAAGACCAGCCACACCGAGTAGCCGTCGAGCTTTTTGCCGCCCGCTGTTTCGGCGCGCAGCTTGTCGCCAATCGCCATCAGCAATCCCGTGGTTGCCGCGCCGTCGTTGGCGCCGACGAAGTGAATATTGCGCAGCGGATAATTTGTTTCGTAATGCGTGCCGAGCACAATCGCGCCGGGCTTTTTGCCCGGAAAGCGCACGATGAAGTTGCGCATCGCGACCGGGCCAATGGGCGTGTTCGCCGTAAAGGCGTCCTCTTCCGCATGGTCACGTTTGAAGTGATTGCGCAGAAACTGCTCTGCCTTTACGTGGCCGGGGCCGGTGGGCCAGCGCGGGCCAATCGCCACAAACTGCCGTGCGTACTCATAGGCGCGCGCGCCGTCGAAGTGCTGCTGTGCCTCTGCGGAGAAGGCGGCGAGCGCCAATGCCGTGCCCGCCATCATCTTGACCAGCCAAGAGAGTCTCATCACTTTTGCTTTGCCTCGCGTTTCTGTTTGCGGAGTTCTTCCTTCGCGCGCTTCTTTTCTTCCTTGCTCTTGCGATGCGCCGGGTGCGCCCACCACGCCACGCCGATGCCGATGATGTAGAGCACCAGCATGGGAATCGCGTACACGCACATCGTCCACGGGTCCGGGCTCGGGCAGATGATCGCCGCCACAATGAACACCGCCAGAATCGCGTAGCGAATGTTCTTCCACAAAAAGCGCGGACTCACCAGACCGAACAGCGCCAGGAAAAAAATCAGAATGGGAAGCTCGAAGCTGATGCCCAGGCCCAGAATGATCGAAAGAAAGAAGCTCGAATAATCCTCGATTGTCACCATCGAGGTAAAGTTGCGCCCAAAGTCGAGCACCAGAATCTTCATCGCCCCGGGCAGCAC
Source organism: Acidobacteriaceae bacterium UBA1307 (assembly GCA_002307235.1). GTDB lineage: Bacteria > Acidobacteriota > Terriglobia > Terriglobales > Acidobacteriaceae > Telmatobacter. The sequence goes on from DBTV01000035.1 coordinate 76,024, forward strand.
GTAGCAGTAGCCGAACGCCGCGCCGGTCAGAAACAGTGCGATCGTCGCCCCCATGAACGGAAACACGAACCGCCGTTCCTTCTGATAAAGCCCCGGCGCAATGAACAGCCAGACCTGATAGAGGATGAACGGCGAGGCCAGAATCGCGCCGCCGAGCAGCGAGACCTGCAGGCTCAGGTTCAGCGGATCCATCGGGTGCGTGAAGACCAGCGATTTGCCGATCTTGGTTAGCGGCGCCTGTAAAAAGGCGATGATTTTGTCGTGAAAGATCCAGGCCGCGGCAAAGCCCACAAGCAGAGAATAAGCCGAATAAAGAATGCGCTTGCGGAGCTCATCAAGGTGCTCCATCAGCGTCATGCCCGGCAGATCGGCGCGCTGTTCCACCGTCTGGCGGGCTTTCTCGATTGCCTCTCCTGCATCAACCATGGTGGGCTGTCGGCTCCGTTTTCTCTTGATCTGGAACTTGCCCGGCAGCTGCGGCCGGTGTCTCAGCGATGCTTTCGGTCGCGGCGGGCGCTTCTGCCGGAGCGGGGGCACCGCTCGGATACGGCGCGTTGGCCTGCTCCTGCTGGATGTAGCCGCCGTAACTGCTCGTGCTCGACGACACGGTGCTGGCCGGGGTCTCCGCGGTTGCCGCTGGATGCAGCGCCAACTGCTGCTGCCGTTCGGCCTCTTCCTTCTTGCGGCGTTCGGCCTCCTCGGCGCTGCGAAACTCCTCTTCCATCTGGAATTTGAAGTCGTTCGAGGCCTTGCGGAATTCATACATCAGCTTGCCAATTTGCCGGCCAAGCTGCGGCAGCTTGCGCGGGCCGAAGACGACCAGCGCCATCACCATCAGAATCAACGAGTCGGCCATGCCAATGTTGGCGGCCTCAATGGTTAACGGAGCACCCATAAAGGACCATGATACCTGTCCGAGAGCGGCGCTCACAAACACTCTTTGCCAAAGGGGAATCTGTCGTGGTGAGGAATTTCAGCCGGGATCGCATACGCCTTTGTTACCCTCGCGTTAAAATAGACGCAACGGAAGGCGGTGCTGAGCCGCTTTTCGATGAAAGGCTGCAACAACCCCGTGGATGGGGCCTTGCCGGTGGCGTGTGTCATCGGGCCTCAAGGTAGCGCATTCACTGCAGCCAGGCATGAGCTTTCAACAACCCCGTTCGTCGTCGCCGTCTCCGGCGCGGCCGAACTGAAGGCGGAATTGACGTGAATCTGTTGGTGGACGATGAGAAATCGGCTGCTGCAGCCTGCAGCCTCGAGAACTATCTAACCCTGCCCGACCATTCGATGGACGAGCGCATCGCCGCGGCCCGCGCGCAACTGGGCACGAGCACGATTCTGCTCGGACATCACTATCAACGCGATGAAGTCGTGCGTTTTGCAGACTTTACCGGCGACAGCTACAAGCTCGCCAAGGCCGCCGCCGCCACCGGGGCCGAGTTCATCCTCTTCTGTGGCGTGCATTTCATGGCCGAAAGTGCCGATCTGGTCAGCCGCCCCGGCCAACAGGTCATTCTGCCCGACCTCAACGCCGGCTGTTCCATGGCCGATATGGCTGAAATTACACAGGTTGAGGACTGCTGGGACGCGCTCGAGCGCCTCGGTCTGGCCACCGAAACCATCCCGATCACCTACATGAACTCATCGGCCGCCATCAAGGCCTTCTGCGGCGAGCGCGGCGGGCTGGTCTGCACCTCGTCGAACGCGGATCGAGCCTTTGCCTGGGCCTTCGCGCGCGGCAAGCGCATCTTCTTTTTGCCTGACCAGCACCTGGGCCGCAACACCGGTTACGCCATGGGAATCGGCCTTGAGCAGATGCCCGTCTGGGACCCCTGGGTGCCGCAAGGCGGCCTGGCTTCGCAGGCCATGACGCAGAGCCGCGTGCTGCTCTGGAAGGGCCACTGCGCCGTCCATCAGCGCTTTTTGCCCAGCCACGTGGACCGCGTGCGTGCCAGCTACCCCGGCATTCAGGTCATCGTTCACCCCGAGTGCCGCTTCGAGGTCTGCCAGAAGGCCGACTCCGTTGGTTCCACCGAGCACCTGATTCAGATCGTCGAAAAAGCCCCGGCAGGCACCAGCTTCGCCATCGGTACCGAGATTCATCTGGTGAACCGTCTGGCCAGGCGGTTTTCCGCAGAGGGCAAAAAAATCATGACCCTCGACGACACCGGTTGCCTCTGCACAACGATGTACCGCATCAGCCCGCAGCATCTGGCCTGGGCGCTTGAAAATCTTGTCGCGGGCCGCGTCGTCAATCGCATCGCGGTGCGCCCGGCCATCAAGCAGTGGGCGCGCGTGGCGCTCGACCGGATGCTTGAGATCTGAGAGGCAGGCAACGGGGAACAGTGGACAGTCAAGGCGGGTCTCTTCCTGTGGACTGTTCACTGTCCACGATTCTGGGCGAGTTGGAAATAACTTATTTATATGTAGATAGTTAGGTGAACTTAACTGTTGCGAAAATAACTTCCTCTTCCGCCAGTTTTCTATTCCCTATTTCAGCTTTTCACCGTATTCTGTCTGCAAGGATTGAGGCCATGAGAACCTTCACTGTCGACGAAGCGCAAGCATTATTGCCGGTTCTGGAGTCGTTGCTGAAGCATGCCAGGGAGTGCAAGCAGGCGGCCGATGCGGTTGAAGGCCGACTGACCGAGCTGGCGCGCCGTATTTATTTTTCCGGTGGCATGAAGGTCGATCCGAACTGGATTGCCAGCCAGCGCGCCGAGCGCGAGGAGCATCTCAAGCGCGTGCGCGAGACCCTCGCCGAGATCGATGCCATCGGCGTCCAGGTCAAGGATCTCGACACCGGCCTGCTCGATTTTCCCTGCCGTCTTGAAGAAGAGATCGTGCTGCTTTGCTGGCGTCTCGGCGAGCCTGCCATTGAGTTCTGGCACAGCACGGAAGAGGGCGTCCAAGGCCGGCAGCCGCTCGATGAACGCTTTCATCGCCGCTCCTCGGGCCGTCATCCCAACTAATTCTTCTCGCGCGACCCGTGCTTTTTGTCCGGCGCACGGGGCTCGGCACCCTCTGCGGTCGCGCTTCTCGCGGAAGAAAAAGTCGAATCGTTTTGATTTTCCCACGCATCTTGTACATGCGAGTCAAGCAGAGCGCTTGAGTCCAGAATTCTGCCGCCAGCCTCCGGCGACGCGGTGGTTGAGCGGCTTCGCTCAGCCCCGGTTTGAACCGATCAACCGATTGACTTTGAGAAGGAGTATTGCATGCTGACCGTTGGAGATAAGTTTCCCGAGTTTTCCGTAACTGCCTGTGTAAGCCTCGACCTGAAGGATGCCTTCAAGACCATCACCGACCAGAGCTATCAGGGCAAGTGGAAGGTCTACTTCTTCTGGCCGAAGGATTTCACCTTCGTCTGCCCGACCGAGATCGCGGCCTTCGGCAAGGCCAATCAGGACTTCCAGGATCGCGATGCGCAGGTGATCGGCGGCTCGCTCGATAGCGAGTTTGTGCATCACGCGTGGCGCGAGAGCCATCCGGATCTGAAGAACCTGCCCTTCCCCATGCTGGCCGACATCAAGCGCGAGCTTTCGACGGCTCTCGGCATCATCAACGCCGAACTCGGCGTCACACAGCGCGCCACCTTCATCGTCGATCCGGAGAACACCATCCGCTTTGTCTATGTGACCGATCCTTCGATCGGCCGCAACCCGCAGGAAGTCATCCGCGTGCTCGACGCTCTGCAGACCGGCGAGCTCTGCCCCTGCAACTGGCACAAGGGCGAAGACACGCTGCACGTCTAAGCTAAGTTCACCGTTCGTTTCCTCATAGAACTACCGCGTTGGTCTTTCCTGCTGCTGGCTTCGTTGCGTTCACTCCGAAGCCACGGCAGGGAAGGCCATTTTTTTGCGCACTTTGGGAACGAAATTTAGTCGAGCTTGTGGAAGCAGACGATCTTCGCCGTGCTCGCATCGCCGTTGATGTTGTTGAGCGAGAGCAGCAGCTCGAAGTGCGGAATCGATTTGTTCTGCTGGATGCCTTCGAGAAAGCGATTGAACTGCGGTCCCATTAGAAACTCGCCCGTTGCTTCGGTGGCGGCGCGACTGGTGCCGCCGATCAGCAGGTTCGATCCCGCGCCGTCGAGCGAGGGCAGGTAGGCAAGCACGCCATAGGCCACATGCGGCGTTCCATTGTTGGCCTCGTCGTAGCGCGGTTGCTCGCCCTTGCCTGGGTTGCGATTGAGAATGTAGTTTTCGCGCAGGCCGTAGTCGTAGCCGAAGGTGAAGTGCATCGCGGGGCCAACCAGTTCAAGCCACGGATTGGAGCGTCGGCCACCGAGCAGAATGGCGTTGCTGGTCTTCAGCTCTTCGACGGTAAGGTCGCGTGCATACAGAAGGCGCAGCGCGCGGTGCCGGGTGCTGGAGAATCGTTGCAAACGGTCGAACAGAGTCAGATCGGTGAGGCTTGTGTACTGGCTTGTGCTGATCGAATGCCAGAGCGGATTGGGCGTCGCGGAAGCCGCTTCGACCAGATAGCGCCGGCTGATGTAGTCGCCCAGGCTGAACTCGCGGCCGCTCATCTTCTGCAGAAGAACCAGTGTGCTGTCGGAGGGAACCAGAATCTGCTGCCGGTGGGCATCGAAGAAACTGTCCCAGAACCGCTCGACGGGCGTCACGGGGCGCAACAGGCCGTGCAGGCCCCAGGCTCCCAATGCCGCAAGAGCGCAGGCCAGCATCGCAACCGCCCATTTCCATGGAAGCCGACGCGTCCGAACTTCAGCATTGTGTTCTTCGCTAAGCTCTGCTCCGGGCTCCGTGGTTTCACTGTAGGCCTCGTGCGTGACCTCGCAGCGCGAACAAAACACCGGCACATAAGCGCCCTTCGGAATCGAGAGCAGAATCTCTTCCTGCTTGCCACAGGTCGAAAAATATTCACTCAGGCGCTGGCGTAAAAACCGCGCCTGCGAGCGCACAATGCTGTCTTCGCCGACGTGATAGCCCTCGGGACGGCTGAAGACATGCACGCCGATCTTTTGCTCGTTGATGGCCTCGTCCTGCGCCTCGAGATGCAGCTTGCAGATGTAGCGAAGGAATGCCGATAGACGGGGCGATTTGCAAAAGACCGCCGAGGCCAGAATGCGTTCGAGCAACTGTTCCTTTTGCAGCGCGGTGATGGTGGCATTCGACTCCGTCAACGCTATCTCCTGTTATCCAGCTTAGAGCCCGCGCGGCCAACCCGCTATCGCTGCATTGTTAAAACTGAAAGACAGGCGGGTGGGGTTTTCACGGGCCTGGCCGCTCTTTCACTTGTCGAATTCACCGTGAAACTGCTGCGGTCCTATGGGGAATCTGGCCGTGTTTTCGATAAAAAAGGCAGTTTTCTTCTGCACTCCATTTTTACAGTGCGTTCATCAAAGCTGCTTGAGATGCATCCGTTGTGTCATGGCAAGGTGGCAATTGTAAATAGAATGTTACGGCGGCATCACGGCAGCAATTCTGCCTTTTTCCTCCGCGTAGGGCATAAAAATACATCACGATACAGCCTCGAAGTTGACTGTGAAATACCTAACAATTCCATCCTGCCGCGCATAGCGTCGTAGCTAGATTTCTTCCAGCCGAGCGAGAGTGGGCACGCCCTCCGTGTGTGATCTCGCAGGCCTGAGCCGGTCTATCGGCACTCAGGCAGGGCGCTGGATTTGCAAACCGTGGCGAAGGCCAGATGAACCTATTAAGGAGAAACCGTGAAATCCGAAGTTGTGCCGAGGTCGGCGCGCAGTAGCGTTCAGTGTACACGCGCAGAGTGGACTCGACTCTCATGGGCCATATTGCTTTGCACCCTTTTGTTCTCACTCGCGACGTATGCGCAGGGCACGCGAGGAACGATCAATGGTACGGTAAAAGATCCCAATGGTGCGCCGCTGGCGGGCGCGCGGGTGACGCTGACGCAGTTGGAAACCAATGCCCGGCGCGAACTGACGACCTCGGCGGAGGGCACCTACTCTGCCGTGCAACTGACTCCCGGCCATTATTCGATCAAGGTTGAAGTCAGTGGCTTCAAGACCTACGAGCAGAAGAATCTTGTTTTGCAGATCGATCAGGTCTTGGAGATCGACCCGGCGCTGGCGCTGGGCGCGGCCAGCGAGGTTGTCGAAGTCACGGATGCCACGCCGGTGCTGCAAACCGAGCAGTCCTCGGTCGGCGTTGTTCTTGACAGCCATGAATTGCAGAACACCCCCAACAACGGACGCCTTAGCCTGTACGGCATGTATATTCTTGCTCCGGGTGTGCAGAATCTGGCCTATGCGCAGGACCAGATCCAGAAGACCGGCGTGACGCTGTCGGTGGGCAGCACGCGTCGCAATTCGTACGGCACACTGGGCACTACGCTCGACGGCACGGTCAACGAATCGGTCTATCTGCAGCGTTCGCAGCAGGAGATTCCCTCGATCGACGCCATCGACCAGTTCAAAATGATCACCAATGGCGCACCGGCCGAGTTCAACCAGCAGGCGCAGATCATCGTGGTCACCAAAAGCGGCACCAATCAGTTTCATGGCGAACTGCTCGAGTTCAACCGCTCGAAGGGTACGGGAGCCAAGGCCTATTCGTTCAAGACCCCGGCGCTGACCTCTGCTCGTCCGCCCTATGAGCGCAACGAGTACGGCGGCAATTTCTCCGGGCCGATTCTTGTGCCGAATCTTTATGACGGTCGCGACAAGAGCTTCTTCTTCCTGGCCTTCGAGGGCTTCGACTACACCTATTCTTCATCGACCAGCACCACGCAGCCGACCGACAAGATGCGTTCGGGCGATTTCTCTGATTTTCTGCCGGGCGGGGTCTGCTACACGGGCAAGACGATGTCGCTCGTCAATCCCATCACCGGCGTCAACTATACGACAACGAACGGCAACAAGATTCCCAGCGCGGACCTGAACGCAACGACGCAGACGCTGCTGACGCAGCTCTATCCGCACGCCACTAACCAGAACGTCTGCGGCAGCACCAACACCTACGAGACCATCGGCTACTCGCAGTCCGCCCGCCGCTTTTCGGCGCGTCTTGACCACAAGCTCACCGCCAACGATCAGTTGCGCGCCACCTTTCTGCATGCTTTCTACGGTCCGTATGCGGCTGGTTGGACCGATAGTCTCGCGGGTGGCTACGGTGGCATCGGCGAGCATGATGTCGACTCTATCCTAGGCTGGACGCACACCTTCTCGCCCACGTTGGTTCTCGACGTTCCTGCTTCGTACCAGCACCTGCACGTCTATCGCAATCCGCACTCGCTGTATAACTTTGGTTCGACCATCCCTGGCCTGGGTACTTCGGCCGGTGATGGCGCGCCGACGATCTCCATTGTTACGCCGAGCACCGCTGCGGCACCGACCTCCTACACCGGGGTCAGCGATTCGGCCGCTGGTTATCCTTCGCTCGAACAGGCCTACCAGCTTACGCCGAGCATCACCAAGATTCTGGGCAAGCACACCATCAAGGCTGGCGTGACGGTTCTCTACGACAGCTACTATCAGGCATCGATCGTCTCCACCGGCAGCTTCACCTTCAATCAGGCTTATTCGGGCGACTCGTTTGCCGACTTCCTGCTCGGCGTTCCCTACCAGAGCGGAAACGGCAGCCCCAGCGGTCGCTATCCAATTCACCTCATCAGCCTTGAATATGACGGCTATGCGCAGGATGACTGGAAGCTGACGCAGAAGCTGACGTTCAACTACGGTCTGCACTACTCCAAGCAGCGCTTTGCCGACGACCCCTATCACAAGAGCGCCCTGTGGATTCCCGAGCAACAGAAGGAGGTCGTCTTCGGCAATACCTATCCGACTCCCTACGTCTCGACCTACATGAGCATTCTGCAAAAGTACAGCGCCATCGAGACCTCGGCGACGGCGAACATGAGCTCGAATCCGTGGGATTATCTGAAGCAGCCCAGCTCGAACTTTGCTCCGCGCTTCGGCTTTGCCTATCAGGCCGCGCCCAAAACGGTGGTGCGGGGCGCCTACGGTATCTACTTCAACCTGCTGGCCTCCGATTACATGTACTACTTCCTTAGCCAGGTGCCCTTCCAGGGAACGGCGACCTACTCCAACAGCAAGACGGCCTACAACGGCAGTTACTTCACCATGAGCAATCCGTTTGTGACGCAGGGCACCTTCGGCTCGACGACCTTTTCGGTCAACGCGCAGCACAAGTCGGTGACGCCCTACAGCGAGGCCTATAACCTCGAACTCGAGCAGGAACTGCCTGGCAGCATGGCCCTGCGCGTCGCCTTCGTCGGCATGCACAACATGAAGCAGAACGACAATGGCAGCACGCTGTCACAGAACCTGAACGCACCTGCGGGCTCAACGCCGCGCGTCTACACCGGAGGCTCGGATCTGCAGACGCACTATCTCCATCAGCCCTTCAGCTCCATCAGCGGCTACAACGCGCCCTATCAGCACACCACGCAGAATGCGTTGCAGGCCAGCCTGCGCAAGCAGTATCGCGGTGGTTCGTCGATCAACGCGCAGTTCCAGTGGACGCGCATTCTCGGTGTCGAGGCCTTCGCCAACCCCAACGGCTCAACGCCGAACGACTCCTACGGCCCGGTCAGCGGCATCACGCCCCTGGTCCTGAACATGAACTACACCTACGCGCTGCCGATCGGCCGCGGTCAGTTGTTGCTCGGCAATGCAGGCAAGCTGCTCAACACCATCTTCAGCGGGTGGAACTATTCGGGGGTCGGCACCTTCCAGAGCGGACAGCCCGTCAATCCCATTACCAACCAGAGCAACACCATGTGGACCTGGCAGTGGAACAGCCTGCGCCCGAATCGCGTTGCCGGCCAGTCGCTCTACGCTGCCCACAAGTCGCCGCGTGGCACCTGGTTCAATCCGGCGGCCTTCACCGCGCCCACCACCTACACCGGAACCGATGGCGGCACCTACGTCAACCAGGGAACGGCCAGCTACAACATGCTGCGCGGCCCGGGCTGGTGGAACCTGGACATGAATCTGGTCAAGAACATCAAGTGGAATCGCTATAACGTGCAGTTGCGCGCCGACTCCTACAACACATTCAACCATCCCAACTTCTCGACCCCGAATGCCACCGTCTATACCAGTGGCACCAACGCAGCCTTTGGCACCATCACCAGCACCTCGAGCACACCGACCTACGAGGCCCGCTCGCTTGAGTTCGGTGCCAAGTTCAACTTCTAAACCCTCGGGATAAACCCACCAGCCAGCCCCCGCTCCTAGCCGCGGGGGCTGCTTTTTGCGTACGAGCCCGTCTGCCCGTTCAAAATTGTTTTGTGAGCACTTTCTCCCTCTTCTGCGTCTTATTCGTTTGTAGGCGAGGGCGATACTCTGGATGAGAGACGTCTTTCCGGTAGTACGCGTGTCGCAGAAAATCGAGGGGTTTGGATGAAGATGGCGAAGTGGTTCCTGTTGCTGACGACGGTGGTCCCGGTTCTGACCGGATGCTCGGGCTTTTGGAATGCGCCCAGCAGCAGTTCCAGCACCACCAGCACCACCACGCTTTCGAGCGGATACTTCTTCGTGCTCAACGTCGAGACCAACCAGATTGTCTCCTACTACGTCAGCGCGGGCACGCTCACCAAGGTCGCCACGTATACGACGCCCGATACGCCCATTACCCTCACCGTCGCTCCCAACGACACGCATCTGTACCTGAGCACGGCCAGTGGCATCTATGTCTACACCATCAGCTCCGGCAAGTTGACGATTGCCAATAGTGGCGACACGATCTCGAGCGATGTCGCCTACACCATGCAGGTCGACCAGACCAGCGGCTGGCTGATCGAGGCCGTCAATGGCCAGTCCTATGCCTCTGCCATTCCCGTTAGTTCTTCCACGGGATTGCCGACTTCGACGACGCAGCAAACTGTTTCCCTCTACTCCTCGTCGATCCAGCAGATCGCCGTCTCGCCAAATAACGATTACGTCTTTATCGCAATGGGCTCGGGCGGCACGCAGGTGATTCCGTTTACCCCGGGTAATAGCAACCCCTTTGGCTCGACCAGCCGCATTGGGGTCTACGGCTCCTCGGGTGCCGCTCTGTCGGTGGCCGTCGATCCCAGCGAGCGTCTGCTCTACATCGGCGAAACCGCCGTCAGCTCCAGTTCAAACTCCGGCGGCCTGCGCGTCTTCAAGATCAGCACCAGTGCGGGCACCTTCACCGAACTCTCTGCTTCGCCCTACGGCAGCAAGGGCCTCGCGCCCTATTCGATTCTGCCCGAGGCGGGTGGCAGTTATGTGTATGTTGCCAACCGGCAGACCTCAAGCGGCTCGACCGGCGTTATCGCGGGCTTTACCATCACCTCGTCGAGCAGCACGTATGCGCTGACGGCGCTCGGCAGCACCTTTAGCGCAGGAAAATACACCGTGGCTCTTGCCGAGGATTCCACCGACCAGTTCGTCTTTGCCGTCAACTACGGCGGCAGTTACGATCTGACCGGTTACGTCTTCGATTCAAGCAGTGCGGGCTATCTGGATACCGTTGTGGAATCGACCACGGGCACCGATCCTGTCCAGGCCAGCGCCATCGCAGCCCTGCGCTAGCGTGTCCTATTTGGGTCCTCGCGGGGGCTTTCCCGGCCCCCGCGGCTGTTGTTTCGGGGAGAAGGTGCTATCCTCAAGGTGTTTACAGACCGTGGCCAAGAATTCTTCCATTTTTTTCGCTAATTCTTTAGGGCGTTTGCGCGTATCAAAAGCCCTGCTGGGGTGTGCCCTGTTGCTGAGTGCAACCGGGTGCTCGCGTTTTCATCGCCACTCGACCGATACCGTCTACGTTTCGGCGCGCCAAACCTATCTGCATGATCGCGTTGCCGCCGTCTCGAACCGCGTGGCGGGTGTGACCAACGGGCAGGTTCTCGAGGTGCTCGACCGCAATCGCCGCTTTCTGAAGGTCAAGACCGACAAGAACCAGATCGGCTGGATCGAAGAGCGCGCGGTGATCGACACCAAGACCTATGCCGCCTTTCAGCAACTCTCCGATCAGCATAAAAACGATGTGGTGACCGCACAGGCCAGCCTGCGCGACGACCTCTACATGCACCTGACGCCGGGCCGCACCGCCGAGCATTTTTATCTGATTCCGGGCAACACCAAGGTTCAGTTGCTGACGCGCGCCTCCGTGCAGCGCTCCAACTCGAATGCCACAGCGCCTGCGCCCAAGTCCGTTGTTCCGGCGACGCCGCCGAACGGTGCCAAGCCGGCGACCGAGGCTCCTGCCCCTGTGGCTCCCGCTCCGCCGCCGATGGAAGACTGGTGGCTGGTCCGTGATGGCCAGGGGCGCACGGGCTGGCTTTTGTCGAGTCGGCTCGATGTTGATGTGCCGGATGCCATTGGCCTTTACGCCGAAGGCCAGCACATTGTGGGTGCCTGGCCGCTGGCGCAGGTCACCGACGTTGACGACAACGGCGCCAGCCATACCGAGATTGAATATCTGATGGCTCTGTCGGCGCCCAAGGCCGGTCTGCCCTACGACTTCGACCAGCTTCGCGTCTTTACCTGGAACCTCAAGCGTCATCGCTACGAGACGGCCTTCCGCATGCGCAACATTCGCGGCTATCTGCCGTTGCACGTGACGCAGGCGACGGGCAATGGCCCGGCCAGCTTCCAGTTCCTGATCGCCAACAATGACAAGGCGATGGCGGACCCGGCGACCGGCGCGGCCCGGCCCGTGGTTCCGCGCATGCTCAGCTATCAGTTGATCCAGACGCGCGTGATGCGAACCGGCCCCGACATGGGCCCGCTACCGAACTTTGGTGGTGGCGATGACGACAAGAACAAGAAGGACGCCAAGAAGAAGCACAAATAGGCAGGCGTAGAAACAGAAAAAACGGCGGTGAGCTTTGGCTCCCGCCGTTTTTTTCTGTTGGATTGTTCTTCCCCAACGGCATTGGGGGTGCAATCCGACGTACGTCCTTGGCCGTTTCTCGGAGGCGGCTTTCTCGGATCGCCGCGATCAAGGCGTTGCCTGGCGCTCGTTGATGGCAGGGCTGTGTTTTGAAGGGGCATGGATTCATCCATGCCATACAACGCTAATAAAATCGCGGGCTTCAGCCCCTGCGGGAAGATTGTCGGCAGAAAGCAATCTGGAAATATCCCTCAGTGCCTGAAGGCGGAACCTCTTTGCTCTTCTTTCGGTCCGGCTGAAGCCAGACCCTTTCAAAACGAGGCGGAGAATCTTTGTTCGCAGAAAGACGAGAGGCAGGCCGAAGCCTGCCTCTCGTCTTTCTGCGTGCGCCGCGCTGGTTAGTTCAGCGGCCGGTCGGTCCACATCGCCTTGTCGGCGATGGTCTGTACCGGGTAAAGGCGGCCGTTGAGCAGCTGTTCCACCTTGTTCTGGTTCACGTCCTCGGCAAAAATCCACTTGCGTTCGCCGGTGCCCCAGCTCTTTGAAAGCTCTTCTTCGCTGATGTCGATCTTGGGCGCGTCCGGGTAGCAGGAGCCCCACAGCAGCGTTGAGCCTTCGCCGTGCTGGCCGCAGGGTTGGGTTACGATCAGCGCCGGTTTGCCGTGCAGGAACTTGTGCGTGTAGAAGATCACGCTTGAGCCGTCCGACTCGTCCCCGTAGATGATGAAGGTGTCGGTCGGCGCGCCCTTGGCGATGATGGTGTCGGCCATCTGCTTCGAGCTGAGCATCGGCTCAAAGCGCGCGAAGGCGATGTGCGCGGCGATCAGGAAGACTGCCGTCGTCAGCGCCACGCTGACGGTCGCGGCCACGTGCTTGCCCTTGAGGCGCAGCACCCAGCCGATGACCGGGCCGACGAGCAGGGCAAAGGCCGCGAGGCCCGCAGGCAACCGCAGCGCGGCAAAGGCCGAGCCGGTCAGATCGAACAGGTGCGACATCGACAGCGTGTAACCGGCCACGGCGCGGTGCGCCAACAGGGTTCCGATGTCGGCGACGTGGGGCAGGTTGCGCGAGGTCCACAGGCCCCAGATCAGCGCGACCGCAGCCAGCACGCCGATGAAGGCGAAGATGGCCTGCGCCCAGGTGAGCCATGCGGTCGAAAGCTGCGGCTTCGAGTCCTCAGGCGTGCGGCCCAGCTCGATATTCGAGATGATGCCCGAGATGAGGATGATCAGCGGAGCCCAGACCGGGAAGGTGTAATACTCCTGGTTCGACGAGATGGCGAAGAACAGCAGCGTCCAGCCCGAGAACAGGCCCAGCAGCCAGATGGAGCGCACGCGGAACTTCTGTTGCGCCATGTAGGCCGAGGGATTGTTCTTGAGCGCGTTGTCCAGATAGAAGTCCACCGTCAGGCCCGAGTCGCGGCGCAGATGGTGCATCCAGCTTCCGCGCGAGCGCCAGGCCGAAACCAGCGCCGCCGGCACGAACAGGCTCCACGGGAAGAGCCAGACCAGGTGCAGCAGCCAGTAGGCAATGTGCGGCAGCTTGTTGTAGTCATGCGGATAGCGCAGCGAGAAGAAGCGCATCACATGCTCGTTGATGAAATAGAAGTAGAAGAAGCCGTGGACGTTGCCCAGCGTCGGATGGTTGCCGACGGGGTTGCCCTGATCCGGGTTCTGCAGGCCGCAGAGGATATGCCACGGAGCGGCAATGGCCAGAAACAGCAGAAAGCCCGTGACCAGGCGCAGCTCGCGCCAGCGACGCCACTGGCCGGTCAGCATCAGGTAGGGAATCGCCGCGCCAAAGAAGAAGACCGGCGAGATCAGTCCCTTGGTCAGCGTCGCCAGCGCCACGCAGGCCCATGAAAGATAGAAGCGGTTCGGCTTGTTGTCCTCAAGGCCGGTGATCAGTCCGTAGAGAGCAGCCAGCAGCAAAAAGCTCAGAATCGATTCGGGGATAATGAAGCGCGTAAACAGGAAGGCTCCGACCGAGGTCAGAACGCCGAGGCCCGCATAAAGACCGGCACGTTCGCACCAGGCGCGGCGCGTCCACCGCCAGGCCAGCCAGGCCAGACCGAGCATCGCCAGCGCGTTCGGCAGGTGTGTCGCAAAGGTATTCTGTCCGAAGACCTTGTACGTGATCCCCACCAGCCAGTACGGCAACGGCGGCTTCTCAATGTAGCGGATGCCGTTGATATAGGTCGTGATCCAGCTTCCACCTTCGGCGATGGTCTGCGCGCACTGCGCATGGGCCGAGTCCACGTCGTCAAGCAGCGGCGGCGAAAACAACGAGGCAAACTGAACGGCGGCAAAGATCGCAGCAAAGAGCAGCCAGACCGTCAGCGTCGACGGGGCTTGCTGTGGGCGGGATTGCGTGTTGGTGTCGGTCGTCATAGGCATTTCTATGCCTACAAGGATAGCAGCCCCTTCTAACGCTGATCGATAAGTGTTTCGTAAAACCGCAGGAAGGGGCGATTTGGCCCGCTTTGCGGTATGCGGTGCACCGTCTTGTATTGCGGTATGGCATGGGAGTTCTGGTATGAACCTTCTCTGACAACAAACGCCACACCACCTTTTTTCCTTTCGCGCTGCATCTTTTGCCCCGCCGGGATGAAAATAGGACCAATGCCAACCTTTGCCGCCATCGATATAGGCTCCAATTCCTGCCGACTGAAGATCGCCAAGGTCGTCAACCACACGCTCAGAACCATTGCCGAGGACCGGGAGGTCACCCGCATCGGCACCAGCGTCTTCGAGTCCGGGATGGTCTCGCCCGATGCCATGGCGTTGACCCTGCGCGCGCTCAAGCGCTTCCAGCGGGCGGTGCAGGCCCATGGCGTCGATCAGGTGCGCGTCGTGGCCACCTCGGCCATGCGCGACGCCCGCAACGGCGCCGCCTTCCAGGCCTGGGTCAAGGCCGAGACCGGCTGGAACCTCGAAATCATCTCAGGTCTTGAAGAAGGCCGCCTCATCCATAGCGGCGTGGTCGATGCAGAGCCGGGCGCTGGTGGTCGCGTGTTGCTGCTCGATCTCGGCGGCGGCAGTTGCGAGATTACCCTTTCCGATCGCAAGCGCATTGTTGAAACCGTCAGTCTGCCGCTCGGCGCGGTGCGGCTCTCCGAACAGTTTTTGGCCGACGATCCGCCCAGCGAAGACGGCCTGCTGCGCATGCGGCAACTGATTGCGCGCGAGCTGCGCAAGGCCGTGCAGAAACTGCATCCCGAGGATGTTTCACTGGTCATCGCCACCTCGGGAACGGCGGCGGCGCTGGCCGGTGCTGCTGCGGCTGGATTTTTGAAGTCCTCGGCGAAGTCCGTCAAGACGCCCGTGAAGACGGCCAGCAAGCGCGCCGCGCGGTTGAGCCGTACGGCCTCGCTCGAGTTGACCCCGGCCGCCGATGTGCGCAAGCTGGCCACGCGGCTGGCCAAAATGAGCCTGCCTGCGCGCGAGGCCGTGCCCGGCATCGGCCCGCGCCGCGCCGAGATCATCGTGGCCGGTGCGCAGGTCTATGCCGAACTCTTTGAGATCTTCGATCTGCCCGGCTTCCGCTACTCGACGCTGGGGCTGCGCGATGGCATTTTGACGCAGATGCTCGCCGAGCAGGATGCGCGTGCCACTGCGCATCAGGCCTTTGAGCACGAGCGCTGGCAGGGGGTGCTGGCCACGGCGCGCCGTTACGGTGTCGACCCCAAAAAGGCCGAGCCGGTGCGCGCCCACGCCGTGCAACTGTTTCGCGATCTGAAGGCTCTGCATCAGATGCCGGCCGAGTACGAGAGCTGGATCGAGGCCGCCGCCCTGCTGCGCGATACCGGCAAGTTCATCAACCACCAGGGCCACCACCGGCACACGCAATACATCATTTCAAGCTCGGAGATCTACGGCTATACGCCGTTGCAGCGGACCATCATCTCGGCCATCGCCCGCTATCTGGGCAAAAGCCGCCCGCAGCCGGGCGACCGCGCCCTGCGCAATATTCCAGTCGACGAGCACAAGAATGTGCAGCGCGCCGTGCTGCTGCTGCGGCTGGCCGAGGCGCTCAATCGCGACCGCATCAGCGACGTGCTGCGCGTGGCGGTCAAGATCACGCCCAAGCGGGTGCGCCTGGATTTGAAGTCGGGGCGCAGCGGAGCGGAGCTGGAACTGTGGTCGTTGCGGCGCGAGGCCGACTACTTCCGCGAGGTCTTCGGGCGCGAGCTCTTCCCGGCGCTGGCGTAAAAGGCCTTGGCCATGCGCGGATCGACGAGCCACTGCAGGCGCGGCGGATGGTGGCCCAGATCGACCCGCGCAATCGAGCCCTTGCGCATGCGGATCGCCGCGCCGCCATTGCCGGTGATCAGCTTGCCGAGAAACTGGAAGACCTGCGGATTGTGCCCGACGGCGAGCATCCCCTCGTGGCCGGAATAGGCAGACAGCATGTCGAGAAACTTGGCGTAGCTGGCGCTCGGCGTCAGTGCCGCGACGGGCAAAACCTGCTCATCGTAGCCAATTTCGGTGGCGACGAACTGCGCCGTTTGCAGCGCGCGTTTGAGCGGGCTTGAAACCACCACGTCGATCTGCGCCTTCAGCGTGACCAGCGCGCGCGCCATCAGCATGCACTGGGTTTTGCCCTCGGCAAGAAGGCCGCGTTTGGCATCGAGCACGGGATTTTCCCGGACTGCTCCGGCGTGGGCGTGACGCATTAAATAAAGAATCATGGTGGGCGTTTCGGCAGAAAATAAAGCCTTTGCCGTCTCCGTAGCGGAAATTTTAACACGACTGTAACAATTCTGGCGCGAAGATTCCGTCCACTCCTGCGTACGACTGACCGTGGCATGGTTGATGCGTCTAAGATGAAGGCGAAGCGTTGTGCGTTTCCCCGGAGGTACCGAGATGAATCCACGTCATTGGAAGCTGTGGATGGCGGCCATGATCCTGTGCGCCGCAAGTAGTTGGGCGGTCGCGCAGAATCATGCGCAGGGCAAGGCCGTGGTCACGGTGCTGCCCAAGCATGAGGGCGAGGTGCCGAGCAGCGTCGCGCGGCAAGACCTCGGCGTGAAGGTTGACGGCAAAAGCGCGCAGGTGACTCTGTGGCGGCCTTACGCGGCCACGGACAAAATTGAACTGGTGATCCTTATCGATAGTGGCCTGCGCACCAACGTGGCGCGGCAACTTGAGGACATTCGCCATTTTATTCAGAGCCTGCCGCCGAATGTGAGCACCGCCGTTGCCTACATGCAGAACGGGCGCAGCCTCTTCGCGCAGCCGCTCAGTGCTGATCCGGCCATCGCCGTGAAGGGAGTGCACATTCCCACCGGGCAGGCCGGTTCGAGCGCCAGCCCGTATTTTTGCCTGTCGGATCTGGCGAAGAACTGGCCCTCGCGCGATGGTGCGGCGCGGCGTGAAGTGCTGATGATTACCGACGGCGTCGAGCTTTATCACATGGAGTTTGATCCCGAGAATCCCTACGTGCAGACCTCGATTCGCGACGCGGTGGCCGCCCGGCTCGTGGTCGATTCCATCTATTGGCAGATGGAAGGCCGCCCCGGCCCGCGCTTTGGAGAAAGTTTCGTGGGGCAGGGACTGTTGCAGATTGTCGCCGAGGCGACTGGCGGCAAGAGCTTCTACATGGGCACCTTCAATCCGGTCTCCTTCGAGCCCTATCTGGATGAGCTCAAGCGCCGCTTTAGCAATCAGTATGAACTGGGCTTTACCGCGCCCGATGTGAAGAAGCCCGAGATCGGTGAGCTGCGCCTGAAGCTGCATGCTCCCGAGGCGCAGGTCAACACGCCCAGCAAGGCCTGGATCGTGCCCGAAGCCAGGTAGTTCACAAAGGAGAGAAGGTCCAGGTTGGTGGAAGAGAAGAGCTCGACGTACGAGCAGTACGCGCGTCTGCTGCATGAGCGGCAGAGGCAACGCAGCCGGTTGCAGCGGCGCAGCCATGCGCTTGCCTGGGCCAAGATCGCGGCCGCCGTGGCCGAGCTCGGTGTCGGACTATGGTTCCTGTATACCAAGCAGGGCGCGGGTTTTCTGTTGTTGCCGCTTGTGGTGTTTCTCGCGCTCGCCGTCGGACATGAGCGTGTGCTGCGCGCATTGCGCACGCTGCGCGCTGCGGTTCTTTTTTATGAACGCGGTCTTGCCCGGCTTGAAGATCGCTGGTCGGGTACGGGCGAAACCGGCCTGCGCTTCCTGGCCAGTGAACACCCGTATGCGCGCGATCTTGATCTGTTCGGCAAAGGCTCGCTCTTCGAGTTGCTCTCGACCGTGCGCACGCGCGCTGGGGAAGAAACGCTGGCGGGCTGGTTGCTGAACCCCGCGCCCGTCGCCGAGATTCGCGCGCGCCAGCAGGCCGTTGAAGAGTTGCGCGCGCGCCTCGCCTTTCGCGAAGAGCTGTTCACGGCGGGCGATGTGGTGGCTCCCGGTCTGCATCCGGAGGCGCTCACCGCGTGGGCCAGCCAGCCTGCGCGCTTTGGCTCCGTCGCGCAGACGGCCTGGGCGATTCTGCTCGGCCTCGTCTGGCTCTTTTTTCTCGTCGATGGCCTTGCGCACGGCGTCTATTGGCCGCTGTTTCTGGTCACCGTCGTCAACTTTGCGTTGAACCTGGCGCGTGCCGCAGAGACCGAGCGCGCGGCTGATGCCGCCGAGGATGCGGCCAAGGATCTGAACCTGTTGGTGCGCGTGCTGCGGCTCTTTGAAGCGCAGTCGTTCGCCTCGCCGAAGCTCGCCGGCTTGCAGCAAAAACTCAGAACAGAAGGGCTGCGGCCGTCAGAGGCCATCGCGCGGCTTGACCGCATCAGCTTTCACCTGGCCGCGCGGCGCAATGTCTTTGCGCGCCTGCTCAGCGGCGCGTTGTTTTACAGCTTTCACATGACCACGCTGGTCGAGCACTGGCGCGTGGCGCATGGCGGCGCACTGCGTGCATGGCTTGAGGCCGTCGGCGAATTTGAGGCGCTTGCGGCGCTTGCCGGCTATGCCTACGAACATCCGGACGATGTGTGGCCAGAGTTGGTCGAAGATCAGGGGCCGCTGTTTCTTGCGGAGTCTCTCGCGCATCCGTTGCTGCCCGCTGCGCGTGCCGTCAGCAACGATCTGGCCTTCGGGCGCGGCATGCAACTGATGATGCTGAGCGGTCCGAACATGGCGGGCAAAAGCACTTTCATGCGCAGCATCGGCGCCAATGCCGTGCTGGCGCAGTGCGGCGCGCCGGTCCGCGCGCGTCGTCTGCAGATGTCGCCGCTGGCCATTGGCGCTTCCATCTGCGTGCTCGATTCGCTCGAGGGCGGCATCTCGCGCTTCTATGCCGAGATCAAGCGGCTCAAGCTGATTGTCGACCTCACCGAGGCCGCGACGCCGGTGCTGTTTCTGCTCGACGAACTGCTTTCGGGTACCAACTCCTTCGATCGTCGCAAGGGAACCGCATCGATTGTGCGCACGCTGGTGGGCCGGGGTGCCATTGGCCTCGTCACCACGCACGATCTCGCGCTCACCGAGATTCCCAAAACACTGGGCAGCGTGGCCGAGAACTGCCACTTCGAGGATCGTTACGAGGCGGGCAAGCTCATCTTCGATTACAAGCTGAAGCCGGGCGTGGTCGAGACCAGCAACGCGCTCAAGCTGATGCAGTCCATCGGCCTGCCCGGCGAATAATTTTTTTTATTTTTTTGCGACAGCCGCGCGCTTCCTTGCGGGGGCGCGCACGGGTGTAGGTTTGGCCTCGGTCGGCTGCGGAATTGCGCTCAGGTTCGCCTTGCCCTCGGCCAGCTTCATCAAAAAATCCTGCGCGGAAAACAGCGGCGCATTCTTGAGAATCTTGCTGGCGCGCGCGTAGCTGCCGTCGGGCTGCTGGAAGCGCGTTTTGGCCGTGTCGGCCAGATACGCTGGCAGAATCTCCTCATGAATGCGCGCGCGTGCTGCGGCGTCGCGCACCGGGAAGACCACCTCGCAGCGTTCGAAGAGGTTGCGCGGCATCCAGTCGGCCGAGCCGAGATAGATCTCCGTCTGGCCGCCGTTGGCGAACTCGAAGATGCGCGAGTGCTCAAGAAAACGCCCGACGATCGAATGCACGCGGATGCGCTCCGACAGCCCCTTCACGCCGGGGCGCAGAATCGATAGCCCGCGAATGATCAAGTCGATCTCGACACCAGCCTGCGAGGCCGCATAGAGCGCCTCGATCACCGAGGGCTCAAGCAGCGCGTTCATCTTGGCGACGATGCGCGACGGGCGACCCGCCTTGGCGTGATCGGCCTCGCGGCGGATCAGCCCCAGAAAGCTCTCGGCCATGGTCAGCGGCGCCACCAGCAGCGGCGAGTAGTCGTTGATCTCGGCGTGCGCCGTCAGGTAATTGAAGACCGTGTGTACGCGCTCGGTGATCTGCGGATTGGTCGTCAGCAGACTCAGGTCGGTGTAGAAGCGTGCCGTCACCGGGTTATAGTTGCCCGTGCCCAGGTGGCAGTAGCGGCGCGTCACGCCGTCCTCGTCGCGGCGCACCAGCATGGCCAGCTTGCAGTGCGTCTTCAGCCCGACCACGCCGTGAAAAACCTGCACGCCGGCATCTTCCATCGAGCGCGACCAGCGAATATTCGAGGCCTCGTCGAAGCGCGCCATCAGTTCGACAACCAGCGTCACGTCCTTGTTCGCGCTGGCTTCAATCAGCGATTGAAACATGGGCGAATCGTGGCTGGTGCGATAGAGAGTTTGCTTCATCGTCACCACGGCCGGGTCCAGCGCGCCCTGCTCAATAAACTCGACCACCGGGTCGTAGGAGTCATACGGGTGGTGCAGCAAAATGTCGTGCTGGCGCAGTTCGTCGAAGATGCCGGTCGATTTGCGGCCGAGCACCAGCGGCTTCGGCGTGAAGGAGGCGAACTTCAGATCGGGCCGTCGTACGTCGTCGTAGAAGAACATCAGTCGCGACAGATTTACAGGGCCATCGCAGGCGAAGACCTGATCGGGATCAAGCTCGAAGTTGACGCGCAGCCGCTCGACGATCTCGGCATCGGCGCCGGTCTCAATTTCGAGCCGCACCGCGTCGCCCTTGCGGCGGTTGTGCAACTCGACGCGAATCGTCTCGAGCAGCGAACGCGCTTCTTCTTCCTCGAAGTACAAATTCGAGTTGCGCGTCACGCGGAAGCCGGTGTGCGACAGCACCTCGTAGCCGCGATACATGCCGGACAGGTGTTGCGCGATCAGATCCTGCAAGAGCAGATAGTCGTAGGTGCCTTTGTTCGAGGGCAGGCGCACAAAGCGCGGCAGCGCGCGCGGAATCGTGACCACGCCCAGCACCGGAGGGCCCGAGCGGCGGCGCTTGACCCGCAGCAGCAGCGCCAGGCAGAGCGCCTTGTTCAGCACGCGCGGAAACGGATGCGCCGGGTCAATCGAGATCGGCGTCAGCAGCGGATCGACCTCCTGCTGAAAATAGGTGCGCGCGAAGCCCTGGGCCTCTTCGTCCAGATCCTTCCAGTCCATCAGCCGGATGCCGTGGCTCTCCAGATCGGGCAGCAGCAGCTTGTTCCAGCAGCGGTACTGGTCGGCGACAAAGGCCTGAATGTCGGTGGTCAGCGTGGTCAGCGATTGGTCCGGGCGCAGGCCGTCATAGCCCGGTTCGCGGTAGCCGTCCTCGATGCGCTGCAACAGGCCAGCCTGCCGGATCTCAACATATTCGTCGAGGTTCGAGCCGGTGATAGCCAAAAACTTGACCCGTTCGAGCAGCGGGTTCGAGCCGTCCTCGGCCTCTTCGAGTACCCGCCGGTTGAACTGCATCCAGGAGTGATCCCTGCCATTGAAGAGCGCCTGCTTTTGTGTCGTCCTCGCCATAAGTTGATCGAAATGTGCTATCCAGAAAGTCTACCGCGTTTTTGTGCCAAGAAAAGACAATCTTGGATTGTGTCAAGAAAAGAGTTTCTTTTCTTGAATATAAGGGAATTTTTCTTCCCGATGGTGAAAATGCGGTAACACAGTGCGAACTGCAATTGACGTTGGCGGCTCTCTGGTTGAGGATAAGAATGGTGCGGTTTCTCTTCGAAGCCCGCCAGAAGGAGCTCCGACGATGCCCCACGAGACCAGCTTTGCCGATCCGACCAAGATTACTTCTGCCGCCGAGGCCGCTCAAAAGATGAACGAAGTCGTCGACGGAATCGCCGCCGAGCTCTACGGTCTGTCCACCATGCTGGCCGGTGAGGGCGAGGAGAGCGTGCAGTTGGTCGAAAAGGCCGTGGCCGAGGCCGAGGTCTCCGCCTGCCAGAATCCCATCGCCGCCCGCAACACCAGCCGTCGCGCGCTTTGCCGCGAGGCTGTGAGCTATCTGGCCGCCCGCGATGCCGCCAGCTTTGCCGCGCCCGCCGAGGGTGAAAAAAGCTGCGGATGCTGCCTGGGCGAGGACGAGATGGAGTCGGCCGGAGTCTCGCAGGAGGAGCTTTCGTCCATGCTGGCCGGCCCGGAGCGGATTCGCGTCCGCCAGTGGCTTTCGCAACTGCTTCCGGCCCTGCGCGTCGTTTTTGTGCTGCGCGCCGTTGCCGGTTACGATCCGCAGAAGACCGCCGAGATGCTGGTTAGTTACGGTGGCCCGCAGGCCGCAGGCTGGACGGCCGACGCTGTCCGCCACACCTTCCGTCAGGGACTCTGCTCGCTGACCTCCCAGTTGCTGCACGCCACCGCCAAAAAATAACCCGCGGTTGTCCGCGACAGCCGGTCTTTGGGCGGGAAAGAATGCAAAAAGCGGAAACGGCCTCAAGGACTCGTTCAGCGACGTGTGTCGCGCGACGAGAACCTTCGGTACGCTGCATTTAAGAATCTTTCCCCCAGGCGGAGCGTCTAGAGATGTAGGCCCGCTGCGATTCGGCGCGGAACTGATTTCAACAGGATTGACGGATTGAATTTCGACAATAAAAACACGATGTGCATTCTCGCCTTCGGATGCGCGCTCGCTCTCTTATGGGCTGTGCCGGGCACGGTTGCCGCGCAGAGCTCCAATCCCTTTCAGGGCAGCGTGCCAACCGGCGTGTCAACGGGGCAGACGCTGAACCTGACCCTTGATGAAGCGATCACGCGCGGGCTGCGGAACAACCTCGGTGTGATTCTGAGCAGCCAGCAGACGGCGGCCTCGCGTGGTGCGCGGCTGAGCCAGTTGCAGTCGCTGTTGCCTTCGGTGGACTTCAAGGCACAGGAGACGGTGGCCCAGGTCGATCTGCCCGCGCAGGGCTTGCGCATGGCGGGCTTCCCCACGGTGATTGGCCCCTTCGGTTATACGGATCTGCGTGCCTCGGTTAACTGGTCGCTGGTCGATGTGGCCTCGCTGCGCAATTATCTGGCGGCCAGGCACAACTTCCGCGCCGCCGAGCTGACCGCGCAGGACGCGCACGATCTGGTGGTGCTGACGGTGGGCAATGCCTATCTGCTGGCGATCTCCGACGAGGCGCGCATTACCAGTATCATGGCGCAGGTGGCCACCGCCAAGGTCTCGCTCGAACAGGCCGAGGCCAACCACAAGGCGGGCACCGCGCCGCTGCTGGACGAACTCCGCGCCCGCGTGGACTATCAGACCCTTGAGCAGCAGGAGATCGTCGCCCGCAACGCCTTTGAGAAGGACAAGCTGGCTCTGGCCCGCACCATCGGCCTTCCGCTCGATCAGGGCTTCGCGCTGGCCGACAAGGCACCCTATGCGGCCTTTGACCAGATCGACGTGGAGGCGGCCGTGCAGCAGGCCAAGGCCAACCGCAAGGATCTGGCCTCGTTCGTCGAACAGATGGCAGCCGCCCGTGAGCAGCGCAAGGCAGCCACGGCCGCCCGCCTTCCAACGGTGAACTTTGCCGGTGACTACGGCGACATTGGCACGACTCTCGCGCACTCGCACGGCACCGGCAATGCCGCGGGAACGCTCAGCGTGCCGGTTTTCAAGGAATATGGCTTGCGTGGTCAGGCCGAGCAGGCGCAGGCAAAGCTCGATAGCGCGCAGGACAAACTGAGCGATGCTCAGGCGCAGGTCGATGCCGATGTCCGCGATGCGCTGCTCGATATTGCCAGCGCGCAGAAGCAGGTCGAGGTGGCCCGCTCGAGCGTGGCTTTGGCCCATGAGGCTCTCAGCGAGGCGCAGCAGCGCTATGCCAACGGCGTCAGCGACAACCTGGCCGTCAGCCAGGCGCAGCAGTCCGTGGCACAGGCCGACGAACAATATGTAGCCAGCCTTTACCGGCATAACGTGGCCAAGCTCACCTTGGCGCGCGCCCTTGGCGCTGGCACCCAATACAAGACTTATCTGGGAGGAAAGTAAACGTGGCGGATTCAAAGACTAACCCGGCAGAAGACGCGGTCGAAGAGATCGAGCAGCCGCAGAGCCGCCGCAAGGCAATTGTGGGCATCGCGGTCGTGATTCTTGCTCTGGTCGGCACCGGAATCTGGTGGAGATCGACCTTCAACGAAGACACCGACGATGCGCAGATCAGCGGCCATCTGATTCAGGTCAGCGCGCGCATCAATGGCCATGTGGCCAAGGTTCTGGTGCAGGAAAATCAGGTGGTCAAGGCCGGCGATCTGATCGCCGAGCTTGATCCGAGCGACTATCAGGTCGCGGTTGAAAATGCCGAGGCGGCGCTGGCTACGGCCGAGGCCAATGCGGCGGCGGCCAATGTGGCCGTGCCCATCACCACTGCCAACACCGGCAGCAACCTGCAGTCGGCGCACGCCGACGTGAGCGGCAGCAGCGCCAGCGTGGAGCAGGCGCAGAAGCAGTTGGCGGCAGCCCACGCCCGCGTGGCTCAGGCCCGCGCCAACCACGTCAAGGCGCAGGCGGATCTTGATCGCTATCGCCCGCTGGTGGCCAAGGACGTGATCAGCAAGCAGCAGTTCGATGCGGCGGTGGCCTCCTCTGACGCCACCAAGGCGGCTTTGGCCGATGCCGTGGCCAGCGAGCAGGCGGCCGAGGACGGCATCCGTGTTGTCCACGAGCGCTCTCTGCAATCGCAGGCCATGTTGCGGTATGCGCAGACCGCGCCGCAGCAGGTTGCCGCGCAGTCAGCCCGCGCCAAGGCGGCCGTCGCCCAGGTCAAGCAGGCGCAGGCCGCTCTTGACCAGGCCAAGCTCAACCTCGGCTATACCAAAATCTACGCCGCTGCCGATGGCATCATCACCCGCAAGAGCGTCGAGATCAACCAGAACATCGCCGCCGGGCAGAACCTGCTGACGCTGGTCTCGCTCGACGACATCTGGGTGACGGCCAACTTCAAGGAGACGCAGTTGCGCCGCATGGTTGCCGGCCAGCCGGTCGAGATCGAGGTCGATGCCACCGGCAAAAAGTATCACGGCAAGGTGACGCAGATTGGCGGCGCGACCGGTTCGGTACTCAGCCTCTTCCCGCCGGAAAACGCGACGGGCAACTACGTCAAGGTGGTGCAGCGGCTTCCCGTGCGCATTGACTTCACCGACCTCAAGACAGAGGATTCCAATCACGCCCTGCGTCCGGGCCTTTCAGTTGAACCCAAGGTGCGCGTCAAGTAGCGCTCTGGCTGCCTTTGGAAAAGCCTCCGGCGACCCCGGAGGCTTTTTTCCTGCTCGAACTTGAGAGAAAACCTCTGCGGAAACAGGGGCGCATGCGCACAAAACCGTTATAGACTGGATAGACGTTATTGCCATGAAAGATTCTATTCACGCATCGAAGGAAGACTACCTGAAGGCCATTCTCGAGGCCGAGGCCGAGGGCGCTTCCGTGATTCCGGCCGTGCTGGCCCATCGCCTCGAGGTCTCCGCCCCCGCGGTTACCATGGCCCTCAAGCGCCTCAAGCGCGACGGCTGCGTGGAGGTGGGCACGGACGGCATTGTGCGGCTGACCCCGACAGGACGCGAGACGGCCTATCACACCGCGCTGCGCCATCACCTCATCGAGCGCATGCTCAGTGAGATCTTCGGCATGGACTGGTATGAGATTCACGAGGAGGCCGAGCGGCTCGAACACGCCGTTTCGCCCGTCTTCGAGGCCAAGCTGCGTGAAAAACTCGGCGACGACGGCGCCTGTCCGCACGGCAACCCGGTGCTGCCGGAAAACCCGGTCGTCAAGCGCCAGCGCGGCGAGTTGCCGCTCTCCGAGTCCGTTGCCGGCCAAAAGTACACCGTCACCAGCCTCCACGAGCGCGACCCGCGGCTGCTCGAATTTTTGCACAAGGCTGGGATCGGGCCCGGGAAGGCGTTGACCGTGCAGAGCCAGAATTACGATCAAACCGTTTCGATTCAGATTGATAAAAGCTGTTGCGTGCTGGGAAAACCGGCCGCCGAGGCGGTCTGGCTCAAGGCATAAGGAACGCGTAAAGTAAAAATAAGAAAAATTTGTTAACTACGGTTAACTTACTGTGGCATACTGTTCCCATGAGCAGCGCAGCCATATCGATGCGTCCCTTAGAGGCTGGCGAAGGCCCGCAGCCCTACTTTGAAGAACCCTCGCAGAGTGAGGTGCAGGCCAGCGTCGGTCTTTCCAGCTCCAAGGTGGGCTGGCGGCGGCTGGCGGGCTTTCTGGGCCCGGGCTTTCTGATCGCGGTCGGCTATATGGACCCCGGCAACTGGGCCACTGACATCGCCGGTGGGTCGCGCTTCGGTTATACGCTGCTGTTCGCCATCATGGTCTCGAATCTGATGGCCATTCTGCTGCAAAGCCTCAGCCTCAAGCTGGGCATTGCCACCGGCCGCGATCTGGCGCAGCTCTGCCACGAGGCCTTCGGCAAGCGGGTCAGCATCGCGCTCTGGATCGGTGCCGAGATCGCCATTGCCGCCTGCGACATGGCGGAGGTGATCGGCTCGGCTATCGCGCTCGAGCTGCTCTTTCACATCCCGCTGCTCTGGGGCGTCTGCATCACCTCGGCGGATGTGCTGATTCTGCTCATGCTGCAACGGCGCGGCATGCGCACGCTGGAGGCGCTGGTCATCACGCTGATTGCGACCATCCTCGGCATGTTTGCGATCCAGATGTTCTTCTGCCATCCCGATCATCTTTCGGCGATGAAGAGCTTCTTTGTTCCTTCGGGGCAGTTCTTCACCAATCCCGGAATGCTTTACCTGGCCATCGGCATTCTGGGCGCGACGGTGATGCCGCACAATCTTTATCTGCACTCCTCGCTGGTGCAGAGCCGCAGGTATGAGCGCACGCCCGAGGGCAAGCGCGAAGCCATACTGATGGGCAACATTGACTCGGGGCTCGCCCTGACGCTGGCCCTGCTGGTCAACGGCGCGATTCTGATCGTCGCTGCGGCGGTCTTCCACAAGACCGGCCACTTCGAGGTCGCCGCCATTGAGGACGCCTACAAGCTTCTGAGCCCGCTGGTGGGCGCGGCCGGTGCCAGCACGCTCTTTGCGGTAGCCTTGCTGGCCGCCGGGCAAAACTCCTCGCTGACCGGCACGCTGGCCGGGCAGGTGGTGATGGAAGGCTTCGTCCACATGAAGCTGGCGCCCTGGCTGCGCCGCATGATTACGCGCCTGATCGCCATCGTCCCCACGATCATCGTGGTGTTGATCTCGGGCGAGCACGGCACGGAAAAGCTGCTGATCTTCAGCCAGGTGGTGCTCTCGGTGCAGTTGAGCTTCGCCGTGATTCCTCTGGTGATCTTCACCGGAAGCCGCAAGTGGATGGGCGAGTTCGTCAACGGTCGCTGGACCCAGCGGCTGGCCTGGACGACGGCGGCCGCCATCGTCGGCCTGAATGGCTGGATGCTGGTGCAGGCGGCGCTTGGCGTGGGATAGCATCGTTTGCTCCATGCCCAAGTCCAGCGCGGCGGTTGCGGGCGCGGAAACCCGCGCGGGCCGCGCTCTGCATGGAGCAGTCGATGTCAGCGTCGGCAGTTGTCACACGGCAGAGTTCGCGCTCGAAGGTTTGCCTCAGACCTTGAGTCCAGCGTCTCGGCCGTGTCGCGACTGTCGGCGTTTCTTTTTGTGAAAGCTCCTTTTCGGTGCGACCTTCCATTCGCTGTACCATAGAGCCGTGAAGGTTCTTTCCGCAGCAGAAATGCAGACTTGCGACCGCCTGACCGCCGAGCGGTTCGCAATTCCGACGATTCAGTTGATGCGCGCGGCCTCAAGCGCCGTGGCGCAGTTTGCGCGCGAGCGTTTTCCGGAGGCGCGGCGCGTGACCGTGCTCTGCGGCCGTGGCAACAATGGCGGCGATGGCCTGATGGCCGCGCGGCTGCTTGCCGGGGCCGGTC
The DNA here is from genome assembly GCA_002307235.1 of Acidobacteriaceae bacterium UBA1307. GTDB lineage: Bacteria > Acidobacteriota > Terriglobia > Terriglobales > Acidobacteriaceae > Telmatobacter. The sequence goes on from DBTV01000035.1 coordinate 103,993, forward strand.
TTGAGGTAACCACCGTTCTGCTCGGCGCGCCCGAGAACTTTGCCGCCGACGCCGCCATTGCCTGGCAGGAACTGCGTGCGGCTTCGGTTCGAATCGAAATTGCCACAACCAGCGAGGAACTGGCGCGGCTGGCTCCGTCTTTTGACTGCGATCTGTTGATCGATGCCGTCGTCGGCACCGGCTTCAAGGCTCCGTTGCGCGGCCTGGCCCTGGAAGCACTGCCTCTCGTCCAAAAGTCCAAAAAAATTCTGGCGGTCGATCTGCCCTCGGGCTGGTCGGCCGACCTTACCAGTCCTGATGCGAAGAGCGTGGTTTATGCGGCCGACGCGGTCCTCACCTTCACCGCGCCCAAGCCCGCGCATCTGTTCGGCCACCTCACCCGCCGCTGGTCCGATCCGGTCGCGGTCGCGCCCATCGGTTCGCCCGAGGAGGCCATCGTCTCCAGGTTGCATCTTGGCTGGGCCGGCGATGCGCTGGCGTTGGCGCGCCAGGCGCGCGCGACCGAGTCCTACAAGGGCAGCTTCGGCCACGTGCTGGTGGTCGGTGGCAGCTATGGTTCGGCAGGATGCAAGACCGGCGCGCCTTCGATGACCTCGCTTGCGGCCCTGCGCGCCGGAGCCGGGCTGGTGACCGCCGCTGTGCCCGCGCCCGCTCTGGCTCTGGTGGCCGCCGTCGCACCGGAGCTGATGACCGTGCCGCTCGAGTGCGCAGCGCATGGCGGGCTCAACGAGGCGAACCTCGTTCCGGAGCGGCTTGAGGCGCTGTTGGCGCGCAAGACGGTCCTGGCCATCGGTCCCGGCATGGGCCAGTCGGCCGAGACGATTCGCTTTCTTTCGGGGTTATTGCTCGCCGCCGAGGTTCCTGTCGTCATCGATGCCGATGCGTTGAATATTCTGGCTGAGCTGCCCCGGCTCTTCAAGGAACTCATCCAAAACCAGAAGAAGATCATTCTCACGCCGCACCCGGGCGAGATGGCGCGGCTTGCGGGCAAGACCGTCGCCGAGGTGCAGGCCGACCGGCTCACCGTGGCCCGCGAGTATGCCCAGCGCCGTGGCGTCACCGTCGTGCTCAAGGGCGCGCGGACCATCATCGCGCACGCGGACGGTCGCGCGGCGGTGAATACCAGCGGCAACCCGGCCATGGCCAAAGGCGGGTCGGGCGATGTGCTCTGCGGTTTGGTGGCCGGTTTTGTGGCGCAATATCCTGACGAGACGGCGCGCGCCGTCGAGGCCGCGGTGGCTTTGCACGGGCTGGCGGCCGATCTGGCTGTGCAGAAATGGGGCGAACATTCCCTGCTGGCAACCGACGGTTTGCAGCTTTTAGGGCGCGCTCTTGAAATTCCTTCCATTCAGAGCTTTCACAATGAGCCTCAAAGAGGCTATGTTTGCATCCAGGGCATGCAGGGCAACTCGCCGAGCCAGGCAGAGTGCGAGCATCGCAACGAGAGGGCCGGAGCATGAGCGAGATTGCAGCGTTGGCCGCGGGCCACACCTACGAGTTTGAAACCGCCAGCAGCGCGGATACCATTGCGGTGGGCCGCAAGCTGGCGCAGTTGCTGGTGCCGCCGCAGTTGCTGATTCTGCGTGGCGATCTGGGCGCGGGCAAGACCACGCTGGTCAAAGGCATTGCCGAGGCGCTTGACGCCGCCGATGCCGACGAGGTCACCAGCCCCACCTTCACTCTGCTGCACGAGTACGGCGGCATGCGCGAGGGCAAGCCCGTCCAGCTCTACCACCTCGACGTTTACCGGCTCGAGGGCGAACGGCAGCTTGAGACGCTCGGCCTTGACGATCTGCTCACCGACGACGCGCTGGTCTTTGTCGAGTGGGGCGAAAAGTTCAAAAGCATTCTGGCCAAGTCCACCGGCGAAATCGTTATTCGCCTGACGGGCGGCGACGCGCGACGCATTACGCTAACGCTCAAGGGCTAACGCGCAACGATCATGCGACTCTCCTTCGATGAGGTGCGGCGCACACTGGCCGCGATTCTTTTAGAGCATGGACTCACCGGCCCGCGTGCCGAAGAGTGCGCGCGGCTGTTTGCCGAGACCACGCGCGACGGCGTCTACACCCACGGCGTGGCCCGGTTTCCACGATTGATCCAGATGATCCGCCTGGGCGTGATCGATCCTGCGGCCGAGCCAGAACGCGTCTCCGGCTTCGGCGCGCTCGAGCGCTGGGACGGCCGCCGTGGCGTGGGCAATCTCAACGCCGCCCGTGCCATGGGCCGCGCCATCGAGCTTGGTCGCGCGCACGGCATTGGCTGCGTCGCGCTTGGCAACACCAATCACTGGATGCGCGGGGGCAGCTACGGCTGGCAGGCCGCCGAGGCCGGTCTCATCGGCCTTTGCTGGACCAATACCATGCCCAACCTGCCGCCCTGGGGCAGCGCCGAGGCCGTCATCGGCAACAACCCGATGGTCCTCGCGGTGCCGCGCGCGGCCGGCCCCGTCGTGCTCGATATGGCGATGTCGCAGTTTTCCTACGGCGCGCTCGAGGCCAGCCGCAAGCGCGGCGAGCTTCTTTCGGTCGATGGTGGATTTGATGAAAATGGCACGCTAACGCGCGACCCGGCGGCGATTGAACGCAGCCGCCGTCCGCTGCCCATCGGCTACTGGAAGGGCTCCGGGCTTTCGACGCTGCTCGACATGACGGCCGCGATGCTGGCGCTCGGCCGGGCCACGCACGAACTCGCGCCCGACTCGCTGCAAGAGACCGGCATCTCGCAACTGTTCATCGCCATCGCCCCCGCCGCCCTTGGCGACGCGGCGCAGAGCGAGAAGATTGTCGATGGCATCATCGCCTCGCTGCACGCCGCCAGACCAGAAAAAGCGGATCGCCCGGTGCGCTACCCCGGCGAGCAAACGCTCAAGCTCCGCGAAGAAAACACGCGGCGTGGCCTGCCTGTCGATGAGACGCTGTGGGCTCAGATTGTGAAGGGCAGCTTCTAGCTTTTAGCTTCTGTGGAATCTCTGACTACGTTGAAGTTTTGAAATTTCTCCACCCTCTTTCGCTGGTCTGCTGCGGATGGAAGGGGGGTGGCTTCTTTGTAGGGCCATCGTAGGGGAACCTCTCCACCGCCTGCCTTTTTCCTTGCGGGATAAGGGTAGGAGGGAGCAGGGGCATTCATGCCCCTGAAATCTCGTGCAGCAAGAACCGGCTTTAGCCGCGGGTCTTTGCTTGCCAATGAAGGAAGTCCCGCGCCTGAAGGCGCAAAGTTTCGAGCGTCTGATCCTGGGGCATGAATGCCCCAGCTCCCTCCTCCAAGAGGGGGAGAGCGTGCTTGAACAAAAAAATCCGGAAGACAACGTCACAGGTAACAGCAATTCAGAAAATACGAAGGGCGCGGACCAGAAGTCCGCGCCCTTCGTATAGCTATTAGCTAATAGCTGCTCTTAGTACCCCATCACGTTGTATCCGCAATCGACGTAGTGGACCTCGCCGGTGACGGCCGAGGCCAGGTCGCTCGACAGATACAGCGCCGCGCCGCCCACTTCAATCTGGTCGACGTTACGCTTGAGCGGAGCGCGCTCGGCGTGGGTATGCATCATCTCCGACAGATCGCCGACGCCGCGTGCGGCCAGCGTCTTGATCGGTCCGGCCGAGATGGCGTTGACGCGGATGCCGCGTGCGCCGAGGCTGTAGGAGAGGTAGCGGACCGCCGACTCCAGAGCCGACTTGGCCAGTGCCATCACGTTGTAGTGGGGAACGACCTTTTCTGCGGCAAAGAAGCTCAGCGTCAGAATGCTGCCGCCCGCGCTCATCAACGGCGCGGCCGCGTGCGCAACGGCGATCAGCGTGTAAACGCTGACGTCCATGGCGATGCGGAAGCCCTCGCGGCTGGTGTCGAGGAAGTCGCCGTGCAGCTCATGCGCAGGCGCATAGGCCACGGCGTGCACCACGATGTCCAGCTTCGCGTACTTGTCTTTGAGCGTGGCGAACAGCGCCTCGATCTCGTTGTCGTTCGACAGATCGCACTGGAAGCCCGCTGCGCCCGGCAGCTCGGCGATCAGGCCCTCGGCCTCGAGCCTCATTCGCTCGTTCTGGTAGCAGAGGACCAGAGTGGCGCCGGCCTGATGCAGTTTTTGGGCGATGCCCCAGGCAATAGAGCGCTTATTGGCCAGTCCAAAGATGACGGCCGTCTTGCCCGTTAAATCAATCATCTGTACTTTCTTTCCTCCGCGAGGTGTGCGGCCGTCCAGGGTTGGGGAAGAACGGGCCAGCCATACCAGAATAACAGCAGCTCGGGCTAGCCGCCGAGGTCGACCAACTCCACCGTACCCACCGGACGGCCCAGAAAACGCGAACCGAGCCGTTCGAATTTTTCAATCGAATCGGTGGCAAAGCAGCGCAGCTCGGCCTCGCCGCTGCTCGTGGTGCCTTCAAGCCGCGCGGCAAGCTGGTGGGCGGCGGTTTCAGCGGCCGATTCGGCCGAATCGATGACGCGCACGCCGGGCGACACCGCTTTTTCAATCATCGTGCGCAGCAGAGGATAATGCGTGCAGCCGAGCACCAGCGTATCGGGGGTGAGCCCGGCCGCTGCCGCCTCTTCGCGCAGCTGCTGCAAATAGATGCGGATCACCTGCTCGGTGACCTCCACCTGCTGCGGAATCGCCTCCTGCAGCGGCAGCCAGCCCTCTTCGACCAGCGGAACCAGCAGCGGGCAGGCCTTTTCGAGCGCGCGCAGACCGCGCTTTTGGCAGGCGGCGGCGTAGGCATGGCTGCGCACGGTGGCGTCGGTGGCCATCACCAGCACGTCGCCGTTTTTGCTGGCCGCATGGGCGGCGGCGGCGCCCGGCTCAATAACGCCGAGCACGGGCACTGAAACCGCCTCCTGAATCGCGTCAAGGGCCAGCGCGCTGGCCGTGTTGCAGGCGATCACCAGATATTCGGCGCCCTGCTGGTTGACCAGAAACTGCGCACTTTCAGCGGCATAGCGCGCAATGGTGCGGCGCGACTTGGAGCCGTACGGCAGCCGCGCCGTATCGCCCAAAAAGACGTAACGCGCCTGCGGCATGCGGCGCAAAAGGGCGCGGAGAACCGTCAGCCCTCCGAAGCCCGAATCGAAGACCCCGATCGTGGGCGGGGTGGAAAAACTCATGGATGTTGCCCTTCTGTTGGTGTGGTTTGCGCGGCCATGTAGGTGCGCGTCAGGTCAGCGTGGCCGGCCAGGGTGGCCTTTTCCGCGCCGTCGACCAGAAATCGAACCTCGGTGATCCGCGGCAGGTTGGCGTGCAACGTTGCGCAGATCGAAAGCAGCGTCAGCGTCTCGGTCTCAAGACCCGAGGGGTGTGCGCTGGCAAAGCTGCCGGTCAGGTTCACAATGGCGATCTGCGGGCCGGTCTGGCTGTCGGCCGTCTGCGCCGGTTGGCTCTGCGGCGCATTCGGATGCAGCAGGTTGCCGGTGCTCGCCAGCAGGTCAGAGCCGTTGGCAGGCACACTGCCCGGTTGCGCAGGGGCAGGGATAAAAAAGACTTCGCTCACCGAGCCTGAGCCGCCCTGCACCGGATGCGGCGCGTTCGGCGCGGCGTACAGGTCAAGCAGGCGGCCCAGAATCGCGCGTGCCCGGGCGTTGTCACCGTCAGGCAACGGCAGGGCATAGCTCTGCTGCGACAGCGCGTTGTCGGCGTCGTTGGCCACAAACAGCGTTGCCTGTTCGTTGGGCGCAACGGCCGGGGCCGAGCTCGGCGACGGGTCCTGGTCGGCCATCATGCGCTTGTGCGCGCGGTCGCGCAACTGCCACAGCACCGCGCCCATCACCAGCGAAGCAATCAGAAGCACTGCAAAAAGAACGGTTTGATAGCGGGGAATCATGGCTGAGGAGCCTCCGAGCGCCATGCGAGCAGAGCCGCGGCCAGCGCGTTCGCCACCTGGGCCTGATAGTCGGAATCGGTGATCGCGGCCGGCTTCGGGCCGCCCAGCGGAGCCAGCTCGACGGCCACCGCCGGGCAGGCCATGCTGTCAAGCCCGGGCAGCGCCGTGCGGCCCAGCGTGACCGGCACTCCGGCGTGGCCGAGCGCGGCATTGAGCGTGCCGGCCAGCGCCAGACTGCGCTGCACGTAGGGCGCCTGCGCCGTCTTCCAGGCGTTCAGATGCGAGGCCGCTCCGGGCGTGAGCGAGGAGGCGTACAGATGCACGCCCGAGCCCGAGCCGGTTGCGTGCAGGCTCAGGCAGGCACTGGCTTTTAGGTGATTGGCCACGGCGGCGCGCTCAAGCGCACCACTGGCGCTGTCGGAGTCGCGCGTCAGCGTGACGGCGATGCCGCGCGCGGCCAGCAGCGAGCGAAGTCGCCCGGCAAAGGCCAGCGTAAAGGTTTTTTCCGGCAAAAACTGCCCTTGCTGGGCGGCGTTAAGCCGTCCGCCGGTGTCGTTGCCGCCGTGCGCCGCGTCCAGCACCACGACAAAGTGTGCATTCTGCGCCGGAGCCAGCGTGGCGGCCAGCAGCAGCGCCGTCATCGCCAGCACACCGCGCCACCGGCGGCCTTGGCGCGGAAACCTGGGGACCGCCGGGGCCTGCGTCGTGGGCCCGGGGATACTTTTGCCGAAAAGGATCATCTCTTATTGTTTTACTTCTTTTTGATGAGTCCGCCGAGTGGCGCGTTGGGGGCGAGCCGGGCAACGTCGAAGGGAAGCCCGCCGGCACGCTTGTTTCCCTCCGTTTCGGGAAGCCGGGTCAGCTCCACGCGTGCCGCGCCCTCCGCGCCTCCGTGCGGCTCGTAGAGGTTGCGCGCAAGGTAATAATAGACGCCTCCCGGTTCGGTCTCCAGCGCGACGGTGGCCGACTGCGGTGTCGCGCCGAGGCGAATGCCGCGCACCAGACTGGTGCCGCCGTGCGACCAGTCCTGCCAGCGCACGCAGAGCCGGTGCGCGCCGGGCGGGACCTCAAAGGCCGTCGCCGCGTTGCCGTGGACCGCGCTTTGCCACTGGCCGTCGATGGCCACGCGCGTGGCCGGCTCCGGTGCCCAGTTGAAGCCGGTGTTGTCCTCGATCAGATAGACCAGCGCCTTGCCGGGGGCGGGCGTGGTGCGTCGCGCCGCCTTGTCTGCGCGAATCTGAAACCGCGTCGGCTCCGGCCCGCAGGCCGAGTCCGTCTGTTGCGCCAGCGCCGCCGTGGTTCCCAAAAGAAGGCACAACGCGCCTGTGATCATCGTTCGCATCGGATTTCGCCTTTCCTTGCATCGAGCATTTTCAGAATGGATGTCGATAAAAAGCAAGAGGTCAAGTCAGATGGCTTGCTTTGTAACAGGGCACGACTTAAACGGTCATTGAAAACACATAAGTTACTGATTCTGCAATAGCCCAAATGTCCTAGATAGCCACGAAATCCATATCGTTAGCACAAATTAGCACAAAATTGGCAAGATACGCGGCAAGTCGAACCTCGCCCAAAACTTCCCAATCGCCGACTATACACTCAATTCTGCTTGCGGAAGGCGCGGCGGATTTGGCAATCCTCCCACTTCCCGATGAGATGAGCTAGGAACTTCGGCTTGATTTTCCCTCGCAAATAAAGCCTCCGACGCAACGCATGTTGCACTCTCCGGAGCGCATTCCAGTCTTTGAGGTTCTGTGCAGTCTCCGGCATTGCTTCGCCGATTAGTTGCTGCAGTTTGTCGATGATCTCCTCCGTAGGCTCGAAGATTTGCGATCCAATTGGGTCGCTTTCAGGGTCGACCCATTTATCCGAGATTGCGACCAGCGACTCCATCATCTGATTCACTTCACCAACGCTGACAGTTCTGTCGAGAGATGACGCGCTCTCGACGATTGCTGTCAGGTTCAACAGGTCTTTGGCAGTAGGGCAGTTTTCGAGCGGGTGTCCGAGGTCCTTTTCTCTCTGCTCGGCTACTCGAGCAAAATGAGCGAAGAATGATACGGCCTCAGAGAGTTCACTTGTCATAAGACTAAGCCTTTCATAGATTTCTCAGTTCCCCGTCATATGGGAAACGTCAAGATGGCTTAGATAACTTTGCCCGACGCTTACCCGCCGATGACTTGAATTCCGCGACCGCCAGCCTTCCCGAAATGGTCGCGAAGATTCTGCAAATAAGGCCCCCAAACTGAGAGCATGTTCTCAGCGGCGGATAGCCATTTGGCTTCCTGGGCGGGAGTTCGTTCGTTGCGATCCAGATCGGCGATGAAGAAGGTCTCGATGTCGTTTGTCTGGTTCAGCGCGACCTCAAGCGCATCAAGTCTGCCTTCGACAATCTGGGCCTGAAGCGATTTGATGAGTTCGATCTGCGATGTCGCACGAACGCGTATCGCGGCGACTCGTTCCATATCGTGGATCATGGGTGAAGTTTAGCACCGGAGCCGACCTCCAAATCCCTTCAAACTCCCGAATCACCGCCTATGCGGAAATTTCGGCTGAACCAAACCTGTTCAAGAAGATTCATGAGATGGCCGATAGCACAGAATCAGCACAAGAATTTCCGAGCGTTCTGTTTGCCCTTGAATCTGAACGGGTTCTGGACACCGCTTTGTAACAGGGCGCGACTTTAAGTTGTGCCCTCGGACTGTTGACAACCCCGGTCAGCAGGTTGTTTTGAAAGGGGCCGACTTTAGCCGGACCAAAACAGGAGCAAAGAGATTGCGCCTTTAGGCGCGGAGGGGTGTTTCTGGCGTACTTCCCGTCGAAAATCTTCCCTCCGGGGCTAAAGCCCATTCCTTCTTATGCCATTGAGGGCATGGATAAATCCATGCCCTTTCAAAACACATCCCAATTTGCGGCACGACTTTGAGTTGTGCCCTGTTACAAAACTGTGCTTCATCGCCTCGGGCAACGGCGTGGCATTACCGCGTTTGTTCAAGCAGCAGTTCACCCATCAGCGTGTTGGCCCAGGCGAACCAGGGCCGGGTGAACTTGGCTGGATCGTTCTTGTGGAAGGTCTCGTGGATGAAGCCGGTGCCCGCCGTGGTGTTGCGCAAACTCGCGAGGCAGGCGTGGCGTTCGCGCGCCTCGGTCGAGGTCAATGCGCGCATCTCGATCGACATCGGCCAGATCATGTCGAGCCCTTCGTGCGGGCCGCCCACGCCCTCGCCCGCCGTGCCACGGAAAAAGTACGGATTCCACTCGCTCAGCACAAAGGCGCGGGTGCGCAGATAGAGCGGATCGCGCTTTGAGCAGGCGCCCAGATAGGGCAGGCTCAGCAGACCCGGCGCATTGGCGTCGTCCATCATCAGCGCGTTGCCGTAGCCATCCACCTCATAGGCCCAGATTTCGCCGAATTTTTCGTGATGCGTTTTGCCGTAGCGATGCGTCGCCTGCTCGACCTCGGCGGCCAGCGTCGCGGCCTCCTGCGCCAGTTTGGTTTCGCCAAGCGCCTGCGCCAGTTCTGCGAGTTGCTTCAGGCTCGTCACCGCGAAAAGATTCGCCGGAACAAAGAGCGGATAGACGCAGGCATCGTCCGAGGGCCTGAACATCGAATGGATCATGCCCACCGGGCGCGCCGGATTGCCGAAGCCGCCGAGTGCCACCGTCTCGCTCGGAGCCTCGGCCGCGCGCTGAAAGTGATACGGGCCGGGTCCGTCCTTGCGCTGCTGGGCGCGGAAGGTGCGCACAATCGTCCAGGCCGCTTCCTTCCAGAGTGCGTCAAAGGGCTGTGTGTCGCCGCTTGCGCGCCAGTAGCCGTGCGCCAGCCGCAGCGTGTAGCAGAGCGAATCGACCTCCCACTTGCGCTCGCCGACGCCGGGCTTCATCTCCGTGCGGTCATGCGTGGCCCAGCCGAGCGGCGCAGCCTTGCCGTCGCGCAAAAATGCGTTTGCATACGGGTCGATCAGAATCATCCGCGCCTGATGCCGGATCACGCCTTCGATCAGCGCGCGCAGCGGCTCGTCCTGTTTGACCAGTTCCAGATAGGGCCAGACCTGCGCCGAGGAATCGCGCAACCACATGGCATCGATGTCGCCGGTGATCACATACGTGTCCGGCTTGCCCTCATCGCTGCCGACAAAGACCGTCGTGTCGAGCGTGTTCGGATAACAGTTGGAAAAAATCGTGCCCAGCGCCCGGTCGCCCAGTTTTTGGCGTACCGCGGGGATCAGTGCCTCGACAGCCTTGCTGTGGAAGTGCCGCTCGCTGGCTGCCGGTCGTGCCTCGGGCAGGTCGAGCGTGGGTCTCCATTGCGGAGCCTCCAGTATCGTTGCCATCGCCTGTGTGCCTGCTCCGAGCGCCACTGTCGCAGCTCCGGCGCCCTTCAACCAATCTCTTCTGCTCATCTGATCCATCGAAACTCCCAAGGCAAGGCGCGTATCGCGCAAGTATTTCTACCTTTATCTCATGTTCGGCGGCGGTCGGGGCACGGGCCATCCGGTCTCGCGCTCAAGGTTTCTCATGGCTTGGCGCTTATGTGAGTTTTTTCTAATTGTTTTTCTCCAACCTTGGCCCGCCACGTGCTCCTGAAAGAGCAGGAAAAACTTCCCGGAGCCGTGTGCGCAGGCTGTTGCACTCCGGAGCACTCTACGGAGTCTCTGCTCATGCCGCGCGCGCTGCGATTTTTCTTTCTCGTTTGGATCGTTCTGCTCCCGCGACTCTGCTTTGGCGGCGGGCCAAAGTTCATTGCCGGTTCCACCTATTACAACTCCGCCGTGATGGGCACGCCCCTGCACTGGACCGGCGGCCGGCTGAATTACTACGTCGATCAGGGCGATCTGAGCACGATGGTGAATCACAGCGCGGCGGTGGCCATGGTCGATGCGGCGGCGGCGCTGTGGAATGGCGTGGCGACGGCGGCGGTTGTGCTTACCGACAAAGGCACGCTCAGCGAGAATGTCGCGGGCAACGGACTCGTCGTCAACGCGCTCGGCCAGATCACTGCGCCCGATGACGTTGCGCCCTCGGCCACCGATCATCCGTTGGCGATTCTCTTCGACGAGGACGGCTCGATCATCGACGCGCTCTACGGCACGCTCACGAGCGAGCCCGATAACTGCTCGCAGAACGGCGTCTACGCCTGGATCGATAACTCGAATGCCGATGCGACCCTTTCGCATGCGGTGATCCTGCTCAATGGCCGCTGCACGGTCACCTCGGAGTACGCATCGCAGGCAAATCTGCTGGCCATGATGAAGTTCAACCTGATCCGCGCCTTCGGCCGCGTGCTCGGCCTCGACTACGCGCAGATTTACCCGAACGCGCTCACCGACAACACGGTGGGCGAAACCTTCGCGTGGCCCATCATGCAGCCGCTCGATGGCGTCTGCGGCAGCTCGGGCGGCGACTGCATCCCCTTTCCCAGCCAGTTGCATTACGACGACATTGCCGCGCTCAACCGGCTCTATCCGGTCACTGCCGCCAACATGGGCAGCTTCACCGGCAAGCAGCTTACCGCCGACAACACCATCGCGATCAAAGGCACCATCCAGTTTCTCTCCGGCTACGGAATGCAGGGGGTCAACGTCTATGCGCGGCCGCTCGATGCAAGCGGCGCTCCGCTGCTTGACTACACGGTTTCGGCCGTCTCCGGCGCGCTCTATCGCGGCACGCACGGCAACTCCATCAGCGGCACGACCAACAAAAAAAGCGAGCCTTACACCAAGTGGGGATCGACCGACAGTGCGCTGCAAGGCGCCTTCGATCTGAGCGGCATTCCGCTGCCGCCCAACGTGACCACGGCCAACTATCAGGTGGTCTTTGAGAGCATCGCGGCCGACGACATCAATGACGGTGCGGTTGGCCCCTATACGCTCGGGCAGGTCACACCCTCGGGCACGCTCAAAACGCTCACGCTCAGCAATCTTTCCGCGGGCAGCGGCGAGTTGCTGACGGTCACCGGAGAAGGCTCGGCGACGGGCGGCTACGGCGGCTCCATCGGCACCGAGGCCGAGCCGCGCGGCATCGCTCCCAGCGGTTACTGGGTTGGCCATTTCTCTCAGGTGGGGCAGACCGACTGGCTGAGTTTTCCGGTCCGCGCCGGGCGCACTTTTTCGTTGATCGCGCAGGCGGTCGATGAGGCCGGCGCGGCCTCGAATACCAAGGCCATGCCGATGATCGGCATCTGGGAGGCGACCGATGAGACCGGCACCACGCCGGTGAGTTTTTCGGCGGCGCTCAACGGTAATGAGGCGGGCGAATGCTGGCTGCGCGCTACCTCCACGATGGACGAGGCGGTGCGCATTGCCGTGGCCGACGCGCGCGGGGATGGCCGCCCGGACTATCGCTATCGCGGCTGGCTTCTCTATGCCGACACGGTTTCTCCCACACACTTGCCCGCAGCGGGCGGGGCATTCGTCCTGCATGGCATGGGCTTTCGCTCGAGCGATACGGTGCTGGTGGGCGGCGTGGCGGCCACCGTCACCAGCATCTCGCCGACCGAGATCACCGCCATTGCGCCCGCGGCGGCAACCACCGGCGCGGTCGATGTCGAGGTCGACGACGAGAGCGGACTGAACGCGGCGGCGATCATCCTTGACGGCATCAGCTACGACTCGGGCACCGGCGACGCGCTGACCGGCATCGTGATTCCCTCGGGAACCGTCGCGCTCGCAACGCCGCTGCCGTTTACCGTCGAGGCGCTTGATGCGAATCTCAAGCCGGTCGCGGGCGCTGTCGTCACCTATACCCGTGGCAGCAGCAATGTCGCGCTGGGCTGCGGCAGTGCAAGCTGCACCGTGACCACCAGTGGCGACGGCTATGCCACGCTGAACATCACGGCGGTCAATGCGGTGGCCACCACGGTGACCGCCTCGCTCAGCAACGGATCGAGCCTTGCCGCGCACATCACCGGCAGCGCCACGGCAACCAGCGTGGTCACCGCGCTGACGCCGCTGCAGTCGGTGGCGGCCGGGGCCACGGTGGACTGGCCGGTGCAGGTTCTGGTTATTCAGAATGGCGCACCGGCCTCGGGCGTCGCGGTGAGCTGGACCGGCGCCACCGACATTGCGCCCGCCGCGAGCACGACGACGACCAATGCGGCGGGCATCGCCACGACGACGATGCATCTGAGCTCGGTGGTGGCCGACGCGGGCTCTTCGTTTGTCGCGACGGCCTGCGTCAACAGCAACTGCGCCAATCTGACGGCAATGATCGCGCGGCCGAATCTGGCGGTGCTCAAGCCCGTCAGCGGCACGGCGCAGACACTTGCCGCCACGGCCACGCCTTCGGCGATGGTTTTCCGGCTCTATGACACGGCGGGCAACCCGATGGCGGCTGGCACGGTCGCGCTCTATGAGGCGCTCTATGCGTGGACCGATCCCTGCCCGGCGCACACGGTCTGCCCGGCGGGCGCGCTGTTTTCAACCTCATCGAGCGCTGCTCTCTCCGACCTGAACGGGCTGGTGAGTTTTACGCCGATCACCCAAACCGGCACGGCCAGCAGACTCACCGCCATTGCTGTTTCCGGCGATACGGCAACGGTGACGGCGACCGTCGAACAGCATCCGTAGGGTGTATCGCCATAGAGCAGCTGGCAGTTGGGGCGATATACCCTAGAGCCCGGAGAGGGGCTCAAAGCGTAGAAAACCAAAAAAATGCAAAAATTTTTTGTTTAAAAATAAGACAATTTTTCTCTGAAAACGAGGAAAACGCGCGTGAAACTCAGCGATGGACTGCCGCGGAAACGCGCAAAGGGTTCTGGCGGCCAACCTGTATTGCTCGACTAACCATGCAAGGATCAACGAGATAAATCGATATAGGTCTGACGAAGGAGAGGGAGAGGCGGGGTATGCGAGCAGTAAACTTTCGGATTTGAAATCGCGGGGCAGTCGTGATCGGGAACACTTGACGCCCGTGTGGTGTCTAAGAGAATAGGAGAACGGTGCAGAAGACAGAAATCTCTGCCCCGTCTTCCACCACAGGGATTGGTTCCGGAGATCTTCGGAACGGTAGAACGGCGTCAGAAGACCGGCGACGGCGAGCTGAAGACTTTAGCTGAACTTTAGCTCGGCTGCGGTAGGGTGGGAGGATACCGATTTGCAGGCGGATCTGACCATGGGCAATATTGCCAGCGCGCTGGTGTTTCATTCGGACGAAGCGGCTCTGATCGAAGAGTTGCAGGCCGGTTCCGAAGATGCGTTTGCGTGGCTTGTCGCACACTATCATCAATCCATCTTTTCTTTGCTGGCGCGGACCGTGCAAGATCGCGCCGATGCCGCCGATCTGACCCAGGAAGTCTTTGTCAAAGTCTTCCGCGGCGTTGGGAGCTTCCACGGCGAATCGTCCTTGCGGACCTGGATCTATCGGATTGCGTTGCGCGAAGCCTCGAACCAGAGGCGCTGGTGGTCGCGGCATCGCGAGCAGGAGGTTCCCATCGAGACGGAGTTGACCGATGGGGATTCCGGTACGCCGATCTGTTTGAAGGATCAACTGGTGGATGCGGCCGAGTCGCCCTATGAACTGGCGGCGCGCGCCGAGCAGAAGGCCTGGGTGGAATCTGCCTTGCAGCAGGTGCCGGAACCTTTTCGGACCACCATGATCCTGCGCGACATCGAAGGATTTGTCTACGAGGAAGTTGCAGAGATACAAGGGGTAAACCTGGGAACGGTGAAGTCGCGGCTGGTGCGCGGACGGGCCTGTTTGAAGGCTCTGCTGACCGCGCCAAAAGCTGCCGCCGAACCGGCTTTTGGTGAGCATTATTCTCTGGGAGAGGAGGCGCGATGAAGGGCTGCAGAACAGTACGGGCTCAGTTTAACGAGTACCTGGACGGCCGTCTCAACGGACGGCAGATGCAGCAGGTCGTGGCCCATCTGGAGCAGTGCCCGGAGTGCGCCCGGGAGTGGAAGGCGCTCAGAGAAACGCAGTTGTTACTGGCCAGTTTGGGGCAGGTGCAGGAACCTGAGGATCTGCTGGTGCGGATCAGGGTGGCTGTCAGCCAGGAAAAGGTGAAACGCCACGCGGGCCTGTTCGATGGCTGGTCGCTGGCCTGGAAGAACACCGTCGGTCCTTTCCTGTTGCAGGCCGCGGCGGGTTTTTGCAGCGCGGTGCTGCTGTTGGGCACGGTGACGGCGATGGTCGGCATGTTTTCGCCGCAGGTGGCGCAGGCCAGCAAGGATGAGCCGATTGGCGCGGCGACGCCGGCGCGGTTGCTCTATCTTTCGACAGGGGTTGGCGATGGCGATATCGGTGCCAGTACCGGCCCGGTCGTTGTCGAAGTGTATATCAACAACGATGGGCAGATGTACGACTACCGGATAGTCTCCGGCCAGACCGACATCTCGACCCGTTCGCAGGTGGAGAACCTGTTGCTGCTCAGTCGCTTCGAGCCGGCGCGGTTCTTCGGTCAGCCGGTCCGGGGGCTGGCCGTGGTCTCCTTTACCGGCATTTCGGTCAGGGGATAGCGCGCGCGGCAAGCGAAAGCGCTCAAATTTTTTAACCGCCCGAAGTCACTTCGGGCGGTTTTTCTCGTTTGAGTCGCAATTTTGCGCGGATTCTTCTCGTTTTCGAGGGCAAAACCCTCTTTGAACCGTCCCAAAGAAGAAGAAAGCGCTGACCCGGTGCCGGTGCGAGGCCCTGAAAAGCCAAAAACCGGTTTGACCCTTCCACTACCGACCAATAGACTTTGATGCAGGGTTTCTGAATGCATATGCGCGGAACGCGATCGATCGTCCTCATTGCCGTGATTTTGTTGAGCTTGCAGATTGGCATGGCTCCAGCGGCCAGCTTTGCCCAATCGCCCGACTCCAGTTCGTCCTCCTCGCCGGCCGGCGGGCAGGCCTATGTTCGGGAAAAGACGCCGACCCTGGTCGATCCGGCAGGACCGACGATTTCGCTCATCAGTGCCGAGCCGATCTTCGACATGGCCGCCGCGCTCAATGTCTGCGGCTATGACGAGGGGCTGGCCACGAGCGCGCCCGAGCGCAAGCGTGTTCGCGACGAGATTGCCGTGGCGCTCGGCAAAAGTGAGAAGGCGCGCGCAAGCCGCGATGCGATCTGCCTTTACATTGCGCAGCACAAGATGACGGGCACTCTGCGCGACGTGGCGCAGTACATCTCGCTCTCGCTTTATCTGTCGCAGCCGCCGGAGCTTGAGGTGACGGCGGATCTGACCGAGATGCCACCCGACGCGACGCAGGTGGCCGAGATTGCTCCGCTGCTGAAGAACTTCGCCGACGCCACCGATCTGCACGGCATCTGGCTGACGACCCATCGGCTCTATGACGACGAGGCGGACAAGCTGCACAACGGCCTGACGCAGATGATCGTCAACACCAACCTTTACCTGAAGATGCCGGCATCGACCTATGACGGCCGCCGTTTTATCGTCGTCGTTGAGCCGCAGCTTTCGCCGGGCACGGTCAACGCCCGCATCTATGGCACCGATTACATTGTGGTGTTGTCGCCCTCGGCCGAGGGCGTGGTGCGGATGACCGACATTCGCCACACCTATCTGCATTACCTGATCGATCCTCTGCTTTTGGCGCGCTCGAATGCGATTGATCGCACGGTGCCGGTGCTCAAGGAGATTCGCGAGGCCCCGCTCGACTTCCGCTATCGCTCGGATACGGTCTCGCTGACCATCGAGTGCCTGATCAAGGCGATTGAGGCGCGGACGATGGACACCGGGATTGCGAACTACAAGATGCCGGTGGGCATTGACCGCTCGTCGCTGCCCAAGTATGAGCATGAGCGCTCGGTGGTGCAGCAGAAGCAGGAGGCGGTGCGCGTGGCCACGATGCGCCACGACATGACGCAGGGCTTCGTGTTGACGCAGTATTTCTACGAGCAGATGCAACTGTTTGAAAAGGATCCGGCCAGCTTGCGCGACACCATCGGCGAGATGGTCTACAGCATGGACGTGGATCAGCAGGTGCATCGCGCGCGGCTGATCGAGTTCGACAAGGAGTCGGACACCGACGTGCTGGTGCGCAGCAAGCCGCGCAAGTTGACGGGGCTGGATCTGGCCGAGGAGAAGCTGGCGCTGGGTGATGTGAAGGGCGCGCAGACGCTGATGGCGCAGGCGCTCAAACAGAACCGGGATGCGGAGACGGCGAAGGCCGAGCAGGCGCGGGCAGAGTTTCTTACGGCGCGGATCGAGGCGATGACCGGCCATCCCGAGGAGGCGATGGCGGCCTTCCAGAAGACGGTGGCGCAGAGCCAGGAGCCGCGTCTGGTGGCCTGGTCGCACATCTACCTGGCCCGGATGCTGGATCTTGATTGCAAGCGCGAAGAAGCGGTGGCCGAGTACAAGCAGGCGCTCGAACATCGCGACGGCCAGCAGGACACGCGCGTGGCCGCCGAGCGCGGGTTGAAGAAGGCCTATGAGGTGCGCGGCCACAGTTGCGCGGTGGACGATGAGGCCGACGAGGCCAAGCCGGATGCGGCCCAGAGTGGTACGCCCGCGCCGAAATAACCGCAGAGCGAGAATCCCGCGGCCGGGTGGCCGCGTCAGTTGAACAGCAAGTGCGGGCGCGTCTTCGAGTAGAGGAGACGCGCGCCGTGGTGCGAGAGCAGAGCAACGGGGGAAGCGTGGAAGAAAATCTATCGGAACTGGAAACGGCGCTGGGCCATCGGTTTCTGAAGACGGATTTGTTGGTGCGTTCACTGACGCACCGCTCCCTGGCGCATGAGCAGGCTGCGCATGAGGAGCCCGCGCATGGGGACAATGAGCGGCTGGAGTTTTTGGGCGATGCGGTGCTCGGGCTGGTGGTGGCCGAGGCGCTGTTCCGCATGCACCCGGAGTGGCAGGAGGGCGAGTTGACGCGGGTTCGTGCGCAACTGGTCAGCCGCCAGCACATGGCCGTGGTGGCCGATGCCGTCGATCTGGGCCGGTTCCTGCTGTTGAGCAAGGGCGAGGACCGCAGCGGGCTGCGCAAAAAGAGCACCGTGCTGTCGAACAGCATGGAGGCCGTCGTTGGCGCACTTTATCTGGACGGAGGCATGAAGGCCGTCGAGAGCTTTGTGCGCACGCAGGTAATGGGCGCCGAGGTTGAAAAGCTGGCCGAGCAACTGCGCGAGGGCGCCGCGCTCGGCAACTACAAATCGGCCCTGCAGGAGCGGTTGCAGGCCGAGCGGACCGGCGCGCCGGTCTATCGCGTCAAAAGCGAGAGCGGCCCTGACCATCGCAAGCGGTTTCTGGTCGAGGTGCGGCTGAAGGGCGACACGAACGAGGCAGGCAAGGCCCTGGCGCGTGGCACCGGCAGCACCAAAAAGAATGCCGAGCAGGATGCGGCGCGGCGTGCACTGGCTCTGCTGGATCGGGCCGCGGCCAAAGCCTCCGCAAAGAAAGAAGTCGCGGCCGAATGAGTACATCGATCCAAAGCCCGGAACCGGAACAGGCGCGCGCCCTGGGGATCAAGCTGGCGCTGGGCGAATCGCTGGCCTCGACGCTGCGCACGGTCATCGTCGCGTTGTTCGTGCTGACCTTTGTGCTGCAGCCGTTTCTGATTCCCTCCGAAAGCATGGAGCGGACGCTGCTGGTGGGCGATTTTCTGCTCTTCAACAAGCAGGTTTATGCGCCGGCCGGCTGGCTGGGCCGCCATCTTCTGCCCTATCACGAGGTCAGCCGCGGTGACATTGTCGTCTTCCATCATCCCAATCCGCCGTTGCTGGTCAAGCGCGTGGTGGGGGTGCCGGGCGACAGGCTGCGCATCGACAACGGCCGCGTCACGGTGAACGGGCAGCAGCTTGCCGAGCCCTATGCGGCCTTTGAACCCGCGCCACCGAATCCCTTTCGCGACAACTTTCCCGCCGATGTCTACACCGATCCGCAGGTGGACCCGGACTGGTGGCGGCAGATGCAGAGCCTGACGCGCGACGGCGAGCTGGTGGTCCCGAAAAATGAGTACTTTGTGCTCGGCGACAATCGCAACCACAGCAAGGATTCGCGCTTCTGGGGCTTTGTGCCGCGCGAGGATATTGTGGCCCGGCCGCTGGTAATCTACTTTTCGCTGGACCGGCCCTCGACCACCGATGTGCAGGTGGCTCACGATGATAGACTCGGACACGACAGGGAACTGGCGGAGCGGCTGAAGGGCTTTGCCCGCTGGAAGCGGATCTTCCGCGTCGTGCATTGAAGTTTGAGCGCGGAAGGGAACTTTTTCCGCGTTGCGACAGTATTGAGTATTGACGAGACGGCGCCTCCGCGCGCGGTCCGCTTTTTTTCGAGCGAGCGATGAAGAAAAAGAATGCAGTGGCCACGACGGCCACGGACGACAGCGCGAAGCAGACCGCCGAAACCCGGGTGGAAGAGACGCCTTTTGAGGCGACGGCCAGCATTTGCAGTGTGCTGGTAGTGGGCCTGTTTATCCTCACCTTTCTGGCGCAGAACTTCGTGATTCCGTCGGGATCGATGGAGAATACGCTGCTGGTCGGCGATCATCTGGTGGTGGACCGCATCACGCTGGCCCCGGCCTCGAAGTGGATGCCGCTGGTGCACTATCGCGAACCCAAGCGCAATGACATTCTGGTCTTCATCAAGCCGGTGCCGGATCTGGATGCCGATGGCAAGCCGCAGTACCTGTTTCTGGTCAAGCGGCTGGTCGGCCTGCCGGGCGACCACATCCATCTGCGCAACGGCGTGGTGATCGTCAATGGCGCGGCCATTGACCAGCCGCACGCGCAGCCGACGACGGCCGACAATCATCAGGATTTTCTCGACGAGTTTCCCTCGGTGGCCCCCGATGCGCAGCCGGGTGGAGCGACCGAGAGCTGGGCCGTCGAGTTTCCCGGCCACGTGGTCAACGGCGACCTGGTGGTGCCCGAGGGCAAGTACTTCATGATGGGCGACAATCGCCACAACAGCCTCGATTCGCGTTTTTGGGGCTTTGTGCCGCGCGAGAACATTGTCGGCCGTCCGCTGTTCAACTACTGGTCCTTCCAAACACCGGAGGACGCCTATCAGCGTACGGGGCTGGTTTCGAATGTGAGCTGGATCGGGCACGTGGCGCTGCATTTCATTACTGAGACGCGCTGGACGCGAACGCTGCACATCGTGCGGTAAGCAGTTTATTCTGGAAGTTCATGACTAAAGAAGTGCAAGACCGGCAATGGCGGCGGAAGCGGCTCTGGGTCGTGCTGGCGGCGCTGGGAGCGCTGCTGGCAGTGTTCCTGGTCCCCCCGCTGGTGAGTCTGAATCATTATCAAAAACGGGTTTCGGAGCTGTTGACAGCCTCGCTGGGCCGCCCGGTGCGGATCTCGGGCGTACGCGCCCGTCTGCTGCCGTCGCCGGCCTTTGTGGTCAGCGATCTGACGGTGGAAGAGGATCCGGCCTATGGGGCGGAGCCGGTGCTGCATGCCACCACCGTCAAGGCGCCGATCAGCCTGCTGGCGCTGTGGCGCGGGCGGCTTGCGATCAGCCGCATCAGCGTCGATGAGGCCAGCCTGAATCTGGTGCGCACCCCCGAGGGGCGCTGGAATCTGGAATCACTCTTTGGGCAGGCGCACGGCATGCAGGTGGCCGCGGCCAGACCCGGGCGCAAGCTGCCCTTTCTGAAGGCGACCAACTCGCGCCTGAACTTTAAAAACGGTGCCGAAAAGATGCCGTTTTCGCTGGTCGATACCGACCTTGAGCTTTGGCAGGACCGGGCTGGCGAGTGGCGGCTCGAACTCAAGGGCCAGCCGGCGCGCACCGATCTGAGCGTGAACCAGGGCGACACGGGCACGGTGCAACTGCGCGCCAATCTGCGCGGTGCCGCACAGATGCGGCAGATGCCGGTGCAGCTTGATCTGGCCTGGAAGAATGCGCAGCTGGGCCAGTTGACGCGGCTCGCGCTTGGTCGCGATCCGGGCTGGCGTGGCGATCTGAAGGGCAATCTGCATGCCGAGGGTACGGCCGAGTCCGCCACGGTGCAGGTGCAGTTGAAGGCCGTCGGCGTTCACCGCGAGGAGTTTGCTCCGGCGGCGATGCTGGACTTCGATGCCAACTGCGGCCTGGTCTATCACTATTCGTTGCATACGGCGGAAAAGATCGAATGCAATTCGCCGCTCGGCGCGGGCCGTGCGCGGTTGACCGGCTCTTTGCCGGGCGCGGGGCAGACGCAGTTGACGCTGGCGCTCGACAGGATTCCCGTTGCCGCCGGACTCGACGCCCTGCGCACGGTGCGCAGCGGTGTGAGCCCGAATCTGGTCGCAGCGGGCACCATCAGCGGCTCGTTGGTCTACGACGCGCGGCAGGTGGTTACGCCGCAGCCGGAGCCAGTCGCCACCAAGGGAAAGGATAAGGGCAAGGACAAGAAGAAAAATACGCCGCAAGGCCCGCTGAGCGGTTCGCTGGCCGTCGACGGCTTCCAGTTGAGCGGCGGTGGCTTGAGCCAGCCCCTTGCCGCGGAAAAGATCGTGCTTGAGGCCGATCCGGCGGCGCTGCTGGCGACCATCTCCGGCACGGCGAGCTTTGCCGCCGGGGGTGCAACGCCGCTGACTGTGAATCTTCGCCTGGGGCACTGGGGCTATTCGATTGCGGCCAAGGGGCCGCTGGCCCTGGCGCGCGGACGCGAACTGGCGCACGCGGCGGGCTGGGATGGTGCCGCGCAACTTGACGCCCTCGCGGGCGAGGCGGCGAATCTGGATGTGACCGCGACCGGCCCGTGGATGCCGCCCGCCGAGGAGACGCAGCCGACGCCGACCCTGCCCGGGGAAGACGCGGCTCCGGTCAAGGACACGGTGACAGGTACGGTGGCCCTGGCGAATGCCAACTGGAAGGCCGGTTACATGGTCAACGCCGTCCAGATTGCGCAGGCAACGCTGCATTTGGACTCCGATGGCCTGCGCTGGGATCCGGTGGCCTTCAGCTACGGTCCGGTGAAGGGCACGGCGACGCTCTGGCTGCCGGCGGGTGCGGCCAAGCCGCAGTTTACCGCGCAGTTTGCTGCGCTTGACGCCAAAACGCTGCAGGCGGCGCTGCTCGGCGCGCAGACCAAGGAAACGCTGCTGGCGGAGCTGCTGAACAAGCTGCATCCGGCGCAGGCCACGCCCTGGCCCACGGCCGAGGGCACGGTCAAGGTGGACACGCTTACCGTCGGTCCGGCCGCGCTGAAGAAGGCGACCGTGGCTCTGTCGGTGAACGCCGCCGGGGTTGAGGTCCGTGCGCTCGACGCGGATCTGGAGGGCGGCAAGCTGCACCTGAACGGCTCGATGAGCGCCGGTTCGGCGACAGCGAAGCCTGCGTATACGCTGACCGGATCGGTGGAAAACGCCACACCCGCCGCCGTGGGGCAACTGCTGGGCCAGCACTGGTCGGGCGGCGCTGTCACCGTCCGCGGTCATCTGGAACTGGCCGGTTACTCGGCCGACGATCTGGCCAACTCGGCCAAGGGCACGCTGGCCTTCGACTGGCAGCATGGTGCGGTGGCGGGCACGCCGACGCTCAGCCGCTTTGACCGCTGGAAGGCCGAGGCTGTCCTCGGCGAGGGCAAGATCACCCTGGGCAAGAGCGAGGCTGTGCAGGGGGCTCGGAAGAGCGCCGTGGGCGGTTCCATTCCGCTGAGCCTGCCCGCAAAACTCAACTTTGCCGCCGCAACCGACGGCGGAGCCAGACACTAAAAAACAGGCGCGGTCGTACAATGCGAGTATGACCGCGCCTGTTTTTTCCTCTTCTTCGACTCCCATAGAAATTCACGCTCAAGGGCTCTTGTTCGACATGGACGGGATTCTGATCTCGTCGATTGCCGCCGTGGAGCGTGCCTGGACGCGCTGGTGCGTGGAACGCGCGGTCGATCCGGCCCAGGCGCTCAAGATCATCCACGGTTGCCGGGCGATGGATTCGCTGCGCAGGCTGCGGCCCGACCTGAATATAGAGGAAGAAGCGAAAACCCTTGAAGGCTATGAAGTTGCCGATCAGAAAGGGGTGCATGCGCTCAACGGCGTTCTGCCCCTGATGCAGGCTCTGCCCGTTGCGCGGTGGACGGTGGTGACGAGCGCGACCGACCGGCTGGCCCGCGCGCGGCTGTCCGCGGCTGGCATTGCCGTGCCCAGGACGATGGTTTCAGCGGATCTGGTGGCCGAGGGCAAGCCGCATCCGGCGCCGTATCTGGCAGGGGCGAAGACCCTGGGCCTGCGCCCGGAAGAGTGCGTGGTCTTTGAGGATTCGCTCGCGGGCGTTGCCTCGGGCCGCGCCGCCGGTTGCACGGTGATCGCGACCACCTTCACGCACCCGGCCGAGGAACTGGGAGAGGCCGACTACATTCTGAAGGACCTGAGCGGCCTGCGCGTGACGGTAACGGCCGAGGGGCTGACGCTGCGGACGAGCTGTTACTAGCTTTTAGCTAAAGGCGAATGCCCGTTCGTGGAGGGAGCAGGGGTATGAACGCCCCTCAGACTGCTGACAAACCCAATTTGCGCATTGTTTTTGAAAGGGCACGGCTTCAGCCGTGCCGAAAGAGGAGCAAAAATATCTCGCCTTTAGGCGCTGAGGGATGTTTGTGGCGAACTTTTCGCCAAAGATCATCCCAGGGGCTGAAGCCCGCGATTTTATGGGTGCTTTGCGGCACGACTAAAGTCGTGCCCTTTCAAGACTCAGCTTTGTCATCAACCTGAGGGGCATGAATGCCCCTGCTCCCTCCGCCGAATCTAGAAAGCAGCCATTCGCTTCCAGCTCTGAGCGAATGGCTAGAAGCTAACGGCTAAAAGCTGCCTTACTCGCTGGCCTCGATATGCCGGCCATGAGCTTCTTGCACGGGACGCGAGTTGAGGCGGTAGATCTGGGAGAAGAGCTTGAACTGGGCGCGGCTGATCGAGACCTCATCCTTGTAGATGAACCAGCGAACGCCCTCGGTGCAGGGCGGCGTGGTCAGCGAGCCGGTGTAGGTCCAATAGGCGCGGTTGGCGGGCAGAAAACCGCCGGGATTGATCATCTCGGTGACCTCTTCGCTCTTGCCCGGGGTGGTGGGCAGGTGCGGCCAAAGCAGCGCCATCAGCGCGTTCGGCACGCCCGTATCCTGATTGAAGCGGACGGCGATGACGACCAGTTTCCCTTCGGCGCTCTTGTGGACCAAGTGCACGTCCAGATCGGAGAAATGGCCCTTGACGGTTTCTTCGCCCGGGTGGTGAAAGTGGAACTGGATCAGGTCGTAGCGCACGCCGTCGGCGACGATGTAGCTGCCAGGATGCACGGTGACCATGACGGTATGGCCGTTATTCTCGATCTTTACGCCGCCGGAGATGTAGTGGTATTCGATGGGCTGCAGGGCCTTGTTCAGGTGGGTGCCGCGAATGTCGATGGGCGACTGCGCATGGCCTTTGCCGCAGGCGGCGTAGGACGGGTCCAGCCGGTTCCACGATTGCGGGCCGGTCTTGCCCTCATAGCCCCAGTGGGCTGCGGATTGGGCCATGGCCAGTGGAACGAGACCGAACAACAGGGATGCGACGGAAGCGAGACGCATAAACAATTTGCCTTCCTCGGGGAATGTTTCCGATAGCGATTCTAGAGGATTGGACGCGCGCGCGGATAAAAAGAAATATGCGCAGGCGTCACGCAGGTCATATCTTTCAAGGCTCTGCGGAAAGATCAGGGAAGCACTTCCCTTTGCGCGCCGTTGCCGCGACCGAGCCGCCGGAAGGGTTGCTCGATGCAGCGGCGCATTGCCAGGCCAAGGACAACGGCGGCGGCCAGGGCCGCGAGCGCGCGCAGGGCGCGGGAGGAGGGCGTGGAGCGGGCCATCAGGTCGAGCAGAAAAAAGTGGACCAGATAAAGCGTGTACGAGATCGAACCGAGTGTGCGCAGGGGCGCCGAGGCCAGCAGTCGTGCGGCCTTTGACGTAGGGGCTGCGACGAGAAAATAAAAAACCGGCGCGAGGGCAAGGCCCTGCAGCGTGTACCGCGCCGTCTCACGGAAGTGCGGCTCGCGCAGAACGAAGCTCACGGTGAGCAGAGCCAGTCCGGCGAGCGCGTAGAGGCCCTTGTGGCGCTCGATCCAGCCGGGCCGGTCGCCGCACCAGGGATTGGCCGCGACCGCCAGCAGGCTGCCCCACAGAATCGAATCGAAGCGCGCGTCGCTGGCGCAGTAGGTCCAGAGCACTTCCCCCGTCAGACCGCTGTGGCCAACATAGACCAGCACCAGCCGCCAGAGGAGCGCAAGCAGGCAGGCGGCCAGCAGCCACAGAGCCTGACGGCGCGGCGTCGGACGGCGTCGGACCATCCACAGATAGGCCAGCGGAAAGAGCAGATAGAAGTGCTCCTCGACCATCAGCGACCAGAGCACGCCCATGCCGGTGGGCACATGCGCGCCGGCAATACCTAGAAAGAGCACGCGATAGTTGAAGTAATAGAAGAAGATCGAGGCCAGCCCGCCCGGGCTGGCCTCGTGCGCGGGAATGCCGACAGCGTTGAGCAGGGTGACGGCGGCCAGCACGCAGTAGAGTGGCGGTAGAATGCGGCAGGCGCGGCGGCGATAGAAGCCGGCGAGCGAGATCGTTCCGCGCTGCTCGAACTCCTTGCGCAGCAGGCTCGTGATCAGGTAGCCGCTCAGAAAAAAGAAGACCGTGACGCCGAAGCCGCCGGGCAGAGACACATAACCGGCATGCGAAGCAAAGACGAGCAAAAAGGCCAGCGCGCGGATTCCGTCGAGAGGTTGCAGGTAGCTGTTGGTCATGGTCTATGCGGGGAGCCGCTCTCATTGTAGAGGACGCGGGCAAAACAAAAGGACCTCTCGCGGGAGAGGTCCTTTTGTGAAAACAGCGGCAGAAGCTCTAGAGACCGGCCTGCTGCTTGAGGGCCGCGGCCTTGTCGGTCGCCTCCCAGGTGAACTCCGGCTCGGTGCGGCCGAAGTGGCCGTAAGCGGCGGTCTTCTGGTAGATCGGGCGGCGCAGGTTCAGGCTCTCGATGATGCCCTTGGGGGTCAGCGAGAAGTTCTTGCGCACCAGTTCGGTGATCTTGCCGTCGGAGATTTTGCCGGTGCCGAAGGTGTCGACCAGGACGCTGACCGGCTCGGCGACGCCAATGGCGTAGGCCAGCTCAACCTCGGCCTTGTCGGCGATGCCGGCGGCAACGATGTTCTTGGCGATATAGCGGGCCATGTACGCGGCCGAGCGATCGACCTTCGTCGGATCCTTGCCCGAGAAGGCGCCGCCGCCGTGACGGCCCATGC
>DBTV01000035.1:130235-148401 GCA_002307235.1 Acidobacteriaceae bacterium UBA1307
TTGCGGCCGGTCAGGCCGGTGTCGCCCATCGGTCCACCGATGACGAAGCGGCCGGTCGGGTTGATGTGGTACTTGGTGTTCTCGTCGATCAGCTCGGTGGGCAGCACGGCCTTGATCACGTACTGCATGATCTCGGAGTGCAACTGCTCGTTCGAAACCGAGTCAGCGTGCTGGCTGGAGATGACGACCGCGTCGATGCGGGATGGCTTGCCGTTCTCGTCATACTCGACGGTGACCTGACTCTTGCCGTCCGGGCGCAGGTAGGGCAGCTTGCCGTTCTTGCGGACTTCGGTGAGCTTGCGGGTCAGCTTGTGGGCGAAGGAGATCGGAGCCGGCATCAGCTCGGGGGTCTCGTTCGAGGCATAGCCGAACATCATGCCCTGATCGCCGGCGCCGCCGGTATCCACACCCTGGGCGATGTCGCCCGACTGCTTGTTGATCGTCGAGATGACCGCACAGGTATTCGAGTCGAAGCCGTAGAGGGCATTGTTGTAGCCGATCGAGGAGATCACGCCACGGACCAGACCCTGGAAATCAACATAGGCCTTGGTGGTGATCTCGCCGGCGATGACGACCAGACCGGTGGCGGTCAGAGTCTCGGCGGCCACGCGGCTGTACGGGTCCTGCGCAAGGCAGGCGTCCAGGATTGCATCGGAGACCTGATCGGCGATTTTATCCGGATGGCCTTCGGTGACGGACTCAGAGGTAAACAAAAAACGGTCGCTCAACTTCAAACTCCTGCCCATTGAAGGGTTTCAGATTGGCAGCGTGGCGGCTGGCCCTGAGGGGGCCGAGCGGCGGGCGGAGGGGGGAGTTGCCCCACTCGATCAGCTCGCACGCGCTGAGGCGCTTGCCAGAACCGGTGAATGCAAGACCCACCAGTACTCAATCATGGTAATTGTCGGGGGCGAAAGTGGGCAAAGAAAGACAGCGAATGGAGAGGAATGAGGGGTGAAAGGCAGCCGGAAGCCGCTTAACTGCACGGGAAGAGAGGAAAATCAACAGCTTGCGGGTGGAATTTGGACCGTGCGGGCTTGGGTTTTTAGTGCACGAGGTCGCTGATGCGGTGGAAAAGATCACGTACGGCTTCAGTGATGACGCTGACTGCATGTTCAGGAATGATGGTCGACCACCATCCGGCGCGGACTCCATAGTAGCGGACCGAAAGAGTGGCGGTCACGGCCACTGCGATCAGCAGAAGAATGGCACCGATCCAGCGCAGGCGAATCTCGGCGGCATCGTGGCGCAGAATGCGGGCCCGGCCCACGTTGGCGGCAAATTCGGTCCAGTCGCCGTCTTCATCGGGGGCTTCCCCCGCCGCATCGGAGGCCTTCATAAAGCGGTCGGTCCACTCATTGGCGTCCAGCCCCAAAGCATTGGCGTAACCGCGGATGATGCCCTTGGAGAGAATGCCACCGGGAAGCAGGCGAAACTTATCCTGCTCAAGCGCCAAGAGGTGGCGCTTGCTGATCTTGGTGACGGCCATAATTTGTTCGAGCGCAATGCCGCGGGACAGCCGCTCCATGCGCAAGTCTTCTCCAAAGTTTCCCATCGGTCACTAAACGCGTCGAATGCTCCCTCGGATTCCACTTCACAATAAACCCCCAACCTGAACGAGTCAAAGAGTTTTCGCGATTTTTTCAAGGATTCTTAAGGAAAGCGTGTCCTGAAATGTCTCCCATAGGTCAAAACGTCCCAACATGGGCAGCCGCAAGCTGTTACCCTTAATGCAAGGCCGCGAAACCCAATCGCGGCTCTCGTTTTTGGAGCCAGGCTCGAACTCATGAACAAGCTCATCTTTGCCAATCTGTTGCACCGGCCGCTGCGCTCGGTGATCAGCATCTTTGCTGTGGCCATTGAAGTGGTCATGATGCTGACGATTATCGCGGTCATGATCGGCCAGCTCACCGGCCAGAAGCGGATGAACAACGGCATTGGCGCCGATCTGATGGTGCGGCCGGGCAATGCCACCTTCTTCAATGGCGTGAGTGGCGCGCCGATTTCGGCCAAGCTGGCCGATGTGTTTGCCAAGATGCCGCACGTGGCCGTGGCCGCGCCGGTGATCACGAACTTTTCCATCAGCGATGGTGCCGAGGTGCTGTGGGGCGTCGATTACGCCAGCTACAGCCGGTTGAGCCCCTTTCAGTATCTGGAGGGCAGCGCGCCGCAGAGCCCCTACGATGTGATCGTCGATGATATTTACGCGGCGGGCAGCGGCGGACACCATGTGGGCGATACGATCCAGATTCTCAAGCATCCGTTCCGGATTTCGGGCATCTTTGTGCACGGCAAGGGCGGCCGCAAACTGGTGCCGCTCAAGACCATGGGCGAGCTGATCGGCTCGGAAGGCCGGGCCTCGGTCTTCTACCTCAAGCTGGACAATGCCAGCAATACCGATGCAGTGATCCGCGAGATTCACCAGACGCCGGGCCTGGGCGACTACCAGATGATGACGATGGAGCAGTGGTACTCACTGCTGACGCCGGACCACATTCCTGCGCTGAACATTGCCATGCGGGTGGTGGTGGGCATCGCGGTGATTATCGGTTTTCTGGTGATCTTCCAGGCGATGTACACGGCGGTGCTTGAGCGGACGCGCGAGATCGGCATTTTGAAGTCGATGGGCGCCTCGCGGTGGACGATTGTCGATGTGGTGTTGCGCGAGACGGTGGTGCTGTCGCTGATCGGGGTTGCCACGGGCATTCTTCTTTCGTTGGCCATCAAATCATTCCTGTCGCACCGCTTCCCGTCGCTCTATCTGGACATGAATTTGACCATCATTGCGCAGGGCGCGGTGATTGCCTTTGTGGGTTCGGTGCTGGGCGCGCTGTATCCGGCCTGGATGGCCTCGCGCAAGGACCCGATCGACGCGTTGGCGTATGAATAGGCTAAGGTTTCGTTGAAAAATAACTTAAGGTGCGCCCGGAAAAACAACTCCGGGCGCAGACTGAAGCAGGGAGAAGAAAAGACAAATTCATCGTCCTTTCATCTTTCTCCCATAGGAATTGAAGTGAATTTTTATGCAGGATTTTGCCTCTCTGCCCGGGCGGAGCTGAGAGGTTTGGCTGAGTCACTGGAAAGTCTTTGATGGACTCGAGCGCATTCCCTTTGAAGGTCGATTATTTTGGGGATTAAAGATTCCGCTGCTTCCAGGGGAAGCCGTTCGCAGGTGCTTGATGTGCTGGCGGAGCGGTCCCTTGTTGTATTTATGCCGTTTTTAACGTTGTACCAACTCAACAGGAGAGCCATGACTAAACTTCGCAAACTCTGTACCACGCGGTGGATTGCCGTGTTGGCAGTGGCGGCGATTTTCGCGGTTTTCGTGGGATCGAAGGCTTCGGCGCAGACTGCCGGCGCTGGCACGATCACCGGAACCGTCGCAGATGCAGCTCAGGCCGTGATTCCCGGCGCGACCGTGACGACAACCAATGTCGACACGGGTGTTGCGCATACCTACACGACCAATACCTCTGGCATTTACACCGCACCGTTTTTGCAGCCCGGCCACTACAAGGTGAGCGCGGCGGCCACCGGCTTCGGTGCTACGCAGGCCACCGGGCTGACGCTTCTGGTGGGCCAGACGCTGACCATCAACCTGAGGATGAACGTGAGGTCGGAGACGACCACGGTTGAGGTCGAGGGCACTGGCGCGATTCTTGATACGCAAAAGACCGAGGTCTCACAGTCGCTCGATCAGCACCTGATTCAGAACCTTCCGGTTGCGGCGCGTAACTGGTCGAGCTTTGTGCTGCTGACCCCGGCGGTGACGCAGGATGGCGGCACCGGTCTGGTCAGCTTCCACGGCATCAGCGGCCTCTACAACCAGAACTACGTGGACGGCGCGAACAACAATCAGATGCTGTTCAGCGAGGCGCGCGGCCGTACCTCGGGCGCTCCGTATGTGTATTCGATCGATTCGATCAAAGAGTTCCAGGCCGAGACCTCGAACTACTCGGTGGAGTTCGGCCAGGCGGCCGGCGGCCAGGTGAACGCGATTACCAAGAGCGGCACCAATGCGCTGCATGGCGATCTGTTCTGGTATCTGCGTTACCCGGACCTGAATGCGCTGGATCCGTATTCGAAGTGGCAGGCAGTGCACAACAATGGCAACAAGTTTTTGCTGACCCAGCCCATTCACCAGCAGAACCAGTTTGGCGGTTCGGTCGGTGGCGCGCTGATCAAGGACCGGTTGTTCTACTTCCTCACCTATGACGGTTTCCGCAAGGTGGGTCGCGTGCTGTACACGGACACGAATACCATTTCGACGTCCTCACAGGGCGTGTATTCGGCCTCGACCAACGGCACCTCCATCACCCCGGCGCAGTGCCCGACGGCGAGCAACAGCAGCTACACGGGGCCGTACTACATCACCAGCACGCAGTGCACCAACGCCATCAACTTCCTGTTGAATGTTTCCAACATGGCCGCGAACTCGCTACCGCCGTCGCGCTATGCGCATCAGGACCTGTTCTTTCCGCGCCTGGACTATCACATCAACGCGAAGAACGATGCGTTCGTGAACTTCAACTGGGCAAACTTCGATTCGACCAACGGCTACTCGAGCAATCCGACCTACACCAACAGCTCGCCTTCGACCAACGGTTCGACGACCTATCATGAGCGGTTCCTGGTGGGCGGTCTGACGACGGTGATCAACGAGAGCTCGGTGAACCAGATTCACGCCCAGTGGGGCCGCGACCTGGAGACGGCGGGTGCCAATGCCCCCGGACCGAGCGTCTCAATGGGCGCGGTGACCTACGGCATGCCGAATGCGTTGCCGCGCATTGCCGAGCCTGATGAGCATCGCATTCAGTTCAGCGATGTCTTCTCGCACACCATGGGCCGTCACACGCTGAAGTTCGGCGGTGACCTGAACGTGGTACACGAGGTGATGATCAACCTCTATCAGGGCGGCGGCCTTTATAGCTACGGCGAGACGACCACGACGGCCAACTTCCAGGACTGGGTCTTCGATGCCTTCGCGGGCGAAGCGGGCAACACCGATCCCTATGCCGGCTACCACTACAACACCTTCGTGCAGACGGTCGACAAGCTCAACACGGCGGCGGGTACGCAGGGCAAAGACGACTTCTGGATGAAGATGATCGACGGCTTTGCGGAAGATAGCTGGAAGGTCACCCCGTCGTTGACGCTGACCGCGGGTGTGCGTTATGACGTGCAGTTGACGCCGGCCCCGACGATGATCAACACCACGTCTGCTCTGGCGACCAAGTACACCAGCGCGATCAAGAACGTGATGAACCGCATTCAGCCGCGCGTGGGCTTTAGTTGGAGCCCGTACAACGGCACGGTGGTTCGTGGCGGCTATGGCATCTTCTCGGGCCTGAATCAGGGCTCGACCTACTATGCGATGCGCGTGGAAAATGGCGTGGTGCAGGTCAACTACAACGCCACGGGTTGCAAGTCGAACTGCACGGCAGTTCCGACCGGCGCCCAGCGTTATCCCTACGTGGCCTATCAGCCGACGGGTCCGTCGCTGAATGGCGCGCTCTATCCGACCGGCGGCACAATGCCGACGGTCGTCAACGGCATCACGTCGTCGACCTCGGCGAGCTTCCACGGTCTGAGCCCGGACTTCGTTCCTCCGTACTCGCATGAGATGGATCTGTCGGTCGAGCAGGCCCTGCCGGGCAAGCTCTCACTGATGGTGGGTTATGTCGGCACGCGCGGCATGCGTTTGCCGGTCTTTGTTGACGCCAACCTGGTGGGCCAGAAGCCGAGCGGCCTGCGCACTTATAACGTGATGAGCGGTGCAAGCAATACCGGCACGGTAACGCGCCAGTTGACCGTTCCGGTGTATCAGACCGCCGACCGCGCCTTGAGCACCATGACGTATTCGCTCAATGCCGGTTACAGCGTGGCCAATACCTGGTACAACGGTTTGGTGGCAACAGTGCGTCGTCCCTTCTCGCATGGTCTGGAGTTTGTGGGCAACTATACCTGGTCTCATGCTTCGGATGATGGTCAGGTGGCCGGCGCCAATGGCACCTTCTTCGGCGGCGATGTTCCTTTGGATCCGAACAACCTGAAGGCTGAGAACGGACTGTCGGATACCGACGTGCGCAATCGCTTCACGCTGAGCTTCAGCTACAAGCCTACCTTCGCTGTGGCCAATCGCACGGTGCGTGAACTGGTGAACGGCTTCCAGTTCTCGGGCTCGGAGATTGCCTCGGCTGGTCAGCCGATCGTGGCCAGTATGAGCGGCACTGTCAGTGGTTTGGCCGAGGGTGGCATCTATGGTGGCGCGATCAGCTCGGGCTCGGGTCTGTCGACGACCGGACGTCCGCCGCAAATTGGCCGCAACAGCATCATCGGACCGGGCTTCAACGACTTCGATCTGCGTGTGACGCGTGAGATCAAGTTGCATGGCCAGGCCTCGTTGCAGTTGTCCGCTGATGCCTTCAACCTGCTGAACCACAGCATTGTGACCGCGGTGAATACCACGCATTCGAGCTACTCGGCGGCATTGGCCACGGGCACCTCGGCGACGACGGCGACCAAGGCCTGCGCGGCTTCGGCGACGAGCAATCCGGCGGCGACGGGTGCGACCTTTGGTGGTTGCATTGCGCCGTACTCGGGTACGGGCGTCAGCGCCTTCGGCGCTCCCAGCACGACCAACAACAATCTGTATGGTCCGCGCCAGATGCAGGTGGCGGCCAAGTTCAGCTTCTAAACCAATCGCAACACAACCCCAGACGCGGTGGCTTCGGCTGCCGCGTCTGTTTTTTTGAGGCAGGGAACGGAGAGGCAGGGACTGAGGGACTAGGGGACTTGGGGACCAGGGACTAAGAGAAGAGGGAAAACAGGGAACATGGGCGCGGTGCATCTTGCGCAGGGCACGCTAGACTGTTCACAGTTCACTGACGACTGTTCACTGTTGTGAGGAGGCACTGCGGATGCGGGTACGGGTGAAGGTGGCGACGATGTTGGCGCTGGGCGCGGCGATGGTGGTGGCGCAGAAAAACTCCACGGTGAAGCCGATGGCCGGACCGCGGGCGACGGTGCTGCGCGTGACCGAGCTCTATGTCTCCCCGGACCGGCATGCGGAGAAGGTGGACCGGGTGCAGATTGGCCGCGAGATGGTGGTGGCCGAGCACAGCGGCCCCTGGGTGCGCGTCTATGCCAATACTGATATCGAGCAGATGCGCGAGCAGCGCGATGCGCCGCTGGTGGGCGAGGATACCGTGACGCAGCCGCCGGTCTCGGGCTGGATGGAGGCCAAGGGCGTGGTGATTGAGACGATGGCGAATGGCGATCAGGTGCTGATGGGCGAGGCGGCCAATCAGGAGGCGCTGGCCTCGGATCCGCGCGGACCGCTGAATGCTGCGCAGAGCGCGCGGCTGCTTTATCGCCGGCTGATTGAGTTCTATCCGAATTCGCCGCTGGTGGCCGAGGCGGCATGGCGCACGGCCGATATTCAGTGGCAGGTGGACAAGGCCGAGGTGGCGACCCGGCCCTCGGCACGGGAGCGCGACGCGGCGCTGCGGCCGCAGATCGACGAGGATGAACTGAAGAAGGTGATCAAGCACTATCCGCACACGCGGCAGGCGGATCTGGCGGCCTTTGAGCTGCTCGACAACAAGCTGTGCGGCGACGGTCAGGGCTCCACGAAGTGCCCGGAGAAGGAAGCAGAGCTCTACGAAAAATATGCCGTCGAGCATCCGGAGAGTCCGCGCGCGGCCCGGGCGCTGTACCTGGCCTGCTACCGGCAGGCGGTGCTGAGCGACATGTACGCGGCCGACGAGCAGAAGAACAAAAGCAAGGCGGCGCATGCGCATGCGGCGGCGTTGGCGGCAAAGTTAAAAGACCGTTTTGCCACAAGCGATGACTCGTGGAAGGCGGGGGCTTTGGTGTACAAATTGGATGAAGGCATACCTGTCTATGGCTTGGACCGTGAGTAAGTGTGGGCTGCCCCCTGCAGAGCTTGCTTCGGGCCGCCTGGAGGCTTTGTGAATCCGTATATACAGTCGATCCTGCTGGGGATTGTGGAAGGCCTGACGGAGTTTTTGCCCGTCAGCTCGACGGCGCATTTGCGCATTAGTGAAGCGTTAATGAAGATCTCGCTCGATGATCCGTACTGGAAGATGTACACGGTCGTGATTCAGTTGGGTGCGATTCTGGCGTTGTGTACGCTCTATCTGGGCCGGGTTGTCGAATTTATCCGCACCTTTCCGACCGGCGAATCGAATGATCGCAACTTCTTCAATCATCCGTTGACGCTGACCTTTGTGGCCTTCTGCTTCACGGCGGGACCGGCCTTTCTGCTGCACAAGTGGAGCGAGAAGAATCTGGGCAGCCTGACGGTGATGGCGCTGGCGCTTTTGATCGGCGGCATTCTGATGTGGGTGGTCGATATCTGGGCGAGCCGTCGCGAGGCCGATACGACCGACGTGGAGCAGATGACCTTTTTGCAGGCGGTCTGGATCGGACTGTGCCAGACGCTGTCGGCGGTCTTCCCCGGCACCTCGCGTTCCATGTCGACCATCGCCGCGGCGCAGTTGGCGAATATGGATCGGCCGGCGGCGCTTGAGTTCAGCTTTCTGCTCTCGATTCCGACGATGGTCGCGGCGACCGGCTGGGATCTGGTGAAGGAGCTTCATCCGAGCAAGGCCGCGCTGGCCTCGGGACTCGCGACGCATGTCGAGATGACCGGCGAGCGTTGGGGCGTGTTGCTGGTGGGCATGGTGGTCTCCTTTGTGGTGGCCTTCGGCGTGGTGGAGTGGTTCCTGTTGTGGGTGCGCAAGCATGGCTTCACGGTCTTTGCGATCTACCGGATTCTGCTCGGCATCGCGCTGCTGATCTGGGGCGCGAAGTACGTCATCTAGGGAAAGATAGGAGTGCGCGCGGGGATGGGCTTCGGCCTGTCCCCGCTGTGCGTTGGGGCGCATGCGATTCCACCCTGGAACCGGGGGTAGATGGCTAGATTCCCCCGCGTGGATTGGCTCTGGCGGCGGCGGCGAAAACGCAGATAATAGAAATTGCTCTGGGATGATTCGCCCGTTCGGCGTTGCAGCTCGCGCTGGCGAAGGCACGCGCCCGAACGGAAATACTCCCATTTATGAAACCAATTCGCATTGTTCTGTCGCCGACGCGCAGCCGCCCCCTGAATATCTTTCTGGGACTGATGGTGGCGCTGGTCGCGCTCCTTCTTCTTCTTGCGCTGGCAACCTATCATGTCTCCGACCCATCGCTGGATACGGCGACGGGCGTGGTGCTGACGCATGGCGCCCAGAACTGGATCGGCCTGTTTGGCGCCTACCTGAGCGACCTGTTGCTGCAGTCGCTCGGTGTTTCGTGCTTTCTGCTGCCGCTGTGGTTGGGCGGGCTGGCCTGGGCCTGGATGCATTCGCGGCCGGGCGGCTCGGCGCTGTTGCGCTGGCTGGGCACGCTGCTGGCGCTGGCCTTTGTGCCGACGGTGCTGGGGCTGACTCCCTGGCACTGGCGCTGGCTGGGCGTGATGCCAGTGGAGGGCGTGGTGGGCCGCCTGCTGGCCGGTGCGATGGTGCACTCGATGAATCTGCAGGGGGCATGGATCGTGGCGGGCGTGCTGGCCGTGGTCGGGCTCTATTTTTCATCGTCGGTGAGTTTCTGGACCCTGCGAGAAAACGTTGAGGACCGCTGGCTGAACCTGATGCACTGGCGCGACCGCTGGCAGAACTGGCGCGAAGAAAAGGCCGAGCAGAAAGAGTTGCAGGCCGCCTTGCGCGAGGCCGAGCGGACCGGGCGTGCGCCGAAGATTGCGCCGCGTGACGGGCGCATGGCGCTACGAACCGAAGGGGTGGAAGACGAGCCCGAACGGCGCGGCCTTTTCGCGCGCATCTTTGGCCGCAAAAAGCCAGTCGAGGTGGACGAGTTCGAGGGCGAGATTCCTGCCTATCAGCGGGCGCGCTTTGGCGACGAAGAGGCCACGCCCAAGCGGCGCACCAGCATTTGGGAACGCGGTTCCGCCGAGGCTGTTGCGCCGGAGGAGCTGACGGAGGAGGGTGTGCCTCTGGGACCGATTCCGGTGCCACCGCGCGCCCCGGCCTTTGCCTCGGAGATGGGCGAGACGTACACCGAGGAGCTTCCCGATGAAGCGCCGCAGAGCTTTGTGCCCGAGCCTGCCTATGAACCGGTTGCCGCGCCGGTGGCCGAGGCCATTGCAATTCACGAGCGTGCCGATGCCGCGCCGCGCACGGCCGCCGTTGCGCAACACAGTGTGAGCGGCTTCAAGCTGCCGCCGAGCACGCTGCTGAGCGAGGGCGAAGGGCCGCAGTCGGTCAACGAGGCCGAGCTGCGCGAGGACGCGCGGGCGCTGATGGAAAAGTGCGCCGAGTTCGACGTGCGCGGGCAGATCGTGCAGATTACGCCCGGGCCGATGGTGACCACCTTCGAGTTCAAGCCCGAGGCGGGCGTCAAATATTCGCGCGTCACGGGCCTTGCCGAGGATCTTTGCCTGGCGATGCGCGCCGAGAGCATTCTGATCGAGCGCATTCCCGGCAAAAGCACGGTCGGCATTCAGGTGCCGAACTCCGAGCGCGAGACGATTCACCTGCGCAGCATCGTCGAGAGCGAAAAATTCGCCAAGGCCAAGGGACGCCTGCTGATGGCGATGGGCAAGGACATCAACGGTGGCATCGTCACCGAGGATCTGGCCTCGATGCCCCATCTTTTGATCGCCGGCTCAACCGGCTCGGGCAAATCGGTGGCGATCAACGCCATGATTACCAGCCTGCTGTTCCGCATGACGCCCGATCAGGTACGGCTGATTCTGGTGGACCCCAAGCGCGTGGAACTGAGCATGTACGCGGGGATTCCGCATCTGTTCACGCCGATCATCACCGACCCGAAGCTGGCGGCCAATGCGCTGCGCAACGCGGTCCGCGAGATGGAGCGCCGGTTGAAGCTGCTGGCCGCGCACGGCGTGCGCAACATCGACCACTACAACAAGCTCTTTGACGGTTCGATGCCGCTGCAGTTCGACGACGATGCGGCCGAAGAAGGTCCGCTGCCTTTCATCGTCATCATCATCGATGAGCTGGCCGATCTGATGATGCTTGACCGCGCCAACGTCGAGGAATCGATTACGCGGCTGGCGCAGATGGCGCGCGCGGTAGGCATTCATCTGATTCTGGCCACGCAGCGGCCCTCGGTCGACGTGATCACTGGCCTCATCAAGGCCAATGTGCCGACGCGGTTGAGCTTCCGGCTGGCGACCAAGGTGGACTCGCGCACGATTCTCGATTCAAACGGAGCGGAGTCATTGCTGGGCCGAGGCGATATGCTGTTTCTGCCGCCGGGCACCAGCCGCCAGCGCCGCCTGCATGCGCCCTATGTGAGCGAAAAGGAGACGTCCGCGGTGGTCGGCTTCTGGAAGGCGCAGGGCGAGGCCGAATACATTGAGGGTTTTCTGGAGGCGCCAAAGGACGAGGGCGCGCATGGTGGCGCGGGCACGGGCGACGATGACAACGACCCGCTCTATAACGATGCCGTGCAACTGGTCTTCGAGTTTGGCAAGGCCTCGACCTCGCTGTTGCAGCGGCGGCTGCGCGTAGGCTATGGCCGCGCCGCGCATCTGGTCGACATCATGGAGCGCGACGGGCTGGTGGGCCCGGCCGATGGCTCGCGGCCGCGCGAGTTGTTGAAGCCGCCGGGATGGCTGCACGAGGTTGCCGCCGAACAGGAGTAAAACAGGGGAAAAAGCGAATGCGACAGGTCGAAGAGCCTGTCGCATTTGCGCGTGCGGGCCGCGCGCAGTCAGGAAAAAGACGAGAAAGAAAGGGCTGTGAGCGGGGAGGATGTGCATGGAGGGTTTGTTGTGCTACACTTCGCGGGTAAACGCTTTCTCGGTTTCGCCGTGCTCTGGACCCCATGGTTTTTTACTCCGGAAATTCATGGCAACTTCCATGGGAACAAGGGGCGGAAACGGGCGGGCGGGTGCAAGGAATTTTATCCGGTTTTTCGCTTGACAATGCTTTGAGTAAAACCATTTACTAGAGGGCGAACGTTGGACTGAGCCAACGTGCGACTCGACGTTCGCCAAGGGGATGACATGTGTGGATCGGTCCCAGCTTTGTTTGCCGCCGGTAAGTTGCCGGCGGTGCTTGCACTGAGTGCGGTGCCACTGGCGCATTTGCGTCTGCTCGACATCGCCGTCATTGTGATTTATTTCGCCATGGTGCTCTGGATCGGCTTCTATCTCAAGGGCCAGTCGAACACCAGCGAAGAGTTCTTCATGGCCGGTCGCGAGATGACGGCCTGGATTGCGGGCCTGAGCTTCGTTTCCGCCAACCTCGGCTCGCTGGAGCTGATGGGCTGGGCCGGATCGGCCTATCAATACGGCATTCTGGCCACGCACTGGTACTGGATCGGCGCCATTCCGGCCATGATCTTCCTGGGCCTGGTGATGATGCCGTTCTACTACGTCTCGAAGACGCACTCGGTGCCGGGCTACCTTGACCTGCGCTATGGGCGCGCGGCTTCGAGCGTGGCGGCGGTCTCCTTTGCCGTCGAGATGATCCTGATGAGCGGCGTGAACATGTTCGCGATGGCCGTCGTCATGAAGGTCGTGCTCGGCTGGGACATGACCTTTTCGATCTTTGTATCGTCGATTGCGGTGGCTTTGTATGTGGGCCTCGGCGGCCTGCGTTCGGCCATCTTCAACGAGGTGCTGCAATTTGTGCTGATCTGGGGTGGCGCGTTGTTGGTGCCGATTCTCGGCTTGGTGCAGGCGGGCGGCATCGGTGGCCTGAAGCGGCAGATCATGCACAACATGCAGTCGATGACCGGCGTGCATGGCGACAGCTACTTCCATCTGTGGCGCGATACGGGCAGCTTTGCGGCCAACCCGATGGGCGTGCACTGGACCGGCATCGTGATGGGCCTGGGCTTTGTGATCAGCTTCGGCTACTGGACGACCGACTTTCTGGTTGTGCAGCGCGTGCTGGCGGCGCGGAATCTGCGCGCGGCGCGCATGGCTCCGATCATCGCCTCGTTCTTCAAGATGGCGACGCCGTTTATCGTGATTCTTCCCGGCCTGCTTGGCCTGGTGCTGTTGCAGAACCAGGACGGCAGCCGTCGCCAACTGGTCGGCGAAGATGTGGTGGCCGCCTGCGCGCAGAACTCGGCGGGCGCGGTCGCCAACGTCGGTGCCTGTCAGGCGGCGATGGCCAAGACCTCTCTGACGGCCGAAGGGCAGCAGAAGGTTCTGGCGGGCGGCCTGGATAGCGAACTGCATAGTTACAACCAGGCCCTCCCCCTGATGATGGTTCGCTATCTTGGCCCCGGCTTGTTGGGTCTGGGCATCACGGCTCTGATTGCCGGCTTCATGAGCGGCATGGCGGGCAACGTGAGCGCCTTCTCGACGGTGTGGACCTATGACATTTACAAGCCGCTGATCAACAAGCGCGGCTCGGATGCGCACTATGTGCTGGTGGGCAGGCTGTCGATTCTGGTCGGTGTAGCGGTCTCCATTGGCGCGGCCTACCTGGTGATGCACGCGCAGGGCATCATGGATTATGTGCAGGCGCTGTTCTCGATCTTCATTGCGCCGCTGCTGGCCGTGATTCTCTTCGGCATGTTCTGGACGCGCGCCACAAAGCTGGCGGGCTTCCTCGGCATGTTGCTCGGCATTGTCTTTTCGGCGGGCCTGTTCCTGTGGGTCAAGATCAATCCGGCGGCGCTGGCCAGCGTGGCACTGTCGCCCGACGCCAAGCCGATGGCCGAGAATGTCTTCCGCGCGCTGTGGGCCTTCCTGTTCTCGTCACTGATCATCATTGTGGTGAGCATGCTGACCAAGCCGCGGCCGGTGGCCGAACTCAACGGTCTGGTCTACGGCGCGACCACGTTGCCGAGCGAAGAGCCGGTGGCCTGGTATCAGAGCGAGTGGACCTGGGCGATTGTTGTCGGCGTGCTGTTCTGCGCGCTCAACCTGTTGTGCTGGTAGCAGCCAGAAAGAAGGAGAAACGCGATGCATGGATCAAAGATTCCGATCTGGTTCTTTATTGGCGTGCTGTTGCTGGCCTACGGCTTTTTGATTGTCGGCTATGGCCTGAGCGAACTGGCGACCGGGCATGTGGCGGCCGTGCAGTTGGCGGAGTTGCACGCGCCCCTGTGGTGGGGTGGCACGCTGTTTGTGCTGGGCGTGCTGTACACGGTGAAGTTTCGGCCCGGCAAGGGCAAAGTGAAGTAACAAGGATCAACAGAAAAACTTGGGCGTAGAACGCCCTGGAGAAATAGGCAATGGCAGCGAAGCGTGCAATGACGTTTGGTGTAATCGTAGGCAATCGTGGTTTCTTTCCCGATGAGTTGGCGCGTACGGGACGCGAGGAGATCATCAAGGTTCTGACCGAGGCCGGGGCAAAGGCCATCGTGCTCGATCCGAGCGAGTCCAAGCACGGCGCGGTGGAGACCTATGCCGAGTCGCAGAAGTGCGCGGAGCTGTTCAAAAAGCACGCCGAAGAGATCGACGGCATCATCATCACGCTGCCGAACTTCGGCGAAGAGCGCGGCATTGTGGACGCGATTCGCTTGTCGGGCCTGCGGGTGCCGGTGCTGGTGCAGGCCACGCCGGACCGCTCCGATGCGATGACGATCGAAGTTCGCCGTGACAGCTTCTGCGGCAAGATGAGCTGTTGCAACAATCTGATGCAGTACGAGATTCCGTACTCGCTGACGACGCTGCACACCGAGTCGTTGACCTCGCCCGAGTTCAAGGCCGATCTGGAGTGGTTCTCGCAGGTTTGCCGCATCGTCAAGGGCCTGAAGAACCTGCGCATCGGCGCCATTGGCGCGCGTCCGGCGGCCTTCAACACGGTTCGCTACTCCGAGCGCATTCTGGAGAGCAACGGCATTTCGATTGAGCCGATTGATCTGTCGGAGATCATCGGTCGCATCAACCGCCTCAAGGATTCCGACTCCGATGTCGAGGCCAAGCTGGCCGCCATCAAGAGCTATGTTTCGACCGATGGCGTCACGCACGAGGCTCTGGTGAAGATGGCCAAGCTGGGCACGGTGATCGAAGGCTGGATGAAGCAGACCAACGTGACCGTGAACGCCGTGCAGTGCTGGACCTCGATCGAGGAGTTCTTCGGCGTGGTGCCCTGCACGATCATGAGCATGATGTCGAACAACCTGATTCCGTCGGCCTGCGAGGTCGATGTGCCGGGCGTGCTTTCGATGCACATGCTGCAGTTGGCTTCGGGAACGCCGTCGGCGCTGCTCGACTGGAACAACAACTACGGCAGCGATCCGAACAAGTGCGTCTGCTTCCACTGCTCGAACCTGCCCAAGCACTTCTTCAACGCCGCGCCGAAGATGGACTACCAGGCGATCATCGCCGGCACGGTCGGCAAGCAGAACACCTTTGGCACCTGCGTGGGCCGCGTGAAGGCCGGCGCGATGACCTACGCGCGCTTCTCGACCGACGACCGCTACGGCATCATCCGCGGCTATGTTGGCCCGGCAAAGTTCACCGACGATCCGCTCGAGACCTTTGGCGGCGCGGGCGTCTGCGAGATTCCCGAGTTGCAGAAGCTGCTCCGGTTCATCTGCCGCGAGGGCTTCGAGCATCATGTGGCGACGAACTTCAGCGATGTTTCAAAGGCCATCCACGAGGCTGCGACGCGTTACCTCGGATGGGAGAGCAACTATCATCCGGAACTGGAAGACTAACTGTCTTTGAATCTGCAGGAAAGCAGCGCAGGTTGGGCAAAACGCCCGGCCTGCGCTGTTTTTTGGGATTGAGCCGGGAGGGAGATCCGGGCTACAATGTCTTACCTGGAGGTAAGACGGCATGGCGTACACTGCTTCGATCAGCTCCAAAGGGCAGATTGTGATTCCGGCGGCGCTGCGCAAAAAATATCGCCTCGGTCCTCAGTCGAAGATCGTTTTTGGCGAGCAGGATGGCAAGTTGACGATGCAGTCGACGGTGCTCGATGAGGTGCTTGCCTTGCGCGGATGCCTGAGCCACGTGGAAGAGGATGTTGAGGCGTTGTGGGAAGAAGAGAAGCGTAGGGAGCGTGC
The DNA here is from genome assembly GCA_002307235.1 of Acidobacteriaceae bacterium UBA1307. Classification (GTDB taxonomy): domain Bacteria; phylum Acidobacteriota; class Terriglobia; order Terriglobales; family Acidobacteriaceae; genus Telmatobacter. Next base: position 146,259 of record DBTV01000035.1, read on the forward strand.
GCGAGAGGAAGAGCGCATTGCGGAAATGCTATGAAGGAGTACGTGCTGGACGCGAATGCGCTGGTGCGATATTTCCGTGGTGGAGAAGGCGCGGCCAAGGTAGAAACGTTGCTGGTGCAAGCCGACAAGGGAGTGGCGCGGCTGTGCATCTCCGCGGTGAATCTGACCGAAGTCCTCTATGTCTCTGCACGTTATCTCGGCATGGACACCGCGCAGCAGGCCGTGCGTGCCATTCAGAATCTGGTGGAATTTGTGCCTGCGGATGAGGCGCAAGCCCATGCCGTAGCCAGGATTCGCACTAGCTATAAATTGGGCATTGCCGACAGCTTTGCCGCCGAACTGGCTCTGCGCCGCAACGCCACGCTGGTGACCGCAGACTCCGAGTTTGCGAAGATTGGCAAGCAGATCAAAATTTTAGCCCTGCCGCGACACGCTCAATGAGCGTCGCGACAGGGCTTTTTGCTGCCTTGTTTCTGTGGCGTTGAATGCCGCCGAGTTACTTCTTTTCGCCGAGCAGGCGCACGACGTGGTTGACGATCAGAAGATCTTCGGCCGGGGGAATGACGCGAACCACGACCTTGGAGCTGTCGGCCGAGATGGTGGCTTCGCCGCGGACGTTGTTCTTCTCGGCGTCAAGCACGATGCCGAGCGCGCCCAGACCAGCGCAGACCTCGGCGCGGGTGTAGATGTCGTTCTCGCCGATGCCGCCGGTGAACACCAGTGCGTCGAGTCCGCCCAGTTCGACAAAGAAGCTGCCGATCCACTTCTGGATGGTCCAGATGAACTTGTCGACCGACAGGCGTGCCTTGGCGTTGCCCGCCTTGATGGCGTCGCGCAGATCGCGCATGTCATTCGACAGCTCGCTGACGCCGAGCAGGCCGGCCTTCTTGCTGGCAACGACTTCGAGCTTGTCGGCAGCTTCTTCCGCGTCCTTGGTGGTCTCGTTGATCTTGCGCAGAATGAACAGCAGCACGCCGGGATCGATGTCGCCGGTGCGGGTGCCGGAGATGATGCCGCCGGTCGGCGTCAGGCCCATCGAGGTGTCGATGCACTTGCCATTCTTGATTGCCGAAATCGAAGCGCCGTTGCCCAGGTGAGCGACGATCAGCTTCTCGGGCACGTTGCCGCCCAACTGGTAGATGATCGACTCATAGCTGATGCCATGCGCGCCGTAGCGCTGCACGCCCATGTTGGCGTATTCGGCCGGGATCGGCATGTGCTTGGCCACTTCCGGCATGGTGCGATGGAAGTAGGTGTCGAGAATGACGAAGTTCGGGATGCCGGGGAACAGGCGCAGCGCCTCGCGCATGATGTAGACGGCGATGGGGGTGTGCAGCGGCGCGAAGGCCGTGTAGCTTTCCATCTCGTCGATCAGGGCCGGCGTAATGGCCTGATTTTCCTGCACGGTCGGGCCGCCGGAAACCATGCGGTGACCGATGGCGGCAGGGGCCGGGAACTTGCCGGAGTGCAGCGCGTCGGCAACCAGCTTGAAGGCCACGGCGCGGGTCGGCAGCGCCGGGTTTTCGTCAACGAGCTTGGCGCCGTTGGCGTCCTTGATCCAGAACTTGCCGTTGTCCGTGCCGATGCCGTCGACCGCGCCCTCAACGAGCTTGGTCCGCTGGCCATCGCCGGCTTCGTAGACAGAAAACTTGATCGAAGAAGAACCGCTATTCAAAACGAGTACGGGCAAAGACGACATGAAGAAAACCTTTCGCGTTGAAGTGTCAAATTGGCCGGTGACGGCGGAAACCGTTCAGCAAAGCATCGAACCGCCAGAAGGCTCGATGCGCTGAGCTTCTGCCGGTTCGATGGATAAAGCTACAGAATTAGTGTACAAGCCGCCGGCGCGCGCCTTCTTGCATTGCGGACAACGCGCCAACGGCGGTGGCTCAAATTGGGCCAACGGTTACCTGTTCGGCCAGCGCCAGTTCTTCACCTCGGGCAGATCGTCCCCGTGCTCAGCAACATAGAGCTTGTGGCGCTGAATCGCCTCGGAGTACCACTGGGTGGCATCGTCGACGGTCGGGGCCAGGCGCGGCACGCGGCGAATGGCGTCGAGGGTCAACTGGAAGCGGTCGATGTTGTTGAGCACGCACATGTCGAATGGCGTCGTCGTGGTGCCCTCTTCCTTGTAGCCGCGCAC
>DBTV01000051.1:0-900 GCA_002307235.1 Acidobacteriaceae bacterium UBA1307
AGATCAAGGAAGACGATGCGCGCAATCCGGGCGTGATCGCCGACTGCACGGGCGACAACGCGGGCGACTCGGTTGGACCCTCGGCCGACGGCTTTGAGACCTACGGCGTTACTGGCGTGGCTCTGATCACCTTCATCCTGCTGGCGGTTCAAAATCAGGAGACGCAGGTACAACTGCTGGTCTGGGTCTTTGTTCTGCGCGTGGCCATGCTGCTGTCGAGTGTTGGTGCCTACTTCTTCAACGGTGCCATTGCGCACGCGAAGTATGCCAATGCCGACGAGATGGACTTCGAGAAGCCCCTGACCTCGCTGGTCTGGATCACCTCCATCGTTTCCATCGTGCTCACCTACATCGTTTCGTTCTTCCTGATTCCGACCCTCGGTGATGGAACGCTGTGGTGGAAGCTGGCCTCGATCATCTCCTGCGGAACGCTCGCCGGCGCAGTGATTCCTGAACTCGTCAAGGTCTTCACGTCGACCAACTCGGCGCACGTGAAAGAGGTCGTCATCTCCGCGCAAGAGGGTGGAGCCTCGCTCGGCATTCTGTCGGGTCTGGTGGCGGGTAACTTCTCCGCTTACTGGCTGGGGCTGAGCATGGTCGCCCTGATGGGGTTGGGCTACTTCTTCAGCACGGGCGCGTCGATGGCGGCTCTGATGCTGGCTCCGGCGGTCTTCGCCTTTGGCCTGGTCGCCTTCGGCTTCCTCGGCATGGGCCCGGTCACGATTGCTGTCGACTCCTATGGCCCGGTCACCGACAACGCGCAGTCCGTCTATGAGCTGTCGTTGATTGAGACCATCCCCGGTATCGAAGCGGAACTGAAGAAGGACTTCGGCATCGACGCCAAGTTTGAAAAGGCGAAGTACCTGCTCGAAGCCAATGACGGCGCGGGCAACACCTTCA
>DBTV01000051.1:1158-4960 GCA_002307235.1 Acidobacteriaceae bacterium UBA1307
GCGGGCAACACCTTCAAGGCCACGGCCAAGCCGGTGCTGATCGGCACCGCCGTTGTCGGCGCAACCACGATGACCTTCTCGATCATCATGGCCCTGACCGGCGGACTTACCCACGACGTGCAGAACCTCTCGCTGCTACATGCGCCCTTCATGCTGGGGCTGATCTGCGGTGGCGCGGTCATCTACTGGTTTGCCGGCGCTTCCATGCAGGCAGTCACCACCGGAGCCTATCGCGCGGTCGAGTTCATCAAGGCCAACATCAAGCTCGATGGCGCGGAAAAGGCCTCGGTCACCGATAGCAAAAAGGTGGTCGAGATCTGCACCAAGTACGCGCAGAAGGGCATGTTCAACATCTTCCTTGCCGTCTTCTTCGCGACTCTGGCCTTTGCCTTCACCGAGCCGTTCCTGTTCATCGGCTACCTGTTCTCGCTGGCGATCTTCGGCCTCTATCAGGCGATCTTCATGGCCAACGCGGGCGGCGCCTGGGACAACGCGAAGAAGATTGTCGAAGTTGATTTGAAGCAGAAGGGCACGCCGCTGCACGATGCCTGTGTGGTGGGCGACACGGTGGGCGATCCCTTCAAGGACACCTCGTCGGTGGCCATGAATCCGATCATCAAGTTCGCGACGTTGTTCGGACTGCTGGCCGTGGAACTGGCCGTGAAGCTGACGGCGAGCAGCCCGGTGCTTGAACACGTGCTGACCGTCCTGTTCTTCGCAATCTCGGTCTTCTTCGTCCATCGCTCCTTCTACGGCATGCGGATCGAAGCGACGCCCGGCGCGGCTCTGCCGGAGGCGGTTGCCGAAGAGCGCGAAGAGGTGGTTCACCGCTAGGATTTTTTACAGGCTTGAGCGGGCCGCTTGTGTCAAACCAGGCAGAGCGACCTTGCTCTCGGCAGTTGTACAGAAAAGACGCCGTGATGGGTTCCGGGCGAAGATGCGCGGATGCCGTCACGGCGTTTTTCTATGTGACTTTTCCGGCGTAATGGGAGAGCAGAAAAGAAATTGGCAAACTTTGCCAATTCTGCGGTACGCTCAACGCAGGAGGTGCAGTCATGCCCACGCGCAATGTGAATCTGACCGAGGAACTGGACCGCTTTGTGGCCGAAAAGGTCGCCAGCGGCCGCTACGCCAACGCCAGCGAAGTGATGCGCGCCGCTCTGCGCTCGCTGGAACGGCAGGAGCAGGAGTTCGAGCAGAAGATGGCCACCCTCCGCGCGGCCATTGACGAAGGACTTGCCAGTGGCGTGGCCGAACCGGGCGTCTTCGAGCGGTTGGATGCCTACATCGATGAGTTGGCGGGTAAGGAAGAGCCGTGCCGACGTACAGCCTAGCCACCCTTGCTGAAGATGACCTCAAGGCCATCGCTCTCTATACACTGCGTCTTTGGGGACGATCGCAGGCAAAGCGCTATGTTCGCGATTTGCGGGAATGTTTTCAGTTGCTGGCAGAGAATCCACGACTGGGAAGGCCTTGCAGCGACCTGCATTCTGGATTGCGTCGGTTTGAACGTGGCAAGCACGTTGTGTTTTATGTGGTGGACGCGGAGGGAATCCTGGTCGCGCGCGTTCTGCACCAGAAGGTGGTGCCCGAGCAGGGGCGTCTTGAGCGCTGAAGGCGTTGAGTTTGTACGATTATTCTTTTCTTCCTGCGCGCATACTTTTACTGTTTTTGCGGTTTTCGGCCGTTGCTCGGATTGAAACGGACAGCGCCGAAAAACACAACATATTGTGGTTTATTGTTGACTTGCCCTATAGAGAGCGCTATTTTTGCATCTGCGGCTGTGAACAGAGGATTAAGATGAAAGGGCGCTGAGAGCCGCGCGCAGGCCGCGAAGGTGGTACGATTTTTTGGCATTTCCCCCATGGGGCCCGCGTTGTGATCTCACCAGCAGTCCTTTTGTTGCTCTCCGCCTGAAGAACCGGCGAGGGGCTTGTCTTCCCGTTTTGTCAGGATGGTTCGATGGAGAATAACGATATGAACGAGGCTTCTGTACAGAGTGCACCGGCGGCTCCCCAGGCGACGCATCGCCAGCATGGGTTGAGCTTTTCGCGCCGGTTTTCGACTGAGGGCCGCTCGCCCTACGATCAGGTCAGCTGGGAGCGGCGCACAGCGTCGATCACCGACGCGAAGGGCAATACGATCTTTGAGCAGAAGAACGTGGAGATTCCGGCCGACTGGTCGATGACGGCGACCAACATCGTCGCTTCAAAATATCTGCATGGCCAACTGGATACGCCCGAGCGTGAGACGGGCGTGCGGCAACTGGTGGCGCGCGTGGTCGAGACGATCCGCGACTGGGGCATGGCGGGCGGCTACTTTGCCTCCGAGGCCGATGCGAATGTCTTTCACGATGAGTTGGCGTCGATGCTGCTGACGCAGCGGGCGGCCTTCAATTCGCCGGTCTGGTTCAACGTGGGTTGCGACCGGCTGGAGCCCGAGGCGGAGGGCATGAACTGGCACTGGGACCCGGCGACTGGCGGCGTGCGTTATGCCGCGACCGGCTACAAAAATCCGCAGTGCTCGGCCTGCTTTATCAACGCGGTTGATGATTCGCTCGATTCGATTCTGACGCTGGCCAAGACCGAGGGCATGCTCTTCAAGTGGGGTTCGGGCACGGGGACGAATCTCTCGTCGATTCGCGGCTCGATGGAGTATCTGTCGGGTGGTGGGCAGGCCTCGGGACCGCTGAGCTTCATGCGCGGCTTCGACGCTTTTGCCGGCGTGATCAAGTCGGGCGGCAAGACGCGGCGCGCGGCCAAGATGGTGATCCTCAACGTCGATCACCCGGACATTCTTGACTTCATCGAGTGCAAGGCGAAGGAAGAGGCCAAGGCCTTTGCGTTGATCCGCGAGGGCTATGACGGATCTGGGCCGGATTCGGAGGCCTTCTCGTCGATCTTCTTCCAGAACGCCAATAACTCGGTGCGCGTGAGCGATGCGTTCATGCGGGCCTACGAGGCCGATGGCGATTTTACGACCTATACCGTGAATGGCCGCGAGCCGGTGGCGACCTACAAGGCGCGCGCGATGATGCGGAAGATCGCCGAGGCGACCTGGGCTTGCGGCGACCCCGGCATGCAGTTCGATACGACGATCAACCGCTGGCACACGAGCAAGAACACGGCGCGCATCAACGCGTCGAACCCCTGCTCGGAGTATATGTTCCTTGATAACTCCGCCTGCAATCTGGCGAGTTTCAACTTACTTAAATTTGTAACTCCCGCCGGGGTCTTTGATATTCCCTCATATCGCCACGCGATTGCCGTGCTGCTGACGGCGATGGAGATTTTGGTCGATCACTCAGGCTACCCAACCGAGGCGATTGCGCGGAACTCGCATGACTATCGTCCGCTCGGTTTGGGCTATGCGAATCTGGGCGCGTTGCTGATGGCCTTCGGGTTGCCGTACGACTCCGACGCGGGGCGCGATCTGGCGGCGGCGCTCACGGCGATCCTGACCGGACAGGCCTATTTGCAGTCGGCGGTGCTGGCCGCGCACTGCCCGTCGATTGGTTCGGCGACGCCGCTGACGGCTTCGGTCGAGCGGCAGGGGGGCGCTTGCCCAGGCTTCTATGTGAATCGCGAACCTTTTCTCGATGTGATTCGCATGCACCGGGCCGAGGTGAACAAGATCGGCAAAACGCCGACCAGCGAGCCGTTCCGCGTGCCGCAGTTGGAGTCGCTGATCGATGCCAGCCGCGAGTGCTGGGACACGGCGCTGGCCTATGGCGAGAAGTACGGCTTCCGCAACGCGCAGACCACGGTGCTGGCGCCGACCGGCACCATCGGCTTCATGATGG
>DBTV01000051.1:5284-10491 GCA_002307235.1 Acidobacteriaceae bacterium UBA1307
GGCGGCATGATCAAGATCGTCAACAACACGGTGCCGTCGGCGCTGTTCAAGCTCGGCTATACGAACGAAGAGGTCGATGCGATTGTGAGCTACATCGACGCGACGGGCACGATTGAAGGCGCGCCGTCGATCAAGCCCGAGCATCTGTCTGTCTTTGATTGCAGCTTCAAACCGGCCAAGGGAACGCGCACGATCAGCTCCATGGGACACCTGAAGATGATGGCGGCGACACAGCCGTTTTTGTCGGGCGCGATCTCGAAGACGGTGAACCTGCCGCACGAGGCGACGGTGGATGACGTGGCCGAGACTTATGTCGAGGCGTGGCGGCGCGGCATCAAGGCCGTGGCAATTTATCGCGATGGTTCGAAGGGCACGCAGCCGCTTAATACCTCGGCCGATGCGAAGAAGGAGCCCTCGACGCTGAGTGTCGCAGCACAACGCGCACTGGCGCATTTGTCCGCATCGCAGCCGGTGGCCGAGGCCGACCGCGCGGCGCTGGCGGCAAAGCCCGCGGAGAAGATCGAGGTTGAGGCCAGCCAGATTGTGGCTGCCGCCACGGCCTTTCAAAAGGCGCTCGATGCGGTGGCGAAGGCCGATGCGATTCCGACCATCAAGGCCACGCCTGCGGACGCGGAGAGTGCGCAGAGCCACGACGGGCCGCCGCGCGCCATCCGTCATCGCCTGCCCGAGGAGCGTGCTTCGATTACGCACAAGTTCTCGATTGGCGGCCACGAGGGCTACATCACGGTGGGCCTGTATCCGAGCGGTCAGCCGGGTGAAATCTTCATCAAAATGGCGAAGGAGGGCTCGACGGTTTCGGGCATGATGGACTCCTTTGCAACCTCGGTTTCGCTGGCGTTGCAGCATGGCGTTCCGCTGAAGGTGCTGTGCGAAAAGTTTGCGCACACGCGCTTTGAGCCCTCGGGCTGGACCGGCAACGAGAAGATCGGCTATGCGAAGAGCCTGATGGATTACATCTTCCGCTGGCTGCATCTGCGCTTTTTGTCGGGTGAGCAACTGGCGCTGTTCGCCGGGCTCGCGCCCAAGCAGGAGTTGCCCGCGTCGCCGTCGCTGCTTGAGGGCGGCGACGAGGAACCAGCGCAGAGCGAGACGCTGCAACGGCTCGACAAACTGGCCGAGGAAGTGGCCAAGCGCTTGAACGCGGTTTCGGCGCATCCTTCGGGCGGCGGCATTGCGCCAGAGAGGCCACGCGCAACAACGCCCGTCGTCGCGACGCCGAAGCTGGAGGATCGCGGCATCTATCACGCATCCGATGCGATGCGCGACATGTATGAGATGGGCGACGCGCCGAGTTGCTCGGAGTGCGGCGCGATCATGGTACGCAACGGCAGTTGCTATCGCTGCATGAGCTGCGGCTCGACCTCGGGATGCAGTTAGCGCATTTCTGTTGAAGGTGAACAAGTGTTATCCGCAGGAGGCCGTGACTGCCTCCTGCGAGAAAAACAAGCAGAAGAAAATTCTGTTGATACGCGGGTTTAGAGACGATGAAGCATGGTCTGCACGATGAGCGCTCATAACCCCGCGTTATTCAGAGGTTCCCTAAGACTGAAAACTCTTCTTCACGCGCAGTGACCAAGAGCAGCCTCGTTTCATCGCTTTCGCAGAACACTCAGCTATTTTGGCTTCTCGATGTTCGTCCGCGTGGCGCCGCAGACATCATCCGCTTCAGTCTTCACAACATACCCTTGAGGGATCTGGAATAGCTGGGCTTTTGGCTCGCCAGACTGAAAGTGAACGACCTCGATATCGATGTGACCGTAATCTGAATCTTCGATGACCCGTTTGACCGGCATCCGGTAGAGTGTGGATGTCCACAGTTCATTGACGGTGTGTGGCGTTTGTGCGCTTGAAGTTTGTCCTGCTGAGTCCTTGTAGATTGCGCTGGCCAACGTAACCTGCAGTCCGGCCACTTGCGGTTCCCCCACAGTATCTTGGGACTCACCTTTTCCCTTGAATCGTTTTAACAAGGAAGGTGCGGAACTCTTCTGTGCTTCTGGCATCGACGCGGGCACTCGTATCGGATGAGAGGTGAATGACGTCGGGCAGGAAATCGCAGTTCTGGTAACTGGATCGATTCGAATTCTTCGCTGACCCACCAAATCAATCACTGTGGCGCTGGTGACCACCGCCTTGCACCCCTTGCATTCGGCATTGATCAGCTGTTCATATCGCTGTCTTCCTGCTCCGTCGCGTATCACGCGCACAAAGCGTCGCGTTGTCTCGGAACCGATTGGTGTACGCGTCTCCTCAATCAATGCTTGAAATGGCGCCCCCTCGACAGCATATCCCGCCGAAGGAATCAGATTATCTGCATTCCATATTGCCAGATGCGGGTGAGATGGCACACTTCGGATCGTAGCTTTGGCTGGCGGCGTATGGACCACGGTCGTTTGTGCTGCTTCCAACTCACGTCTGAAATAGCTCACTGTGTGATAATCTACACGCTCGCTGTGGTCATTGAACTGCGTGAAATCATCCAAACGCAACCGTCCATCTGACTCAAGCGTCATGGTCAAGGTAGTCTCGGAAAACGTAGTGTACTTCTGCCCCATCATCGTTGTTACGTCGTCAGAATCGACTTTGGAAGAAAAGACTTTTCCTTCAATGATTCCCCAATCACAGGGATTCGGATGACAGGCGCCCAAGGGATGAATCCCGAGTCCATCTATGGTCACCTTCACCACCCCCCGCGCGTTGGAATCCACGTTTACCCACGTACCGCTCAACGCATTGGCGACTGCGTGAGAAGCAATCGGCTGATTCGTCTGGGTGCCAGTATCACCTGTTTGCTTTGGATTGACTCCAGCACCATTCGTCGGCCTTGTTTCACCTCTTCTATCACGAATCTGATAGCCTGCAGGCGCCTGAAACAGAGCCGGATCTTGCGGGCCGCTGACGATGTCAGTTACATCAAAAGTCGTCTTGCCGTATTCCGGTAGATCCGAAATGGATCGAACGTTGATGCGCAGGTCTGGCGATGTCCAGGTTTCATTGACGGAACTAGCTATAAAGTCCTGTCCATTTTCTTTTTTGCCGATCTTGTAGGTACGTGTAGTTCGTGAACCAAGAGCATTGATTCCATTGATTGGCCTGGCAGAAAAATACTCGGTCATGACCGTGCATCCGGGACAAGCATAAGGAATGGGTTCGGCTTTGGCCGTAGGTGGGGTAACTGGAGGTAAGCCGAAGCGGCTCGACACTGGATCAGTAATTTTCTGCACGCCAGGCAGTGTCGAAATGGTTACGAACTTCTTGGCGGGATCGTCGCTAACTGGCCATGAGAGGGAGAGTCCCGCAACCGGATCGAGAACCGTTACAAAATGAAAGTCGCTGCCCGATACTGTTTTTCCATATGTGTCCTCGCGCGTGCGACCAGCGGTATCGCGGTATAGAAGCACATTGGTTGTGTTGGTATATCGTGTCCCGTTCGTAGTCGTTCTTAGAGTGACTGCCGTCTGCTTTGCCGAGTACGGCGCTCCCGTGAATCCAGTGCCAGCCTCGGTTTGCGCAACGTGCAGGTCAACGGTCTGAGCTAAAACTGCAGGAATGGCGCTTAACGCTATGAGAATTGCCCAATAACCAATGCGCATGATTCCACCTCTCTCAACCACTTGCGGTAATGTTGAACCGGCAGCGACACTAGCGAAATGATGGTCGCGGCCAAAAAACAGCAAACCGATCATTTCATTGTTCTCCAAATACTTACTTTGAAATCGAAGCCATTATATGCTCGATTGGTACAAAACTTTGGGCAGGCCACTGGTACGGAGCAATGTCAGTGGCTGTTTGTGCACGACAAGGTCCGGTTTTGCAGATGGATTCAGGGTTATAGAAAAACTCTAACGCCCAATCTTGATAAAAAGGAAAAATATCAACAAAAAATAGATAAATTACGGCAGTAAAGCAAACCCTTGAGATAAACGGATGAATCAAAATCGCCGATTCGTAAGCACAAGGCGACTTCCGAGTACCTATCTCGCGGCCCGCATTCATCCCTACTCAGTTAGAACCCGTGCCGTCGTCCATGATTGAAGCGTATGTGTGGAACACTCGGCACTGGCAAACAGTCCAGCGCCCATCAACACATTCTTTGATGCCTGACTGCGCGCGTTTTCGTCAAGGCGCTGGACCAGATCACCATGGGAGTGAAGCCGTCTCCCATGGTCGTTGCACAAATTCCTGCAATGCCTACGAATAGATACCAGGCGCCTCATGTCCAAGCTTCTGCACGTACTCATCGTATGCCCCGGGATAGATGGTGGGAGTGCGGTCGGTGCCGCTTTCACCGCCAAGTTCCAACACACGTGAGCCGAGGCCGCGAAGGAACATGCGGTCATGCGAAACGAAGATCATGGTGCCTTCAAAATCTTTAAGAACTTCCACCAGCATTTGCTTGGTCGCAAGATCCAGGTGATTCGTCGGTTCGTCGAGCACAAGGAAATTCGGCGGGTTGTAGAGCATGCGCGCTATTGCCAGTCGCGACTTTTCACCACCGGAGAGTGCACGAATCTTCTTGTCCACGTCGTCGCCAGAGAATTGGAACGCACCTGCCAGGTTCCGCAATACCCCGAGACCTTCGTGGGGAAAATCCTGTTGCAACTGATCGATCACGGTGAGATTGGGATTGAGCACGTCCAGCGACTGTTGCGCAAAGTAGCCCATAAAAAGACTGGCGCCGAGCCGCACGCTACCGGCATCGGGCATGGTGGCCCCCGCAATCATCTTGAGCAGTGTGCTCTTGCCCGCACCGTTTCTTCCCATGACGGCCCATCGTTCTCCGCGACGGATGGTGAGGTTGAAGCCCTCATAGATCACACGGGAGCCGTAGCTCTTGTGCAGATTTTCGAGGATGGCCACCTGTTCGCCAGACCGTGGAGGGATGCGAAAGTCAAACTTCACCACCTGGCGTTTCTTCGGCAGTTCAATCTTTTCGATCTTGTCCAAAGCCTTTATGCGACTCTGCACCTGAGCCGCTTTGGCAGCATGAGCCTTGAAACGTTCAATGAAACGCTGCTCTTTGGCCAGCATGGCCTGCTGCCGGGCAAAGGCCGCTTGCTGGTTGCTCTCGCGCAGCGCTCTTTCCCGCTCATAGAAATCATAATTACCCGAGTAGGTGGTGATTTCGCCACCATCGATCTCTGCGATCTTTGAGACCAGACGATTCATGAACTCGCGGTCGTGCGAGG
>DBTV01000051.1:10742-42880 GCA_002307235.1 Acidobacteriaceae bacterium UBA1307
TCGCGGTCGTGCGAGGTCATGAGCAGCGCGCCCGGATACGACTTGAGGAACTGTTCGAGCCAGATGATGGATTCAAGGTCAAGGTGGTTCGTCGGTTCGTCCATCAGCAATACATCCGGCATTCCGAGCAGAACCCGTGCCAGCGCAACGCGCATCTTCCAACCGCCCGAGAGAGCGCCCACGTCGCCATCAATCTGATCATCTTTGAACCCCAGGCCGTGGAGCACTTCACGTGCTTGCGATTCGAGCGCGTAGCCGCCTAGCTGCTCGTACTCCTCCTGAACGTGACCGAAGCGATCAAGGATGCGGTCCATTTCATCAGCCTTGTCGGGGTCGCACATATCGAGTTGCAAGGCTGCGAGTTCGTGGTGCAACTCGCCGACGCGTCCGCTGCCAGCAATCGCTTCATCCACAACGGGACGACCCTGCATATCCGCAACGTCCTGGCGAAAGTAGCCGATCGTCAGCTTCTTGGGGACGGACACCACGCCCTCGTCGGGAGCTTCCTCGCCAACCACCATCCGGAAGAGCGTTGTCTTACCCGCCCCGTTAGGACCTACCAATCCGACTTTTTCGCCGGGATTGAGCTGAAAGGAAGCGTCCACAAACAGCAACTGCTTGCCATATTGCTTATTAATGCTTGAGAAAGAGATCATTTTGAAGGAGCAACTCGCGGGCAGGCAGCCTGTTACAGTATAGCCTGACCAGAAAACTGCGAGCCCGCGCTGACATCTCGGATGATTGGAGGCCTACCCATTCGCCCAAAGTCCAGGCCAAGGGATCAGATCACTTTTTATGAGGCGACTTCTCGGAACGGATGGACCGTGTCCAGCATCGCGCCGCATAACTCGTGCTCTTCGAGAAGATGGCGGAAGTTCAAGATCGTCGTCTTATCCGGTGCCGGTACGCGGCCCAGATCGATGCCCACGAAGCGGCGAAGAACGGCCGATTCGTGGGCATCTTCAACGCCAGAGTCCGACAACGCAAACCAGTGCAAGCAATTCACTCCAAGGCATCTCGGCTTCCATCTCGTCCAGAAAATGCTTCTGCCGCATCTTCTTTCCGTACCGCCGAAACTCTGCCGCCTGTGCCAGGGTTCGCTGCTGCATCCGTGAGTTGCCTCCACGTAGAGCTTTAATCAGAAGATATAAGAACCAAAGTGATTTTCAGAGGTTCCCTCGGTCATTCTGATACTTTTGCCTGATCATCCTTCTACTATAGCGGGTTGAATAAATCGCGAACAGGCTCTCAGCGTCGTTTACTTACGAATCCAGGCGACGAAGCCACCACGATGATCCAGAACGAGATGAATTTGATTCGTTCTTGTCACCTTGATTTCCTTGCGATCCCAAGCATCTGGATGACCTTTTACATCGAAGAGCTGGCTCGACCTCCAATCACCGCGCGCTAGGAAATCGAGGGAAATGTCCATCTCCATTGTGTCACTACCATTCATCACCGCAACGAACCATTGATCACCTTTGCGGCGAGCTTCTGCCACTACCTTGCCCGGATCACTGCCTCTCAGCACACGGGTTTCATCCCATGTGGATGGAATAGCCATCAGAAGATCTTTTGCAGGATTGGCGATAAAGTCCTTCGGATTTCCACCGAAGCAGAGAAAAGGAGAAGTGAATGATATTGCTTCAGCCACCTCGTGAGCCCAGGAGATTCCCTGCAATTCCTTGCTCTCAAAAACTGTCGGCGTGTAGTCTCCGGGGCCGACAATATAGCGGGTAAAGGGCAGAATGGTGTCGTGCGCGGGCTCGAGGATGCGTTGGTAGCGGGTCATGTGCCACTCGTGCCCGCGAACACCCTCACGTGTAAGTACATTTGGCCACGTTCGTTCCATGCCCGTTGGCTTATTGGCTCCGTGGAAATCGACCATCAGTTTGTAGGCTGCTGCATCCCGCGCGGTCTCGTAATACCAATTCGACCACCAATGATTGCACGGTGGTGGAAAGTCGATCTTAATGCCTACAACACCAGCTGCCACTGCCTTGCGAAAGTATTCTTTGCGCGCGGCTGGATCTTTGACTTCATTGCTATGCACCCACAACCAGATTTTGACGTTTTGAGTCTTGGCATAAGCGACTACCTCGGCAAGAGCGGGCCATGGTGTCGTCCAGTGTTCCCACCCTTCGTCTACCAGGTAATACTCATATCCCAGTTGCCTGGTCCAGTCTACCCACTGCTTCTGGTCGTCCTGTCTCGGTGCGCCAATCGCCATCCATTGCCAACTTGAGCGGCCTGGCCTGATCCAGTTCGCACTGGCCAGTAAAGGATCCGCAGGGGGCGAATTCAGATTCTGTACCAGTGTCGTATTGACCAGATCGGAGAGTGTTCGCGCAATGATAGTAACGCGCCAAGGTTGAATCACGGCATCGTCCGTCGTCCAACCCGTTGGGTCAGCATAGAGCACTCCTTGGAGCGATCCATCAGCAGATCGTCTGAGAGCAAGATCGCCATAATCTTTCAGCGCAGCCTCGGAGACCGTTACATACAATCCACCGACGCGTAAACTCAACGGCATTCCATACTGCTCTTGCCCCAGGTTATCCAAGGACATTGTCCGGTAATGACTCTCATAAGAAGCATCCAGTTTGTCCGCCCAGACAGTCGGGTTTCCTTCGAACCTCCATGAGGATTGATCGGTCTCTATCCTGCGTCCTTGCCTTGCGGCAAGGCGCAAACGGACGCCCACGCCATCATTGGCTACGTGTACATCGATCCAAAACGACTCCTGGTGTGAGATTGCGGGAATGCTTGCTTCGTTCGCATGATTGATAGCAACTGCATGCGCACCAAAGAATCGATACTGCTCGTTGACCAATTTAAATACAGGCTTTCCCAACTCGACATCACGCCCGAGAGGTTTACCGTCTGATACGAGCCCCAGATCAGAAGGTGCTAGTACCTGGTTGCCATCCACGAGAATGCGATAACGCAAACTTCCATCAACGGCAGATAGCTCCGTTTGCACCTTTCCATCAGGACTCTTTACAAGAATCGTCTTTGCCGTGGGCGTTGTACTGGTCTGGCCCAACAAGCTGGAACAAAGCAACACGAAGCAGACAAACAATCTGGAAAACAACAAACGCATGACAAGGCCCCCCAATGAAGAGCTATTGTGCTTTTTCGAATTCAGACAGTCCTGACTATTTCATGATATGCGATTGAGCGAGCATGAAATAGTCAGTGTTGTCCATGCATGATTGTCATAGTCAACACCACGTCGTTGGCTCGGCGAATGATTGAAGCCGTTCTCCGCAACTTCATGGCGATGGAACGGAGCGACCAGCCCGCTTTCTCAAACACTGAGATTTGATCAATGTAAAAACTGCAACCGTTGGGCTGACCTATATACCCAACTTGCATGTGGCTAACGAGTTTCGTTTTGGTGGTACCTGGAACAACTCCAATGGGACGTTCACGCCGGGTAACTTCGGCGGAGCAACTCCACTCAGCTTAAGCGATATTCCCGGTCTGAACACGGCCAATGCCAATCTCTTCTTCTATCTCAACTTCGGCCTCCGCCCAGTGATTCGTATTGTGCCCCGCAAAATCGACCAGACACAGTTCAACATCGTCGATTCGCTGGCCGTCACGCATGGACGCCATATGCTCAAGTTTGGCGTGGACTGGCGGCAGGTGCGCAACGACGAACCACTTCCCTCGGTCTACGAATATCCGGTCTTTGCCAATCAGGCGCAGATACTCAACAATGCACCCTCATTTATCAGCATCTTCCGCTTCCGCGGCGGAAGTATGGCACCTGTCTATCAGAACTTCTCTTCCTATGTTCAGGACGAGTGGAAGGCAACTTCACGTCTCAGCGTTTCTGCTGGCGTGCGCTGGGATGTAAATCCGGCTCCATACGACGCCAACGGCAACGATCCATACACCGTCAATCAAATTACCGACTGGAGCACGACAACCGTAGCTGCGCACGGTTCGCCGCTGTGGGCTACACGATGGACCAACTTTGCGCCGCGCATTGGGCTGGCCTATCAGATACACACCGCTCCGCGCTTTGAAACCGTACTGCGCGGTGGCGGCGGCCTGTTTTACGACACCGGCAACACGCTTGGCACCATGGGGTATTGGGGGCTGGGTGTTGTGGGACTCAAGACATACACAGGCGTAAGCGCACCTGCTTCTGAATCGCTGGTTGAAAGCACTCCGCTACCCTCTGTGGATGCTCCCTATCAAAACACCATCTATGCCTTTGATCCGCACCTGAAGCTGCCACGCACCATGCAGTGGAATCTGACTCTAGAGCAAATGCTGGGTAGCAAACAGACCTTGCGCGTTGGTTACGTGGGATCGGCCGGGCGCAGGCTTCTGCTCTGGCAGGAGTACTATCCCGGAAATCTTGGCAACACGAACTTTGCCTCTGATGGTTCCTTCGGCAGCGCTGTGGAACTGACAACCAATGGTTCTTCGTCGAACTACTCTTCCATGCAGGCCCAGTTCCAAAGCCAGCCTTTCCACGGCCTGCAGTCGCTGATCTCCTATACCTGGTCGCACTCGATCGACAATGCATCAACCAGTTTCCAGAGCTATCAAGTGTTGAAGGCCAGTTCGGACTTCGATGTTCGCAGCAACTTGCAGGCCGCTATCTCCTATAACATCCCGGCAAAGTTCGAGAACCGGATCGTATCGACAGTGCTTGGCGCATGGGCGCTCGATTTCCGCATCTCCGCACGCACGGCACTGCCTGTCGATGTGGTTGGCGACAGCCTTCTCAACAAGTCCACCGGTTCCTACATGCCACTTCATCCTAATCGTGTCGCCGGTCAACCGCTTTACCTCTATACCTCATCTGCTCCCGGCGGACGCAAGATCAACTACAACGCTTTCGAAGCCACAACAAGCCTCAATGGCACCGCCGGAAGAAATATCGCGCGCGGTTTCGATGCCGTGCAAGCCGACCTTGCGTTACGCCGTGACTTTCCGCTCTTCCGTCAGGCACATCTGCAATTCCGCGCCGAAGCCTTCAATATCCTGAACCATCCCATCTACGGCGACGTCTACAACGACATGACCTATGGCGAAAGTCTCTTCGGCCTCGTCTACGACACACAGAACACGCAACTGGGCGGGCTCAATGCGCTCTATCAGACCGGCGGACCACGCTCCATGCAACTTGCCATGAAGGTACGCTTCTGATGTCTCTTTCTGCCTTCAATGATCTGCACGTATTTCTCCATCGGTCGCAATCTTTCCGGCGGGCAGAGTTATGTTTTAGATCCATCTCTGGGGCGCAACTTTCACTGAAATTGTGAACGCACAAGTGAGCGAGCATTGCCTCGTCAGGGCATCAGAAGAAAGAGGCGAGTATCCTGTTTCTGCAACGATGTGAAATGATGGTCGGTCGCGAAGATTATTTTCGCGGCCGATTTTTTCTGGGGACGCAAAGGGTGATCCGACGGGATCGATTGCGTTGAGGGGATTCGATGCAGATGAGGAAATTCATGCCATTGTTGAAGCATTGTGTCGTGAGAGTTGTCGCTTGTGCCGCGGTCTGTTTGCCTTTGCCGCCGATCCAGAGCGCGGCACAGGCCTTTCCGCATGCAACCTATGTGCAGTTTGAGCCAGCGGCACGGGAGGGCTTCGCGCTCGTCGCCAACAATACGGCGGCACCGATCTATCTGGATCCGAGCGAAGAGAAGACGCTGCGGGCCGCGGTGGAGGCCTTCGCGGGCGATGTCGAAAAGGTGACCGGGCACCGGCCGCAGATTTTGACGGCGCTGCCCACGCCAGCTCCAGCGGAGCTGGTTGTCGTAGGCACCACGCAGGCACCCATTCTGGTGCGGATCAATGAGGAAAAGGATTTTTCACTCAAGGCCATCGAGGGCAAGTGGGAGAGCGCGGTAACGAGCGTTGTCACCGCACCTTTGCCGGGCGTGCGGAAGGCGTTGGTGATCGCTGGCAGTGATCGTCGTGGCGCGGCCTTTGCGCTCTTTGCGCTTTCGCGTCAGATGGGTGTTTCGCCGTGGGCGTGGTGGGCCGATGTGCCGGTCGCGCATCATGACCGCATTCAGATTGTGGCGCGCAATGAGGTGCAGCCCGAGCCCTCGGTGCAGTATCGCGGCATTTTTCTCAATGACGAGGACTGGGGACTGCGGCCATGGGCGGCGAAGAAGATGGACCCGGCACAGGACAACGTTGGGCCGCGCACCTACGAGCGCATCTTTGAATTGTTGCTGCGCCTGCATGCGAACTCACTGTGGCCGGCCATGCATCCGAAGACGCTGGCCTTCAATGCTGTCGCGGAGAATGCGGCGTTGGCGGATCGCTGGGGCATCGTGATGGGCACCTCGCACTCCGAGGCGTTGCTGCGCAACAACGTGGGCGAGTGGGACGAGCATCGCGATGGGCCATGGAATTATCAGACCAATCGCGCGGCCATTGATGCGTACTGGAATCACCGGCTCGAGGTGAACGGCCGGTACGAAAACTTTTATACCGTGGGCATGCGCGGCGTGCACGACACTGGCCTTGAAGCGACGGGCACGGTGGAGGAGAAGGCGCGGCTGGTGGAGCAGGTGATGGCGGCCCAGCGCGGCCTGCTTGCCCGCCACGTCAATGCCGATCTCGGCAAGGTGCCGCAGGTGATCTGGCTCTACAAGGAATCGCTCGAGTTGTATCGCGCGGGGATGAAGGTGCCTGACGATGTGACGCTCGGCTGGACCGACGACAACTACGGCTACATTCGCCAACTGCCGACGGTCGACGAACAGAAGCGGGCAGGTGGCTCGGCAGTGTATTACCACGTCTCTTATTGGGGATTTCCGCATGATTATCTGTGGCTGTGTTCGACGCCACCGGCGCTGATCCGCGAAGAGATGACCAAGGCCTACGACCACAACGCTCGCAAATATTGGATTCTGAATGTGGGCGACATCAAGCCGGCCGAGGCTGACATCGACTACTTTTTGCAGTTGGCCTGGAATGAACCGGCGATGGCGCGCATGGATCAGCACAGCTTTTTCGCGCGCTGGTATGGCGAGCAGTTTCCGACAGCGAATGCCGAGGAACTGGCCTCTGTGATGGATGAATATTATCGGCTGAACTTTGTGCGCAAGCCGGAGTTCATGGGCTTCAACGGCTACAATGATGCGACGCGCCGCACGGACTTCAATCCGCTGGCGTGGGGCGGCGCGTGGGGGCAGAACGGCGCGCGGCTTGACGCGTGGGAGCAGCTTGTGGCGCGCGAGCAGGCCATTGCCAAGGCCATGCCCGAGGCCGATCGCAGCGCCTTCTTTGAGTTGGTCGGCTATCCGGTGGAGGCCGCTGCGGCGCAGAATCGCAAGTTCCTCCTCATTGATCGCAGCTTTGTCGATGCAAGCCAGCATCGCGACGGACAGAAGAATGCTGCGCAGGCGCATGCGGCCTATCAGCAGATTCAGTCGCTGACCGCGCAATACAATGAGCTCGAAAACGGCAAGTGGGAGGGCATGATGTCGAGTGCGCCGCGCAACCGGCATGTGTTTGAGATGCCGTTTGCCGCCACTGCGCGCGATGCCGCTACCCCAATGCCGGAGAGTTGGGCGGAGGATCGCTCGACGCCACACGCCGGGGCGCTAAAGACGGCGGGCTTCGCCGAAGAGCACGGCACGGTGTCGATCAACGCCACGCGCTTTGTGCGGCACTTTGACGGCATGGCCGCGCGTTGGCGCGTAATCGACGATCTCGGCATCTCGGCTCGGTCCGTGGTCTATGGCGCGCCCGGCGCGTTGGCGAACCTTCCTGCGCAGAAGATGGATGCGGTGCAGCCGTGGCTTGAATATGAATTCACGACCGCCGACAGCGGCGCGGCAACGCTGGTGGTGGCGGAGCTGCCAACCTTCCCGGTCGATGCGCAGCACCGGCTTCGCTTTGGCGTCGCGGTCGATGGTGGGCCGATGACGAACTTCGATGCGGCCGGAGCGGGCGAGTGGAAGGAGAACAGCGCGCCAACCTGGGAGAAAAATGTGCTGCGCAATGCTGCCTTCTTCACGTTGCCCATTTCGCTGGCCCACGCGGGCAGGCACACCGTGCGGCTCACGCAGATTGACCCCGGTGTCGTCTTTGAGCATCTCGTGGTGCGCTTTCCGGGTGCGCCACCGGCCTACCCGGTTCCGCCGGAGACGGCCTCAACGCATTGATGCTTCTGCGCGGATATAGAGCGAGGGCATGCCATTGGCATGTCCTCGCTCGTTGCGCAAAAAAATCTATAACTTGATGAAGATCTTTTTGCGGTAAAGAATGTGCACCGGAATATAGCAGAGGCCAACGAAGAGAATCGACCAGAGCAGCGAGCGCAGCGGCGCGGGCGTGGTCCATGCGGGGATCAGCGCATAACTCCACTTTTGCAGGTTCACGTAGTTGGGCACGGGAATCGTATCGATCAGGATCGTGAGCAGCTCGGAGAGCATGTAGGCGACCAGCGCGTTCGAGCCAAAGGCTAGAAAGGGCGTGCCGAAAGGGCGCGCTGAACGCGGCCGGTCGCCGTCGAACCATGCCTTGGCCGCGGCAAGCAGCAGCAGCGCGATTCCGGCCGTCCACAGCACATACGAGCTGGTCCACATGCGCTTGTTGATCGGGAAGACCAGATTCCAGAGCAGGGCGAGGCCCATCGATGCCGCGCCCGCGAAGGCCATGGCACGCAGCCCCCGGCCCTGTTTGTGGCGCAGCCAGAGCCCGGCCAGCGCGCCGGCCAGCACCGTCGCCAGAGCGGGCAGCGTGCTCAAAATGCCTTCAGGATCGTAGAAGGTGTGATGGTAGCGGTTGGCATCGGGAATCAGGATGCGGTCCAGCGCGCTGGCGAGGTTGGCCTCGGGGTTCAGCACGCCGAGAGCGATCCCGTTCTGGCCGCCGTAGCCCGGCACGGGAACCAGCGTCAGCAGTGCCCAGTAGCCGACCAGCAGCACGGTGACGGCGACGATGAGCTTGCGCGCATCAAGAAACAGCAGCAGCACGGCAGCCAGAAAATAGCACAGGCCGATCCTCTGCATCACGCCGCAATAGCGCAGCGCGGCAAGATGGAAAAAGGGCAGGGCATTGAGCAGCAGACCCAGAGCGATGATGGTGGCGGCGCGGCGCGCGGCCTGCTTCACAATCGTTCCATTCGGAATCTTGCGCGCATGACGGCCGGCGAAGGAGATGGCCATGGCCAATCCCATCCAGAACAGAAAGAGCGGAAAGACGATGTCGGTCAGCGTGCAACCGTTCCAGGCCGAGTGGCGCAGTTGGTCGAAGGAGACCTTGCCGTCACCGGCGGTGTTGACCAGAATCATGAGGGCGACGGTGGCGCCGCGCAGCAGATCGAGGCTGATCCAGCGGCGGTTCGGCTTCGCTGGTGCCGCTGCGGTGCCAGCCGTTGTAAAGTTGGAAAGCGCAGGTTGAAGCAGTGCTGGGGCTTCTGTATTTTTTGTCATCGTCCTTCATTCCATCCATCAGACAGGTTCAGAACAGCAGGTTGCACAGGATCCGCAGTGTTATGGTCACTTTATGCAGACTGAGGTCGCGGCGTTGGAATTGCGGCGAAATTACTGAGTGAATCAAAGCTGATTTCTAGTGTAGGGGGCCGTGCATGAAAATGGCAGTGAGAGGGCAGAAATTTTGTTGGCCGTCTTTGCGCAGGGGGGCGTTGTTGGGCAGTGGCAGTGCAAAGGACCGAGGATGACAGAAGCCAACAGGCACAGTCCGCGCATGCAGCGGCGCATCGCCATGGTGGCCGCGTTTTTGCGCACGCAAAGCACGCTGGTGCTGGCTTCGTCGGTGGAAGAGCCGCGCGCGACGCCTCTCTTTTATCTGCCGACGGACGCGCTTGATCTTTTCTGGCTCTCTTCCTCAAAGAGCCGGCACAGTGCGCAGGTGGCCGCGCGGCAAGAGGCCTCCGTGGCGGTTTTTGCGCCGACCTTTGCCTGGCGCGAGATCGTGGGCGTGCAGATGGAAGGCCTTTGCGCGGTGGTCACAGGCGAGGAGCGCACGCCGTTGCTCGCGGCCTATTGCGAGCGATTCCGGTTGGGGACGATTTTTTCGATGGCGATCGGCCAGAGTACGCTCTATCGCTTTCGCCCGCACTGGCTCCGCTATAGCGACAATCGTCGCCGCTTTGGCTATCGTTTCGAGATCAAGCTATAGTGCAAGCGAAAAAACACAGGCTCCGCACATGGCGGAGCCTGTTAGAGTATCTTCGGTCTGCAACAATTTCGAAAATGCCATGGCCTGTCGCAGGGGAAAGATTATGCGACGGCGACGGGTGTGGCCTGTGCCTGTTCTTCGGCATCCAGCTTGCTGCCCACGTCGGCGGCGGCCTGCGCGAGCACGCGATGGTGAATGGTGAACAGCGCCAGTTCCAGCCGGTCTCCAACGCCGGTTTTGTCGTAGATGGAGCGCAGGTAGTTTTTGATCACCTGCTCGGTGGTCTTGAGTCGGGTGGCGATTTCGCGGTTCTTGCACCCCTGCACGATGAGCGCAACGATGCGCATCTCCTTCGGTGTGAGCCGGTCGCGGACACGCGTGCCGACCAGATCCTCGTCGACGGTTTCCGGCTGCGCGATCTGCGGCGGTTGCACGATTTCGCCGGCCGCCACGCGATGAATGCCGTCGACCAGCGAGGGCCCGGTGACGTTGCGATAAACAACGCCGCGGAAGCCCTGCTGCAGGTAATTCGCCGCCGGCTCATGGTTTTCCGCAATGACAACGCCGCGGCTGCCCACCGATTCCAGCATCATGCGCAGCCGCCCCAGATCTGGCCGCAGGGAGGCGGCAAACAGAAGAAGGGAGTTCGGAAAGGTTGTGACCGCATGATACATGCGATCCAGATCCGTGCACTGCGCGATGATGCGCAAGTCCTCATCCATCGCAAGTACCTTGGCTGTGCCTGCTCGAAAGATGGCCTGCGAGTCGGCCAAAATAATTTTGTTCATGCTCTTCGCCTCATCTGCTCGTTTCGCCGTTTAAGAACAGTGAGCTGCCTGAGAACCCGTCCGGGTGAGCGGCGAACCAGAAACGACGGATCAACAGGCTGAATTTCTGCCCCTTGCGGGCCTATCGGCAAATTAGGAGAAAACCTGGATTTGTCTCGGATCGCAACAGTATGCCGTCCCGAAAGTCCTTTGGTAACTAATTTGAGGGGAAGGAGGCCCTGGGATATTTTCCCCTTCTTCAAGATTACAGTCGATTTATGGCTTCGATCACGAAAAATGCTGCGGGTGGGTATCTGCTTCATCGACAGCCCGCGTGTTCGTGGTTGTTTGTGGCGTGGGGGGACAGGGAAGGGCGGTGGAGAGAGCGGGACGAAGGCAAGTTCATTTTTAGCAACAGGATAAACTTTTCCGGGCGGCACAGCTCCCCATGCCTCCCCTCACTGGTATGACCACTCTATGCGAAGCAGCGTATGATGATGGGGCAAGAATCTCATTTCCAAAACGAGGCAAGGCTGTGAAGTTTTCCCAATATACGACCCGATTTGCTCTGGTTGCCGGTGCTCTGGCGGCTTGTGCAACCGTTGCGTCCGCGGCTTCGGTCTGCGACGTGCGCAGCTATGGCGCCAAGGGCGACGGCAAGACCAAGGACACGGCGGCGATTCAGAAGGCCATCGACACTTGCGCGCAGCAGGGCGGCGGTACGGTTGAGTTGACTGTAGGCACGTATCTGAGCGCGCCGATCGTGCTCAAGAGCAATATCAATTTTCATCTCGACAAGGGTGCGACGCTGCTTGGCTCGACGGAAAAGAGTGATTATCCGACGAAACTCGAGTTTGGCGAGCCCGGTCGTCAGGCGCTGGTCAGCGCCACCAACGCCGAAAATATCGCCATCACCGGCGAGGGCGTGATCGACGGCAACGGCGAGCCCTGGTGGAAGGAAGCGCACGAGCTGCATGCCAAGGGCATCGATGCCGGCGTGATGGGCCTCGACTTCACCCGCCCGCGTCTGGTGGTCTTCGATCACAGCAAGCACATCCTGATGCAGGACGTGACGGTGCAGAACTCGCCGATGTGGCAGATCGTTCCCTACTACTCCGAAAACATCATCTTCCGCAACATCAAGGTGCTGGCTCCGGAACACTCGTCGAACACCGACGCCATCGACCCGTTCTCAAGCTCGCACATCATCATCGATCACGTGCTGGCCGACACCGGCGACGATAACGTCGCCATCAAGTCCGGCGCGGTTGGCTCGATTGGTCCCAATGGCTCTTCGCATGACATCTGGATCACCGACTGCACCTTCAAGCATGGTCACGGCCTGTCGATTGGCAGCGAGATCGTGGGCGGCGTGCAGAACATCGTCGCCGAGCGCATCACCTTCGAGGACACCGACAACGGCATCCGCGTCAAGGCCAACCGCGATCGCGGCAACATCGACATCGGCAACTTCGTCTTCCGCGACATCACGATGAAGAATGTCAAGAACGACATCATCATCAGCGAGTATTACCCGAAGGTGGCTCCGAAGCCGGGTGAGTCGGCCAAGCCGCTGTCGCGCCTGACGCCGTTCTTCCACGACATTCTGATCGAGAACGTGAAGGCCGAGGGTGAGACCAACGCCGGCGTGATCATCGGACTGCCCGAGTCGCCGGTGCAGGCCGTGACGCTGCGCAACGTGCAGATCAAGTCCAAGACGCCGATGATCGTCGGCTTTGCCAACGTGACGGCCGAGGGCTTTAGTGTCGAGGCCAGCGATGGCGGCGAGGGCATCACCAAGATCGAAGGCGCGAACCTGTCGGGCAAGTAGCATCGCCGTGAACAGTAGAAATACTGATCGGCACGGCGATAACAATGGCGGGGGCTTCGGCCTCCGCCATCGTTGTGAGTGGGAATGAAGGAAACTATGCGCAGAGCGCGAGAAATGCGTCACATTCTGTGTCAAGAGACTGCGGAGAGAGAAATCCGCGTTTGGGGCCAGCAATGCGAGATTTTTTAGCTGGTTCAATGCATTCGACATTGGAGGGCAGTACTTGTAGGCCGTTTGCTTTGGCTGCTTCATAAAGGACATGAAGAATGGTGTAGGCAACCCCCCCTGCAAATTCTTTCTTACCGAGATTAAGCTTGATGAGAATGAGTTTTCCATCCTCTTCAGCAACCAAGTCTGGTTGTGCACTAATCTCAAGGTTTTTGAAGGAGTAATAGAGGCGCTTGCCTGTGTGAATTTTTAGTTTTCGTTCTCCAAAATACTTCAAGTACTCGACAACTGCTTGGTGGTTGCGAAGTAACTTGGTTTTTGCTCGGGCATCAAGTTCTTTGTTGGCCTGCACGAGCAATTCAGAGAGTTTCAGAGAGACGTAGATGCTCTCACCTTTATGGTGGCGTTTGATTAGAGATAGAGCTTTGATGTAGTAGTTCGAGCGTCCAATGCTTGATCCGGATTTCGGATTACGGTACTTCTTGAGAATGCTTCGTTTTTTTTCCGGATTAGCCGAAGATACCTCGGCAAAACCGCGCACGGAAATAGAAATTTTTTCCATTTTTACCCTCGTTTCAGCTTGCTGGCTTGCCAGGGTAATGATTTAGGATGTCCCTGCGTCAGTACTCACTGGACGTTAATGGTGTAAACGGGTTGCAGTGCCCTAGGAAGCGTGGCAGCCCGTTAGCCTTCCTCTTGGTTTCCACTTAAATGCCAATCTTATGGAAGTTTAGGTGGAGATTTTTCGTGAGGAGTATTTCTGCAATTAATGTTAGCGGGGCACACTAAGGAAAGCTAATGCTAGGAGGTGGCACTGCTGTGGAAAAGATGCTTATGGCCAGTCGTTTGCGTAGGAAATATTTTTGTATCTAGGTGCGTTATTTAAATAAACAGCAAGAAATCTAGTAGAAAAGTCGAGACCACGACGGGCCGCAGGCCTGCGACCCGCCACAATCAAAAAGAAAAATTACTGATTGACGCCGGAGGCGAGGAAGCCACCGTCGACGACAATCGACTGGCCGGTGACGAACGAAGAGGCATCGCTGGCCAGATAGAGGGCTGCGCCGACCAGTTCCTCCGTTTTGCCGAAGCGGGCCATGGGGGTGCGCAGCAGCAACTCCTGGCCGCGCGGGGTGCTGTCGAGCAGCTTGGCGTTGATCTCGGTTCGGAAGACGCCGGGGGCGATGGCGTTGACGGTGACGCCCTTCGAGGACCACTCGACGGCCAGCGACCGGGTGAGCGAGGTGACGGCCGACTTGCTGGCTGCGTAGGCGGCGACCTCGGTCAGCGCCACGTAGCTGTTCAGCGAGGCGATGTTGATGATGCGGCCGTAGCGGCGCTCGATCATGTGCCGGCCGAAGACCTGGCAGGCGCGCAGGGTGCCGTTCAGGTTGGTGTTCATGATGTTGTTCCATTCCTCGTCGGTCATGTCGAGGGTGGGAACGCGCTTGATGATGCCGGCGCAGTTGACCAGGATGTCGACCTTGCCGAAGGCGGCGACGGTGGCGTTGAGCAGCTTTTCCAGCGTGGCGCGGTCGCAGACATCCGAGGTGGCGCGGATGGTCTTGTGGCCGAGCGCCTCGAGTTCCGTGGCTGTTTCATCTACCTGCGTTGCACGGCGGGCGCTGGCGACGACGGTGGCCCCTGCCGCGGCAAGGCCCAGCGAAAGCGCGTGGCCGATGCCCGAGGTGCCGCCGGTCACGACTGCAACCCGGCCTTCGAGATTCATGAGATTGGCTGGCATGATTTTCTCCGCAGTACGAATGGAATCGCCGAAGGGGGTTGCCTCCGGGATCGACGGGAGTGCGCCGCGCGGGGGAGAGGGCGCGGCGCGAAGGGGGAAGACGCGGCGGGTTAGCCTAGCGTCCGAGGAAGACGGGCGAAATGTGTCGCTCGAAGAGGTTTTCCGTCACGTTTTTGGCGATGACCGGCTCGTTGGCGACCAGCAGGCTCAGATAGCGGTTGCCGAGCTGCGCAGCCACCTTGAAGCCGACATGAAGCAGTTGGCGGAGGTTGGCGTTGTAGCCGGGGTTCGAGGGCACGTGGCGCAGGGCCGTGGTGTACTCCTCGGAGCTCCAGGCGGCGACGGTGGCCGGGCTGGGCAGCTTGGCCGGGTCGATGTCGATCACCGTCGCGTAGGGCACGCAGAGCTCGTCGCGGTGGGCATAGGCCTGCGCGTAGACCTCCTTGGCGAGAGCGAGAGCATCGCCACCGGCCTCGGCGAGGCCGATGATCTCCTCAAGCCAGGTGGTGCCTGCCGTCTTGAGGTGGACGCCGGCGCCGGCGGCCTTGATGGCGCGGTGGATGGCCGGGTAGATGGAGAACTTGTCGGAGCCGGAGTGGACGCTGAGCTTGAGGTTGGCGGGCAGGCCGAAGTGCTCGACGGCATAGGCGATGGCGGCGATGTCGAGGGTGAACTCGCGCTCGAACTGGGCCACGTCGCCGACGTAGTCGACGCCCTTGTTGAAGCGGCCGGAAAACTTGGGCGCGATGGTCTGGGCGGGCACGCCCTCGTCGGCCAGCGCGGCCAGAATGATGAGCAATTCGGCCGGCGACTGGGCGCGGTCGGTCTCATCCATGGAGATTTCGGGGATGAAGTTGCCCTCGCCCTTGGCGCCGACGATGATGCGATAGATCTCGCCGGCCTTTTTCGCGGCAAAAAGGAACTTGGCCGCGGTCTCGCGCAGTAGCGCGTCGGTGATCTCGATTTCGCCGACGCTGCCGAGCTGGATTTTGCCGATCAGACTGGCGTGGCGGGCAACGAAGGCGTCGATGTCGGCGGCCGGGGCGGGCTGGCCGATGTAGTCGGCCACATCGTGCGTGTAGAAGTCGCAGGCGGTCAGAAAGCGGCCAACGGTCTGCGGATTGATGTGGTCGGCGTCGCAGTAGTAGGGCAGCGTCCAGCCGAGGGCCTTGACGGCGTCATCGACGGCGTGGCGGGTGGAAAGCGGCTCGGAGCCGATGATGGTGTGTTCGCGGTTGGACTTGTTCCAGACGGGCACGATCTCGATGCCGCTCTTGAGGGCGAGCTGGCAGGCCTGCAACTGTGCCTTGGCCTGGTGGGCGAACCGGTCACCGGTTCCAACGGAATACTTCGCAAGTGTCAATGCCATGGTGGTCCTTCGTATTAGAGCCGGCTGCGATGCGCCCACAGCCCGAGCCCGGGATTGGCAATGAAGAAGATCTCCTCATCGCCGAGTTGATTGAAGCCATGCCGGAGTTTCGCCGGGTCGTAGCGGTCAAGCATGGCGCCAAGATTGCCGTAGCCGAAGCCGACGCTCTCGATCTCGTCGCGCGTGAGCTGGCCGGGGCAGTAGGTGATGCGGAAGCGGTCCTCGGAGGAGCCGTGGATCAGATGGGCGGCGGCGCTGAGGTTGTCGCCAAGATCGGCATTGTCGCGGACGGCGGCCAGCGTGTGTCCGGTGCCGCGATAGCCGTATTTGCGGATCAATGTGTCGATGCCCGCGTCCTCGCCGAACTGGCGGACGCCGGGGGCCAGCACGATCAGTTCGGCGTCGTCGGCCAGAGCCATGCGGGTGCGATAGATGCTCTTGTTGCCGATCCAGGTGCTGTGAAACTCCGAAGGGTCGAGATAGACGACGGCCTTCTGGATCGGCTTGTCGAGAATCTCGAAGTTGACCTTGAGGCTGAGCTCGGCGGCCAGGGTGAAGACCTCGGGCGAGTCGCCGATGTAGAGGCCGCGGACGGCCAGAGAGCCATCCTGCTTGCGGCCAACGACGGTGTGCACGTAGACGATGGGCAGTTCGTTGAGGAAGTGTTCCTGCGCGTAGTTGAAGACATTGCGCACCGGGTTCAGCGCGCGGCCCATGATCCGTTCCATGCCGTAGACGGCACCGAGGAAGTGGCTGCGGTTGATGCCCATGCTGCCGCCGGCCCCGACGACGATGTTCTTGGTGTAGTTGGCCATGCCGACGACCTCGTGCGGCACAACCTGGCCGATGGACAGGATCAGATCGAATCCGCCGTGGATGAGCAGCTTGTTGGTCTGCGCGGGCCAGGAGTAGTCGAGCTTGCCTTCGGACTGTTCGCGGATAAAGGCGGCGGGAACCTCGCCGAGGGTCTCGACGTCGTTGCGCCAGTCATGGGGATGGAAGAGCGAGGGGGGAACACCGGCGAACATGTGCTGGATTTGATCGGTGCGCATCGGAGTGTGGGTGCCGATGGCGGGCAGAACCGCCTGGAGGCGGTCGCCATAGTAATCGTAGGCGTAACGGGTCAATTCACCGGCGCGCGAGTGTTCGCGGCTCTGGTCGGGGGGAACGACGAGAACCTTACTGCGCGGTCCGAGCCTTGACAGTGCCTCGGCGAGCAGCATTTTCAGCTGCTTCGCCGAGAGATCCGTGTCTACGCTTCCAACCGCGCAGTAGAGGCTCATGCCGTTAGATCCACCTTCTTCAAGCCGGGCGCCAACAGAATCATCGCGAAGTAGGCGATCATGTAAGCGCTGGCCGCGATAGCGAACAACACAAAGTAGCTGTGCGTCACCTGAAGAATATAACCGGTCGAGGTGGCCAAAAGCACGCCACCGAGTGAACCAGCCATGGCGCCGATGCCGGTCACCGATCCCACGGCCGAGCGCGGGAACATATCGCTGACGGTCGTAAAGATGTTGGCCGACCATCCCTGGTGCGCGGCAGCCGCCAGGCTGAGCAGGGCCACAGCGGCCCAAACCGAGTTGGTGTAGTTGATGAAGAAGACCGGAACGACGCAGCAGGCGCAGATAAACATGGCCGCCAGACGCGCCTTCGATGCCGACATGCCCATCTTCATGAACGGAGCCGGCAACCAGCCGCCGCCAATCGAACCAATGGTCGTCGCGTTGTAGACAACGATCAGGGGCAGACCGACGTGCTTGAGGTCCAGGTTATAGCGCGAAGCCAGATAGCCCGGCAACCAGAACAGATAGAACCACCAGATGGGGTCGGTGAGGAACTTGCCAATGGCGAAGGCCCAGGTCTGACGGAAGCCGATCAGTTTGATCCATGGCACCTTTCCGTCTTTATTGACGCCCTTGAGCTGCGCGGAGGGCTCGGTCAGGATCGAATCACTGTTGATGTAGTTCAGCTCGCCCTTGGTCAGTCGCGGATGCTCGGTCGGTTTGCGATAGAAGACAAACCAGAGCGCGATCCAGCTCATCGAAAAGACACCGGTGACCAGGAAGGCGGCGTGCCAGCCGAAGCTGGCGCAGACGATCGGGATCAGGAGCGGGGCAATGATGGCGCCGACGTTGGCACCGGAGTTGAAGATGCCGGTGGCCAGCGATCGCTCCGACTGCGGGAACCACTCCGAGACGGTTTTGATGGCCGCCGGGAAGTTGCCGGATTCGCCAATGCCCAGGCAGAAGCGGGCAATGCCGAACTGGAAGACGGAGTTGGCCAGTGAGTGGCCCATGGCCGAAAGGCTCCAGATGGCCATGATGACCATGTAGCCGATGCGGGTTCCGACCTTATCGACAAAGTAGCCGGCCAGGAGCACGCCCACGGCATAGGCTACCTGAAAGGCGTCGACAACATAACCGTAGCTGAGCTCGGACATGCCGATGCCGCCATGACCCAGCGGAAGTTGCAGGGTCGACTTGAGCAGGCCGATGACCTGACGGTCCATATAGTTGATCGTCGTGGCGACGAACAACATGGCGCAGATCGACCAGCGAATATTGCCAATGCGCGCTCCGAGGGAGGGTTTCCCCCCCTGGAGCGCGTCGGCGTTGGTTCGAACATCCATTCCCATCTCCTTGCGGCCGGAATTACAGCTTGTAGGCCTTTTTGACGAGGCCGTACGTCAGTGCGTGAGCAACCTCGAAGGCCTCATCCTCATCCAGGCGATGCTCGGCGACCAGACGGCCCAGGAAGGCGCAGTCCATGCGCCGGGCCACGTCGTGGCGCGACGGGATCGACAGAAAGGCACGAGTGTCATCATTGAAGCCGACAGTGTTGTAGAAGCCGGCGGTCTCGGTGACCTGCTCGCGGAAGCGGCGCATGCCTTCCGGGCTGTCATGGAACCACCAGGAGGGACCAAGGCGCAGCGCCGGATAGTGACCGGCCAGCGGAGCCAGTTCACGGCTGTAGACGGTTTCGTCGAGCGTGAACAGGATGATGGTCAGCTTGGCTTCGTTGCCAAAGCGGTTGAGCAGCGGGCGCAGAGCCTGCACATACTCGGTGGGGCTGGGGATGTCGCAACCCTTGTCGCGACCGTACTTTTGGTAGATGACCGGGTTGTGGTTGCGCACCGAGCCGGGGTGGATCTGCATGGTCAGACCATCCTCGAGGCTCATCGCGGCCATCTCCGTCAGCATCTGGCCACGGAACAGCTCCTGCTCTTCCTTGGTGGAGGTGCCGGAGAAGATCTTGGCGTAGAGCGCCTCGGCTTCGGCCTTGGGCAGATCGGCGGTCAGCGCCGTCGGATGGCCGTGATCGGTCGAGGTGCAACCCTGTTCCTTGAAGAACAGGCGAGCCTTGCGCAGCGCATTCAGATAGCCGGCCCAGGTCGCGGTGTCTTCCTTGTAGAGTTCACCGAGCTTGACCAGGTTTTCGTGGAAGCCGATAAAGTCGGCGTCGACGACCGGATCGGGGCGGAAAGCGGGCAGAACACGTTTTCCCCAGCCGGAGTTGCGAATCTTCTGGACGTCTTCGAGCGAGTCGAGCGGCGAGTCGGTGGTCGACAGAACCTCAATATTGAAGCGCTCAAACAGGGCGCGCGGCAGAAACTCGGGGGTGCGCAGCTTGGCGTCGATCGCGTCGTAATAGAGGTCGGCGGTCTTCTCCGAAAGCCGTTCGGTCATGCCGAACAGGTTCTCGAAGGCGTAGTCGAGCCAGAGTCGGCTCGGGGTGCCGCGGAACAGATAGTAGTGCTTGGCAAAAATGTGCCAGACTTCGCGCGGATTCTCGATCTTCGCCTTGCCGATGCCGAGCGTATCCAGATCCACGCCCTGGCTGTAGAGCATGCGGAAGACGTAATGATCGGGCTGGACAAACAGGGTTGCCGGGTCCGGAAAGGGGGTGTTGTCGGCAAACCAGGAGGCCTGGGTGTGTCCGTGGGGGCTAATAATCGGCAAATCTTTTACTTGCGCGTAGAGAGCCTTGGCAACCCTGCGTGCGCTTGGTTCGGCAGGAAAAAGTCGATCTTCATGAAGCAACATGCCTAAATTCTACCTCCCGGCAGATGAAAGTTTGATACCGGCCTCGCCGAGGTCAGACCACAGTATACACAGAGTTGTTGGCCACGTGACGTGTCGGCTGATAGGCTTTTTCGGACGATGTAGAGCCAATTCGGGCAGGAGTGATACTCTCAATTCTGCCTTGGGTTTTAGAACGAAATAGAGAAGGTGGCCGAAGGATGGCGCGGGCAAAAGAAGAAGCGCATGAAGTACATCGGACCACGCAAGTGGTTAACCACATCCGATCTCTGATCGAAAATGGGACGCTGCAGTCCGGCGACAAGATTCCACCAGAACGCGAGTTCGCAAAGACGCTCGGCATCAGCCGCGCCAGCCTGCGTACCGGCATCGGCTACCTGGCGGCGATGGGCGTCATGAAGGTCAAACACGGTGTGGGCACCTTTGTCGCCGACGGGCCTCCGCAGATTGGTTCGACCTCGCTCGGGATGATCGGCGCTTTGCATGGCTTTCAGAGCTGGCAGATGTTCGAGGCGCGCATCATCCTTGAGAGCAACATCGCGGCTCTGGCCGCCGAGCGAGGAAAAGAAGAACACCACATGGCGCTGGCCGACGAGGTCGCGGAGATGTTTGCCGTCATGGACAGCCCGGCCGATTACCTGATCCACGATCTGAACTTTCATCGCATCCTGGGGCAGGCCTCGTGCAATCCGATCATGGCCGCGCTGATTGAGACGCTGACCTCGGCGCTCTATGACAACCGGCGCAAGACCGTCGAGCGGGCCATCGACACGCGCGAGTCGGCCGAGATGCATCGCGAACTGTATCGCGCCATCCGCGCGCGAAAGCCGCTCGAGGCCCGCAAGCTCATGGAACAGCATCTGCGCATGGCGCAGGAGGCGCAGGGCATGGAGCGGCCGATCGAGAAAAAATCGGCGGCGAAGGGCTCCGTACGCCCGGCCAGCTAAATCCGCCATCACCGCCGGGCGAAGGCGGAACGCGCCGGGGCTCGTGGGATTGCTGAGCCTTGCGCGCTGCGGTTGCCCGATGCGCGCGAGACTTGTGTTGCGCATGCGCCATCGGCGGTGAGTTCCGCGGCAAATTCAGAACATTGCAGGTAACCAAAAAGGTTCAGCCGCAGGCTGGGCGCGACGCAGTGTTGTTTGCCGCGCCGGTGCAAAGGTGCGCCTTTGTACAAAACCGCAGGGAGTCGTCGGCGTTTTTTTTTGTCTCCGCAAACGAAAAAACAGAACAGGATGAGGGCTATTTCTCTCGTTGCTTGCGCGTCGGCTCTGTGGCAAGCGACCAACGCGCGCGGCCTGTTCGACCGTCGTGCCTGCGGAGTCTGCGTATGCGC
Source organism: Acidobacteriaceae bacterium UBA1307 (assembly GCA_002307235.1). GTDB lineage: Bacteria > Acidobacteriota > Terriglobia > Terriglobales > Acidobacteriaceae > Telmatobacter. The sequence goes on from DBTV01000051.1 coordinate 32,135, forward strand.
GCAGGCTCCTGGCTCCGATGGATGCGTGCCAGTATCGATGCGAGCACAGAACAATGTGCGGGCTTGCATTGAAGGCGTTGACGCCATTGTGGATGGGGCCGCAGATCTCTTGGCCAGGAATTCTTTTGCTCGTATGGCAGCCTTGTAAAACACAAGAAGAAGACAGAAAAGGGCAGAGGACGGACCTCGTGTGCTCGCAGAAAATGTAGCTTTCGAGGGAATCTGTTTTCTTTGTTGAGTAAGTCTGGGGCGTGGTTTTATTAGAGGAATAGTTTATGACAAGAACTGTCAAATTACCGTTGGAGTCGCGAACGAACTCTTTGATCGGGATAGGCCTGGCAACAGCGCATGGATATAGATTGAAGCGCGAAAATAAGTTGAATTTCGATGTTGACAATTGATGTTTTGCTGTACGAAACTTACCGCGCTCTAAGATTGTGGTCTGACCACGACGCCTATTGTCGCGTGGCCAGAATCGCAATCACTGAAATAGCAAAAATGGAGTTGCATGACAAGCAAGTCAAGGATTTCGAGGAGGCATATGGACATGCGAAATTGGCTTCGCAGCCGACTGAGCAGAGCAGCCGGTAAGAAAACCTGGAGCGAGACTTTGGGGTTGAGCTGCTTGGTGGGAGTGATCCTGCTGTTGTGTGCGGTTTCGGCCGTGGCACAGTTAAGCGGTAAGGGGCAGATCACGGGCGTGGTGACCGATAAGACCGGCGCCGTGATTCCCAACGCAGAGGTGACGGTGCAAAACACCGCGACCTCCGTGAAGACCGTCAACAAGACCAACAACGCGGGAAGCTATACCTTCTCGGCTCTGGACCCCGGCATCTACTCTTTGATGGTGAAGGCGCAGGGATTCCAGACACTGTTGCAGGAAAACATTCACGTCAATGCCATGGAGTCGCAGCCTTATAACCCGTCGCTGGCCGTTGCCAGCGCATCGACGGAAGAGATTACGGTGACTGCCGAGCCGCCGCAACTCGAGACCTCGAACGCGACACTGGGCAACACCATGGAGCAGGAAACCTACTCCGAACTGCCTGTCATGATGGGCGCTTACGGCCAGGCCGATCAGCGCCGTGCAACGGACTTTGTTTACCTGATGCCTGGTGTGCAGGGCAACAACACCACCGGCAATGCCACCACCAACGTTGGCATCATCAATGGTTCGGGCAGCAAGGGTGCTGCCTCGGCCGTCTATATTGACGGTATTCCGTTTGTGCGCGCCGGTGGTAACGGCGATCCGCGCTATGTGTGGTCGGCGATCTCGGTCGACGCCATCGATCAGTTTCAGGTGCAGACGACCGGCTATTCGGCAATCTACGAAGGCCAGGGTGTCATGAACTATTCGGTGAAGGGCGGCGGGCCCAAGTATCACGGCACCGCGTACGAGTTCTTCCGCAACACGGCGCTCGACACCTGGGGCTTCTGGGGCAAGGCCGTCAATACGGCCGTGGGACATGCGGTCAAGCCCGTTGAGCACAACAACGAATACGGCGTCAGCATCAGTGGTCCGCTGGTTCCTTTTGGCGGCTTGAAGAACAAGCTGTTCTTCTTCGAAAACTACAACGGCTATCGCTATTCGAGCGCGGTCCCGACGGCCATGACTTTTCCGACGGCGGCACAGCAGAGCGGTGACTTCAGCACGTTCGGGCTTCCGATCTATGACCCGACCACGCAGGCGGTTTGCACCTCTACGACTGGCACCACGACGTACAAGTACAACTGCCGCACACAGTATTCGTACAACGGCCAGGCAAATGTAATTTCGCCGGGCAAGATCTCGGCGATTGCGACGAAGATGCAGTCAGCGCTGCCTTCGGGCATTGGTTCAGCGCTGCAGTACAACTACATCGGCACGAACGCCACTGGTTTGAATAACTGGTCCACAACCAGCCGCGTTGACTACGTGATCAGCCCGAAGGATACGCTCAGCGTGATTGGTGCCGTGGGCCGTCAGGCCAGCTCGTCCCCCGTGGGGCAGTCGACTCCGGGGCGCAACATCGGACCGGCTCCCTATAACTATGGCCAGGCCTATGCCCCTAAGACGGCAGTCTGGAGCCTGGAAGAAACGCATGTGTTTTCGCAGAACGTTCTTAACCAGTTGAAGTGGGGCTATGCCCGCTACAACGGTCCTACCTTCAGCACAAGCTACGATTCGAAGTATTCGGCCAACACCATGGGCATTTCGGGACTTCCGAGCGGCCAGGCCGCCGGTGCCTTCCCGATAGTGAAGTTCTCGGGTACGAATGTGCCGACGCAGTGGGGTGGTACGACGGCCAATGTGGTGATTGCTCAGAACTACACGGTGCTCGACAACCTGCAGTGGAATGTGGGCAAGCACTCGATCACCTTCGGTGGCCAGATTGCTTGGCTGCTGTATAACACCACCAGTGCAACGGGAGGCACCACGCCTTTGACGTTGAACTACACCAACACGGAAACTGGCCAGTTCAGCGTCAAGAACACGACCAGTGCGACGAACTACACCATCGACACTGCAACGGGCGCGGCCTATGCCAGCTTCCTGGTGGGACAGGCCGATTCGGCCAGTCTGACAGACTACACCTATCATCCGACCTATGGCGCGCGCTTCCGGGCAATTTCGCCTTATGTGCAGGATGACTGGAAGGTCAGCTCGAAGTTAACCGTGAATCTTGGTCTGCGCTATGACTTCTTCCCGACAGCGCGCGAAGTCAATGACATGGCCAGCTTCTTCAACCCGAATCTGGCTAGCTCCGCAACAGGGATGAATGGCGCGCTGCAGTTTGCTGGTTTTGGCACTAATACCTGCAACTGCCATTCGCCTGTCAATAACTACTTCAAAAACTTTGGTCCCCGCCTGGGTCTGGCCTACCAGCTTGATTCAAAGACGGTGATTCGTGGTAGCTATGGCCTGATGTTTACCCATGGCGATGCGGTGGGCGGCAATACCTATAGCCTGGGCACGCAGGGTTTCTCGGCGTCGGGCTCCTGGACGTCGAGCAACGCGCAGACCACATTGACCAACCTAACGACGGGCGGCACGGGTGTGATGCCGACCTATGCGGCTGCTTCGGGCGCTGCTTCGGGCAATGCTCTGGGTAGTGGCTATCTCAGCTCGACCTATGCAACCAATGGTGGTATCACTACTTCTCCTACCAGCGCTAATTATCTTGATCCGTATCTCGGTGGCCGCGCTCCGGAGTACCTCAACTGGAGCTTTGGTGCTCAGCGTCAGTTGACCAATGCCATTGCCTTGAATGTGACCTACGTGGGTTCGCAAGGTCACTTTTTGCAGATGGATGGATCGAATGCACGTGGCTATTGGGCGAACCAGCTTGATCCAAAGTATCTGTATCTTGGATCGGTGCTGAGCGATAGCAAAGCAACGGTTGCTACGGATTGCACCAAGTACTCTCTAAACTGCCAAGGGTTGAAGTACTACAACACGACCACTTCCAACTTCTCGGTGGCCACGGCCCTCAAGCCCTTCCCGTTTAACTCGGTGAGTGATGCCTATGGGTATGTTGCCAACTCCAACTACAACGCGCTGCAAGCCGTGGTCAACATTCGCAACTACCATGGCCTGACCACGACGGTGAGTTACACTCTCTCGCGTTCGATCGATAACGGCGGCAACTTCCGTAGTGGTTATACGATTCCGACCGACTACATTCAGGACGCGACCGGTGGCAGTTTCGTTTCGAACCAGCGCTATGAGCGTACGGTTTCCACCTCGAACCAGCCGCAGCATCTGACGGTAACCGCCGTCTGGAGGTTGCCGCTCGGCAAGAGCATCCTGGCTTCGAGTCGCCTGGAGCGCGCGCTTCTGGGTGGCTATACCCTGTCGGGTGTTGTTCAGGCGTACTCTGGCTCGCCGCTCGCTGTGACGCTGTCGACCTGCAATACCAACCCGGCGCAGGGCAGCTGGTGCCCGGCTTCGTACAATGCGAGCTTTACCGGCAAGGCACGCATCAATGGCAAGTGGGGCAAGGGCGTAACCACGGGCACGGCGAACAGCAAAGCGTTCATCGACTCGACGGCCTTCGTCAAAACGTCGGACTACAAGTTCGGCAACCTGCCGCGTACTGCTCCGTACAACCTTTACGGTCCGGGCAACTATCAGGCTGACCTCTCGCTGTCGCGCAGCTTCCCGCTGCACTTCATTGAGGGTGGCAAGTTTGATTTCAAGGCTCAGTGGTACAACATCACCAACCACACGCAGTTTGCTGTGGCCAGTACTGCGCTGGGCAGCAGCACCTTTGGCATGGTGACGACCAATGGTGCCGCCAACCGCAAGGCTGCGCAGTTTACCGCACGCATCTCCTTCTAATCTCCATCCACCCATCCACCGAAAGGGCTGTCGGCATTGCCGGCGGCCCTTTCTTTTTGAGCAGCACGCGCGTGGGATTTTCTGCGTGGAACGGGCGGGTTGTCGGTGGAATGGTTGAGCGTCTATGCTTGGTTCGGCGCAAAAAAACATGGTGCACGTAAAAACATTTGGTTCGCTGGGCGAATCCACATCGGGAGTCTTTATGCGAGTTTTTCATTTTTCCGTCACGGCGGTAGCCATTCTGGCTGTGTGTGGCGCGATGAGCTGGGCACAGGGGGAGCAGAAGAATCCCTCCCCGTGGTCGCAGCGCGCGGCCAATGCCGCGATGGCGCGTTGGCCCAACGGACATACCGATGGCCCGAACGGGAAGCCGGGTTTCAAATATGAGCTTGGCACCTATCTTGAGGGCATCGATGCGGTGTGGATGAACACCGGCGATGCGCGCTACTACAACTACATCAAGACCGCGGTCGATGAGGTGGTGACGCCGGAGGGAATGATTCCGAGCTACAAGCCGGCCGAGTATCAGCTCGACAGTATCTTGATGGGGCGGCAACTGCTGCGGCTGTACGGCGTTACGCAGGACAAGCATTATCTGACGGCGGCGGGCCTACTCTATGAGCAGTTGCAGAAGCAGCCGCGCACGGCTTCGGGCGGATTCTGGCACAAGGAGCGGTATCCGCATCAGATGTGGCTCGACGGGCTCTATATGGCCGAGCCGTTTTATGCCGAGTACGCTACGGTGGCGCATCACCCGGAAAACTATGCCGACATCGCGCGCCAGTTCACGCTGGTGGCCGAGCACATGCGCGACGCCAGAACCGGCCTGCTCTATCACGGATGGGATGAGTCGAAGCAGCAGCGCTGGGCCGATAAGGCGACGGGATTGTCGCCGGAGTTTTGGGCGCGGGCGATGGGCTGGTACATGATGGCGCTGGTCGATACGCTCGACTATCTGCCAGAGAACGATCCGGGGCGCAAGCAGTTGGTCGCGATTCTCAACGAGGAGTCGGCGGCGCTTGCGCGCGTGCAGGACGCGAAGACCGGACTGTGGTATCAGGTGCTCGACAAGGGCAACGAGAAGGGCAATTATGTGGAGTCGTCGGCCTCATGCATGATCGTCTATGCGCTGGCCAAGGGCGTGCGCCGTGGCTATTTGCCGGAGCAGTTTTTGACCTCGGCCACGCATGGCTACGAGGGAATTCTCAAAAACTTTATCGAAGTTGGATCGGGCGATGATGTTTCGCTGACCAAGACGGTGAAGGTGGGCGGACTGGGCGGCACACCCTATCGCTCGGGCAGTTACGCGTACTATCTGAGCGAACCGATTGTCGCGAATGATCCCAAGGGCGTTGGTCCGTTCATCGAGGCCGCGGTCGAGATGGAGAATGCGCAGAGGGCCCGGCTGGGGCGCGGCGTGACGGTGGCGATGGATGGCTGGTTCAACTCCCAGCAGATGCGGGATGCCTTCGATCAGCCCTTCTACTTCCACTACAAGTGGAACTATCAGGGCGAGGCTGGCTACTCGACGGTGGGGCGCATCCTTGAAAATTTCGGTGCGCATACGACGGAGATCGATGCCGAGCCGACGGCGGCGCGGCTGAAAAATGCGCAGGTCTTCTTTGTGGTTTCACCGGACAATCTGGCGAAGAATCCCAAGCCCAACTATGCGAATGCGCGCGATGCCGAGGCACTGGCCCAGTGGGTGAAGGCGGGTGGCGTGCTGGTGATTCTGCAAAACGACAGCTCTGTCGCGGACCTTGAGCACTTCAATGTCGTGGCTGAAAAGTTCGGCCTGCACTTCAACAACGTGCTGCGCAAGCATGTGGTGGGCACGGACTGGGCGACGGGCAAGATTGCCGTCGATGGCAAGGGGACGGTCTTTCATCAGCCGCACACGCTCTACATGAAGGATGTCTGCACGATCTCGGTTTCAGGCGCCGCGCGACCGCTGCTGCAGGAGGGCGAGGACGTCTTCATGGCGCAGTCAAAGTTCGGCAAGGGCACGGTCATTGCCGTGGTCGATCCATGGATTTATAACGAATATGTCGACGGACGCAAGCTGCCTGCCGCGTATGACAACTATGCCGGTGGTGTGGAGTTTGTTCGCTACATTCTCGCGCAGGTTCCGCACAAGTAGAAGGACGCAGAAGGTCGCGTGCGTGGCCTGAACGTGGCGGCGTTGCAGCTTATTGTCGCAATGCCGCCAGCTTGGCGATGGCTTTTTCAAGGGTCTCGGCGCGCTTGCAGAAGGCAAAGCGAACCTGTTGCGCGCCGCGCGCGGGATCGCTGTAAAAGCTCGATCCGGGAACGGTGGCCACGCCGACTTCGCGGACCAGATGCTCGGCAAAGGCGCGATCGTTTGCAAAACCAAAGGCGCGGATGTCGGTCATGATGTAGTAGGCGCCCTGCGGCTTGTAGGCGGTGAAGCCAGCCTTGCGCACGGCGGCCAGCAGCAGGTCGCGCCGTTCGCCATATTCGAGCGCGAGGTTGCGATAGTAGGCCTTGGGCAGGGCCAGCGCGGTGGCGCCGGCTGCCTGCAGGGGCGCGGCGGCTCCCACGGTCAAAAAATCATGCACCTTGCGGATGGCCGCAGTCAGCGCGGGCGGCGCAATCGCCCAACCCACGCGCCAGCCGGTGACGCTATAACTCTTTGAGAGGCTGTTGATGGTCACCGTGCGTTCGCGCATGCCCTCGATGGTGACCGGCGCAACATGCTCGGCGTTGTCGTAGAGAATGTGCTCGTAGATCTCGTCGGTAATGGCGAGAGCGTCAAACTCGACGCAGAGATCGCGAATCTGTTCGAGCTCCGCGCGCGTAAAGACCTTGCCGGTGGGGTTGTGCGGCGTGTTCAGCAGAATCGCGCGCGTCTTGTTGTTGAAGGCGGCACGCAACTCATCGATGTCGAAGCGCCACTCGCCGTTTTCTTCTTCGGGAGCATAGAGGGTGACGTAGCGCGGGGTAGCACCGGAGAGAATCGCGTCAGGGCCGTAGTTCTCATAGAAAGGCTCGAAGATGATGACCTCGTCGCCGGGATCGACGAGCGCCAACTGTGTGGCGATCATGGCCTCGGTCGATCCGCAGCAGACGGTGATCTCGCGCTCCGGATCGATGGCGATGCCAAACTGCCGGGAGAACTTGTCGGCCAGCGCCTGACGGAAATTCTTCGCGCCCCAGGTGATGGCGTACTGGTTCACATCGTCGGCGATGGCTTGCCGCGCGGCCTGCTTGAGCACCTCGGGGGCGGAGAAGTCCGGAAAGCCCTGGGCCAGATTCACGGCCCCATGCAGCAGCGCCTGCCGCGTCATATCGCGGATCACGGATTCGGTAAACTGGGCTGCTTTTTTGCTGACGCGGGGAGCTAGAATGCCTTCACCATAAATAGCCATGCTCTGATTCTTTCACGCAGCCGCGTGTGGCGGGATCGGAAGATTGTTGGAGCACCAGGCGGGAATTGAACCCGCGTATACAGGTTTTGCAGACCTGCGCGTTAGCCACTTCGCCACTGATGCCCGGCTTCTTCTTGAACGGAATCTCCGCCAAGAAAAGGAAAAATTGTTGGAGCACCGGGCGGGAATTGAACCCGCGTGTACAGGTTTTGCAGACCTGCGCGTTAACCACTTCGCCACCGGTGCCTGATGAAACTGTCATTCCGTACAAATAAAAAACCCACCGTGCTCAATCGAGCAGGTGGGACGAAGGAAAACGGATTCGGTATCTTCGAATCAGCTCATTCGGCACGCCCGCGCGTCGCAGCCCTGACAGCAGCAACACAGCGCGGAGATGGTGAGCGTCATCGACAAAGTCCTGATCCTCTTCCTGCATAGCTCGCAGTCTGCCAAGCAGATTGCGCGTTGAAACCAAGAGTAGGGTAAGGCTCGCATCTTGTCAAGATTGCGGGTCTGCCTGCCGCAAAAAAATGTTTGATCCGCACCTTTGCGCGGTGCCGCGTAGAGGCGCACGACGCGCAGCAGACTGCCGACAAAGCCACTCCCTCGATTGAGTTCTTGCCTTTCAGCGCGGGTGTTGTTTTTTGTTTCCTTTCCTCCGACGATCGTCCCTCCGGCACTGAAGCCCCTCCTTTTTTCTGCTCGGTGTGGCAGGGATGAATCCGTGTGCTTTCAAAACCCGGCCTTGGCCCGCGCTTGCTGGACAAAGCGCACGATGCTTTTATGCAGGGTGTTTATTGGGACTTGTCCCGCAATGTGATTCTTCTCGCCGCTCCCAGCATTTTGGAGGCGGAGTTTGGTCGCGAAACTCGGTTTGCGGGGGAGCCGCGCGGCCTGTTTGCGGCTGCAAGACATGATTTTTCTGCCAGTTTGCCGCCGTACGCGCGGGGTCTACCGGAGCGGAAATGGCTGTTTTCAGAAACAGCCAAGTAACAGAGAACGATTTTGATTGGTTTTGCAATATGCTGAAATTAAAAGGAATAAATCGTCCATCACTTTTCATCTCAGGGGGAAATGGGCGCCATTTTTTAATTTGGGCGCGTGACCGCGATCACTGTTTTGGGGGCCGAACGGCCCTATAGTCGATACAGAATTATCGATATGGACTTATCGCTAAGGCTTGATCGTATAGCCCGGCGATAGCAGCCCGGACCGAACGGATTTTCGCAGTCGCAGTCCCGAGAAGAACGATTTCCGAGGTCGGCCGAAGAGGAGCAAAGGAGCACTATGACGAATCTCGAAGCGCTTGTAGCGGTGAATGAGGAACAGAAAAACCGGGTGACCACGGCTGATGAGCTGAATGCACTGGTGGCTCGCGTCAAGGCTGCCCAGCAGAAGTACGCCAGCTTTACGCAGGAGAAGGTGGATCACATCTTCCGCGCGGCGGCACTGGCTGCCTCCGATGCTCGTATTCCTTTGGCCCAGCTTGCCGTGAAAGAAACCGGCATGGGCGTGATTGAGGACAAGGTCATCAAGAACCACTTCGCCTCCGAGTACATCTACAACAAGTACAAGGACGAGAAGACCTGCGGCATTGTGGACGAGGACGACGAGGCCGGCACGATCACCATCGCCGAGCCGATGGGCGTCATCTGCGGCATTATTCCGACGACCAACCCGACTTCGACGGCGATCTTCAAGACGCTCTGCAGCCTGAAGACGCGCAACGGCATCATCATCAGCCCGCACCCGCGCGCCAAAAAGTGCACCTGCGCGGCGGCGCGCTTGGTACTGGATGCGGCCGTGGCGGCGGGCGCTCCCGAGGATCTGATTGGCTGGATCAGCGATCCGACCATCGAGCTGTCGAACCAGTTGATGGCGCACAAGGACATTCGCCTGATTCTGGCGACGGGCGGACCGGGCATGGTGAAGGCGGCCTATTCGTCGGGTACGCCGGCGATTGGCGTCGGCTCGGGCAACGTTCCGGTGGTCATCGACGAGACGGCGGACATCAAGCGCGCCGTGGCTTCGGTGCTGATGTCGAAGACCTTTGACAACGGCATGATCTGTGCTTCTGAGCAGGCCGTGGTGGTGGTCGATTCCGTCTATGACGCGGTTCGTGACCGCTTTGCCTCGCACGGCGCTTACATGCTGAAGGGCAAGGAACTCGACGCGGTTCGCGCGCTGATTCTGACGCCGGCCGGCTCCGTCAATCCGAAGATCGTCGGCCAGGCGGCCACGACCATCGCCGAGATCGCGGGCATCCAGGTTCCGGCCACGACCAAGGTTCTGATGGGCGAGGTCACCGATGCACTGGTCACCGAGCCGTTCGCGCACGAAAAGCTGTCGACGATTCTGGCTCTCTATCGCGCCAAGGACTTCAAGGCCGCGGTGGATACGGCGGCCAAGCTGGTGGCGCTTGGCGGCATCGGTCACTCTTCGGCTCTCTATACCGACCAGGATGCGCAGAAAGAGCGCGTGACCTACTTCGGCGAGCAGATGAAGACCTCGCGCATTCTCATCAACACGCCGTCCTCGTTCGGTGGCATCGGCGACCTGTACAACTTCAGCCTGGCGCCGAGCCTGACGCTCGGATGCGGAAGCTGGGGCGGCAACTCGGTTTCGGAGAACGTGGGGCCGAAGCACTTGCTCAACAAAAAGACTGTCGCGAAGAGAGAAGAGAATATGCTGTGGCATCGTTTGCCGAGTCAGATTTACTTCCGCCGTGGCTGCATCGGCGAGGCTTTCAAGGAACTTGCCGGCAAGAAGCGCGCACTGTTGGTGACCGATGGCTTCCTGTTCAGCTCCGGGATGGCGGACACCGTTATCGAGCAGTTGAAGAAGGTGGGCCTCGAGGTTGAGACCTTCTATCAGGTGAAGGCCGATCCGAATCTGTCGACGGTGCGCAAGTGCCTGGAGGCCGCCAACGCCTTCAAGCCGGATGTGATCGTTGCCCTCGGCGGCGGTTCGCCGATGGATGCGGCCAAGCTCATCTGGGTGATGGACGAACATCCGGAAGTCCACTTCGAGGATCTG
>DBTV01000023.1:0-996 GCA_002307235.1 Acidobacteriaceae bacterium UBA1307
ATGTCGTCAGCAGCGGGCGCTAATAATACGACTAGTAACAATACGACGACAGCGACCCCGACGCTTACCGTCACCCCTTCCCCGGGCCCGACGGCCAGCCCGACCCCGACACCTACACCCATAGCAGGGACGCTGTTCACGAACGCCTACTGGAGTGATGACCACGTTACGGTCACGGTGACTAACAGCCTGAGCGAGCAGATACAGGTGACAGCCTACATCGGTAGCACGGCTAATAATACAAAATACATCGTCGACCCGGGCGTAACACAGACGCTTGACACGCCCGTATACAAGAATGCCGAGGCAGGACAGATACTGAGCTTCGGGTATATCGCATATTTGAACGGCACAAAGATCGATTCCATTGAAACCACAGTCACCGTCCCGACATCCGGGACATCGACACCTGTGCCGCAGGAAACATCTACGGTCAGCGGCACGGTCGTCGACGCAGCCAACAATACGCCGTTAGCCGGCGCAGAAGTCACGTTCACCTCGCCGACATATGGTAAAAAGTACACGACGATCACCGGCTCTGACGGTACGTTCACGACCGATAAGATGTACCCGGACCGATATGACGTGTCGGTGAAAGCGGAAGGGTATAAGACCGCCCTTCGCACCACGTCGATGATCAACGGTGCCGGCATCCTGGACTCGATCGCCCTGGAGCACCTTACCACGCCCACCCAGACGCCTGCCACGGTGACGCCGTCGCCATCGCCGTCGTCCCCGCTGGACTCGTGGATCGCATTATTGTATAGCCCGACGGTGTGCGTCGGTACGGTCTCTTCACTGATCGCGGTCATCCTGGGCAGCATAGGCATTTACGAATGGCTTTCGAAACAGCGCGCAGCCCGAAAGAAGGCCGAGAAGGAAGCCGTCGATAAGGCAAAGGCCGACATGGAAAAAGCTAGCGAGAGCCATCTGGCTGAAAAGCCGGCCGAGGACAAGGACAAGCCGGCCGAGGGCGACAAGAAATAAGCCCTCCTC
>DBTV01000023.1:1356-45829 GCA_002307235.1 Acidobacteriaceae bacterium UBA1307
AACCCAAAGATTAAAATATCTTTACATCGATTACATTCTGGAATCATCATGTTTAGAAGGAATCTTTTTATTTGGTGATGTCAGGTTCCTTGACACCACATTGAGAGACGGTGAGCAGACCCCGGGCGTAAGCCTGGAGCCCGAGAAAAAAGTTTGGATCGCTAAAAACCTGGACTTGCTGGGCGTCGACGTGATCGAGGCCGGGTCGGCCATAACGTCCGAAGGCGAGCGTGCCGGTATCAAAGCGGTCGTTAAAGAGGGGCTGCGCGCCGAGATCTGCAGTTTTGCCCGATGCGTGAAAAGCGACATCGACTATGCCCTCGAATGCGACGTGGACTCCATACACCTCGTAGTCCCCGTCTCGGACCTTCACATTAAGGAAAAGCTGAAGAAGGACCGCGAGACCGTAAAGGACATGGCCGTCAAGATGGTCGAGTACGCCAAAAAGCACGGCCTGGTCGTCGAATTGTCAGGCGAGGACGCTTCGCGCGCCGATTTAGATTATCTGATCAGCGTCTATAACGCGGGCGTCGAAGCCGGCGCCGAAAGGCTGTGCTTCTGCGATACGGTAGGCGTGCTCAGGCCGGAGGACTCGTACGATATTTTCAGGCGACTGGCCGATGAGGTAAAGGCGCCCGTCAGTATCCATTGTCATGACGACTTCGGACTGGCGACGGCGAACACGATCGCCGCACTCAGTGCCGGCGCGGCGCAGGCGCACGTGACCGTCAACGGCGTCGGAGAGCGCGCAGGCAATACGGCCCTGGAAGAAGTCGTGGTCGTGCTAAAGGCGTTGTATGGCGTGAACACGCGCATACAGCTCGAGAGCCTGTATCCGACCTCTAAGCTGGTCAGCCGCCTCATGGGCATACCGGTGGCGCCTACTAAATCACTGGTGGGCGATAACGCGTTCCGGCACGAGTCGGGCATACACACCCACGGGCTGATGGCGAACACGATGACCTACGAGCCCATCACGCCTGAGACGATCGGCCGCAAGCGCCAGATCGTGCTGGGGAAGCACACCGGCCGTGCGGGCGTGGAGCTCGCGCTACGGGACTTCGGCCTGAACGCGACGGGCGAGCAGCTCGAGCAGATCACCGAGCGGATCAAGGACCTGGGCGACAAGGGCAAGCACGTCACGGACGCCGACCTCATGTCGGTCGCGGACAGCGTGCTGGGCATCAAGACGGAAGCGAGGATCAAATTGATCGACTGCACGGTCCTGGCGGGCAACCGGGCGACCCCGACCTCCTCCGTAAGGGTCACCATCGACGGCCGCGAGGTCATCGAGTCCGGCGTGGGCGTCGGCCCGGTGGACGCGGCGCTGAACGCGCTGCGCAAGGCCATCATGGGCGTCGCCGACATCAAGCTGGACGACTATCGGGTGGAAGCGATCACCGGAGGCACGGACGCGCTTGTAGACGTCTGGGTAAAGATGTCCCGGGACGGCCGGGTCATCAGCGCCAGGGGCGCGGGCCCCGATATCATCATGGCATCGGTACAGGCGTTCGTCGAGGGGATGAACCGTCTCATACAGGAAAAGAACGGCATCTCGGCAAAGACTGCGCCTCACAAGCCCTCAAGCTCCGGGACACCGGTAAATAAGTAAAAGGTGCCGGGTCTGTTATGAACAATAATGATAAACTATTAATAGGTACACTTTGTTACCTTTCAGCCACAATAAACCACGAACAGGAGGTCAGCAAGTGAGTGCAGGTGCATCCAAGAAAATTCCCGGCGCGCGATCTTTGATCAAGTCCCTGGAATGCGAGGGCGTCGAAACGATTTTCGGCTACCCTGGCGGCCAGATTCTGCCGGTGTATGACGAGCTGTACGATTCCAGCATCCGTCACATACTGGTGAGGCACGAGCAAGCGGCAGCACACGCCGCAGACGGCTTTGCGAGGGCTACGGGGCGCGTAGGCGTATGCCTGGCGACCAGCGGCCCGGGGGCCACGAACTTAGTAACGGGCATCGCCACCGCTTACATGGACTCCATTCCGATGGTAGCCATCACCGGCCAGGTGCCGACCGCGCTGATCGGCAACGACGCCTTCCAGGAAGCGGACATCACCGGCATTACTATTCCTATAACGAAGCAGAACTACCTGATCAAGGACGTAAAAGACCTGCCCCGCACCATAAAAGAGGCGTTCTTCATCGCCTCCACGGGTCGGCAGGGGCCGGTGCTTGTGGACATACCCAAGGACGTGCAGTCAAATCTCGTCGAATTCTCATACCCGGACAAGATAGAGATGCGGAGCTATAAGCCGACATACTCCGGGCATCCCTTACAGATAAAAAAGGCATGCGACCTGATCGAAAAAGCCGAGCGCCCGATCCTGTACGTAGGCGGAGGCGCGATCGCGGCAGGCGCGGCGGAGGAAGTCCTGCAGCTGGCCGAGATGGTCATGGCCCCGGTGACGACCACGCTCATGGGCAAGGGTGCGTTCCCCGAGAACCATCCGCTCTCGCTGGGCATGCTGGGCATGCACGGCACGCGATACGCGAACTACGCGATCATCGACTCGGACCTGATCATAGCGGTCGGGGCCAGGTTCGACGACCGCGTCACGGGTAAGATCGACAGCTTCGCACCGAATGCGAAGGTCATCCACATCGACGTGGACCCGGCGGAACTGGGCAAGAACGTCCGGGTGGACGTGCCCATCGTGGGCGACGCGAAATCGACCCTGAAGAAGATCATCACCACGCTCAAGGTGAAGCTCCCTAAGACGGCGGAGTGGAACCGCAAGATCGATGCGTGGAAGAGGGAGTACCCGCTCGAGTACGAGCCGGAATGCAGCGAGCTGAAGCCGCAGTGCATCATCCAGCAGCTTAACTCGCTGGTCAAGGACGGCATCTTCGTGACCGAGGTCGGCCAGCACCAGATGTGGGCGGCCCACTACCTCCAGACCCTGAAGCCGCGCACCTTCATCACCTCGGGCGGCCTGGGCACCATGGGCTACGGCTTCCCCGCGGCCATCGGCGCCAAGGTCGGCTGCCCCGACAGGAGCGTCTGGGACATCGCCGGCGACGGCAGCATCCAGATGAACATCCAGGAGCTGGCGACCGCGATGGAGAACGACATCCCGGTCAAGGTGGCCATCCTCAATAACCGGTACCTGGGCATGGTCAGGCAGTGGCAGGAACTGTTCTACAATAAGCGCTACTCGTACACGAACATGAAGGGCCAGCCGGACTTCGTCAAGGTGGCGGAAGCCTATGGCGCGGACGGCATCCTGGTCGAGCGCCCGGCGGACGTCAGGGACGCCATCCTGAGCGCGCAGAAGAGCGATAAGCCGGTGTTCATCGACTTCAGGACCGCCAGGGAAGAAAACGTATTCCCCATGGTCCCCGCCGGCGCGGCCATCAACGAGTTCGTGAACCAGAGGAGGATGAAATAATGTCGAGCGGAAACGGTACCGAAAAGGCCCACACGCTATCCGTGCTCGTGGCCAACAAGCCCGGCGTGCTCACGCACGTCTCCAGCCTGTTCAGCCGGCGCGGCTATAACATCGACAGCCTCACGGTCGGCGTGACCGAGAACCAGGACATTTCGCGGATGACCATCGTGGCGCACGGCGACGAGCACGTCATCGAGCAGGTCACCAAGCAGCTGAATAAATTGATCGACATCATCAAGGTGGTCGAGATCGCGCCCCACGAGTCCGTCGACCGCGAGCTGGCCCTGATCAAAGTATCGGCCGACTCGAACAGCAGGTCCGAGATCATCCAGATCGTCGACATCTTCCGCGCCAAGGTCATCGACGTGAGCGCCAAGAGCGTGGTCATCGAGATCACCGGCAGCACGGACAAGATCGACGCGCTCGAGGAACTCATGAGGCCGTTCGGCATCAAGGAAATGGTCCGGACCGGCAAGGTGGCGCTCGTACGCGGCGGCAGGCTCACGCAGTTCGACAAATAACAAAATTATCGTTTTTTCATTTTTTTAATAATTATTTTTTATTGTCGCTTTTTGTATAAGTCCTTAAATAGTAACGTTTTTATTCTGTTGCTGGTATACACATTTATTGAAATTTTAATTTGATAAGTTTCATGTGCGCATTGTGGTGGTGCGTAGCGGAGATGGGGGGAAGTGTGGGATACCACTGGCAAGGTCGAGGGCAATTTTAAAGGCTCGTGTAAGCGGAGTGTTACGGCGATAAGCTTACGCTCCGGAGCTACGGCAAAGATCAAGGCCGGCCACCTGATAGGCGGCCAGTACGAGGTCTACCGCGTGATCGGGGGCGAGGGCAAAAGCGGCATGGGCGTCGTCTATGTCTGCTATGACCATGAGGCCAGGGAGATCTGTGCGCTCAAGACTTTTCAGGACAAGTATCTCGACTCCCGATCGGTAAAGGACGGCTTCAAGCGCGAGGTGCTGGCGTGGGTACAGCTGGACTGGCACCCATACATCGTGCGCGCCATAGGCGTGAAAGAGCTGGACTACAGGCTGTTTATCGTGCTGGAGTACGTGGCGCCGGACGAGTCCGGAAGGAACACGCTTACGCAGTATTTGAAAACGCCCATCGCGCTCTCTCAGGCACTGGAATGGTCCATCCAGTGCTGCCTCGGCATGGAATATGCTGCCTCAAGGGGCGTGACGCCGCACCGGGACATCAAGCCGGATAACCTGATGATCGCCAGGGACGGCACGCTGAAGATCACCGATTTTGGCCTCGCGAAGCTCTGGGACGGCACCACGATAGAAAAAGCCCTGGCCATCGAGAGCCGGCACGACGCGAGTTTCCTGCATTCCATACAAAATAAGTCCGTCGTGGGAACGACACCCTATGCTGCGCCGGAACAATTCGAAGGGCAGAGCGACATCCGGAGCGACATATACAGCTTCGGCGTCGTCATGTTCCAGATGGCCAATACGGGCAAGCTCCCGTTCGATTGCCACAATTCTAAAGAGTACCATGAGGCGCATAAGAACAGGCCCGTGCCGAAACTAAGATCACGGCTTTATCCGATGATCAGCCGGTGCATGCAGAAAAAGCCCGCCGACAGGTATGCGGATTTCGGAGAGCTGCGGCACGATCTTGAAAAGCTGTACCGGTCGCTGACCCGGGCAGAGCCGCCTTCGCCGCCTTCGAAGCTCGAGATGGGGGCCTGGGAATATAACAATAAGGGCCTGTCACTCTATAACGTCGGCCTGGTGGACGATGCGATACGCGAGTACCGTAAAGCGCTGCGCATTAAGCCTGGCCTGGCCATCGTCCACAATAACCTCGGGATCGCGCTGAGCGACAAGGGCATCAACGCAGGCGCTATGCGCGAATACAAAGAAGCGCTGCGCCTCGACCCGTCCCTGGCGATCGCCCACAACAACCTCGGGACCGCCCTCAAGGCTTCCGGGGCCATGGACGAGGCCATCTTCGAATACGGTGAGGCGCTGCGGCTGAACCCGTCCTATGCGGAAGCATATAACAACCTCGGCCTCGCCCGCATCGCCACCGGCGACCTGGACGGCGCCATGAGCGAGTATTCCGAGGCCATGAGGCTGAGGCCCGACTTCGCCGAGGCGCATAATAACTTCGGCATCCTGCTTGCCCGCAAGGGGCTTTGGGATGAAGCGATCACTGAGTATCAGGCAGCGGTACGCCTTAAGCCGGATATGGCGGTCGCGCACAACAACCTGGCGACGGCGTTCAGGGCCCGCGGGAAGCTCGACCAGGCGGTCAGGGAATATGAAAAAGCTCTCGAGCTTGACCCGGGATATGCCAGGGCCCATAACAACCTGGGCCTCGCCCTTTTCATGAAAGGCCAGACGGATGAGGCGATCAAAGAGTATCTCGAAGCGCTTCGCATAGACGAGGACCTTTTCTCCGCATACAAGAACCTCGCGGACGCGCTCTACGAGTCAGGCAGGTTCAACGAGGCGGTCGAGACATACCAGGAGATAATCAGACACAAGCCGCTTGCCGACCGGGATCCGGAGGGAAGCACCCGTGGCTGACATGCACATCACCGATGGCGCCTCGAAGGCATGGGACGTGGCCGTGGAAGAGGCTGCCCGGTCCAGGTACCACCATGTGGAGAAGGAGCATCTCATGATAGGGCTGCTGAGCCTGGAAAAGAAACTGGGCATGTCCGAAGTGGGAAACGATGCCAGGCTGGCGATGCGCGCCGAGAACGGCGCTGTGGAGAATGTCCTGTACGGGGCGCTTGAAGGCCACGAAGTGGCGGTGGCGCGGCTACGCCGCAGGATCCGTCAGGGGCTGGGGCAGGGCACCGAAGAGCCCGAGGAAGTGATACACCGGAGCGAATCCTGTAAGCGGATATTCGACCGCGCGCTGGAGCTTTCAACCCATAAAAAAGAGGTCTCCTGCATACACCTGCTAGCAGCCGTCCTGGAGGACCCGGGCCCCGCCATCGAGCGGGCGCTGGCGGACGAGGGGATCAGGGTCAAGGACATGATCGAGCCGGCGATGGCCTGGGTCGCCCTGGCGGAAAGCGGGAGCGGCTGGACTGCCATGATGGAAGACGGCGACCGATCCGAAGGCATACGATCTCTCCTTAACTCCTGGCTGGATAAAAACGGCAACCAGGACACCAGGCCGGACTTGCATGAGGACGCTAAGAGCTACCTGGAAACATATGGCCGTGACCTGACCCGGGAGGCGCTGGAGGGCAGGCTGGGGCCGTTCGCAGGCCGCAGGCGGGAGCTGCTACAACTAATTCGGATATTCGGGAGGCAAACGAAGAATAACCCGGTACTGGTGGGCGAAGCCGGCGTCGGCAAGACCGCGATAGTGGAAGCGCTGGCCATGCGCACAGCCCATGGCAAGGACCCCCAGATGCTGGGCGGCTATCACATCATAGAGCTGAGCATGGGGACGCTGCTGGCTAACACCCGATACAGGGGCGAGTTCGAGGAGCGGCTCACGAAGATCATCGAGGAGGCGCAGGCCCGCTCCGATATCATTCTTTTTATCGATGAGATACACGCGATCGTCGGCTCGGGAAAGAGCGACAGCTCGGGCATGGACGCGGCGAGCATCCTGAAGCCTTCCCTGGCACGCGGCCTGCGGTGTATCGGCGCAACGACGCTGGCGGAGTACCGGCGTCATATAGAGGCGGATCCCGCGCTCGAGCGGCGCTTCGAGAAAGTGTTCGTGAGCGAGCCGGGACGCGACGACGCGATGCTCATGCTACAGGCGCTCCTGCCGAAGCTCGAGCAGCACCACGGCGTGCATATCGGGGAATCCTCCCTGGCAGCCGCCATCGATCTTTCGATACGGTTCGACGCCGACCACCAGCTGCCGGACAAGGCCATCGATCTTTTGGACAGGGCATGTGCAGGCGCCCGTATCCCATCGCTGAGCCTGAGCGGCTATGGTAATGAAAAGCGGGAGGTGGACGAAAGGGACATAGCAGCCGCTCTTTCCGATAAGACCGGCATACCGCTCGAGATCATCTCCTCGAATCGATCGATGCCCCGGTCCAGGCTGCTGGAGATGGAGCCTTTCCTGAAAAAGAAGCTGATAGGCCAGGACGATGCCATCGGTCACGTGTGCCAGCGGCTGCAGATCGCGTACGCCGGCCTCGGCAAGCGGTCGGGGACGATCGCCGTGCTCATGTTCGCCGGCCCGGGCGGCGTCGGCAAGACGGAGCTCGCCCGGTCCGTCACGGAGTTCCTGTTCGGCAGCGCCGCCGAGATCATACGCTTCGACATGTCCGAGTACATGGAAGAGCAAAGCATATCCAGGCTGATCGGCTCGCCGCCGGGCTACGTGGGCCATGAGGAGGAAGGCCAGCTTTCAGGCAGGCTTCGCTCGAAGCCATATGCGGTCGTGCTCTTCGACGAGGTGGAAAAGGCGCATCCAAAAGTGCTGGACTTATTCTTACAGCTGTTCGACGAAGGGCGGATCACCGACTCAAAAGGAAGGACCGCAGACGCTTCTAACGCGATATTCATCATGACCTCCAACATGCAGCCGCAGGGCTTAAATTACGGGGACGTGGAGTCTGGCGCCTTGAAAAAAGCCATGCGAGGCCAGCTTAAAAAACCCATTACGGACGGCGGCATGACCTTCAGGCCGGAGCTGTTGAACCGGGTGGACGACCTGATCATATTCCGGTCGCTGGACGAGGACGATGTTCGCGCGATCCTGAAACGCATGATGGCCGACGTGTTCCTGGACCTGGAGCGACAGCAGGGGATCGAGTTATCCTGTTCAGGCGAGGCGGAATCGTTCCTCGCGCATATGGGGTACAGCCCCGAGCGCGGCGTCCGGGAGCTTCGGCGGACCGTCGATATATTCATAAAAGCCCCGCTGAGCAAGCTCATCCTCACGGGCGAGCTGATGAAATACAAGCGGTGGCAGGCCGTATATGAAAACGACCGGATCAGGATAGTGCATTCTTAAACTTCGCGTTCCCCGTGTCATTGTGTTGAAACCGCGAACTTCGAGAACTTAGTGAGCTTTATATGACACACTTTATTCTTTATGCCGTGCATATGACTTCATCATGATTGACGAGAAACTTTTCCCGAGACTCGCCGAGGACGTGATGCGCGCGATCGACGTCAAGGAAGGCGACGCCATTTTCATCGCGGGCGGCTCGCACGCGCAGAAGTTCCTGGAAGAGATCGGCATACAGGTGGCAAAGCGCGGCGGCCAGCCTTTTATCAGCGCGGTATCTAACGATTATCAGAAGCGCTTACTGGAAACCACGACCGTACAGCAGCTCAAGCTGGCGCCCAAGATCATGCTGGGCGTGGCGCAGGCCATGGACGCATACGTGATCATAGAGGCCTATAGCGATCCGTCGATAAAGGCGCTGTTCAGGGATAAGATGCAGGCGCGCTCCGAGGGCAGTTTCCCGGTGCAGCAGATCATATACGGTAAGCCCGGAAAACGATGGGTGTACATGGGATGGGCGACCGAGGGAATGGCGAAGATGTACCGCGTCTCCCTCGACGTGCTGGAGAAGCTGGTCATCGGCGGCTGCAACATTGACTATGGCCGGCTGAAGGCCGACTGTGAGCACGTGATGAAGGTGCTCGCGAACGCAAAATACGTTCACGCCACCGACCCGAACGGCACGGACTTCCGGCTGGATATCGAAGGGCGGCGTCTGAACCCGGATGACGGCCTGCTGACAGGGGAGAAGATCGCCGTGGGCGACCTGGGCGGGAACCTCCCGGCGGGCGAAGTGTTCGTGGCGCCGGTGGAGACATATGGCGAGGGCACGATCTATTGCCCGCTGACCGTGGACGACCTGACGCGCGGCACCATCATCGAGGGCGTCACGATAAAATTCAAGGATGGCACGCTTCTTCCAGACGAATGCACCGCCCAAGTTAACCAGGACGTGCTGCGCGACACATTACACAAGATGGTCGAGAACGACATGCAAAAATATAACGCGCCGAACGCGCTGAAGGTGGCCGAGCTGGGCATCGGCTTGAACCCCGTAATCGACCGCGCCATCGGCTATATCCTGACGGACGAGAAGATCGGCGGCTCGGTGCACGTGGCTTTCGGGAGAAGCGACATGTATGGCGGTAAAGTCTCGAGCAACATGCACTGGGACTTCGTCACGGCGCCGGACGTCACGCTCGAAGTGGAATACAAGGACGGAACAAAAAAGCTGCTGATGGCTGACGGCGTTCTGGTGCGGTGAGACAGCCGAAGTCAGCTCGTCTCTAATAGCTTTAGCGCGTCGAGCGCTTTCCTGTCGACCAGCGAGTAATACACCCATTTACCCGCTTTTTTATCGCTAATGATGCCGGCGTACTTTAATATTTTTAAGTGGTGCGATACCATCGTCTGAGACACGCCCAGGTCGCGCATCAGCTCGCACACGCACATGTCACCGCCCTCGAGCTCATACACGATCTTCGCCCGGACGGGGTCGGAGAGCGCCTTCAGGATTTCGGACTGGCGCCTGACGGACTCCTCGGATGGCAGTTTCGGCATACTGGCGCTACCCGCCTTACAGGCATCATTTTTCTCTACGCTCATGGGATTTCTCTTAACTATGTTGTCATTATCTCACATAACCTTTCTTATTTTTCTCCGGATTTCCGATACATTCCCGTAATTGCCAGCCTTAACGATCCGTATCGCTAGAAATACCGCCGGCTTCATGAGACCGCATAAAAGAAAAACAGGCCGGGGTCAAGCCTGTACTATATAAAAACAGCGTGATCGCTCTTTACTCAATTCACCCATTTCAGGATCACGTCGGTATTACGATCCGGGCCTTTAATGTCCGCCTTTTTCGGATACCCGAATATCAGGGGAGCTACCAGGCGATAATTTTCAGGCACACCCATATCTTTCAGGAACTGCACGTCGGAGCCGAGGGGAGTCCCAAGGCCGATCCAGCAGCTGCCGAGGCCCAGTGCGCTGCCGGCCAGCATCATGTTCTCGGCGGCCAGCGAGCAATCCTGGGCGGGAGAAAAGGCCTCCGGGTGCGCGAATATCAGGATCAGCGCCGGAGCACCATAGAATATTTTAAAATTCTCATGCGTCATCATCCTGGCCATCTCGATCAAATGCGCGTCTTTCGGGTCTTTGTTATTTTCCAGCCATCGCTTTTTAGCGCTCTCTCCATAATGGTCAATGAGCTCCCGGTTTTTTATGACCACGAAGCGCCACGGCTGCTTGTTTACGGCGGTGGGCGCATATGTGCCTGCCTTGATGAGCTCCATTAATATCTCATCAGGCACGTCCTTCTGCAGGTAGCTGCGGATCGAGCGCCTGGAATATATGTTCTTCAGGACTATGCCCGCGGCCGAGTCATCCGCGGAAGTGACCGATATGTTTTCGCTAATAGTATCACCAATGGTACAAATACATACATACATATTTAAATATGTCGCTATGTTGATATGTGCCCGCCTGATTACTTTCACTCCTGACAATGACAGCATCTATATCCTCCTAAATACGAGTATTATGCTGATATGGCGGAGGCCGGTAAACTGGATAAGATCGACTTTAAAAAAGAGCTGAAGCATCTGTATGCCCCTAGAAAAACGGAGATCATCGACGTTCCTGAGATGAGCTACCTGATGATCGACGGATCGGGAGACCCGGGCATATCGCAAGAGTATAGAGACGCGATCGAGGCGCTGTATCCCGTCTCATATGCGTTAAAGTTCATGATAAAAAAGGGCCCTGGTATCGATTACGGCGTACTGCCGCTGGAAGGCCTGTGGTGGGCGGACGATCCGCGCGTATTTCATTCCAGGGACAAGTCGACTTGGAAGTGGACCGCAATGATTCTTCAGCCGGATTTCATTGGCCGGAAAGAAGTGGACACGGCATTCGAGGAAGTGCGCAGGAAGAAGAATCCGGCGGCGCTCGACCGGGTGCGCCTGGAGACGCTGACGGAGGGACCCTCAGCGCAGATTCTTTACGTGGGCCCGTTTGCCGACGAGGGGCCCACGATTCAACGGATTCACGACCTCATCCACGCGGCCGCAAAAGAACTCCGCGGCAAGCACCATGAGATCTATCTGAACAATCTCCGGCGGACCGCGCCCGAGAAGCTGAAGACGATCATCCGGCAACCAATGCGATAGGTAAGGGCACCTTCTGATCGAGAGAAGCGCATGACGCAGATACTGATTTTAGGCGGTTACGGAATGACGGGCTCGCTGCTTGCCCGTTTGTTGCTGGAGCATACCGATGCCGTGGTGACGATTGCCGGCCGCAGTCTCACGAAGGCAGAGACGCTGAAAACGGAGCTGGCTCAGACCTTCTCTCCCGGCAGGATTCGAGCGCTCGCCGTAGATGTGGAGGATATCGGGAGTGTGCGCGCCGCTTTGGATGGCATCGATCTGGTGGTGCTGGCAACAAGCTATGCCTCACACTGTGCGCCTGTCGCCATAGCCGCGCTTGAATGCAACGTGGATTATCTGGATTTGCTCTATGGTCCGGCCAAGCTGAAGACGCTTGTGAGATTGACTGGCGAAATCGAAAAGCGCGGACTATGTTTCATCTCCGAAGCCGGTTTTCACCCCGGCCTGCCTTTGGCGCTGGCTCGTTACCTTGGAGCACAGTTCGACAGGATGGAAGAAGTGCATTTTGGATGCGCGATCCGGATGAAGATCGATCCGCACATGCAGATGCCGGAGTCGATCTCCGAAGTTGTCGCGGCGTTCTCACAGCGGCCACTGGTCTATGGGGATGGGCGTTGGATGATGCCATGGCTTGCCTGGCTCTGGCCGTACCGACGTATCGCTTTTGCTCCGCCGTTTCGCGCGTTCCATTGCATTCCACTGTTTTTGCAGGAATTGGCACTGATTCCCGTCGAGTGTCCCGACGTAAAAGAGACCGCCTTTTATATGGCGGGATTCAACTGGTTTGTGGATTGGATTCTTTCGCCTGTAATCATCCTCTCCGTTCTTGTGGCGCAAAAAGCTGCGATCGCGCCGATGGGAAAGCTGCTGTTCTGGGGGATGAAGCGCTTTGCGCGGCCGCCCTACGGTACTCAACTGGTGGCGGACGCGCAAGGCATGAAGGAAAACAGCCAGTGGAGCGCGAGTGTCACACTGCAGCATGACGATGCGTATTTCCTCACCGCGGCCCCAGTGGTTGCGCTACTAAAGCAATACCTGGATGGTGGAATACGCAGGCCTGGATTGTGGATGATGGGGCAGATCGCGGACCCGGCGCGGCTGATTCGCCAGATGAGTGAGATGGGGATTCGCGTTGAAACGCAGAAGAACCTTCGAAGCTGACGGAGTCCCGGCCGATACGTTTCGCAAGCGTCGCTGCCTGCGCAGACTCTCATCGGCTCACGTATACCGAGACACCAGCAGACCTTGGTCTTTGCTGGTGTCTCGGTTCCCAAACCCTATCCATCGGAGTGCGGGGTTTCCTCAGTCGGCGAAGACTTCTTCGTGAACCTTGGTGTGCTCGAGGATGTGCACTGGGTAGTATGCGTTGCGCGTGTACTGCTTCACCATACGGTTGGTGTTGAAGTACGAACCGTTGAAAGCGAGCGTGTTGCGCATCAGGCGCGCCCACTTTTCCGGGGCCTGCAGATAGAGAGGAACCACGGCGTTTTCGAGCTTCTCGTAGAGCGAGGTTGCTTCGTCAGTATCAGTGGCGCCGTCTTCAATGGCCCAGCCCGTATAGCCTTCGATGCATCCCTCAATCCACCAGCCATCGAGAATCGAGAGGCTGGGAACGCCGTTGAGCGCAGCCTTCATGCCGCTGGTGCCTGAAGCTTCATAGGGCCGTTTCGGCGTGTTCACCCATACGTCGACGCCAGCGGTGAGCATGGCTCCCAGGTCCCACGCGTAGTTTTCGAGATAGACGATCTTCAGGAGGTCGTTTGAGTAGCGCGCGGCTTCTTCCACTACCTGCTGGATAAGCCGCTTGCCGGGCTCGTCTTGCGGGTGAGCCTTGCCGGCGTAAAGAATCTGCAGAACGCCAGCGGCAGCCGCGATCTTCTGCAACCTCTCTGGATCAGTAAACAGCAGGTTCGCGCGCTTGTAGGTGGCGGCGCGGCGGGCAAAGCCCAACGTGAGCACCTTCGGATTGAACACGTGGCCGGTGCGTGTGGCGACCTCGGCCAGCAGCGCCTCTTTGGAGCGGGCGTGCGCAGCCTGAATAGCCGCTTCAGGGATCTCGATGGAGTTGCGCAGGTAGAGATTGTCGCGCCGCCATGCGGGAATGTGCTCGTCGAGCATCTGCTGGATGGGCTCCGAAACCCACGTGGGCGCGTGAACGCCGTTGGAGATGGAGTCGATCTTGAACTCGGGGAACATTTCACGCGAGACCTTGCCGTGCTGCATAGCCACGGCGTTGGCATAGCGCGAGAAGCGCAGCGCCAGCAGCGTCATGTTCAACATGCCGTCGCGGAAGCAGCCCTGCTTTTCGAGGCGCGCCGTGCGGTCGCCGCCCAGAATGCGAATGGACTGCTCCATGGAGAAGCGATCGTGTCCGGCAGGAACCGGCGTGTGCGTGGTGAAGACGCACTTGCGGCGCACTTCCTCGATGTCGGCCTCAGTGTCGGCGCCCAGCGGCCCGCCACCCATCTGCCGCTCAAGCAGCGCCAGCGTCAGCAGTGCGGCGTGTCCCTCGTTCATGTGGTACACATTGATCCGGTAGTTGAGCGCATGCGCCATGCGCACGCCGCCCATGCCGAGCACGATCTCCTGTTGCAGACGATAGTTCGTGTCGCCGCCATACAGGTGGTCGGTCAGCCCGCGATCCCAGCCCGAGTTTTCTTGAAGGTCGGTGTCGAGCAGATAGATCGGAATTACGTGGCCGAAGCGGCCCTTCACGTCATAGCGCCAGGCCCGGATGGCCACCGTGCGACCCTCGATTGAGACCGTCGCGCGCACCGGCTCCTCGTGACAGAACTCGGCCGGATTCCAGGGCTGCACGTCTTCGGTCTGCGTGCCGTCAGCGGCCAGATGCTGTTGGAAGTATCCCTTGCGGTGCAGCAGCGTGAAGGCGATCAGCGGCAATCCAAGATCCGCCGCCGAGCGCAGCGTGTCGCCGGCCAGAACGCCCAGGCCGCCCGAGTAGGTGTTCATGCCCGGGTTGATGGCGATCTCCATCGAAAAATAGGCCACGTGTCCAGAGGTCGGAAACGAGTCGTAGGAAAAAGGTTTCGAAGCGCATGTCGGCATAGTGTTTTCTTCTCTCTCACTGGCTTGGCCACCCTGTACGGGCAGTCGAGGGGACAAAATTCCAGGGAAAACCTGCGGACAGCTTCCCTCGCCGTCTTCATCGGGGAAACTGCATCAAAGTTTAGCAACTTCCAAATTGACGGCGAATGAAACGGACTGTTTCAGGAAATTTTCATCGAAAATGATGAGAAAAATCTCAAGAACCAGCTTTCACCAGAAAGAAAAGCGGATTCCAAAGTTTCCCCTTGGAATCCGCTTTTGTGGATGAGTGTTCTTTTAATCGATGCGGTGCGCTCCGGCCGAGGCGTGGCAGATGTGAATCTCTGGCTTGATGCCGGTCTTGGCCTCGTAGCGGGCTCCCAGTTCCTTGGCGAAGGCCTCGGCATCGGCCTGCTCCACCAGATTGATGGTGCAGCCGCCGAAGCCGCCGCCGGTCAGCCGCGCGCCGATCAGCCCGGGCAGATCCTGTGCCAGCGCGACCATCGTGTCGGCCTCGACGCAGCTTCCCTCGAAGTCCTGGCTATAGCTGCGGTGCGCCTCGGCCATCAGGCGGCCAAGCGTCTTCAGGTCGCCGGCGAGCAGAGCCTCGCTGGCGGCTACCGTGCGCAGATCCTCGCTGATCACGTGCTTGGCGCGCAGATACGACTTCGGCGTCATCTCGCTGCCCCACTTTTCGAGGTCCTCGAGCGTGGCGTCGCGCAGAAAGGGCACCGGGCCGCGATGGCTGTCGATGATGGCGCAGGCGGCCTCGCTCTCGGCGCGGCGCGTCTTGTAGTCGCCGCCGACGATCGAGTGCTTGACCATGGTGTTGGCGATAACCAGCGCGACGTGGGCCGGAATCGGTGCCAGCCGGTAGCTCAGGTCGCGGCAGTCCAGCAGCAACGCGTGATTTTCCTTGCCGTTGGCGCTGATGAACTGGTCCATGATGCCGCAGTTGGCGCCCACAAACTCGTTTTCAACGCGCTGGCCGAGCTTGGCCAGCACCGGGCCGGGATACTCGACGCCAATCAGCGAGGTGACGGCCAGCAGGGTCGCGACTTCGAGCGCGGCCGAACTCGACAACCCGGAGCCGAGCGGCACGTCGCCCCACAGGCTCAGGCTGAAGCCGGGGATCGTGTGGCCCTCGCCCTTCAGAATCGAAACGACCCCGAGTGGATAATCGCTCCAGTGCTGGGCGGCTGCCAGTGGCGCGGTCGCGTCGAAGCTCTTTTCTTCGCCGTAGTTCTCGGAATAAAGGACGATCTTGCCGTCGGAACGAGGCGAAATGGCGGCCAGCGTGGCGAAGTTGATCGCCACAGGCATCACGAAGCCCTCGGCGTAATCGGTGTGTTCGCCGATCAGATTGACGCGGCCAGGGGCGACGAACAGGACGGGCTCTGCGTTGAAGCGGGCCCGGTGCATGGAGCGGAGTGCTGCGGGATCATGCATGGCGGTGTATACCCTCGAGTTGAAAGATCAAAAGTTGCGGCCGCGGGCGAGCGATGGAAGCGGAAGGACAGAAGATTCCCCCCAGCGAAGGTGTGGGAGTCCGGCCCAAGAGGGATCGATGAGAACGTTTACTTGAAGACCCAGTTTTCATCATGCCCTTTCCGTCGATCTTGCCTCATTCCTTGCACGGCGAGTCGCTCCAGGATCGGTGTGCCGATGGCTTTGCCGTCGTGCGGGGCCGAACCAGGATTGCGGCAATTGTACTAAAGCCAGCGAACCACTGCCTGTGGTTGCCCTCGCACACCATTGCAGTTCTTGGTACGCGGCGGGGATGCGAGTGGGCGATTCAGGGCAGAGAATGGTCGAGATTTGGACGATTTGTCTCATCCTGTGGAGCGAAGAAGGGAGGACGGCTGTCAATTTTGCCCCGAGATGCTCAAAATCATTGATCGTATCTGCCTGTAAATCCATAAATTTACAAAAAAACGTCCAAAAAGTGACCTTGCAAAAGATTTGTGCGTGGTTTATTGACGGGGATGATACACTATCGACAGCGTTAGAGCCGAACCGGGCATTCAGCAGTACTCGCCCAACCAAGCAAGATTCTGCCAGTGGTCGCTCCGATTCATCCAGCGCAATTCAATCCAGGAAATCCGATCAAGATGGAACAAGGTACTGTGAAGTGGTTCAATGACGCGAAGGGCTTCGGCTTTATCTCGCGCCAGAACGGCGAAGATGTTTTCGTGCATTACTCGGCAATCAACTCCACCGGTTTCAAGAGCCTGCAAGAGGGCCAAGCCGTGCAGTTCAACGTGGTCAAGGGACCCAAGGGCTGGCAGGCTGCTGACGTGCAGCCTCTCTAAACCCGTTTAGCCGGATTTCGGCAGAATCTAGCAAAGACAAGGCCAGGGGATTTCCTCTGGCCTTGTCCTTTTTTATCGGAAAAATCTTAAAACCCTATTAACTTTTCATTAACCATCAATTTATCAATGCTTTATTCCTTCCTCCGGGCTATGGAATCTACCTCATTACGGCTGCCGGAACACGATAAGATGGTCCTAATCAAGGCACACAGAGAGAGTTCGAGGTGAGCCGGATGGACCGTTTCTTCGTCCAACCGTTGGTCACTCAAGTCGAGATGCCTGTCGATGAAATTGAAATCATTTGAGTTAGGTGCATGTTGAAGCAAAATAAAAGTGCGTCACGCCAGGGTACGGCCATCATCATCGGTGCGGGGCCAGCTGGGCTGACTGCCGCCCTCGAACTGCAGCGGCAAACCGGAATTAAGCCCATTCTGCTTGAGGCCAGCCAGAGCATCGGCGGCATCTCGCGCACCGTTGTCTACAAGGGCAACCGGATGGACATTGGCGGCCATCGCTTTTTTTCAAAGTCGGACCGCGTGATGCAGTGGTGGCTCAACCTGCTGCCCGTCGAAGACGCCGCGCATGACGCGAGGCGCGAAGATCTGGTGATGCTGGTCCGCCAGCGCAAGAGCCGCATCTATTTTCTGCGCAAATTCTTTGATTATCCGATCCGTCTGACGGCCGACACGCTGGCCAAGATGGGTGCCGCGCGGACGCTCTGTTGCGGCTTCAGCTACATGCGCTCGACCCTGTTGCCGCAGCGCGAAGAGAAGACGCTCGAAGACTTTCTGATCAACCGCTTCGGCCGTCAGTTGTATCTGACCTTCTTCAAGTCCTACACGGAAAAGGTTTGGGGCGTGCCCTGCGACAAGATCAGCGCCGAGTGGGGGGCGCAGCGCATCAAGGGCCTGTCGCTGACCGGCGTCGTCACGCACTTTCTCAAGAAGGTTTTTTCTTTGAAGAGGTCGAAGGACATTGCGCAGAAACAGGTCGAGACCTCGCTGATCGAGCAGTTTCTGTACCCCAAGCTCGGCCCCGGCCAGCTCTGGGAACATGCGGCCGATCGGGTGCGCGCCGGTGGCGGCGAGATTCTTCTCGGCTGGAAGGTGGATCGCGTGCACGTCGAAAACCAGCGCGTGGTTTCCGTCGATGCCGTCAATGAGGCGGGCGAGCGCAAGAGTTTTTCCGGCGACTACTTTTTTTCGACGATGCCGGTGCAGGAGCTGATCCGCGCCGTCGATGCCGCGGTGCCCGCCGAGGTGAAGGAGGTCAGCGAAGGGCTGATGTATCGCGACTTCATCACCGTGGGCCTGCTGACCAAAAAGCTGACCGCGACCGAGGCCGATGGCGCCAAGCTCAGGGATAACTGGATCTATATTCAGGAGCCGGATGTGGTGGTGGGCCGGTTGCAGATCTTCAATAACTGGAGTCCTTATCTCGTCGAGGATCAGGAAAAAACCTGGATCGGCCTGGAGTACTTCTGCAATGAAACCGATGCGATCTGGAGCTACAGCGACCAGCAGATGAAGCGGCTGGCCATCGATGAGGTGGCGCGGATCGGCATTCTCGCGGCCGAGGATGTGGAGGACGCGCATGTGGAGCGCGTGCCGAAGACCTACCCGGCCTACTTCGGCAGCTATGACCGCTTTGACACGATTCGCGCATACACCGACAGTTTCGAGAATCTCTTTCTGGTGGGCCGCAACGGCATGCACAAGTACAACAATCAGGATCACTCGATGCTGACGGCAATGACGGCGGTCGAGAACATTGCCCATGGCGTTACCAGCAAAGACAACATCTGGGCGATCAACACCGAGTCGGAGTATCACGAAGAAAAATAGGCTTCAGGCTATCTAAATCGCAATTTTGTTTTCTTCAGGGCTTCATCTGCGGGGGTGGGTGACCCTGATTTCCTTCTACGAAAAGGGCCATATTGAAAACCGCTTTTATTCTTCCGTGCTGTGTCTGGATCCTCTCTCTGGTCGGGCTGGCGGCCTGGTATGTCGTCGATCAGCCCACCGGTTGGGATTATGGCGTGATCACCAAGGCCGCGCGCGAGGTGGGCGCGGGCATGAACCCTTACCGGGTTGAAGCCGCCGAGCAGGATGCCTTTCTGCAGAGCGCTGCCGCTCGCGCCGGAGCGCCGCGTCCGTTCATCTACGTGTATCCGCCGGTGACGTTGCTGGCACTCAAGTTTTTTGCCGACCTGCCGCTCGTGCTGCGCAATGGTTGCTATTGGCTGCTCTACGGCCTGATGATCCTGCTGCAAATCCGGGTCGCACTGTCGTTGGCCGAGCCGCGCGAGCGGATTTTTCTGTGCTCGGTTGCGCCGCTCGTGTTGTTTTTTCCCGGCGGTCTGCTCTTTGATTCGGTGCTCGGTGGCAATATCGCCTTCATCCTGTATGGACTGATCTTCGGTGCTCTGTGGATCGGCTGGAAGCGCGACCGCTGGGGCTGGTTCTATGCGGCGGTGCTGCTGGCCTCCTGCGTCAAGATGCCCTATCTGGTGTATCTGGCGATTCCGCTGCTGTGCCGGCGGGGCCGGTGGTTGCAGGTGTCTGCCGTCGCGGCCGGAGGCGTGGCGCTGTTCGCAGCGCAGGGGCTGGTTCGTCCCGCGCTCTTCCACGATTACATGGACGCGGTGAATCGCATCTTTGTGTATAACAACGACTTTGGTTCTGGTCCTTCGGGGCGCTTCGGCGCGGTTGCCGGGGCTTTGGGGCGTCACTATGCACTGTGGGGAACGGTCTTTTATCTGGCGCTCTCCGCTGCGTTGTTCGGCTTTCTGCTTTTTCTGTCGAGGTTCTACAAGCGGGGCGTGCTGCGCGAGGAACAGTGGTTTCCGGTGATGTTGCTGGGCGTGGCACTGCTGTTTCCTCGGCTAATCGAGTACGATCTGTTTCCCTTCACGATTGCGATGGCGCTGCTGGCCTTTCGCGGTGTGCGCGCCAAGCGCCATCCGCGCACATGGACGGGCGTTTTGCTGACTGCCTGGATCGGTGCCAACCTGTGGGCCTGCGGTTGGGCCGGGGACGGGCGCCTGGCGTGGAAGAACATCGCCTGCGTTCTGCTGCTGAGCGTGTTTGCCGGCGGATGCGTGCCCCTGCTGCGTGTCATCAGGGCAGGACGCGTGGTCGAAGAGAAGGCTCTGGCGGGTGCACACATCTTTGCCTGAAAATGGCGGCGTTACGATTCTTTCGTCGAAAACCGGCTCAGGTGCGTTAGGATGCTGGCCATGAAGCCAGCGGTCGTGATTCTCACCTTTAACTCTGAAGAGTCGCTCGCATTGACGCTCGGGCGGGCGCGGCGGGTCGCCGATGAGATCTTTGTCGTGGACTCGTTCAGCAAGGACGGTACGGCGGCGCTGGCCCGCTCACTCGGCGCAACCGTCGTCGAGCACGGCTTTGAGCACTATGGCGCGCAGCGCAACTGGGCCATCGACCACCTGCCGATCTCGAGCGGCTGGCAACTGCATCTGGATGCCGATGAGGTGATGGACGAGCGGCTGGTGGCGGCGGTGCAAGCGTTGCCGGAGGCGCCGGAGATGGACGGCTACTTTGTGCCGCGCAGCCTGCGTTTTTTGGGCCGCGTGCTGCGCCACGGCGGCATGAGCCCCACCTGGCATCTGCGGCTGTTCCGCACGGGCGCAGGCCGGTGCGAGGACCGCAAATATGACCAGCATTTTCTGCTTCCGAATGGCGGCCGGACGGCGCGGCTAGCCGGTTCGTTGATCGACGACGTGCGCATGCCGCTGAGCGAGTGGACGTCGCGGCACAATCGCTGGGCCGACGGCGAGGTGGCCGAGCTGGCCAGCCATGCAACGGCCGGACGCGTCGCTCCGCGCGCCTTCGGCAATCCGGTGGAACGCAAGCGGTTTCTGCGGCAGATCTTCAATGGAGCACCGCTGTTTGCGCGGCCGGTGGCGCTGTTTTTCTATCGCTACGTGGTGCGGCTGGGCTTTCTGGATGGCGTCGAGGGAACCATCTTCTGGGTGCTGCAAACCTTCTGGTTTCGCTTTCTGGTGGACGCCAAAATCTGGGAGCAGCAGCATGCCGAGCGGGTACACGCGCCGCTCGCGCTTATCCGCGATTGAGCCGCCAGAAGCCCGCGTTGAGCAGGGTGGCGAAGCTGACCCAGGCCCAGTAGGGCGCCATGAGCCATGCCGCCAGCGGGTTGATGCGGGCAAAGCTGACCGTTGTGGCGCCGATGGCTAGCCAGAGCAGCACAATCTCCATCAGCGCCGCGCCCATGGCATGCGCGCGAAAGAAGATCGGCGTCCAGGCCAGATTGAGCGCCAGTTGCACAAGAAACAGGGCAATCGCCCAAGTTCGCGCCGTGGAGGGCGTGGCGAGGGCCACACGCCACGCGGCGACGGCCATCAGCGCGTAAAGCAGCGTCCAGGCGGGTCCAAAGACCCAGTTGGGCGGCGCGAAGCTCGGCCGGTGCAGGCCGGCGTACCAGGTGGGAATCGCGGAGGCGGTCCAGCGGCCGCCGAGCGCGGCCACGGCAAAGCAGAGAGCAAGCCAGAAGATGACGGAGCGCATGGCAGGGTTTCCTCATGCCGTTGGATGAGCGTGGGCGCGCAAGGGTGCGGATTTTGGGCGGGTATTTTGCCGGAATCAACAGGGGAACGCAGGAGTTAGGGTGGTCCGAAACGATTTTTTCTTCTCATCGTCGCGCTCTGTGGCTCGACGCGGGCGCCTCCCTGCTTCTATCCTCAAAGATTGACCGCATGTTTTTTCGCTGCGGCCCCATTGGACCTAAAAAAGATCATGAGCGAGCAAACCATCGCAGTACATCTACCCGACGGATCCGTCCGCGCAGTTGCGGCCGGTACGACCCCTTTGGAGATCGCCAATTCGATCTCGCCGCGGCTGGCCGCTGCCAGCGTAGCCGCGCGGTTGACGCCCCTGGCTGGCGCAGGCGAGACGACTACGACGACCACCGAGGAGAGCTCCGAGGCTAGCATGTATGCGGCCGAGGCAGCCAGCGCTCCGCGGCTGGTCGATCTGGGGACGCCGCTGACGGCCGACACGAAACTCGAACTGCTCACGGAAAAGGATCCCGAGGCGCTGACGGTTGTTCGCCACTCGGCCGCGCACGTGATGGCGACCGCGGTCCTCGAACTGTTCCCGGAGACCAAGCTGGGCCATGGTCCGGCCACCGAGCAGGGATTCTTCTACGACTTTTATCGCGAGAAGCCCTTCACGCCCGAGGACCTCGAAGCCATTGAAAAGAAGATGCTCGAGGTGATTGCGCGCGACGATAAGTTTGTGCACACCTTTGAGCCGCGCGAGCAGGCTCTGGCGGAGTTTGAAAAAGACGGCGACTTCATGAAAACCCACTTCGTGACCAAGTTCACGAAGGCGGGCGACAATGTCAGCTTTTATCGCAACGGCAAGTTCGTCGACTTCTGCCGTGGACCGCACCTTCCCTCGACCGGCCGCGTAAAGGCCATCAAGCTGACGAAGGTGGCGGGCGCTTACTGGCTCGGCGACGAGAAGAATCCGCAACTGCAGCGCGTCTATGGCACGGCCTTCTTCTCGAAGAAGGAACTGGATGCGCACTTTGCGCGGCTTGAAGAAGCGGCCAAGCGCGACCATCGCCTGATCGGCAAGCAGCTTGATCTGTTCAGCATTCAGGAACTGGCCGGCTCGGGGCTGATCTTCTGGCATCCGAAGGGCGCCATGATCCGCAAGGTCATGGAAGACTGGATGCGCGATGAGTGCGTGCGCCGTGGCTATTCGCTGGTGTACACGCCGCATGTGGCGAAGGTGAACCTGTGGCAGACCTCGGGCCACGAGGGCTTTTATTCGCAGAACATGTTTACGCCGATGGAACTGGACGACGGCATGTATCGGATGAAGCCGATGAACTGTCCGTTCCACATTCTCATCTACAAGAACTCGCCGAAGAGCTATCGCGACCTGCCGGCGCGCTATGCCGAGCTCGGCAACGTGTATCGCTACGAGCGCTCGGGCACCATGCATGGGCTGCTGCGGGTCCGTGGCTTTACTCAGGACGATGCGCACATCTTCTGCATGCCCTCGCAGATCGAGGACGAGGTTGTGGCCTGCATCGAGTTCGCCAAGGCCGTGCTGACCACCTTCGGCTTCAAGGAGTTCAAGGTCGAGCTGTCCACCTGGGACCCGAACGACCGCGCGCACTATGCCGGCTCGGACGAGAACTGGAATCTTGCCGTGGGCGGACTGAAGCGAGCTCTCGACAGGGAAGGGATTCCCTACAAGACCATCGCGGGCGAGGCCGCCTTCTACGGACCGAAGATCGACTTCAAGCTGGTCGATGTGCTCGGCCGCCTGTGGCAGCTTTCGACGGTGCAGTTCGACTTCAATCTGCCGGCGCGCTTCGAGATGGAGTACGTGGGCGAGGATGGCGAAAAGCATCAGCCGGTGATGGTGCATCGCGCCCTGTTCGGCTCGGTGGAGCGGTTCTTCGGCGTGCTCATTGAGCACTACGCGGGCGCCTTCCCGCTGTGGCTGGCTCCGGTGCAGGTCGGACTGGTGCCGATCAGCGAAAAGCACATCGGTTACGCGGTCAAGCTCGAATCGGCGCTCAAGAACGCTGGTTTGCGCGTGGAAGTGGATGCGCGCAACGAGAAGATGAATGCCAAGATTCGCGACTTTGCCAACCAGAAGACGCCGTTCATTCTCGTTTTCGGCGACAAGGAAGCCGAGGCGGGCACGGTCAGCGTGCGCACGCGCGGCAAGGGCGATCAGGGCTCGATGCCGCTCGACGAGTTCATCGCCAAGGCGAAGGCTCTGCTTGAGAGCAAGGCAACCGAGCTGTAAATGGTTCTATTTGCAACAAGGCCTCCGCGGGCTTCGGTCCGCGGAGGTTTTTCTTTGCCCGGAATCTGGCGCGCAGGCCGGTTTGGGTGGATACTGTTGGCATGGCAACGCAGCCCGCTTACGAGCGCACGGTCCCCGTCGAAGAGTATCTTTCGACCGAGTACGAGCATGACTGCGAGTACGTCGATGGCGTAATCGAGGAACGCGACATGGGCGAGTTCGAGCATGCGTATGTGCAGGCAGCTCTTGTTGGACTGTTTCGTCAACACCGTGCGGATTGGGCTGTCTATCCCTTGCCCGAACAACGCGTGCAGACGCAGAAAAGGCATTTCCGCGTGCCGGATGTCTGCGTGCTGCGTGTGGGCTCCGTGCGCGAGCCGATCCTGACGCACCCGCCGCTGCTGGCTATTGAGATTCAGTCGCCCGATCAGGCGCTGCGCCGCACCGAGACCAAGGCCGCCGAGTATCTGGCCTTCGGCATCGAGCATGTCTGGGTCATTGACCCGTATGCGCGCGTGGGCTACCGCGCCACGGAGAGCGGACTCGCGCTGGTGCGCGACGGCATTTTTACGATTCCCGATTCGCCGATCAGGCTTGAACTTGCCGCGGTTTTTGCCGAACTCGACGAGGTGTAGCGGCGGGTTTAACGCAACGAAAAAAGGCGTCCTTCGCGGACGCCCTTTTTGTTTGCGTACGGTGCGTTTACCGAAAGCGGATCTTGTCGACGCGCTGGGCCTCAAGCTGGCCGCTCTGGCGCAGAATGTCGCGCACGTAGTCAGCATTGCGCAGGCCCTTCAACTCGATCTGCGGCTTGGTGATGATCAGGTTCGAGACGTTGAACATGCGCAGCAGCGCGGGCTTTTCGATCACGGCGTCGCCGAGCTGGTGCAACTCATAGGGCCGGTTGACCGCGTGCCACGCGCCTTCTTCGACGATCAGCCGCTGGCTCGACGCGCAATATTTCGTCGCCTTCAACTGGAACCAGTAATTCAGGAACAGCAACACATAGAGCGCCGTGAAGCCGCTCTTGATCCAGAAGAGAATGCGATTGAGCGAGAGGCCGCGCGTGCTGTCGCCGTCGGGGGCATCGCTCGGCACGGTGCTGGCATCGTCGGCCGGTGCGGCGGTGGTGCTGTCGTCATCGGCATTGGCGGCGTGACGCTTGGCCTTGTGCGCGCGATGCGCCGGGGCCGGAGCCGAGCTCTGGATGCCTTGCTGCGCCAACGCCGTGCGTGCCATCGGATTGCCGCCGACGACATTGCGCGCCGTGTTGCAGAGCACGAAGATGATCGCGAGAAAGATGAGGTACTTGATGGCACGCGGCACCAGCAGCGCCAGGGAGGGCGCTTCCTGCCAGATCATCGATTCGTCGGTCGAGTAGCGAATCTCTTCGGCGCGCTCGGTGATGTTGCTGTTGCCGATGTCGGTGACCACGCCCTGGCCGATGGTGACCGGCGCGGTCGCGGGCTGGTTGACGTTGACGGTCTGATGCAGGTTCTTCGCCTGCTCGATGGGGCGTGCGCCGCCCTCGGGCAGAGGCAACTGATGGGGGTTCTCCGGAGCCACGGAATTCTCCTTGGAAAATCCGGCGCGCTGGCCGGAAAAATCTCTACTTAAAAATTATAGGCGCGTAGACGAGAGTCTTTCGTCCACGCGCCCGTTGTGTCAAAGGCTGAAGCGTTTACGCGTTGATGGCGAGGCCGTCGACGGCGCCATAGGCGTCGAGCAGGCTCTCGGCGAGGGTAGGATGCGCGTGGACGGCGTACTGCATGTCCTCGACGGTGCCCTCGAGTTCGAGCACGGCCACGGCCTCTGCGATGATCTCCGTCGCCTGCGGTCCGAGAATGTGTACGCCGAGAATTTCGCCGTATTTCGCATCGGAGACGATCTTCACAAAGCCGTCGTGGCTGCCGAGGATCGTTGCCTTCGAGTTGCCCGCAAACGGGAACTTGCCGACCTTGACCTCGTAGCCCTTTTCCTTGGCCTGTGTCTCGGTGAGGCCGACGGAACCGATCTGCGGCTCGGTATAGGTGCAGCCGGGGATGCGGTCGTTGCGCAGCGGGCGATAGGGCTTGCCCGCGATTTTGGCGGCGGCGATCATGCCGCCCATCGCGCCGACGTGCGCCAGTTGCGGCGTGCCGAAGACGATGTCACCGACGGCGAAGACGCCCGGCTCATTGGTCTCCTGCGCCTCGTCGACCTTGATGCGTCCGCGCTCGACGAGCACGCGCGTCTTCTCGAGTCCGATGCCTTCGGTGCGCGCGGCGCGACCCACGGCGACGAGCACCTTCTCGGCTTCCTTCTGCTGCGGGTTGCCGTTGGCGTCGGTCCAGCTCACGCGAACGCCGGTCTCGGTGCGCTCCACCTTTTCGACCTTTGCGCCGGTGTTCACGTCGATCTTTTTCTTCTTGTAAAGGCGCGTGATCTCCTTCGAGATCTCTTCATCCTCGACGGGCACGACGCGCGGCAGATATTCGACGATGGTCACCTCGGCGTCGAAGCTTCGGAAGATCGACGCGAACTCCATGCCGACCGCGCCTGCGCCGATGACGATGAGCGATTTGGGCGCCTCGCTGAGCGAGAGAATCTCGATGTTGGTCAGAATGCGGTCGTCGGCGGTGAGGCCGGGCAACATCTTCGCGTCCGAGCCGGTGGCAAGAATCACGTTCTTCGTCTTCACGGTCGAGGCCGTGCCCTCTTCGCCCGCCACGGCAACGGAATGAATGCCCGCTACTGCCGCGCCGGTGAGCGTGCCAGAGCCGCGTACCACGGTGATCTTGTGCTTCTTCATCAGAAACTCAAGACCCTTGGCGTGCTTGGTGATGATGCCGTTCTTGCGCTCAAGCACGGCGGCCCAGTTGAGCGTGGGCGTGCCGAGGTTCGCGATGCCAAACTCGGCGGCGTGCTTGAGATGGTCCCACAGTTCGGCGTTGAACAGCAGAGCCTTGGTCGGAATGCAGCCAACGTGCAGGCAGGTGCCGCCCAGCTTGGGCGTGCGCTCGATGAGGGCGACCTTTAGCCCGAACTCTGCCGCGCGGATGGCCGCCGTGTAACCGGCCGGGCCGCCGCCGATCACTGCCACGTCATAGATCGTCTCTTCTGCCATGCGAAACACTCCATTCTCTGCGCGTTCGCACTCTCGGGCACAAACGCGATCTACACTCTCCAGTTTAAATCCCTCCAGGACGCATTCCCCGCCTGCGTGCGGCGAGGTTGTTCCGTTTGCATGGCGGGGATCAGTCCGTGATGCGTTGCGCCTGAATGAGTGCCGCTGCCGTGGCGAAGCTCGTTGCGGTGTTGCCGAAGTCCTCGATCCAGTGCACCGCGGGCTCGCGGCGAAACCAGGTGAGCTGCCGCTTCGAGTAGTTGCGATGGCCCTGCTGCGCGGCGGCAACGGCCTCGGCCTCGCTCATCGTGCCGTCGATCACGGCGAGGGCCTGCCGGTAGCCAAGCGCATCGAGCGCCTTCACTCGGCCGTAGCGTGCGAGCAAGCCACGCGTCTCTTCGACGAGTCCATCCGAGAACATCTGCGCGCAACGCGCATTGAGCCGCTCGTAGAGCGCCGCACGCGGCGGGTTCAGCCCGATGCGCAGCAGGCGGAATCCGGTGAGCGGGTCTTTGCCCTCGCGCTCAAGAATCAGCGAGAAGGGCCGGTGCGTGGTCAGGCAGACCTCAATGGCGCGAATCAGCTTGGGCGCGTCGTTGGCATGAATGCGCTCGGCCGAAACGGGGTCGAGTTTTTTGAGGATGCGATGCAGCCAGTTGTTTTCTCGTTGTTCGTGCGCCGTCTGGAGTCGTGCGCGTAACGCTTCATCGCGCTGCGGGCCGTCGAAGAGCCCGTCGGTGAGCGCGCGCAGATAGAGTCCGGTGCCGCCGGTGACGATGGGCAGAGCGCCGCGCGCGGCAATGCGCTCGAGCGCGGCGCGACCATCGCGGCAGTAGTCACCGGCCGTATAGGGAACGTCGAGCGTGGCCACGTCGATCAGGTGATGCGGCAGGAGGGCGCGCTCGGCAAGGCTGGGTTTGGCCGAACCAATCTCCATGCCGCGATAGACAGCCACCGAATCGCAACTGACGATTTCGCCGGAAAATTTTTGCCCGAGCGCAAGTGACAGCGCCGTTTTTCCGCTGCCCGTAGGGCCAAGGAGAAGGACGGCGAGCGGCGACCGGCTTTTATCCCAAAGACCGTCGCGCGCAGCGTCTAGGGGAGCCAGCCGTGCGGCGGAAAGATCCAGTGCGGGTTGGTGTGTTGCAGTGTCCACAGGCATACGAGGGCGGCGACGATCAGCAGACCGAAGATCTGGTTGCGACGAAAATTCTGCCGCAACCGCACGCGCCGCCGGGTCTCGGCGACCTGTTCGAGATATGGCTTGATGCGACGCGTCACCATCGTGCCCCTCGACTGTGGCTTGTCTCCGCACAAACGAAGATAGCATGCAGTCGGTCGAATCAGGAAAGGGGGCCGGGGCTTAGGTTTGCTTATCGGGCGAAGTTCGACGGTTCCGGGCGAATGGTCTGATAGACAAACTCCGGGCTCTTGACCGGTTCCTTGCTGGACTTGACGTCTTTGCGCAAGGCAGTCTTGTTGCCGTACGAGATGGTCTTCCAGATGGAGTTGTCCCAACGGCGCAGAACGCTCGAGAGAAGAAGATTGAAGTCGGAGGCAAAGGTCGCCTGTGCCATATAGTCGATGTCCAACTGCAACTTTGCCGGAAGAACGACAGAGTGGTAGTAGGTGTTCAGCATCTCTTTGGGAACATCGGCCAAAAACTTTTCTTCGCGGGCAAATGCGACCGTGGCGGCACCAGTAATGCCCGGACGGCAGGCAAAACGAGGCATCTCGTCGCAGTGTTCCGGCAGCTTCGGACGTGGCCCCACCAGGCTCATGTCGCCGAGCAGAACGTTGAATAGCTGCGGCAACTCGTCGATCTTCCAGCGGCGCAAAAAAGGACCTACCAGCGTAAAACGCTGGTTGTCAGCCGTTGTGACGGCATTTTTGGCTCGCTGCGTGTTGTGGTGCGCCATGGTGCGGAACTTGAGAATGGGAAAGGTTTTTCCAAAACGGCCGACCCGGCGCTGGATAAACAGAACTGGTCCACGTGAGGTCAAGCGCACCGCGGCTCCGACCACCAACAAGACCGGAAGCAGGACCGGGAGTGAAATCAAGACACAACCACAGTCAAAAATGCGCTTTGCCGCGGATTGAGACCACGCGCTAAGCCGCTCGTCATTCATGGTGAAAGACGTCGTGCTCACTGGTCGCTTTAAGGACACGTCCTCTGCATGGAGGGGAACAGGATGTTTTTCATCTCGAACAGCGGCGAATACACTTGGTCCCGTATGCAGATTGTGTTTCCCTACTTCATTCGAGTCAACAGTCCAGTAATTCAAGAAAGTCCTCGATAAAAATGACATTGGTGTCAGATATCACCCTGCGTGGCGCAAGGCTGGCCCGTTACCTGACATGCTACTGACTTCCTTATCGACCAAACGCCAGAAACAAACAAAACATGTGCCACCCTGAGGAGCGCCACATTTACTTAGACACTCAATGTGCACATTTGTTTCTGCCGCAATTATAGCCCTGCGTCTATTATTGCGCCGAAGGAATCGTAAAGATAAAAGTAAGATTTTGGTTATTTGCGGAACCGGCTAAAAAATGGTAATCCCGCTTTTCTGGAGGACGTGACCTCATGTAAGACATTTATTTTCTAGACTTTCATTCTATAAATTCAAGTTCCAACTTTTTTGCCGACAGACTCCATAATCAACTTTGTATTCACAAGGATGTAACTAACTCATCACGTGCAAATATGGGAATCTTGGTTTTATTTTGGACACGAAGAAGATGAAGGAGTGTCCGAAATAAAAGCAAAGATCAACATGGCTCTGTTTGGCATGACCGGAAGAAAGGCGGAATCCGTCCTGGACATGCTCTATTTTTTTATCGCAGCGCGAGGTCAGTCTCGTGCCTGAGAGCGGTTGGCGTGTCGGAGAATCGCATCGGCGACGCAGGCGGCTTCGACCGCGGGCCGCACTGCATGCACGCGCACAATCGAGGCTCCGTGCAGAATCGCGGCAACCAGCGCAGCCAGGCTTGCATTCTCGCGTTCGGCGGCGGGTGCGTCCTGCCCATCGTGGAGCGGCGTCAGCGCGTGACCCAAAAATGACTTGCGGCTGAGTCCGGTGAGCAATGGGCAACCGAGCGCAAGCAACTCTTGCTGTCGCGCGAGCAGAGCAAAATTTTCATCGAAGCGTTTGCCGAATCCGTAGCAGGGGTCGAGAACGATTTTTTCCTGATGGAGTCCGGCCTGTGCTGCAATGCTCAGACTCCCCGCGAGTCCATCGTGTACCACGCGCATCACGGCATCGTCATCGAGCGCCGGTTGCGCGGCCCACTCCTCGGGCAGCCCGCGCGTGTGGCCGACAATGACGCCTGCCTGAAACTCCGCGCAGACGGCGGCCATCTCCGCGTCCCAGAAAAATCCGCTCACATCGTTGATGATCGCCGCGCCCGCCTTGAGCGCCGCGCGTGCCGTCGCCGCCTTGTAGGTGTCAACGGAAATCACCGCCTGTGGCCGCTCCTTCAGAATGCCTTCGAGCACGGGCAGCAGCCGTGCCTGTTCTGCATCGGCACTCACCACCGGATCGGCGCCACCGGCCTGCGAGCCGGGTCGCGTACTCTCCGCGCCAAGGTCGAGAATCGCCGCGCCTGCGTCGAGTGCATCGAGCGCATGGGCCACGGCTTTTTTCGTCGAAAAAAACGCGCCGCCGTCACTGAATGAATCCGGTGTGATGTTGACGATGGCCATGATGCGCGTGCGTGCGCCGAGCGCAAGCGTGCGGCCGGGCAATGGCCAGATTTTTTCTTCTCGATTTTTTTCCGTGCGCAAGCTCATCTGTCTTCACCGGGCG
The DNA here is from genome assembly GCA_002307235.1 of Acidobacteriaceae bacterium UBA1307. Taxonomy (GTDB): domain Bacteria; phylum Acidobacteriota; class Terriglobia; order Terriglobales; family Acidobacteriaceae; genus Telmatobacter. The sequence goes on from DBTV01000023.1 coordinate 31,992, forward strand.
GTCTGCGTGCGACCCATCTTCTTTCCATCCTACGACCTTCGGATTGCGCTTCAATCCAACCATTTTCCTCGAAAAAAAAGACCCTTGAGTGAATCGCCTCTGGGGACAGCAATTCGGATTTTGCTTTAGACTCCCTGCATGAAGTTTTTTCCTCGCTGCCTTCTGGTCGTTCTTCTCTTTTGCGCGGTCGCTGGCGCGCAGACCTCCCTCGATGCGCGCATTGCCGCGATCGTTGCCGATCCGGCCGTGGCCCATGCGAGCTTCGGCATCAGCGTGACGGCGCTCGATGGAAAACAGATCTATGGCCTGAACGAGGGGAAACTTTTTACCCCGGCCTCGAATGCCAAGCTGGCCACCACCGCCGCGGCCTTCGCGCTGTTGCCGGTCGATACGCTGCGCTGGAAGACGAAGGTCGTTACTGCGGGCAAGCTCGATGCGGAAGGCGTACTGCATGGTGATCTTGAAATTTTCGGCGTGGGCGACCCGACGCTGAACACGCGCGCTTATCCCTACCAGCCGCCGCAGCCGCTTGCCCCCGGTGCGGAACCGGCTCCCGCGCCCGACCCGCTCACGCCGCTCGACGCGCTGGCCGAGCAGGTGGCCAAGGCGGGCGTGCGCACGGTCGAAGGCAATGTGATTGGCGATGACAGCTTCTATCTCGATGAGCGTTACGGCTCCGGCTGGAGCTGGGATGATGCGGTCTGGTCCGATGGCGCCCCCGTCTCCGCACTCAGTTACAACGACAACGTGATCGGTCTTGCGATTCATCCCGATCCGGACAACGCCGCGACGATCGTGGCCACGTGGTCGCCGATGGTCGATCTATACACGCTCGACAACGCGATGACGCCGGCGGCCGAGGCGCATCCAGGGCTGGCGCGTGCGCCCGGGTCGCTTTTGGTGCGCACCTGGGGCAGCTTCGGCGCAAAGGGCTTTCGCGCCAATCTTGCCGTCGACGATGCGGCAGAGTTTACCGCGAAGGCCTTTGTCGAAGCACTGCGTCTGCGCGGTGTTGTTGTGAAAGGCGCTGCCGAGTCGCGCCATAAACTCACGGGCAGTACGCAGAATTTTTCTGAGGAACGAGAGAAGAAACTCAAGCTCGTTCGTGCGCAGAGTGATGTGATCGAAGCGCCGCTTGCGGGTCGCACGGTGCTGGCCTCACGCACCTCGCCTGTTCTGCGGGACGATCTGGTATTGACCAACAAGATCAGTCACAATCTGCATGCAGAACTCACGTTGCGCCTGCTCGGCAAGCTCGAAGCCGAGGAGGGAAGCTTTGCCGAAGGCACGCGCGTGGTGCGGCAGTTTCTGGTGGACGCAGGCATCGATGACAATGATTTTTATTTCTACGATGGCTCGGGAATGAGCCCGAATGATCGCATTGCGCCGCGTGCGGTGACGCACCTGCTGACCTATGCCGCAGCGCAGAGCTGGGGTTCATCGTGGCGTGCAACCTTGCCGGTCGCGGGTGTGGACGGTACGCTGCGCAAGCGCTTTGCCGCATCGCCGCTCAAGGAAAAACTCTGGGCCAAGACCGGCACGCTCGATGAAACCAATGCGCTCTCCGGCTATCTTGCGGCGGCCAGCGGCAAGACGCTCGCCTTTTCGATTCTCGTCAATGGTCACCGGCCCGACAGCGATGCGGAGCTCAAGGCCATCGATCGCATCGTTGAAGTGATCGCCGCAGCGAACTAACTTTTCTCTCTCGCGATAGGCATCTGCGGAAAGAGCGGCCGCAGGCGCAGAAGAAAAATCTTCAAAAAATCCTTGGCGCGATAGCGCATCCGGTCGCACCAGCGCAGCCACGGAGCCAGTCCATGCTCGGCCTGCCAGATGCGCCATTGCACGCATGGGGAGCGGCTCAGGCGCAACAGTGCGTCTTTCAGCTCCGCGCGTTCTTCTGCGGAAAAATGCGGCGCGTCCATCGCCTCAGCGTAGATCATGGCGCGCGTGCGCATGGCGCGTCGCAGTGGGTGCAGGCTCCAGCCGCGTTGCGTATACGCAGGCATCAGCAGTGACTGATACAGCTCCACGCTCTCGCGTACGTCGGGAATTTTGCGCGTGGCGCGCACACCTGCGGCGTCATCCCAGGATCGATAGTTGGCCAGCGTGCGCGGCGCATACACGTTGCCCCAACCGGCCAGCGTCAGGCGCACGATCAGGTGCCAGTCCTCGCAGGCGCGCCAGTCAAGCGTCGGCCGATAGTAGTCCACCTGCCGCAGAGCTTCGGCGCGATAAAGAATGCAGTTGGCCGCAACGCGATAGCCGGACGAGCCCGCGCGCAGCGCCTCGTCGGCGGACTCGTACTCTTCTGTGCGCGCCAGTCGCCGCGTGCGTTGTTGCACGCCGTGGATGTCCATCTCGGCAACGTTGCAGTGCGCGTAGCCTGCGTCGGAGTGCTTCTCCATCAACGCGGCGAGCGTGGCAACATACTCCGGTTCGAGCCGGTCATCGGAATCAAGCCGCACGATAAGATCGGTGCGCGGCCGCGCCAGCAGCCAACTTAGATTTCCCGGCAGGCCAAGATTCACCGGCTGGTGAAAGACATGCAGTTGCGGATGCTCTTCGTGCAGCGCGTGCAAAATCTCCGGCGTCTCGTCGGTACTCGCATCATCAGAGATCCAGATTTCTTCAATCGGATAACTCTGCGCCAGCGCCGAGGTCACCGCGCCGCGCAGGTAGCGCGCCTGATTGTAGGTGCCAATGCAGATCGCCGCCGAGAGCCGGGCCATTGCGTTTCTCCTTCCGCGCGTCTTTGTTTTTGAAGGGAAGGAGAATTATAGCGCGGGTTCTCGCGCGCGGCGTGAATCTTATTTGCAGATGCTTTCGAGTTTTTCTTTTGGTTGCGGGGTGAATTTGGGATACGGCAGGTGGCGCGCATCCATGAACAGGTCGGGCATGGTTCCGTTGTAATCCTCCGTCTTGGCGGGTGTTTGCGCGTAGGCCGGATCGCTTTCCACCTCGGCCAGCGCGGCAAAGTGGAAACCCTCGCCCTGAAGTTGCGCAATCAACTCCGGCAGCATGTGCGTGGTGAAGGCCGTCGCGTGCAGCAGCAGCACGTTGGGAATCTCGTGGCCAAAGGCGAGTCTTTCTTCTTCGCGGCCAAGTCGCACGAACTCCTTCGCGTTGTCCAGATAGCTGTCATGCAGCCACTGCAAACTCGCGGCATCGTTCTTCGCCAGGCAGCGGCCGTAGGCATTGTTCCAGGCCCAGTCCTCAAAGTCGAGCGTCACCTCGGCCACGCGATAGTGATGCGCAAAGAGCCACTGGCGCACGGCGTCGTACTTTGCGGCTGTCTCACCCTCGTCGAGATACGGATAGCGGAACCAGCGCCAGTCATGCAGTTGGCCGTACTGCGCAAGCGGTGCCTCATTCTTTTCGAGTTCGTCGATGTACTCTGCCGTCGTCACCTCCCTCAGCGAAGGATGCGTCCACGTATGGCTGCCGATGTTCATTCCCGCATCGAGCCAGATGCGCATCGCCTGCTCGGCGTCCGGGTCTCCGGCGATCTTCGAGCCAATCACGAAGGCATAGGTGCCCTCCATGTGCGCGGCCTTCAGCTTCGCCACAAGCTCCGTCGCGACCTTGGTGCGATTCATGCCCGGCGGCAGATTTCCGGCCACTGGCAGATCGTCGAAGGTCAGCGCCACCACCGGATGCGCGTCGAGTTTTTTCTGCTCTTCGGTTTGCGCCGTTGCGGTTGCAACCAGACTCAGCGAGAGAAGCGTGGCCAGAAAAAAAGTCTTCATAACGGATTGATCCTATCGCATACGTGGTGTGGTTTCACGCGCCTCTGATTCCACGTCGGTTACGCACGTGCCACGCTTGCGTGCCCGCTTCCCGGTAGAATAAAGCCATGGAACTGGTGCAGATCGAACCCGTGCGCAAGGCCCCCGCGCCCAAGCCTGACTGGCTCAAGGCGCGCGCTCCGGTGGGCGAAAACTATCACGAGCTGAAGCGGCTGGCACGTGGACTCGGACTCAACACCGTTTGCGAAAGCGCGCACTGCCCGAACATCGGCGAGTGCTGGCATCATCGCACCGCGACCTTCATGTTGCTTGGCAACATCTGCACGCGCCGTTGCGGCTTTTGCGCTGTGCCCAAGGGCAAGCCTGAGCCGATTGATTTCGACGAGCCGCGTCGCGTGGCCGAGGCCGTTGCTCAACTCGGACTCGAGTTTGCCGTCATCACCAGCGTCGATCGCGACGATGACCTGATGGGGGGCGCGCGCATCTTCGCCTCGGTCATCGAGGAGATTCGCAAGCAGGCGCCGGGCTGTCGCGTGGAGGTCCTGATCCCCGATTTTCGCGGCGACCTCGATTGCATCCGCACCGTCGTCGAGGCGCGTCCGGCGATTCTGAATCACAACACCGAGACCGTGCCGCGACTCTATCCCTCGGCCCGCGCCGGAGCCCGCTACGAGCGCACGCTGGAACTGTTGCGCTACGCCAAAGAGATTCATCCCGCCGGCGTCACCAAGTCCGGCGTCATGGTCGGCCTCGGTGAAGAGACGCATGAGATGCTGCAGGTCTTTCGCGATCTGGCCGCCGTCGGCTGCGACATTCTCACCGTAGGCCAGTACCTGCGCCCCTCGCGCGACCACCTGCCCATGAGCCGGCTCTACACCCCGCACGAGTTCGCGGAACTGAAGGCCGAGGCGCTCACCATGGGCTTCAAGCACGTGGAGGCAGGGCCGCTGGTCCGGTCGAGCTATCACGCCCACGAGCAGGCCGCTTCAACCGGGCTCTAGCTCTCCGCAATGCGCAGATAGCTGGCTGCCGTAACGATTGGAATCTGCTGGTAGCTGTCCAGTGCCAGCAGATCTTTGTCGCCGGAGACGATGAGAGCGGCTTTGGTGCGCTCCGCGCATTCCAGCACCATATCGTCGTTCGGGTCGCGGCACACATGCACGGTGCCCGCAATGCGCGCACGCACGGCATGGCGCAAAAGGAAGTCGAGGCGCAGGCGAATCTGCGCGGGCTCCCAGAAGAATTTTTCTGCGAGTATCCGCTCAATCTCTTCTTCGATTTCGTTGCAAATGGCCAGCGTATTCCATTGCAGAGCGTGGGCCAGAGAGCGGGTAGGAGCACCTTGCCCGCGCGCAAAGTGCATGGCAGAAACCCATACATTCGTGTCGAAGACGACGATCATTCAGGCCAGTTTACGCTTGGCCTGCTCGCCTTCCATGCGCGTTTCCGCGCGTACCTCATTGATCAACCGGGGAATGTCTTCCACGGTATATGCCCGCGGATTGCGCGTGGAAGCGTACGTGCCCATGGCCTCAAAGAAGGTACCAACCGATTGTGCCTGATAGGCACGGAAGCACTCGCGCATCAGTTCGCTCATGGTGCGGTTTTGCGCCTGAGCCATGGCCATGGCCTTTTCTGCCATCTCTGGCGGCATGGAAATGGAAAAGACACGAGAGCGGCGGGATGCGGTCATGGCGGCCTCCTGTAAGAATCTGTCATTGATTGTCCTACAGATTTACCGCATTATGCAATATTTCTTGCTCCGTTTCGAAAGCGTGCGGTCCCGTTTGGTTTCTGTTGGCAGCGGTAAACTCGCGGGAGTATCCAACGGATCCGAATCCTCGGAATGGCCGCGAATTTATGTAGAATAGCCGTTGGCAGTCTTGGTCCACGGAGGAACTTCCCATGGCAGCATCCATCATGGCCGGCATTCCGGCGCTGAAAGAAATCAACAACGACCTGAAGCGGCGCATGGAGCAAGCGGTCGCCGGCTTCCAGGCCAATCTGGCCGCGATTCGCACCGGCCGCGCCAACGCGCACATGCTCGATCAGGTCAAGGTGGACTACTACGGTACGCCGACGGCCATCAGCCAGATGGCGCAGATCTCCACGCCCGAGCCGCAGTTGATCGTCGTCGCGCCCTGGGATCCGACCATCCTCAAGGAGATCGAAAAGGCCATCCGCACCTCTGATCTCGGCCTGAACCCCAGCAGCGACGGCAAGGTGCTGCGCGTGCCGGTTCCGCCGATGACCGAGGAGCGCCGCCGCGACCTCTGCAAGGGCCTCGGCAAGGTTCTTGAGGAGCATCGCACCACGGTCCGCAACATCCGTCGCGATGGCAACGACGCCCTCAAGAAGCTCGCGAAGGAAAAGAAGGTCAGCGAGGACGACGAAAAGCGCGCCCTCGAAGAGATCCAGAAGATGACCGACGCCGAGATCCGTCACCTCGAAGAACTCAGCGCCAAAAAAGAAGCCGAGATCATGCAGATCTAAGTTTTTCCGGTTTTCCTGGAAGCACAAAAAATCCCCGCGCCGGTTCGTCCGGTGCGGGGATTTTCTTGTGGATTTTCATTCGGGCTTACTTTTTCTTCGGTCGCTTGTAGAAGGGAATCGGCACCTGCTTGGCCTTCAGCTGGCGGCCGCGCACGTCAACGATCACCTCGGCCGCATCGGCGGCGGCGGCATCCACCAGCGCCAGCGCGATGTTCTCCTTCAGAAAGGGCGCGGGCGAGCCCGACGTTACCGTGCCGATGCTCTCCCCGTTCAACGACAGTACGGAGTAGCCGTCGCGGGCAATGCCGCGCTCGATCATCTGCAGCGCGATCAGCTTGCGCTTGGGGCCACCGTTGTTCTGCACGGCCACCAGGGCGTCTTTGCCGATAAACGATTCCTTGTCGAGCTTGAGCCAGTGAGTCAGCCCGGCCTCGAAGACGTTGACCGTCTCGGAGATCTCGTGGCCGTAGAGGCTCATGCCGGCCTCAAGCCGCAGCGTGTTGCGCGCGCCCAGGCCGCAGGGCCGGATCGCGAACTCCTTGCCCGCTGCAAGCAGCGCATTCCAGACCTTCACCGTGGTCTCTTCGTCCGAGGGCACGTAGACCTCGAAGCCATCCTCGCCCGAGTAGCCGGTGCGCGCAATCAGCGTGTTTTCAACGCCCGCCACCGTGCCCCAGGTGAAGCGATAGTTCTTGATCGAGGCCAGATCGGCACTGGTCAGCTTGGCCAGCGTTTCGAGCGCGCGCGGACCCTGCACGGCGATCTGCGAGTACCGCGCCGAGTCATTGCTCAGCCGGAAGCCCGTCCAGCCCGCGAGCTGCTTTTCGATCCAGGCATAATCCTTGTCCGTGGTGCCAGCGTTGACCACCAGCAGATAATCCTCATCGGCGACGCGGTGCACCAGAATGTCATCGACGAAGGTGCCCTCGGGGGTCAGCAGCGCCGAGTAGTGCGCCTGCCCGTCGACCAGCTTTGCGGCGTCGTTCATGGTGACGTGTTGCACGGCGGCAAGCGCGCCCGGGCCCTGCAACCGGATCTCGCCCATGTGGGAAACGTCGAACAGGCCAACGCCGGTGCGCACGGCCAGATGCTCGGCGATCAGGCCGCCACCCGCGCCGGGGTACTCGACCGGCATGTCCCAGCCGCCGAAGTCGACCATCTTGGCATTCAGCGCGCGGTGGGTGGCATTCAGCGCAGTTTTCTTGAGGGGAGTCGTGGAAGTTTCGCTGCTGGCAGACATGGAAGGGATAAATTCCTTTCTCGTTCTCGAGGGGGAAGATCTTCTTCTTTCACGATAGGGGTGATGTGGGCCGGGGTCAAACGCCCGCCATGCCAGCGCGTAAGATAAAAGAGGATTTTTTGCGCCGCAGCGGGCGGCTTGAGGGATACAGATGCACCAGATTCGTGGCATATTGATGGTGGCCGCCGCCGCCGCTGCCTTTTGGAAGGCCTGGATGATTCATCGTGGCACCGGCCTGTGGCTGGCGCTGGCGCTCGGCGTGGTTGCCCTTGCCATGGCCGTGTGGCACTGTACGCGCAAGCCCGCAACGCCAAAGCGTTAAAATAACCTCATTAAAATGAGTTGTTTTTAAAGGACAATCTTCAACCCAAGCGACAATTTGCCGATACAGGGGTCTATACCATCAGTCCGGACCGATTCGTTCGGAGCGCGGAGGTTCTCCCTTGGATTTTGCTTTTTTGAAATCGCAGACCCTTGCCCAGCTTCATGCCTTTTGGCTCGAATATGTCGGAGATCGCCAGCAAAGCGAGTGGATGCTTGCCGTTCTGGCGGCGACCGGCCTCGTGGTCTGGGGCGTCAGTTGGTATACGCAACGCGTGCCGCACCGCATCCGCAAATAATTTTGAATTTTTTACCCGGCAAAAAGATCAAAACGCTGGCTGCTACTTTTCCGCCGACCGCCGGATCGCCCGCCAGAACGAGCTGACGCCCAGATAGAAAAAGAGCGCGATGATGATGGCGCAGAGCACGAAGGTCTGGTGGTCGGGGCCGTGGGCGTAGCTCATGCGCGTCTTCCAGAGCGTTGGCGCAAAGACCAGAACCGGCAAAAAGAAAAAGCAGCCCGTCACCTGCAGCCAGACAATGCCCGAGGCGCGGCGTACGTTGCTCCAGAAGCCGCCCAGTCCCAGCCGCGTGGCATGACCCAGTTGGCGGGCCGTCGGGCGCGGCGTAGGTGCCGTGGGCCGTGCTGTGGCGCTTTGGCCGCTCGTGGAGAGGGCGCGACTGCCCGCGCGGCTTGCCACGCGCACGCCGATCCCAAGCAGCCGTCCCATGAGGTGAGCTCGCATTCCGTTATGATGGTATCAGCGATGCCCGCTGCCCGAACGCCTTGCTCTCCTGCGAGGTTGGGGGTAAGGTAGATGCAATCACGCGCCGCCGCGCCGCTCCTTTTCCGCGCAGGCCGCATCTGGAGGTAGCTTTGACAGCTCGTTTGCGCGAACTTATTCAGCAACTGGGAGAGGCTATCCATGAGTCGGTCATCGAGAGCGAGCAGATCGCCGGCGTCGTTCAGGATATCCGCGAGTACGGCTTTGACGTGCTGCTGATGCTCGAAGCCACCATTGGCCTCAACGAGGTCGAAAAAGACAGCGAGCCCGATTCCGAAGACGAGGAAAAAGCCTCGCCGACAGAGTTTACCTCGAACGATCTGAGCTTTCTGCGCTCTCTGCGCATCTCGATCGAAGGCGAGGAGAAGGCCGAGCTTCCCGAGTCCACTTCCAGCGACAAGCCGGAGAACCCCGCCGCATCGAAGGGCGAATAGTTTTTTTCACTGCGCCGACAATCTTTCTGCGCACGGCTTCCAATACGTCTTCCACTCGAAAAACGCTGCCTTGACAGCACTCCGTGTGTCGCATTCCGGTGACATTTTTCTTTAGGAAAGCTCCACGCCGTCTTGGGCGTGGGCTGTGGTTGGAGGGAGCAGGGGCATTCATGCCCCTGAAATCCCGTGCCACAAGAACCGGCTTTAGCCGCGGCCCTCTCCTGCGAACCGACGAAAGGCCCGTGCCTGAAGGCCCCAAGTTTCGGGCGTCTGCTTCAGGGCCATGAATGCCCCTGCTCCCTCCGGAACAATCCCGCGAAGAAAACGGCAGGCGATGTTCCGGTTCATCCACAATGGACCGAAGAACGACGGCGGGGGACTCCAAAACAACAACGGCCAACCGGATCTCCCGGTTGGCCGCTGTCATTTGAAAAACATTCGCCGGACGCGCAGTCCCGCGCAGTTCCTAGCTTTTCAGGGCCACTTTCAGGTGCAGTTCCTTGAGCTGCTCGTCGGAGACCGTCGTCGGAGCCTCGGCCATCACGTCGACAGCCTTGGCCGTCTTCGGGAAGGCGATGACCTCGCGCAGACTCGGCGCGCCGGCCAGCAGCATCACGATGCGGTCCAGGCCGAGCGCGATGCCTCCATGCGGCGGAGCACCGAACTCGAGCGCCTCAAGGAAGAAGCCGAAGCGAAGCTTTGCCTCTTCCTCGCTGATGCCCAAAGAGTCAAAAATTACCTTCTGCACGTCTTTGCGATGGATGCGCATCGAGCCAGAACCGAGCTCAAGTCCATTCATGGCAAGGTCATAGCAGTCGGCGCGGACACTCGCCGGGTCGCTCACCAAGTTCGGCATGTCGGCCTCGTAGGGCGCCGTGAACGGGTGGTGCGCCGGCATCCACTTCGAGGTCGCCACGTCGTACTCGAACATCGGGAAGTCGACGATCCAGACCGGCTGGAAGGCCTTCGATCCATCCACCAGCGCGTTCTTCGTGGCCGAGCGGGCGGCAACCACCGTCTCTTCGGTCAGCTTGAAGGCGCCATGGCGCTCGGCGTACTTTTTGGCCAGCTCCGAGCGGAAGTTGCCCGCGGCCATGTAGATGTTGATCTCGCGCTCGCTCAGCCGGCCCGGGAACTTGGTGTCGCTGGCCTTGACCGGATGCGCCGGATCGCCCGCCACGACGATCACGAAGTCGCCCTCGCCGGCTTCCACCAGCGTGCGGACCTTCGCGGCCTGATCGGCAAAGCCCTTGGCCAGACGCTTGAAGTCGTCGATGAACTTGGCGCCCTTCTTCAGGTCGAACTGCGGATGGTTCTCCTCGCGCTCCTTGCGGCTCAGCTCGCCGACATTGGGAATGCGGAAGGCGACCACCGGCAGGGCCGGGTCGATCTGCAGCTTGGCCAGGTCCTCATCCGAGAAGGCCGGGCGCACGTCAACCAGACCGGGCAGGCGGAGGTCCGGCTTGTCGGTGCCGTACTGGCGGATCGACTCGTCATAGGTGATGCGCGGGAAGGGCGTCGGCAGCGTGACGCCCGCGGCGGCAAAGCCCGCCGAGAGAAACTTTTCGGCGACCTCGAAGACGTCCTCGCGGTGCGGGAAGCTCATCTCGAGATCGATCTGCGTGAACTCGAGCTGGCGGTCGGCGCGCAGGTCCTCATCGCGGAAGCAACGCGCCACCTGGAAGTAGCGGTCGAAGCCGGAGATCATCAGAATCTGCTTGAACAGTTGCGGTGACTGCGGCAGGGCGAAGAACTCGCCGGCATGCACGCGGCTCGGCACCAGAAAATCGCGCGCGCCCTCGGGGGTCGACTTGCACAGAATCGGCGTCTCGATCTCGAGGAAACCCTCGCCGCTCAGGCTTTCGCGGATGGCCATCGTGATCTGATGGCGGAGCCGGAAGTTGCGCTGCATCTCTTCGCGGCGCAGGTCGACGTAGCGATACTTGAGCCGCAGCTCCTCGTTCTGAATCGCCTCTTCGGCCGGTGAAAACGGGGCCAGGCGCGTGTCGTTGAGGATGCGCAGCTCGGTGGCTTCGATCTCGATCTCGCCGGTCGCCATATTCGGATTGATGGCGTCCTTGTCGCGCAGCCGCACCTTGCCGACCGCCGCGACCACATACTCGGGCCGCACCTGCTCGCCCTTGGCATGGCCCTCGGGCACCAGATCGTGATCAAGCACGACCTGCGCAATGCCGCTGCGATCCCTGACGTCCAAAAAGATCAGATTGCCGTGATCGCGCCGCCGGTTGACCCAGCCCATCAATACGACCTGCTTGCCGGCGTCGGCCGCGCGCAGTTCGCCACACAGATGCGTCCGCTTCAGATTGCCTAAGAAATCGAGCACTGCCTCTTGTCCTTTTGCGATTCGCCCGAAGATGCGACGCGCCGAACCGGCCCTTGCCGCCGGTTCGACACCTACACCAGTCCGGGACGGTTAGTTTCTCAGAAACTCCGCCAGCTCGGCCCGGGGCACCTTCGTCTGTACGCTTGTGGAAAAATCCTTCACCGTAAGGATACCGGATGCCAGCTCGTCCTCGCCGAGAATGACGATGCGACGGGCGCATTTGTCGGCCGCCTCGAAGGACTTTTTGAGCCGGAAGCTGCCTTCTCCCAATTCGATACGGAGCCCGGCCCGGCGCAGCTCGCGCGCCAGCGCCAGCCCCGCCGCGTTGATCGCCGCCAGCTTTTCCGCGTCCTTGGCGTTGCCCATCGGCGCGATATAGCCGTCAATCCCCTGCGGGGAGGCGGACTTTTGGTCTGCCTCTTGGGCTTGGAGAGTCAGCACCAACCGGTCCAGTCCCATCGCGAAACCGATGCCGGGCGCCTTGGGGCCGCCGATGTTTTCGCTGAGTCCGTCGTAGCGTCCGCCCCCCAAAAGCGCGTTCTGCGCACCGAGTCCGCCGTGGGTGAACTCGAAGGTCGTCCGCGTGTAGTAGTCGAGGCCGCGCACCAGCCGGTGATTCCGCGTGTAGGGAACCCCCGCCGCATCGAGCGCCGTGATCACCGCCGCGAAGTGGTCTTTCGACTCCTGGTCGAGCGAATCGACGATCTTCGGCAGCGTCTCGATGATCGGCTGATCCTCGGGAACCTTGCAGTCGAGCACGCGCAGCGGATTCAGCTCCGCGCGCCGCTGGCAGTCCGCGCACATTTTTTCTTTGACGGGAATGAGCGCTTCGCGCAGAGCCGCGTTGTAACGCTCGCGGTCCGCGGAGGACCCGACGGAGTTGATCTGCAGCGTCCAGCCGGTGATGCCCAGCTCGTCGAGCAGGGTGGCCAACATCTCTAAAACTTCCGCATCGCGCAGGGGCGATTCGCTCCCCGAGGACTGCGGTCCGATGACCTCTGCGCCGATCTGGAAGAACTGCCGGTAGCGGCCCTTCTGCGGGCGCTCGCGCCGGAACTGCGGACCGATGTAGTAGAGCTTCTGCAACTGGCCGCTCTCGCCGAGTTTGTGCTCGATGTAGGCGCGGACCACGCCGGCGGTGTTTTCAGGCCGCAGGGTGAGCGACTGGGGCTTTTCCGACTGCGCGCGGGCGCGATCCTCCCAGGTGTACATCTCCTTGGAAACGATGTCGGTTTCGGCTCCGACGCCACGGGCGAACAGCCCCGTGTCCTCGAAGATCGGCGTACGGATTTCGCCGAAGTGATAGCGGGCAAAGACGCTCCGCGCGGTGGCTTCGATGCGGTTCCAAAGCTCGGTTTCAGGCGGCAGAAGATCGCGCGTTCCGCGCACGGCTTTTAGGGTTTGGCTCATGTGATAACCTTTGCGTTAACTTTATAGGATACTAGGCGAGGTCTCAGCCGTGCAGATCGCAGCGTGGATGGCTTTGTGGGCGGGCGCTGTTCAGCAGAACCCGGTGGTGGTGCAGTTCGCGCAAAATCTGGTTCCGGTGCAGGTGCAAGTCGCAAACGGAGGATTCTGGGACAAGTGGGGTCCATCCATTTTGCAAACGTCCGTGAGTTTGGCTTCGATTATTGCAGCGGTAATTATTTCTGTTGTGTCGTTCAGAAATAATCGTCGTCTTGCGAACGAGCAATGGGAGCGGAATCAAAACGCTGCGCACGATCAATGGATTCGCGATCAGAAAAAATCCGAGTGGAGCCAGTTGCTCGGGAGTCTTGCAGCCGTACAAGAAATCATACGTTTAGCTCCAGAAGTATCAGGGAAGGACATAGAACAAATTAGGAAAGGTCTTGATAATGTGCTGCGCGCTATTTCAGTTTCTGCAGCGAGATGTGTTTTTGTAGAAGGCTTTAGGTGTAACCAGGATAAATGGAAAAGAATAAACAGCTTTACACAGAAAGCTGGCGACTTAAAAAACTCAATTAGCGTACACATGGAAGTAATAGAAAAAAGAGACACGATGTATCTTCCTCTGGAAGAGGCCTCAAATATGGCAAGCAAAACTGTGGATTCTACTTTTATTCTGAAAAATCTCTACGAGGAAATCTTATTGTGGGCTCAAGAAGAAGCCGCAAAAGATTTGCAATCCTGAGTGGATGTTTCTTTTGGCACGTTTCCAACAAGCGAGCTTTGTAACAAGGGCATGGCTTCAGCCATGCCGATGAATGTACCCCCACAACGAGCGGCTTTAGCCGCTGCCCGCGCATCCCTCAGGGGCTGAAGCCCGACCTATTTATGCGATGCTTTTGCGGCACGGCTGAAGCCATGCCCTTCTTACAAAACTCGTTTGTGACTTTCTCTAAAACCGTGTCCCACGTGTCCCGCGCGCTCCGCAGGCTTGGTATCCAGCTTTCGCTCTACAGCAATTGGAAAAATGCTTAGTCGCGAGATAACGTAGGATATTTTTCGCAC
>DBTV01000006.1:0-153 GCA_002307235.1 Acidobacteriaceae bacterium UBA1307
TCGCCTCCTAAATTGTAACGGAGGCGCGCGAAGCTACTCTCAGGCCGTTTGGAAATCGGCCGTCGAGTGCAAAAGCATAAGAGTGGTTAACTGTGAGACCTACAAGTCGAGCAGGTGCGAAAGCAGGCTTTAGTGATCCGGTGGTTCTGTATG
>DBTV01000006.1:460-65717 GCA_002307235.1 Acidobacteriaceae bacterium UBA1307
TACGCCGGGGATAACAGGCTGATCAATGCCAAGAGTTCATATCGACGCATTGGTTTGGCACCTCGATGTCGGCTCATCGCATCCTGGAGCTGTAGAAGGTTCCAAGGGTTAGGCTGTTCGCCTATTAAAGCGGTACGTGAGCTGGGTTCAAAACGTCGCGAGACAGTTTGGTCCCTATCTGCTGTGGGCGTAGGAGATTTGAAGAGGGCTGTCCTTAGTACGAGAGGACCGGGATGGACGAACCTCTTGTGTTCCAGTTGTCATGCCAATGGCACGGCTGGGTAGCGAAGTTCGGTTGTGATAACCGCTGAATGCATATAAGCGGGAAGCACGCTCTAAGATGAGATCTCCCTGAAGGGCACAGAAAGACCATCTGTTTGATAGGCTGGAGGTTGAAGTGCAGTAATGCATGTAGCTTACCAGTACTAATCGCCCGTTCGGCTTTTTCATAGAATTAACTCCGCGCAGTTAAGCGCGCTAAGAGGATTCTTCGATAAGCCTTGTTTCATCCAATCAATTTCGTGCAAACAGTCCAAAAGACTGTGGCAAGTTTGTGGCGCTAGGTTGCATGCGTTGCACCTCTGAGATTGCGGAAAAACAAATCCGCGCACTCGAGAGCAACGATTGGCTGCGGAGAAAAAACCGCCAGGCGCTCATCAAGTTTGCCGGTGAGGATACCACGAAGGATCACCCGTTCCCATCCCGAACACGGTAGTTAAGCTTCGTAGGGCCGATGGTACTGCACGGGCAACTGTGTGGGAGATTAGGACATCGCCGGCATTATTCTTTATCGAAACCCCATCCCTAGGATGGGGTTTCGTGCGTTTGGACGTATGTTATATATCATCGATCCATGATTGCTCCTCTCTATCAGGTCGATGCTTTTACCTCAGAAATCTTTCATGGCAATCCCGCTGCTGTTGTCTTGCTGGATGAGTATCCGGAGGACACGACACTGCGCGCCATTGCCGCCGAAAACAATCTCTCAGAAACTGCATATCTCGTGGCGCAGGGCGAGGATTATCGTCTGCGCTGGTTTACACCGCTCGACGAGATCGCGCTTTGCGGCCATGCCACGCTGGCCAGTGCGGCCGTGGTCCTGGAGAGGATTGCGCCTTCACAGGACGCAGTGCGTTTCCATACTGCGAGCGGCATTCTTACCGTGAGAAAGATTGATCAGGGCTATGCCATGGATTTTCCGGCATACACGCCCGAGCTTGTGTCAAAACCGGCAGGATTGGCCGAGGCGCTGGGCGCTGAACCGCTGCAGGTCTGGGAGAGTTCCTTCCTGCTGGTTGAATTGAAGGATGCGGCGACCGTGCGTGCGCTTTCTCCACAGATGGAACGACTCAAGGCCATGCATGCGCATGGAGTCATTGTGACGGCGGCCGGGGATGCAGGCTATGACTGTGTCAGTCGCGTCTTTGTGCCGGCGCACGGGGTGCCTGAGGATCCGGTGACGGGCTCGGCGCACTGCATGCTGGCTCCTTACTGGAGTGCGCGACTGGGCAAAAAGGGAATTCGCGCCTATCAGGCATCGCAGCGTGGGGGCGAGCTATTGTGTACCTATAACGGAGAGCGCGTGCAGTTACAAGGCCAGTGTGTCTTCTATCTGGAAGGGAAGATCGTACTCGGATAGGCGGCGAGCGATGAAAGCATTGATCCAATAGCTGTAGAGCGAAAGCTTCTCTCCCGATGCTGTACAGTGGCGAGAGTCTTGCCAGGTTGCTGCCGCTCGCTGTTGGTCGCGTCAAATTGCAAGGTTGCCGCTCGCTGTTGGTCGCGTCAAATTGCAAGGTTGCCGCTCGCTGTTGGTCGCGTCAAATTGCAAGGTTGCCGCTCCCTGTTGGTCGCGTCAACGAAGCAGTATCCACTTGCTCTATACCCTCAGGAGAGATGTTCTTGGCGCAGGAAAAGGGGCACTGCCATCGGTGGATGGCAGTGCCCCTTTTGGTTGGATGGAGTGTTAGAAGGTGTAGTGCGTGGAGAACTGGAACTGGCGCGGTGAGGAACGAACGTCGGTGATCTGGCCGAAGTTCGAGTCGCCGTAACCGGCATCCGGGTTGCTGTAGCTGGAGATGTTGAAGGCATTGAAGCCATCCACACGGAAGACGAGCTTGTGCTCGTGCCAGATGTGGAAGTCCTTGTAGATCGAGAGGTCGTAGTCCTGATAGCCCGGGGCGCGCTCGGTGCCCGGGTGGGTGGAGCCGAAGGTGCCGTAGGCGGTGTTGCCATAGGCGCAAACGCCGTTGTCGACGCCATTGCCAGTGCAGGCCGTTGCTGAGGCATCGGTGCCGAACCAGTGATCAACCGAGCGATTCTTCACATGCAGTTGGCGGTAGTGGTTCGGGCGGGCAGCCTTGGCACCTGTCGCCGAGTTATCCGTACCGCTGATGGTCACCGGGAAGCCGGTGTAGCGAACGCCCGTGGCCGAAATGTTCCAGCCGCCGGCGGCCTGATCGAGGATGCTGTTCCAGTTGCCACCGAACTTCTTGCCATGACCGAAGGGCAACTGATAGCTGAGCGTGCCATTGATCGCATGCCGGATGTCCATGCCGGACGGACCATATTCGGCCTGATTGTCGTAGGCGTTCTGCGCATAGGCGCTGTTGGTGGTGACGCCGGAGACGCCGAAGAAGCCGACCGAGTTGGTCATGGCATGCGCCCAGGTGTAGTTGACGGTGTATTCCAGGCCCTTGGTGGTGCGCTGGCGAAGGCTGGCCTGCAGGGCATGGTAGTTCGACATGGCCTGGCTGGTGGTGCCAACAATGCTGCCCGCCTGACCAACGATGTTATAGAACGGAGCCGGATCGACGGCGGCGCAGGCCGCACTGGTTGCGCCGGCGTTTTGTCCAGCCTGATAAGAACCGTTGATGGAGCAAGGCGTCGTCAACTGGTTGTAGGCGACAGCCTGGATCAAGTGCTGGCCAACCTGGCCGACATAGGCTGCGGTGAGGCTGGTGGTGTTGTTCAGCTGATATTCCGTTGCTGCGCTCCACTGTGAAACCACGGAGGGTTTGACGTTGTGCCAGGCGCGGAAGGTGCTGCCAACCAGAGAGGCTGAGCTGGCGCTGGAAAAGCCGTTTGCGACCTTGAAGAAGCTGCCCGAGCTGGTGGTGCTGGGACGAACGCCGGTGCCGCTAACCTCATTCCAGTAAGGCGCGTTGTACGAGAGGCGCAGGTTGGCGCCGGTGCCTTCGAGATAGGTCGTCATGCCGTAGCCACCACGGAAGACCAGACGATCGTTCGGCTGATAGTTGAAGCCGATGCGGGGCATGATGTTGGTATAAGTCGCGTTGTACAGCGCGCGGCTGGCACCGTTCTTGCCCGCGTACTCGATGGCCTTGGTGGTGAAGTTGATGTTGGCTTCCTTGTTGTTGACCTCATAGATCGGCTGGTCATACTCGTAGCGGACGCCGAGGTTAAAGGTCAGGTTGTTGCGGAACTTCCAGTCATCTTGTACGAAGAAGCCCATACGATACTGGCGCTGGCCGTTATCGCCGGTCACCTCTTCGTTCTGGTCGAGGCCACCGCGGCCGATGAAGCCGGCGGCATCCAGTTCGAAGTCGGCTAACTCATAGCCGGCCTTCTGGGTGCTGGCGTTCATGGTGTACTCCGGGAAGTATTGGAAGTAGCCATTGGCGCCGTAGTTGCCAGGGTAGTAGGTGTTCTGCTGGTAGCGAGTGATCTCGAAACCGCCCTTGAAGGTGTGGTTTCCATGCATCCAGGTCAGGTTGTCGCCGTACTGGAAGGTGTTGTCGGTGATCACCGTGCCGCCGGCATCGTTACCAACGTTGGTCGGTACATCGGTGCTCGAGCAGCCTGAAACGTTGTCGCAGCCAAAGTTGATGCCCGCAAAGCCGGCATAGGGCTGGACGGCGCCGATGCCAAGAATCGAGTTGCCTTTGCTGCCAAAGACGCCGGTCAGATCCTGCGGACGGCCCTGATCCCAGTGCACGCGGGTAAAGCCGGCGCGGAACTCGTTGACCAGAGCGGCTGAGAAGGCATGAACCTCGTTGATGGCCAGGCCTTTGGTCGGATACCTGCCCGCGGACGGAAAGCTGATGGCGAGAACGGCCCTGGTGGTCGCATCGCTTGCCTCGCCCTGCAGCCAGCGCGCCGTGATGGTGTCGGTGGCATTCGGCTTCCAGTCGATGCGGACATCGCCCTGGTTGTTGGTGACCTTCTTGGTGGTCGTGCCGGTGTAGTTGTTGTAGATCACGCTACCCGAGCTGGCCGTGGTGTTCGGCAACGGATACAGTTCCGGGTGCGCGAACAGGTAGGTGGCCACCGGGTTGACGATGGAGATCTTGTTGCCGCTATAGGCCGTCGGGCCGCTGGTGGCGTTGGCGCTGTTGTTGTAGAGCTGGTTGCTGATCTCGGAGAAATCGCCCGAGCGCATCAGCGCAGTGGCGACGCTGGCCGAGCCGGAGCCCGAACTGGCGTGGCGGATGCCTTCGTAATCGATGAAGAAGAATAGTTTGTTCTTGAAGATCGGGCCGCCCAGGGTGGCGCCGAAGGTCGGCTGCGTGTACTTGGTGCGGTCCAGAATCTGACCGGCCGCGTGGTGCTTGTTAGCCCAGGTGTTGGAGTCGAGCCGGTAGTTTTCGAGGAAGTAGTAGACGCTGCCGTGGAACTGGTTGCTGCCACCCTTGGTGACCGCGATCAGGTCGCCGCCGTTCACGTTACCATACTCGGCCGGCGCATTCGAGCTGATGACCTTCATCTCGCCCAGGGAGTCGGGGGCCGGGTTGTAGCCGATCACATTGTTGACGGTTTCGTTGATCTCGATGCCGTCCAGATAGTAGTTGTTGGTCTGGTTACGGTTGCCGTTGACCGAGGTCTGGCCGTCCTGGCCGGTATTGCGCTCATAGGCGTTGACACCACTCATACCGCTGGGGCTGGTGCTGATCGAACCGGGCAGAAAGACCGTTAGAGCCGAGAAGTTGCGGCCGTTGAGCGGAATGTTGTTGATGGTGGTGGAAGAAAGCGTCGAGGCGATGGTGTTGTCTTCGGTGTTGAGAATGGGAGCGAAGTCGGCGTTGACCTGAACGCTGGTCGTATCCGTGCCGACCTTGAGCGTGGCGTTCACCTTGGCATCCTGGCCGATTTCCAGAGCGAAAGGACCAAACTCCTGCTGGCCGAAGCCGGTGGCCGAGACTTGCACTTTGTACTGGCCGATGGGCAGAAAACGCAGTTTATAAGAACCAGTGTCGTTGGTTGTCGAGTTGAAGACGAACCCATTGGCGACGTTGGTGGCCGTCACATTTGCATTGTTGATTGCTGCACCGCTCGGGTCTGTGACGGTGCCGCTGATATTGCCCGTAATGGTCTGGGCCCATGCTGTCAGTTGCGACAACAGAAGGAATCCTGCAACCAATGAAACGAGAGACAGGAAAGAGAAGCGTAAAGCATGACGGTGTATCTTTTGCATACACATCCTCCATGGAAAGTGCACGATTCAGAAATAGAATCGTTTGTTTCCTAAAACTTCTTTCTCTTGATCGCTTTATTGTGAAGCGATCAAAATAACGATCCCATAAGCAATCTCAATTTTGTGTTGGTCCACTGCGTTTTTTGGTGAACCGTCACTTTGTCGCTTTCTGGGGGCGGGGCGCGAGAGACAAGGCACAAAATAGAACGTGGAAAAGTCTCCGCGTTCGATAGCGGGATATTAATACAAGATCAGTAGGAATGGTCAAATCGTATCCTGAGAGGAGAAGTCACTGGATACGGGTTTGTCTTTTAACTGATTATTTATCTATAGGGTAGTCTGATATCTAGGGAACCACGGGGACAGCCGGTAATGAGCCCTGCTCGCGTGCCTCTGCGACAACCGCATCCAGATGCGAGAGAACCTCGGCCACGCTCATTGCATAGCGTTCGCGCTGGCTGTCATAGCCTTGCTCGAGGATCTGCTTCAGGTAGCGACCGGCAAGCTGTGCGGCCAGGGGATCGGTGATGACTTTGCCGGAGCGCTTCTTCTGTTCAACCCATGCGGTGCAGGGCAGCGCGATCCACAGGGGGCGGTCGTTGACCTCAAAGCGAACATCGACAGCATCCGCGTGACGGGTGGCAATGGCGACGATATTGGCCTTCCAGCGACAGTGCAAATCTTCGCCGGTCCAACGGTCGGTTGTGTGGAAGTCCTCGTACATGGCATTAGCCTATCCCGGACTGTGAGAGAGAGCAAGTCGCGCAGCAGAAGAAAAGATGAGAGAACCGTAAGAATTTTCTTTCTGGCACTATTCTTCATGGCCTGAGTGTCGATAAGCAAGCAAGGAGAGTTGCCCAAAATGCAAGTAACCATTACAGTTCCGGACAATGTGATTCGCGAGGCGGCGAATCGGGGTGTGGATTTAATTCAATATGTAGAGTCACTCGTTGCAGAGGGCCCCAAGGCAGAAGGCACCCAGGCGCTGACCAACGCCATCGATCGGATTCGCCGTCTGCATGCGGCCAGCGCCAGCGACGGTACACGATAAAATTTGACTGTATGCGGCTTGCAAGATGCTTGCACGGGCCAGCCCTAAAAAAATCATTTCACCCAAAGCCCCGCCCGGTGTTGAACAGCACGGGGCGGTACTGTTTGGCGCGAGATCGCGATGCGCAACCGGGTGGCGGACTGATAGACTGATATGGTTGCTGTCGCAGACCCGCCGCGTCGTCTCTGACACAGTTTTCGTCTGCGGAGCCGGCCTGCCATCTTGCACAAGAAGGATTAAGAGAGCTCGTGGATACACAAACCCGTCATACACTGAAGAGCAACAGTTTCGCCGAGGCTACGGCAAATGGCGCGCATTGGCTCAGCGGCCACCGCGCTGGTGTCCTGCGCTGGGCGATTGGCGCCGGGATTGTGCTGATCATCGCCATCGGTGCGCTGATCGGCTGGAATCTTCGTGCCACAGCCGCCAACGCGGCTCTGGGCGCAGCCATGGATGTTTATGCCGCTCCGCTGGCCGAGCCCGGCGTGCCGGCCACGGATGGCAGCTATGCCACGGCCGCCGACCGCGCACGCGCCGCCAACCAGAAATTTGCCGCCGTTGCCTCGCAGTACGGTCTGCTTTCGGCCGGCAAAAAGGCGCATTACTTTGTCGGCATCACCGACGAAGAACTGGGCCAGAATGGCTCCGCCGAGAGCGAGTTGAAGATTGCCGCCGGCGCCTTTGACAGCAATGTGGCCAACCTGGCAAAGCTGGCTTTGGCGGGTCTTTATCGCCAGACCTCGCGCGACAATGACGCCATTGCGCAGTACAACGCCATCATCGCCAAGCCTTCGCAGACTGTTTCGGCTGCCGTGGCGCAGTTGAATCTGGCTGACCTGTACGCGGCCGGGGGCAAGCAGGATCAGGCCCGTGCGATCTGGGCCAAGGTCAAGGACGCTGACAAGGAAGGCGCGGCGGGTTCGATTGCCGCCGAGAAGCTCGAAGCCAAGTAACTTTCAGGCTTTACCCAATCCGAGACGCGCGAGCCCCTGGTGGCTTGCGCGTCTTTTTGCGTTTTGGGAATGCTCCGCGAGCATTTTGATGGGGCTTTGCGTCTAGTAGTACGATGAGCGTCGGTCAGGCAGTATTCTCGAATTGGATGGAGATCGCAGAAGAACAAGCGAGTGTGTCGGTGTGCGCGCCGAGCGAGGATGCGGCGGTAACGGCTCTGGTGCAGGAGTATGCAGGAGCGCTGTACCGTGTGGCCTATTCGGTGCTGCGTAACGCGGCCGATGCCGAGGACGCCGTGCAGGAGGCCTTTATGCGCGTGCTGCGCCACCGCGAGCAGTTGGCCGAGGTGCGCGACCACCGCGTGTGGCTGATCCGCATCGTCTGGAATGTGGTGCTCGACCGGAAGCGGCGCGTGAAGGCGCGGCCGGAGACCGACGACGTGACGGAGTTGGCGCGCGTGCTGCCCTCGAAGGGGCTTACGGCCGAGCAGTTGGCCTCGGCTGCCGAGCACCATGCCCGCGTGCTGGGCTGCGTGGAGCAGTTGCCGGCCAAGGAGCGCGAGGTGCTGCAGCTATCGGCCTTCGATGAGTTGTCGAGCGTGGAGATTGCCGCCGTGCTCAACATCAGCGAGTCGAGCGTGCGTTCGCGGCTGTTCCGCGCGCGCAATCTGATGGCCGAGTTGCTCGACCACAAGAGGAGTTTGCGATGATCCTGAAGATGCCCGAACGCATGAAGAGCACCGAAGAGATTGCCGAAGAGACGACGCAGGAGACGCTGCGCCTGTTGGCGACGATGCCCGCTCCGCAGGGGCTTGAGAGGCGTCTGCTTGCCAAGCTCGGTGAGCAGCCGCAGCCGGAGCGCGTGCTGCGCTGGCCCTGGCGCGTGCAACTGGCCGAAAGCGGCTGGATGCGTGCCGCGGCCGCGGCCCTGCTGGTGGCTGTGCTGGCCGGCGGCGGCTGGGGCATTGCCCTGCTGACGCGGACGGCGCAACAGGCCGGAGCCGCGCGCGAGTCGGTGCGTCCCGGCGTGGGCGGCGAAGGCTTTTCTACAGCAGGCGCGATGCGCACGCCCGAGACCCTGAAGGGACCGGCCGTGCCGATGACCGTTGCCGCGCCGCCAGCAACGACGCTGGTCGCAGCGCCGGAGTCCGTACCGGTGAAGAAGACGGCGAAGAGGGCACCTGCTGGTTCCGTGAAAGCGAATGTGCAGGGAAAGACGGCGGATAAAAAAGCTGACGAAACCGAACGGTAGGGGCTAATTACTAAGAACTATGCGTGTCGTTTTGAGCTTCTACTGATTTGAGAAGAGAATCAATTTTCCCCGAAGTTTTTAATTGACGAGCTGCAAGGACTACATTTTCCTTCATGTCTAGAGGCCTATTATGGATAGGCTGAAGTATTTTCCAAGTGGACTCAAACGTTTGGCCGAGCATATGGCGATATAAAAGAATTCGAAAGATTCCTAGATCTATCTCGGCTCTTGCTAAAAGGCCACCAGTATCAAAAATTTTATCTAAACCGATAGTGAGCATTCGCGCGGAAATAGGATTTCCATGAGTGAGCGCATGGAGACAATCAAGAAGGGGCTCATTGATCCCTGGAAGTTTTTTCTCGAGGTGTGATATCTTTCCTTCGCCAATAGCTTCGTTGATCAGGGTGTCAATCTTGATAAGGTGTGGGCTCTTGGGTCTCTGAAATGTGGCTTTACCCGCATTCAGTAGGTCTTGATCTGTTGCCCAGACTAAAAACCAAACTCCGCGTCTTGTGTATTCAATAAAACTTCTGAGCGTCACTAGAAAATGAAAATCATTTTTTCCCTGTTGAGTCTGAATGCCTGAGAATATTTCAGAACTGGCGTACAGGTACTGCTCAGCAATTACGTTTCGATATTGGTCAGGTCTAATTGCTACCGTCTCATCCATGTCGTCCATTATTTATCTTTCCTCCTGTATGTCAACAAACTTATAAGATGTTTGATCCCAGGCATTGTATAAGGCCCCTGGAATCAAACATCAAAGCAAAAAGAAGTTCTACCTAGTAACGGTGCGGATGATCATGCCGAGCACGGCGAGAATCACGGCGGCGACCAGCGGCGCGAGCGGGCTGGTGATGGAGAAGCCCGCGACGAACCACGAGGCGACCCAGAGCATCAGCGCGTTGATCACCAGCAGAAACAGGCCCAGCGTGAAGATGCTCAAGGGCAACGTGACGAGCTTGAGCAGGCGGCCGAAGGTGGCATTGAGCAGGCCGATGACCAGCGAGGCGATGAGCGCCGGGCCGATGCCCTGGATGTGAAATCCGTGAACGAAATGTGAGACCACGAGCAGCGCGACGGCGCTGAGCAGCCATTGAACAAGCAGGCCGATCATGATTAGAAAAAATCCTCCCAGGGCGGTGCGCCCTCTTTTTGGTATAGCACGAGCGTGGACAGTGTGGAGCGCCGTGCTTGCCGCGCACGGTTTTTGTGGCGCGCGGGCGCGGCATCGGCGAGAATAACTTGCGATGAGCGAAAACAGCACCTTGCCCGCCGAACTCGAAGCACTGAGCCAGCAACCGCGCGTGACGGTGCGCCGTCCCGGGCCCTGGCGCGGGGGCCGCTGTGTTGTCTACTGGATGCAGCGTGCCGGGCGCATCCTGGCCAACCCCGCGCTCGAGGTGGCGATTGCCGCCGCCAATCTTCTCGATCTTCCCGTGGTCGTCTACTTTCAGGTGATTCCGAATTACCCGAATGCGAATCTGCGTCACTATCATTTTTTGCAGCAGGGGTTGCGCGATGTGGCCGCCGACGCAGCAGAGCGCGGCGTGGGCTTCGTGGTGCGGCGCCGGTTGCCGAAGGGCGGCGCCACGCTCGAGGGGTTTCTTGAAGAGGTAGATGCAGCGCTGGTGATTGGCGACGAGAACCCTTGCCGCGCGCCGGAGCGCTGGCGGCAGGTGCTGGCGACGCGGCTCAAGCTGCCCTTCTGGACCGTGGATGCCGATGTCGTTGTGCCTTCAAAGCTCTTCGGACGGAGTTATACGCTGCTGCATCACTTTCGCCCGCATCTGAAAAAAGAGTTAGACAAATTTCTGGTAGCGAGCGAGGAAGTGAAACCGCTCCACGCGTGGGCCCCGGAGAAAGCAATCGAAAGTTCTTCGCTCGACGTGGAGATTACCGAGGGATTTACCGAGTTAGATCGTACGATAACTCCGGTGGATAGCTTTTGCGGTGGCACACATGCGGCGCTGCGGCTGCTCGACCGTTTTCTTGAAGACGGGCTGGCCGATTACGACGAGAAGAGAAATCACCCGGAACTGCGCGGTACGAGCAGGCTATCGCCCTATCTGCACTTTGGGCATATTTCACCCATCACCATTGCCCTGGCGGTGAAGCGCGTTGCAGCAGAGGGGCGCGTGACCAGTTGGGCCTCGGAAAAGTTTCTGGAGCAGTTGATCAGCTGGCGTGAGTTATCGGTACTTTTCGTGCGGTATGAGGCGAATTACGACAACTGGAACTGCGCCGCGCCGTGGGCACGCAAAACGCTGCTTGAGCACGTAAAGGATGAGCGCAAGCATTACTCCTTCGATACGTTGGAGCGCGCCGAAACCCAGGACGAGTTATGGAACGCAGCGCAGCGGCAGATGGTCACGACCGGCTGGATGCATAACTACATGCGCATGTACTGGGCGAAGAAGATTCTCGAGTGGGCGCCGGACCCCGAGCACGCCTTCGAGTGGGCAGTCACGTTGAACGACCGCTACGAACTCGATGGGCGCGATCCGAACGGCTATGCGGGCATTGCCTGGGCGATTGTCGGCCGTCATGACCGGCCCTGGTTCAACCGTCCGGTCTTCGGTCTGGTGCGTCCGATGAGCGGCAAGGCGCTCGAGAAAAAGTTCGACTCACGAACTTATGTTCGCCAAAATACTTAGTCCAGTTAACGGCCGAGGTACGCGGTCGATTCCTGCAAAACAAAGGCTTTTCTCTGGATCTTCCGGCTCCTATAATGGGCCACAAACTCATTCCCGGAAGCTGCTTGTTTCGTGTGTCTGATTCCCTTAGGTTCCTGGCGCAGTCCCCACGGATGATCGACAAGAGGGACGCCGGAGGCCAGACGCCAGGTGCGTGTGAGCGGGTATATGCACGAACGGAAACCTCGGGGGACTGTCCGTGTGGGCGGCGCGCGGTGTCGTGTCGCTCTGGCCGTGATCGTGCTGGCCGGAATGAGTTGCGTGTTGATTGCCGAAGAGGCAACTCCTTCCCAAGACAACAGAACTTTGGCGCAGCCGGCGCAGGTGCGTGCGGCGCGCAGTTTTTTATCCCGGCGCGGATGGACGCCGGAACGCGGCCTCTCCCCCAGAGCGAAGGCCGGGCGCGTCGTGGCGGGAGCTTCGGCTCTGGTCGCGGCGCGTCCGGCAGTCATAAGTGCGCATTGGTCGGCGTTGGGGCCAACGGCGGTGAACTCGACCAGCTTCGGGCTGATCGCGGGGCGGGTCACGGCGTTGGCGCTTGATCCGGGCGACACAACGGGCAACACGCTCTATGTGGGCACGACGGGCGGCGGCGTCTGGATGGCGTCGAACGCGGCCACCTCGGATGCGACGACGGTCTCTTTTTTGCCGATGACCGATGCGGTCTCGGAGCTGAGCGGGGCGATTGCGGCTTCGGTAAGCATCGGCGCGCTTAGCGTGCAGCCGGGGCAGACCGTGGGCACGGGCGTAATTCTGGCGGGCACGGGCGACGCGAACGATGTGACCTCGTCCTACTACGGCGCGGGGATTCTGCGTTCGACCGATGGCGGCAACAGTTGGAGCCTGATCAAGAAGACCTCGGATGTGGCCAGTGGACTGGGCTCCGATTACAACTTTGCAGGCATCGGTTTTGCCGGTTTTGCCTGGAGCACGACCAACACGCAGTTGGTGGTGGCCGCCGCTTCCGAGGCCTACGAGAGCACGCTGGTGGGCGCCGAGTATGCGGGCTCAAGTTGCAAGGGACTGTACTACTCGACCAACGCGGGCGCTGACTGGCATCTGGCGACGATCATGGACGGCTCGAATTTTGTGCAGGGGCCGACGGTCTCCTGCTCGGCCTCGGGCGGGAATGCGGCCACCGCGCTGGTCTGGAATCCGGTGCGGCAGATGTTCTATGCCGCGGTGCGCTATCACGGCTACTATCAGTCCTCGGACGGCGTGACCTGGACGCGCCTGAGCGCGCAGCCGGGCGCGAATCTGACTACGACAAAATGCCCGAGCAATCTTGGTTCCTCCGGCTCGACCGGCTGCCCGCTCTATCGCGGCGCGCTGGCCGTGAATCCGGTGACCGGTGACACCTTTGCCTGGACGGTGGACGCGGGCAATCTCGACCAGGGGCTGTGGCGCGATACCTGTTCGCTGGCGAGTGGCGCGTGCGCGGGCAACGCGGTTTCCTTTGCCACGCAGATCAAGACGACCGCGCTGGAGACCGCGGTGACGGGCGGCACGACTGGCATTGCCGACGGCAGTTACACCTTGGCGTTGGCTGCGGTGCCCTATGGCAGCACCGACACCATTCTTTTGGCGGGCGCGGATGATCTGTGGCGCTGCGATCTGGCGATGGGCTGCGCCTGGCGAAATACGACGAATGCGACCTCGTGCATGTCGGCCAAGGTGGCGCCCTATCAGCACGCGTTGGCCTACAACGCGTCGAATCCGGCAGAGATTTTTTTGGGCAACGATGGCGGGCTATGGCGCTCGCTTGACTGGATTGCGGAGACTGGTTCGGCCTGCGCTGCGACCGACGCGAATCACTTCCAGAACATGAATACGAATCTTGGATCGCTGGCCGATGTCGAATCGCTTGCGCAGCCGGTAACGACGCCCTACACGATGCTGGCGGGCCTCGGCGTGAACGGCGCGACGGGGGTGAAGTCCACGACGGCCACGTCCAATTGGCCTGCGGTGCTGGGCGGCTATGGCGGCGCGGTGGCCATCGACCCGAGCGATGCGGACAACTGGTATGTGAACGATGCGGTGACCGGGGTTGCCATCTATCGCTGCGCGCAATCGACGGCCTGCACGGCGGCGGACTTTGGTGTGAATCCGGTTGTGGCCAGCGCGCAGGTGGGCGGCGACGGCGCGACGATGTCCACGCCCGCTCCGTTCACGCTCGATGCGCTCAATACGAGTGAGCTGCTCGTGGGCACCTGCCGGCTGTGGCGCGGCGTGGCCTCAAGCAATCTGACGGCGATCAGCGGCATCTTCGACAAAAGCTCATCGTCGACGAGCTGCCAGGGCAATGGCGCGATTGCCGCGATTGCCGCGCAGAAGATTACCAGCACGACCGAGGTGATTTACATCGGCATGCGCGGCGCCAACAACGGCGGCGGCAATCTTGCCGGTCATGTGTTGCGCGCAACCTTCGATGCAACCTCGTCATCGACGCCGAGTTGGACCGACGTGACGAGTGCGGTGAGCAACGACAGCTATGCCATGAATGCCTTTGGCTTCGAGATTTCAAGCCTCGTCGTTGATGCGCACGATGCCACGGGAATGACCGCGTACGCAACCGTGGCCGCTCTGCCGACGACGAGCGAACCCGCGCAGACGCTCTATCGCACCACCAACGGCGGCACGGGCTGGACGAGCATCATGGGCAACCTGCCGAGTGCGCCGGTCAACGCGCTGGCCATTGATCCGCAGGACGCGAACACGGTCTATGTGGCGACCGATGTGGGCGTCTACTACACCACCGCGGCGGCGAGTTGCACCAGTTCGCCGCAGGATTGTTGGTCGGTATATGGCGGAGGGTTGCCGCTGGCTCCGGTGGTGGGCCTGAGCGCCTCGCCGCTCGGTGCCTCGACCGCGTCGCTGGTGGCGGCGACCTATGGCCGCGGCCTCTGGTGGGCCGAGCTTGCAACCAGCGGCGTGGCGCTGACGACGGCGACGGCGAGCCCGACCTCGCTCGACTTTGGCACCTTCGATGTTGGCGCAACCAGCACCGCCCAGACGGTGACGTTGACCAACACCGGATCGGTGGCGCTGATGCCTACGGCGATCAGTATCGGCAGTGACTTTGTCGAAACAGAGAACTGCCTGAGCCAGTCGATTGCCGTGGGAGCCAGTTGCACGAGCACCGTCAGCTTCCGGCCGAATGCCGCGGGCGCATTGAGTGAGCAGATGACGATCAGCACCAATGTTTCCGGCGGACAGATCGTGGTGGCTTTGACGGGCACCGGTCACGCGACCACCGCGACGGTGACGGCGACGCCGGTGACCATTGACTTTGGCACAGTGCTGCTTGGCACCACCTCGACGGCCTATTCCGTTTCGGTGCAGAACATTGCCCAGACGGCACAGGCCATCAGCAGCATTTCCATCAGTTCGCCTTTTACGATTGCCAGCAACAGTTGCGGCACGACGAGCCTAGCGGCGTCTGCGGCCTGCGCGATGACGGTGACCTTTTCGCCGACCGAGGGAAGAAAGTACACCGGCACGCTGACCCTGCGCGATGATGCGGGCACGCAGATTGTCTATTTGAATGGTGTGGGCGGCACTGCGCCGACCGACACGCTGAGCACCACCGCGCTCGCGTTTCCCGACACGGCCGTCGATGCGCTTTCCGTGGCCGAAACGGTGACGATCACCAACACGGGCTCGTTCCCGCTCAAGTCGATTGCGCTTTCGATCAAGGGCGAGTTTTTGCAGAGCAGCACCTGCGGTACGAGTCTGGCGGGCAACGCGAGTTGTGTGATCGCGGTCTACTTTGCGCCGACGGAAATCGCCTCGCTTAGCGGCACGCTTACCATCGCGGATGCGCTGCGGACGCAGACCGTTGCGCTCAGTGGCAAGGGCGTGGCGACGCCGGTCTTCAGCGTTGCGCCCACGTCGTTGGCCTTCACCAATCAGACGGTGGGCATTGCCAGCGCACCGCAGACGGTGACGGTGACCAATGCCGGAGCGGCTCCGATGGCGAATGTTGGCTTCCAGCTCTCCGGCGTGGCAGCATCGAGTTATGTGCTGCAAGCCAACACCTGCGGCGCGACGCTGGCCGCGGGCGCAAGTTGCTCGGTGCAGGTGGTCTTTACGCCGAGTGATTCGGGACTGATCTCCGCCGTACTGGTCGTTAGTTCTTCGACCGCGCATGTGGCTGCGGCCTCGGTCGCGCTCAACGGCACGGCGCAGGCGGCGAATGGACTCTACATCACGCCGCTCACGGTGAATTTCTCGCTCATCGGTGTCGGCCAAACCAGCGCAACGCACACGGTGACCATCACCAACAACAACAGCTTCACCGTGGCGCAGCCCGTCGGTGCGACCTCCTCACCCTTTGCCCTGAGTCAAAACACCTGCACGGCGAATCTGGCCGCCGGAGATCGTTGCACGATGACGGTGAGTTTTGCGCCAACGACCACCGGCGATCAATCTGGCACGCTCGTCATTAGCTCGGCCAGTGTGACGACTTCGAGCAAAGTAACGCTCACCGGCACCGGCTTTGATTTTTCCGTTGCGGCCTCCGGTACAAGCACGAAGACCGTCGCCGCCGGGCAGACGGCGAGTTATAACTTTACGATCGTCGCCGCCAGCGGACTCACCGGCAGCTATACCTATAGCTACGCGTGCAGTTCGTTGCCGACGGGCGCGACCTGCAGTTTCAACCCCACCACGACGACGGCCACTGGCGGCGTCTCCGGCTATGTGACGCTGTCGATCACCACCACCGGCAAAACCTCGGCGCAGGTGCGGAGCGTGCCCTCTGCCTTGCGGTTCATCCCGCTCTGGTGCGGCCTTGTGCTGGTGCCGCTGGCCTGGCGCAGGCGCGGCCGCATTGCGCGGCTGCTTGCCTTGCTTCTGCTCGTGACGGGACTCGTCACCGGTTGCGCTTCGGCCGGGCTTACGCACTCCGGCTCCGGTTCGGGCACAATCACGCCGGCTGGCAGCTATTCGATTCCCGTCACGGTCACCTCAAACGGGCTTTCGCACGCGGTCACGCTGACTCTGGTCGTGGATTAAAAAAACGTATTGCCCCACGCCGTATACTTAGACTTCGGAGTATCCCGAGCCGCCGCCCTCGCGCGCGTGGCCATTCTACCGATAGGGAAGAGCAGCCGATGACCGCCAAAGTCAGTGTGGAAGAAGTGGAGCGCGTGGCCGAGCTGGCCCACCTCGAACTGAAGGCCGATGAGTCCAAGCGCATGCTGAAGGACCTCAACGCCATTCTCGATTACGTGGCCGAGCTCAACGAGATTGATACCACCGGCATTGCGCCGCTGGAGCAGATCAGCGAACTGGAAGGCGTCGGCGGCGTGACCGATCTGCGCGCCGACAGCGTGGTTGCCTCAGTGGATCGCGCCACCGTGATGGCCGCGGCTCCTGAAAGCGACGGAGCCTTCTTCAAGGTGCCCAAGGTGATCGAGCGCTAAAGTGCGTTTTGGATGAACCCACGCCGCGCACTGCGCGATACCAGAGACCATTGCGGAAAGGAAAATCGATTGCCGAGCGAAACGACAAGCTACGTTGAGACGCCGAAGAGCCTCGCCACGCTGCGCGAGGAAATTGCCAGCGGAAAGACCAAGGCCACCGCGCTGGCGGCAGGCTATTATGAACGCATCGCGCAGGTGAACCCGCACCTGAACGCCTATCTGAATCTGACCAAGGAACGCGCTCTGGCGCAGGCCGAGCGCATCGACGCACTTGCCGCCAAGGGCGATCCGCTGCCCGCGCTGGCTGGCATTCCTGTCGGCATCAAGGACACGCTGGTGGCCAAGGGTGCGCCCTCGACCGCTGGCTCGAAGATTCTTGCCGGTTACGAGGCGCCTTACGACGCCACACCCGTCGCCAGGCTCGAAGCCGCCGGAGCGGTCTTGCTCGGCAAGCTCAACTGCGACGAGTTCGCCATGGGCGGCTCGAATGAGAACTCGGCCTACGGTCCGGTGCACAACCCGGTTGATCTTGACCGCGTGCCGGGCGGCAGCTCGGGCGGTTCGGCGGCAGCCGTTGCGGCGAACCTCGCCGTGGCCACGCTTGGCTCCGACACCGGTGGCTCCATTCGCCAGCCCGCCAGCTTCTGCGGCGTGGTCGGCGTGCTGCCCACCTACGGCCGCGTTTCGCGCTATGGACTGATCGCTTTCGCCTCTTCGCTTGACCGCGTCGGTCCCCTTGCCGCCAATGTGCGCGATGCGGCGACCCTGCTCGGGGTCATTGCCGGATACGACGAGCAGGACGCGACCAGTTCGCTGGTGCCCGTTGCTGACTACGCCGCCGAGAGCGACCACGGCGTCGAGGGGCTGCGCATCGGCGTGCCTGCCGAATATTTTGCCGAGGGTCTCGACCCCGAGGTTCGCGAAAAGATCGAAAAGGGCATCGAGGCGCTCAAGGCCGCCGGTTGTACCGTGAAGCCGGTTTCGCTGGCGCACACCAAGTACGCCGTGCCGGTCTACTATCTGATCGCCACCGCCGAGGCCAGCGCCAACCTCGCCCGCTTTGACGGCGTGCGCTACGGCCACCGCTCGCCCGAGGCGAAGACGCTCGCCGGCCTGTACAAAAACTCGCGCGACGAGGGCTTTGGCCCCGAGGTCAAGCGCCGCATCCTGCTCGGCACCTACGCGCTTTCGGCCGGCTACTATGACGCCTACTACCGCAAGGCGCAGCAGGTGCGCCGTATTCTTGCCGAGGAGTTTTTGACGGCCTTTGCCGATGTCGACGCCATCGTGACCCCGACCGCGCCCACGCCCGCCTTCAAAATCGGCGAAAAGGCCGACGACCCGCTGGCGATGTATCTGTCGGACATCTACACGGTCACTGCCAGCCTTGCCGGCATCTGCGGCGTCTCGGTGCCCTGCGGAAAAACCGCGGCCGGTTTGCCGGTCGGCATGCAGGTGCTGGCCCGCCACTTCGGCGAGTCGACCGCCTTCCGCGTGGCCCGTGCCGTCGAGGCCGCCGGGCTGTAACCATCTGCGGTGGGGCTATCCACGCAACCAACGGACGGGCTTCGGCTCGTCCGTTGTCGTTTTACATGCACGCGCGTCGAAAATTTCTTCTGTCCGACAAAAAAGCGGCTAAGATTTCTAGCGAATGCTGCTCGGGCCGCTCCTGGCCCTCCCCGGGAGGACGCCACCGATGCGCAGAGTTTTTCTCTTCTTTTTTCTGATGGTGAGTGTTGCCGTCGCCGCGCCGCGCAA
Source organism: Acidobacteriaceae bacterium UBA1307 (assembly GCA_002307235.1). GTDB lineage: Bacteria > Acidobacteriota > Terriglobia > Terriglobales > Acidobacteriaceae > Telmatobacter. Next base: position 19,028 of record DBTV01000006.1, read on the forward strand.
GGTGCATGTGATCGCGCTCGGTGCCGCTCGCACCGTGCCTTACTCGCGCGAGGGCGACCCGGCTGGAGCCCGTACCGGCGAAAAAATCCTCAGGGTGCGGCCGCTCATCGTCGACGGTCAAGTCAAAGATTGGACCACCGGCGAGGCTCACGACCTCACCGACCGCAGTTTTGTTGTCCGTCGCGCTCTGCGGCTGAACGACGTGCTGCCCGGCGACAAACATGAGCACTGGGTCTGGCAGCGCGGGCCGTGGATCCTCGTCAACCGCGTTAATGGACACGCGCAACCCCTCAAGCTGCCCGACTACGATCCGGTGGTGAGCCAGCTCAGTTGGTTCCGCGACTATGCGGCCTATTGCGGCGTAAGTGCTTCGGGAAAAAGTCTTTATGCCGTCGTCATGCAGGTCGGCGCGCGCAAGCCTGCCCTCGCCAAAAAACTCGGCAGCTATGACGCCGAGCATCATCCAGACCCGGTTTGCGCGCCCGTTGGCTGGCAGCGTGAACCCTTCCGGGCCAGTTTTCAGCCAACCGGGGCTGCAGCGACCAGCTTCGACATTGTGCCCGGTTCGGCGGTTCTGGTCGAGGAATCTGCCGACGAAGAGGAGAAAAGCGGCGGCAAATAGAGCATTTTTAGGCCCACGGCGCTACAATTCCTGCAATCAAGCCCTTCAGGGAGCATGCGGAATGGATCAAGGCGCAGGGAAGGCAGTCGTCGAGTCGTTGGACGATAAGTCGGAGCCGAAAAAAAAGAAAAAGCCGAATGAGCGCGAGCAGACGATCCTCGAATATCTGCGCATGAATCCGCGGGCAACCTATGCGGCTTTACAGGTGGCTACCGGCCTGAAGCCCTACGAGGTCGAGTGGACGCTGAAGGCGATGTCGCGCAAGGGCTGGATCGAGGACGGCTACCGGATCAGCCCGACGGCGCTCGGCTTCCCGGAGTGCTATCGGGTCGATATCTGGGTGATTCCCTTGCGGTTACGCGAGGGCAATGGCGGCCGATCCCAGGACGTGGATGAAGAAGGTCGCCGCTTGGTGGTCGACTCACAGAAGCGACTGGGCCGTTACGTTATTGAGGTTCTGGCCAAAGATCCTGCTTTTCGCGACCGGATTCTGGTGGAGGACGTGCATATTTTGCTTGGCGGCCCGGCCGATATGTCGGCAACGGTCCGTGCGCGCGACAACGATGCCATGCTCGAGTTTGTCATCAACGGCCTGCGCGTCTGCGAAGGCATTCAGCAGACGACGACCTGTCTTTTGCAGTGGACGCACCCGGATACGAAACTTTAGCTTCTGTGCCAAAATCTTTAAAATCTCATAATTATCTTCAATAAATGCTTTAATTCGCATTGAAACAGAGAGCAGTTTGCTGGAAATCGTAGTTTATAGAAAACCGCACAAAAATTATTCAAGAAGAATCGTTCTCGACGTGTAGAAATGAGCGACAGTGGATCTATCGAATCCCCGACCGAGAAAACAGACCGAACCAGAGAGCGGATCGAGTACATAGAGTTTCTTTCGAGGCCAGAACGAGATTGGACGAGGTTTGCCTCCTCCAGGGGATGTTCAAAGAGAGGGGAAGATCTCTTTGAAATAGAGGTTTTTTCACGGGATCGGAGTGGGACAAGCACGACCCTTCGGCTGGGAGAAAAGCCGACTCCGGTAGTAGTAGAACGAGGCTCTGCAAATACAACGAAAATGGCGGCGGGGATTCGCAAAGTCCCCGCCTTTTTTTGCGTCTGCGGGGCGCATTTTTTTATGATCGCCGCGAATATTCTCCTGATAGAGCGAGAGATACGCACAGCCCCGGGGCCACATGGCCGGGTGTCATACTAGAACACGATGTCGAATGAAGCCAGCACGACCATTGCCGTTTTAGCCGAAAAACCCTCCGTCGCCCGCGATATTGCCAAGGTGCTCGGGGCCAGCAAGAAGGGGGACGGCTTTTTGTATGGTGGTGGCTACGTGGTCACCTGGGCGGTGGGCCACCTGGTCTCACTCGCGCAGCCGCACGAGATCAACCCCGAGTGGAAGCAGTGGCGCTTCGACATGCTGCCGATGCTGCCGCCGAGTTGGCCTCTGGTCGTCTATGAAAAGACCAAGCCGCAGTTCGAGGTGGTGCGCAAGATTCTCAACTCGCCGAAGGTCACGGAAGTGGTCTGTGCGACCGACGCCGGGCGCGAGGGCGAGCTGATCTTTCGCTACATTTACGAGGCCGCCGAATGCTCGAAGCCGGTGAGCCGGTTATGGATCTCATCGATGACCGCCGAGGCCATCCGCAAGGGTTTTGACACGTTGCAGCCGGGCGCGGAGTACGACAGCCTTGCCGACGCCGCGCATGGCCGCAGCCGTGCCGACTGGCTGGTGGGCATGAATCTGTCGCGTGCCTATTCGCTGCTCTACAACGAAAATCTTTCGGTGGGGCGCGTGCAGACGCCGACGCTGGCCATGATCGTGGATCGCGAGCAGACGCTGCGTGCCTTTACGGCGGAAGAGTACATTGAGGTGCTGGCCAAGTTCGAAGGCCTCGGCGAGCGCAAGAAGGAAAACTACCAGGGCACATGGTTCCGTCCGCGCGACGGGCAGGCCGACAAGGAAGCGCAGGCCAAGCTGGCGCGATTGCCCGCCGAGGGCGAAGAGGCGCGGGCGATTGTGGCGCGTGCCAAGTCGGGTGCGGTGGCCATCGAGTCCATTCGCTCCGAGACGCAGCGCTCGCAGCCGCCGCTGCTGTATGACTTGACCGAGTTGCAGCGCCACGCGAACCGGCTGTACGGCTTCAGCGCGCAAGAGACGCTGAGTCTGGCGCAGGCGCTCTACGAGCGGCACAAACTCATCAGCTATCCGCGAACCGACAGCCGCCATCTGACCGGCGACATTGTGGCGACGCTGGGTCGCGTGGCCGCTGCCGTCGCGCCCAACTATCCGAACCTTGTGGCCGAGGGAACCGGCAAGCCCACGCTCGGCAAGCGCTTTGTGGATGACAGCAAGGTGAGCGATCACCATGCGTTGCTGCCGAACGCCGTGCCCGCCAGCCGCGTGCAGTTGAGCGAGTCCGAGCGCAAGATCTACGACCTTGTCTGCCGTCGCTTTTTGATGATGTGGCACGACGATCATCTGCAGGCCGTCACCACGGTGATTACGGCGATCACCAGCCCCAACGCGGAGAATGCGGCCGAGCCCATCGTGGATCGCTATCGCACCTCGGGCACGCTCGTGCAGCAACTTGGCTGGAAGGCGCTCGATGTGGTTGTCGAAAAGAAAAAGAAAAAAAGTGACGACGATGAGGACGACCAACTGCTGCCGACCGATCTGAAGCAGGGCCAGCCGCAGCGCGTGGCCGCGATTGAGGCGAAGAAGAAGAAGACCAAGCCGCCCAAGCGATTTACCGAAGGCACGCTGCTGACGGCGATGCAGACCGCCGGGCAGACGCTTGATGAAAAGGAACTGTCGGATGCGATGAAGGAGACCGGCCTTGGCACTCCGGCCACCCGCGCCGGCATTATCGAGACGCTGCTCAAGCGCGAATACATGGTGCGCTCCGGCAAGACGCTCGAGGCGACGGAGAAGGGCATGCACCTGATCGAGGTGGTGCACCCTGAGGTGAAGACGCCCGCGATGACCGGCCAGTGGGAGGCCAACCTCAAAAAGATTCACGAGGGCGCGGCGCAGCTCGATCCCTTCATCGCTGGCATCGGTGCGTATGTGAGCGGAGTGGTGAGCAAGGTGCGCACCGAGCCGCGCAAGCCCTACGTTCCCGCCGAACGATTCCGCCGCGCAGCCGCGAGTGAGGCGGGCAACGCTGCTGCGGGTGGTTCTGTTTCGGCAGAAAAGAAAGAAAAAAAGCCGCGCGAGAAAAAAGCGACGGCTGCGAAGAAGAAGCCCGCAAAGGGCACGCAGCTTGAGGCGATTCTGAAAGAGCGCTTTGGCTACGAAAAGTTTTTGCCGGGGCAGAAGGCCACATGCATGGCGTTGCTGGCGGGCAAGGATGCGTTGCTCGTGCGGCCTTCGGGTGCGGGAAAGTCACTTTGCGCGCTGGTGGCGGGGCTTGCGCTGGAAGGCACGACGCTGGTGTTTTCGGCGCGTGCCGACTGGCTCGACGAGCAGGTGCTCGCACTGGCGGCAAAGGGCATCGCCGCCGCCGCGATTCATGCCGGGCACTCCCGCGATCAACTCCGCGCAGCCTGCGTCGAATATCTGAATGGGCGGTTGGAGTTTCTCTTCATCGCGCCGGAGCGGCTCTCGGTCGAGGGCTTTTCCGCGATGCTTGCCAAGCAACCGCGCGCGCTGATCGCCGTCGAAGAGGCGGAGCGCGTGGTGCCGGAATCGTCCGGTTTTTTGAGTGAGTACGAACAGATAGAAAAAAATATTGTTGCTCTGCGCCCCGCACCGGTGCTGGCGCTGAGTGCACGCGCGACCGAGGCCGAGGAAGAAGAGATCGTCCGGCGGCTGGGGCTCAGGCGCTAAATAGATCGCAGGAAAAAGGGCGTTGGTCGGCGGCGATGTTGTCCGAAGGCCAGCGCCCTTGGTCGCTAGTTTGGTTCGGGATGCTCGATGTGGTCGACGACGTAGGTCTTCACCGGGCCGCGCGAGGCTTCGAGCTTGAGGCCGAGTTGTTCCTCGATGGCGGTGAGCAGCGTCGGGCCGGCGTCGGGCAGCGCCTGTGCCTCATCGGGGGTCCACTTGAGGTCGATATCGTAGTGGGCGGTGAGCCCGGTCTTGTTGACGACATCGCGGCCGAGCGCGTCGGACAGGGCATAGAGCATGTTGTCGATCTCGCCATTGACGAGCTGAATTTTTCCCGCTTGCCACTGCATGGTGCCGTGGGCCTCGGGATGCGCGGAGGGCTTCAGCTTCGCTCCGCTTTTCGAGACTACGAGCGTATAGAGCGGCTGTTCGCGCATCTCGGTGTGCATCTTGAGTTTGAGACGGTCGGCGAGCACCTTTTGCAGCATCGCCTGGAAGACGTCGCCCTGCAGGTCTCGGGGAACCTTGTCAAAGGCGGTGGCGGTGGCCTCGTCCATGGTGGCCTCGAAGTCGTAGTTTTCGCTCTTGGCCCAGCCGGGCAGGCCGGGCAGATCGCTGGTGGGGCGCAGGCTGTAGGCGTTAAAGATGAGCATCCAGGCGGGTACGCCACGGGCGACGAAGCGGTTTTTGCTGATGTTCATGGCCGGTTCAGCGGCTTTGCTGGGCCGGATCGAGACCACGTCATAGGAAAGATTCGGCAGCGAGGGTGGTGGGGCAGCCTCCAGTGCGATGGCGAACTGTCCGGTCAAGGGGCCAAGCAGTGCCAGAAACAGGAGGGTGGAGGAAAGACGGGCCCTGGGAGTCATACGTGCTCCTTTTATAAAAAATATTGAATTCAATTTGGCTGTATTATCCTGCGCGAGCCTGGGGGCCGCAAGCATTTCTGTGTCTGGTGTGAGAAAAGGTTAACGGCGACGAAGCTCCTGGTGGAAGTGCCAGAGAGCCCAGAGCAGGAAGAGCAATGCGGTAGAAAGGCCGATAAAAACCAAGAAATCCAGGAAAAACGCGAACATGATTGTATACTCCCCTCGCTTTGCGCCGCAGAGGCATGGGGCAGGCGTGCGGGCCGTGGCGACTGATTCCAGTCAAGCGCGGAAGATGAAAAGAAGATCAAAACGAGATATAAGCAGTTTGTAAGCGCGGGGCGCGGGGCTGTTCGGCTTTTCCTCGCCTTGACACCGGAAGGGCCGCGCGTATCTTATCTTTCTAGGCATTCTTTTGGGTCCTAAAATGGAATTTGTGCGGGTGACCGGACGATTTCGATCAACTGGCGTCTAAAAGAGGGCTGTGTCGAACAGGAAGATGCGGGCAGCAGGGTGTATGCGCGGCCCAAGGCGGCAGGACCTCTGCAGTCTGTATGATTCCCGGAGACAACATCGATATTTTCAGGCCAGGCCGATGAGGCCAGCCTGTGTCCGGAGCGGCTTTAATCGCTGTTGGGCAGTAAAGGACGAGTGTGGCGACGAGTTTGGCGGTTTTTCTGGCAGGTGCGCCGGCAGGCGGCAATGGTTTAATAACCTTTCTGCCTCTGCTGCTGATCCCCGTACTATATCTTCTGATGATCCGGCCGCAGCAAAAGCGGCAAAAACAGTGGCAGGAGATGCTGAAGTCGGTCAAGTCGGGCGACCGGGTGACGACGGCGGGCGGTGTCCGTGGCATTGTGGTTTCGCTCAAGGATGACTCGATCATCCTGCGTGTGGCGCCGGACAACGTCAAGCTGGAAGTGGCCAAGAATGCGATTGCCTCGGTGACGACCGAGCAGCAGGCGCAGTAGAGTTTTTGCGGCTTCGGTCGCGTGCAATCAAGAGCAGTTAACGCAAGAAGCGGCAGTCGAGAAACGGAATCATGAAGAAAAATCTCAAGAATAAGGTAGCCCTGATACTCGCGGTCCTGCTGGTTTTTGCCTATGGGATCGTCGGGATTCCGACGGGCTTTAGCGGGCCGGCGTTGCTGAACGCAATCAGCAACCGGATTCATCTGGGCCTGGATTTGCAGGGTGGTTCGCATCTGATTCTGCAGGTGAAGGTTGCCGAGGCAATCGGTGCGGAGACCGACAATACGGTGGTTCGGATCCAGCAGGATCTGAAGGGCGCCAATCTGGGCTTTACGCAGATCGCCAAGCCGGATGTGAACAAGCCGGAACTGGTCCGGATCGACGGCGTTGCGCAGGCCAATGGGTCGGCGGTGCGCTCGATTCTCGATTCGAAGTACTCGGGCGAGTACGACATCGCCGGCGGGCCGGAGACCGGCTACACGCTGACGATGAAGGCGCAGATCAAGCGCGCCACCGAGGAAAAGACGCTGCAGCAGGCCATCGAGACGATCAACGAGCGGGTCAACTCGCTCGGCGTCAGCGAACCGCGCGTGGCTCCCTATAACCTCGGCGCGAACCAGATTCTGGTTGAGTTGCCGGGCGTCAGCGACGTGGAGCACGTGAAGACGGTGATCCAGTCGACGGCGCGCCTCGAGATTCATGCCGTGGCTGGTGGTCCGTATCCGGATGACGCGACGGCGACCTCGAGCCTGGGCGGCACGGTGCCCTCTGATGTGATGCTGGCGCACTACTCGTCGCTGGCGGGTGGCTCGTCGGCCGATCAGGTCTATGTGCTTAAGCGCGTGGCGGTGGTTGCCGGTCAGGACTTCCGCGCGGCGGACCCTGGCACGGACTCGAACACCGGCCAGCGCACGGTGCACTTTACGCTGACCAACGAGGCGGGCGAAAAGTTTTACGACTACACGAGCAAGAACGTGAACACCTCGATGGCGATTCTGATGGGGGGCCGCGTTCGCGAGGTCGCCAACATTCAGAGCGCGATCCGCGACTCGGGCCAGATCAGCGGCAGCTTCAGCCAGGAGGAAGTGCAGGACCTGTCGAAGCTGTTGCGGACCGGTGCCCTGCCTGCCTCGCTCGAATATCTTGAGAACCGCACGGTGGGTGCCTCGCTCGGTGCCGACTCGGTGAAGGAAGGCGTCACGGCGGCCGTGGTTGGCCTGCTGGTGGTCATGGCCTTCATGCTGGTCTACTATCGCGGCTCGGGCATCAATGCCGACCTGGCCCTGATTTTGAACCTGGTGATTCTGCTGGGCTTCATGGGCTTCTCGAAGGCTACGCTGACCCTGCCGGGCATTGCCGGCGTCATTCTGACAATTGGTATGGGTGTCGACTCGAACGTGCTGATCTTCGAGCGCATCCGTGAAGAGATGCACGCGGGCAAGGCGGCTTCGGCCGCGGTCGATCAGGGCTTCGCACACGCCTGGGTGACGATTGTCGATACGCACGTTACGACGATTGTTTCGGCGGCGATTCTGTTCCTGTTCGGTTCCGGTCCGGTGAAGGGCTTTGCGGTCACGCTGGTCTTCGGTCTGCTGGCCAACCTGTTTACGGCGGTTTATGTGTCGCGTGTGATCTTCGACGCTCACTTGAACAAGCTGAAGCCGGGCGAGCCGGTCTCGATTTAGGGTTTCCAGGGACTAGGGAAACTAGGGACTGAAAAAAGCAAGAAACGCCGGGGCGGAGAGACACCGCCTCGGCCCCCAACGAAGGGGAGAGTGTACAAGTGGAACTGTTTCACGGTGTAAATATCGACTGGCTCAAGAAGAAGTGGTACTTCCTGGGCTTCTCTCTGCTGTTTAGCGTGGCTGGCATCATCTCGATGGCCTCGCACTGGGCCACGATTGGCAGCCCGGTTCCGCTGGGCGTGGACTTCCGCGGTGGCACCGAGGTGCAACTGCAGTTTGCCTCGACGCCGGATGTGGGCGCGATCCGCTCGGCGCTGTCGAATGCCGGCATCAAGGATGCCAGCGTGGTGACCTACAACGTGCCGTCGGCCAACGAAGTGTTGGTGAGCCTGCCCGAACAGCACAACGAAAACGCGCTCGATGCGGGCCGTGGACAGATCGTCGAGGCGCTCAAGGCGCACTACGCGAATCCCTTCCAGGTGCGCGACGTGCAGGTGGTGGGACCGACGGTCGGCAAGCAGCTTGAGCTGCAGGCGATCAAGGCGACGCTGCTTTCGCTGGCGGGCATGCTGGTGTATCTGTGGTTCCGCTTCCAGCTGATCTATGGTGTCGCCGCCGTGGTTGCGGTCTTCCACGATACGCTGATCACCATCGGTTTCTTCGCGCTGACCAATCAGGAACTGAGCCTGACGGTGATTGCCGCCATCCTCACTCTGGTTGGCTATTCCATGAATGACACGATCGTGGTCTTTGACCGCATTCGCGAGAATCTGCGGCTGACGCATCGGGATTCACTGGCCGATGTGGTCAATCGCAGCATCAACCAGACGTTGAGCCGGACGGTGTTGACCTCGGGCCTGACGTTTTTGACGGTGCTGTCGCTGTATGTTTTCGGCGGCCAGGTTCTGCATGGTTTTGCTTTCGCTCTCGTCGTGGGTATTCTGATCGGTACCTATTCCTCCATCGCCGTAGCCTCTCCGATGCTGGTTGCCTGGCAGGAGTGGCGGGCCAAGAACGGTAAGGCAGTTTCCTTGCCCGCGGCCAAGCGTACGCGCGCGTAAAGATTTTTGCGGTCTGTCCCGTCTAACGGGACACAGGAGACGGGCAGGCCGTGAAAAAGCGTGCGAAGCGGGACGCCAGGGAAGAGTCTTTACGTTGATTTCATGTAGGTTTTGTTAGTCTGTACGACAGGGGGAGCGCGATTTTGGTAAGGGTATCGCGCCTCTTCGGAAACTAAGTTCACCTCGGGAACATTTCACGATTCCGCGGTGTCTAAATAGAGGTAACCAACACCCCGATTCGAGGCTGGCCATGTTTGAAGATTCCACATTTGAATCCGGAGGCAAGATCAAAACCAAGAGCGGACGTTGGATGATGTTCACCTTCATCACCAATGCTTCGGTCCTGGTGCTCTTGATCTTGATTCCTCTGATCTATCCTGAGGCGCTGCCCAAGGGCGCTATGCAGACGATGCTGTTTGCGCCGCCTCCGCCACCGCCGCCTCCGCCACCGCCGCCACCGCCGCAGGCTGAAGTTCACGTGGTGCACGCGGTGCAGTCGGAGATGATGAATAATCAGCTTGTGGCCCCGACGCGCATTCCGCACAACATCACGATGGTGGCGGAAAAGGAAGCTCCCTCTTCGAGCTTTGGCGTGGCCGGCATGGAAGGCCTGGGCGGTTCGGGCACTCCGGTGACGGATAGCATGCTCAACTCAAAGCCGGCACCGAAGGTGCAGGCCGCGGCTCCGAAAAAGGTGAATATTTCGGCCGGCGTCATGCAGGGCATGTTGATCGTCAAGACGCAGCCGACGTATCCTCCGATTGCCAAGGCTGCCCGCGTTTCGGGTACCGTGGTTCTGCAGGCGACGATCTCCAAGTCTGGCACGATCGAAAACCTGCACGTGATCAGCGGTCCGGCGATGTTGCAGCAGGCTGCCCGCGACGCCGTGATGCAGTGGCGTTACAAGCCCTACTTGCTCAACAACGAGCCGGTAGAAGTGGAGACCACGGTCAACGTGATCTTTACCCTGGGCGGATGATGAAATCCTTGGCTCCCCGTCAGAGGTTAAGGGGCAGGGAGCCTCGCTCTTGAACCGAATGCGAATCCGAAAGACGCGCATTCTCAGCACCCGTAAGGGAACATTCAGTTCACAAGAAAACTCCTTAGGAGGAACGATTCAGTGATTCTCGCTCAGCTTGCACATTTCGCTTCGCACTCGGTTAGCAGCCTTGCCCTGTTTCTGCAGGAAGGCGAGCAGACGGTCAGCTTCAGCCCGATGGGCCTTTGGGAACACATGGGCTTCTTGGCCAAGACCGTGGCCGTTGTCCTGTTCGTTGAGTCCATCTGGTCGTTGGCTGTGATGATCGACCGCTACATCTACTTCACGGCTGCCCGCAAGCAGTCGCGTGAGTTCGCACCGAAGGTCGCTGGCGCTCTGAAGAACGCCAACCTGGCCGAGGCGATCAAGATTGCTGACCGCAGCAAGAAGTCCCACCTGGCCGAGGTTGTTACCGCTGGCCTGCAGGAGTTCAATGCTTCGGCTGGCGCCGCCACCGAGGACACGATTGCCAGCTCGGGCCGCGCTCTGGAGCGCGCCGAGGCCATTGTTCACGCCAAGCTGAAGCGCGGCCTGTCGGTTCTGGCCACCATCGGCGCGACGGCTCCGTTCGTCGGCCTGTTCGGTACGGTTTGCGGTATTTTGAACGCCTTCCAGCAGATCGCCACGCAGAAGACCTCGGGCATCGGCGCGGTTGCCGGCGGTATTTCGGAAGCTCTGGTCACCACCGCTTTCGGTCTGCTCGTCGCCATCCCGGCCGTTATGGCCTTCAACTACTTCACCGGCCGCGTTGAGTCGTTCGACGTTGAGATGGACAACTCCTCGAGCGAGCTCGTGGACTACTTCATCAAGCAGAGCCACAAGAAGTAGCTAACTGGAGCGAGAACCTGCGGCAGGGCAGCAGAGGTGCAAGAAGCTCTACTGCCCGCCGGTTTCAAGTTCGCACTCAGTCGGTTTGAACGAATAAAAAGGCCGGACGATCGGCAAGCAAATTCAAACGCACGGAGTCCCTACAATGGGCATTGCGAAACGCAAAGTAGGCGCCAACATTAACGCCAACATCAATGTAACCCCGATGGTGGACGTAATGCTCGTGCTGCTGATTATCTTTATGGTCATCACCCCGATGTTGCAGAACAAGGTGTCGGTCGAAATGGCAAAGGTGGATAACGCCACCTCCATGCCAGATGCGGACAAGGAAGACGCCATTGTTGTTGCCGTGACCCGGGATGGTGGAGTTTATCTGGGACAGAATAAGGTTTCCGTTGCGGATATCGGCTCGAAGGTCAGCGAAAAGCTGGCAGACAAGCCGGGCAAGACGGTCTATTTCCGCGCTGATGCGCGTGCACAGTTCCGGGCGTTTGAAGACGCCGTCGACGGTGTGCGTACCTCGGGTGTGGATCAGATCGGTTTGTTGACGCAGAAGAAGGACGGCAACCTCGCCGGATCGGCCGCTGAGTAAGCGGGGTCCGAGTCCCACTAACGATTTTTTGCGGTACACGAGGAGTTTTTAGCCATGGCAATGACAACTGGAGGCGGGGGAGGCTACTCGTCCGACATTAACGTAACGCCCATGATCGACGTCCTGCTGGTGCTGTTGATCATCTTCATGGTCATCGTACCGGTAACGCCGAAGGGCTTGGACGCGATGGTGCCCCAGCCGCCGAAGCATCCGGAACAGCAGAACAAGCAGAACGATCGTACGATCGTGGTGCAGGTGCTGCATATGCCGGGAGCTGCGCCGACCTACAAGATCAATGAAGATCCTGTGGCCAAGGGCGATCTGCGGGCCAAGCTGGACGCCATCTATGCCAATCGCGCGGAGAAGATCATGTTCGTGCGTGGCGACGACGACGTGAACTTCCAGTACGTCGCCGAAGTGATCGACATCGGCCGTGGCGCGGGTGTGGATCACATCGGTCTGATGACGCCGAAGATTCAGGCAGGTCAGTAAGCAGCGTGCAGCAGCAATCGGCTCCGGCCCTGAGGCCGACGCCGGTTGCAGCCGCTAAGCGTGTGAGAATCTGGCTGGTAGCAGGAAAGCAGCAATGCTTTGCGAGTGCCAGCCGCGTCCGGAAGCCGAATCTCCGGGTGGTGGCAGAGTACAATTCTTTTGATCCTGGTTCCGGTTGCTCCCGCCCGGTGCCAGTTGAACAGATTCCAGGCGCGCAACCATCTAGGCCATCGCCTGAAGGAGAAGGATACGAACATGAATCGACCCGCACGTATTACGGCGTTCGCGGTGACCCTTGCCGGCATGGTGCTTGCCATGAGCGGGTGCAACCAGCTTGCAGCCCGAGATCAGCTGAACAAGGGAGTGGAAGCGTACAAAAGCGCACACTACGAAGAGGCGATCGGTCACTTCCAGAAGGCCACGCAGCTAGACCCGAACCTGCCGACCGCCAAGACGTATCTGGCGACGGCTCTGGCGCAGAACATCGTCCCCGGACTGGAGACGCCTGAGAACATCAAGACCGCCGAACAGGCGATTGCGATCTTCAAGGATGTCTTGGCCAAGGATCCGAACGATGTGAACAGCCTCAAGCAGATCGCCGGCATCTACTACCAGATCAAGAAGAACGATGACGCGAAGACCTGGCAGAAGCAGGTTCTGGCCAAGGATCCGCACGATCCCGAGGCCGCTTACACCATCGGCGTGATCGATTGGGATGTGGCGCACAAGAACGTGCTGACCGCGCTGCAGGCCGCTGGCTTGAATGATGATGGTCAGGGCAATGCCAAGGCTCCCAAGCAGGTGATGGAGGCCATCAAGGCCAAGAATGCTCCGCTGGTCGAGGAAGGTCTGCAGTTCTTGAATCAGGCCGTGGCGAACCGCGCCAACTATGACGACGCAATGGCGTATCTGAACCTGACCTATCGCCGCAAGGCTGACCTGGACTTCGGCAATGCTGCCGCGGTCAAGGCCGATCTGGCCTCTGCCGACGAATGGCGCACCAAGGCCATGGGGACCCGCAAGGAAAACGAGGCCAAGAAGAACGCTGGACCGGTCGGCATCACGATGGATGCGAACGGCAAGTTGAAGTAAGCCTCGCAACTCGATTCAAACAAACGGCCTCCGCAGATCGCGGGGGCCGTTTTGCATTGGTCTATTGTTTTTGCGTAGAGTGGTTCGTCTCAATTTTCCTGGAGCGTGCGCCGGGAGTGGATGTTTACGCAAGAATTTTAATTCCTGAAAAGAGGAGTGGTCATGCGAAGTGCCTTGGTGTGGAAGTGGATGTGGAGGACAGTCGCGCTGTGTGCGTGTGCGTCCATGGGGTTTGGGCAGGCGGAGATGCACCGGACGTATCCGCATCCGGCGGCGATGAGCGTCGAGCCGACGGCGCAGGGGTTGAGTGCGCGCAACGAGGGGGAATCGCTCCATGTGACTGTATGCGCGCCCGGCGTGGTGCATGTGACGGCTCGGCCTGTCGGGGATGACGCGAAGCCTCTGGAGCGGCCCTGGATGCTCGCCAATGCATGCCCTGGCGCTCCGTTCACGCTGACGCAGGCCGGTGAGCTGCGCGTATTGAAGACCGAAGGGCTCACGGTTGAGCTGAATCCGCAGAGCGGGAGCCTGCGGTTTCGCGGGGCCGACGGCCATACGCTGACGCGCGAACACGATAATCTGCCGCGCACCTATGACAGCTCTCCGGCCAGCGGGCTCTACAAGGTGATTGAGCGCTTCGGGCCCGATGCGAGCGAGGCGCTCTACGGGCTCGGCCAGCACCAGAGCGGCCTGTTCAACTATCGCGGCACGACGGTCGAGCTGGGGCAGAACAACACCGACATCGCGATTCCGCTGCTGCTGTCGAGCAAGGGCTACGGCATCCTGTGGAACACGGCCAGCTTCGGCTACGTCGACAACCGCTTTCCGCTTGAGCTGAACTTTGAGGCCGCGGCGAGCGATGGCGTTGATTACTACCTGATCTACGGGCCGGAGATGGACCAGATTCTGCGCGCCTATCGCGGACTGACGGGCCACGCGCCGCTGTTGCCGCGCTGGGCCTATGGCTTCATCCAGTCCAAGGATCGTTACAAGACGCAGGCCGAGCTGCTCGAGGTGGCCGCGCAGTACAGGGCGCGCAAAATTCCCATGGACGGGCTGGTGCAGGACTGGTTCTGGTGGCGGAACAATGGCGAGGGTGACCCGGTCTTCAACGAGGGGTACCCGGATGTGCCGGCGACCCTGAAGACGTTGCACGACGAGCATGTGCACACGCTGATCTCGGTCTGGGGGCTGATGGACGAGGGCTCGAAGAACTATCAGGAGATTGCCCGGCAGGGCTTCGAGATTCCTGGCACGCACGTCTACGATCCGACCAATGCGGCGGGCCGCGATTTTTATTGGAAGCAGTTGCCGGGCAAGCTCTTTGCCGAGGGCTGGGACGGCTTCTGGCTCGATAGCGCCGAGCCCGAGGAGAGCTGGCCGCATGGGGGCGACGCGATTCTGCGCTACAAGCCGCTGGCCATCGGCAGCGGTCTTGCCTACACGAATCTCTTTCCCTTGATGCATAACCTGGGCGTGCAGGAGAACTGGAAGAAGGCGAATGAGGACAAGCGCACGCTGCTGCTGACGCGCTCGGCCTTTCTGGGCCAGCAGCGCGTGGGCGCGATGGTCTGGTCGGGCGACGTCTACGCAAGCTGGTGGGCGCTCAGGCGGCAGGTGCCGGCGGGGCTGAACTTTGCTCTGTCGGGCTATCCGTACTGGACGACCGACATCGGCGGCTATCACCCGCTCTTCGACAAGCAGGCTGATACACCAGAGTATGAGGAGCTGTATGCGCGTTGGTTCGAGTACGGCGCCTTCTGTCCCATCTTCCGCACGCACGGCCATCGCGACCACAACGAGATCTGGACCTATCCACGGATTGCGCCCGCGCTGGTTGCCGTCGACAAGCTGCGCTACCGTCTGCTGCCCTACGTCTACGCGCAGGCATGGAAGGTAACGAGCGAGGATGCGACGATCCAGCGTCCGCTGGTGATGGACTTCCGCGCCGACGAGCGGACGCACGAGATCAGCGACGAGTTTCTCTTCGGGCCGTCGATTCTGGTGAGCCCAGTGCTCGAGGAGCACGCGATCCGCCGCACGGTCTATCTGCCAGAGGGCGCGGCCTGGTTCGACTTTTGGACGGGCAAGCGTGTGGAGGGCGGCCAGCAGATTACCGCCGAAGCACCGCTCGACCGGATTCCGCTCTATGTGCGGGCGGGCTCGATTGTGCCGATGGGGCCGGAGATTGAGTACACCGGTCAGGCCAGCGATCCGATCGAGCTGCGCATTTATCCCGGAGCCGATGCGCACTTCACGCTCTACGAGGATGAGGGCGACAGCTACCGCTATGAGAAGGGCGCGCATGCGACCATTGCGCTCGACTGGAAGGATGCGACGCGCACCCTGCAGGTGGGCGCGCGCGCGGGCAGCTTCCCGACGATGGCCCCCGGGCACAGCTTCCACGTGGTTCTGGTGCGCGCAGGCCACGGCACCGGCGGCGCGGTGGCCGGGGCCGACAAGAGCGTGGCCTATGAGGGGAAGGCGGTCGAGGTGCGGTTTTAAAAACAGCCATTAGCCATTAGCTTCGAGCTTCTAGTTGAAAGGCAAAAGCAAAAAGCCAGGAGCTAGAGGCTAACGGCTAAGAGCTAATGGCTAACGCAAAAAGGCTCTCCACGCGGAGAGCCTTTTTCGCGTGTACTTGCGCTGCTGCTACTGCGCGCCCTGCTTGAGCAGTTGTTCGGCGAAGTAGTTGCGGACCTTGGCTTCGTTGTGCAGGGTCTCGAAGTAGGCATTTTCGAGCAGTTGCGTGCGGCTGTTGTGCAACTGAGTGTGGATGGCCTGCTGCACGCGCGGGTCACTCAGGTCGCGCTGGCCAGCGGGCTCGCGCGAGATCAGCTTGTAGATGGCAAAGCCCACCAGACCGCGCGGGCCCGCGACCGGAATTACGTCGGTGTACTGGTCGGCCTTGAGCTTGCTGATGAGGTTGTAGACCTCGCCATTGCTGCGCAGCGCCGACTCGGCAATGAAGCCCATGTCGCCGCCGTTCTGGGCCGTGCTCGGATCCTCGGAGAAGTTCATGGCCAGATTGCTGAAGTCCTCGCCGCTGTCGAGGCGATTGTGCAGGGTCTGGATCTTCTTTTTGGCGTCCGCCTCGCTGGAGGCCTTGCTGTTCTGCAGGTTGCCGGGCTGCTGCGCGGGCGCGGTGGTCACGGCGATCTGCGCCATGTGGTACTGCGGCTCGATGAAATTGAAATCGGCCTTGTGCGCGGAGTAGTAGGTGGCGATCTCGCCGTCGGTGATGTTGATCTTCGACTCGATCTCCTTGTTGATGACCTTGGTGCGCGTAAGCAGGCGGCGCTGGTCGCGTTTGAAGTCGTCCAGCGTGATGTTGCGCATCTTCAACTGGTTGTCGAACTCTTCCTGCGTGTAGCGGGCCTTGATCTCGGTGACCTTAGCGTTGACCTCCTCGTCGCTGGCGACGAGATTGACCTTGGCGGCGTGCTGCTGCAGAATCTCCTCCTCGATCAACTGGTGGAGGATGCCGAGCCGTTGCACGTTGGCTTCTTCTTCGGAGGGTTTCTGCGGTGCATTGCCGATGCTGGCCTGGTAGTAGCGCTCAAGGTCGGCGCGCAGAATCGGTTTGCCATTGACCGTGGCGACGACATCGGCAGAAGGAGAACGATGGCAGGCGGCCAGGCTGAAGACACAGGCGACCGCGACGGACGCAAGCACGAGTCGTCCAAAGCGCGAGCTGCTATTCGAGAATGCGTACAAGCTACTTTCTCCTAAGGAGCCGCGAGAGGGCCCCGGCAATCAAGGATAAATCCGGACCCCCGGGCAATGGTAGGCGAAAACAGAACAATTGCCCGGAGTCCAGAGGGAAAGATGGCCTTGGTTCGTTGACTAATTGGACTTGTCGACGGCGGTTTTGTTAGGCGCCGGCGTTGGTGGGGGCTCGATGCCCTCGGCGCGCAGGGCGCGGTCGATCACCTTCCAGACCGCTTCCTGGGGCTGTGCGCCATTGATGCGCTCGCCGTTGACGAACAGGGCCGGAGCGCCGTCGATGCCGAGCGCCATGCCCTCTTTGAGCGAGGCGCGGACGGCGGTCTCGTCCTGCGTGGTGATGCAGGCGCTGAGCTTGGCCGAGTCGAGGTTGGCAAGCGCGGCCTGCTGGCGGGCGATGCGGTCCAGCGTGGCGTGGCTCTTGGCTATGTCGCGATCCTGGCCGTTGATCTCTTCGCCGTGGGCATGCACGTAGTCGATAAAGGCCCAGTAGGCGTTGGCACTCTGCGCGCCCAGGCAGTCGGCGTCGACGGCCGAGCGCATGGCCCAGGGATGGATCTCAAGCAGCGGAAAATCCTTGTAGACGAAGCGAACCTTGTCGCCGTAATGGTTGAGCGTGGCCGGGAACAGCGTCTGGTGCATGCGCGCGCAATAGGGGCACTCGAGGTCGTCGAAGCTGATGACGGTGACCTTGGCGGCGGCGTTGCCGCGCGTGGGCCGGCCGGCAATGTCGATGCGGAACAGCGGGTTGTTGGCCAGGTCGACGGTCTCAAGACGGCCGAACTTCTGGCCATCGGTCGAGATCAAAAAGTCGACTACCTGCGATTTGCCGCCGCGGGCGATGGTGACCGGAAGTGTCTCATATCCGCTGATGTTGCTGGGCTTGCGAGCGCCAACGGTAACGTCGAATTCGGGCGGAAGGTTGTACTGCGCGCGGACCAGAACCTCGACGCGGCGGGCAAGAGCGGCGTTGTCGGGCGTTGGTGTGGCAGAGGTCTGCGCCTTGCAGCCCACCGTGATGCACAGCGCCAGAAGCGCGGCCAGCAAACGAATCTTTACCAAATCAGTTTCCTCTTTCCAAAAAGAATACGCTAGGCGGGGACCAGGGACCAGGGACCAGGGGAGGCAGGGACGTAGGGACTGAGGGACCTGGTTCCTCGTCCCTCAATACGCCGGCGGCTGGGTCGGGTCGCGATAGATGGTATTCGAGCGGCGAATATCGCCGATCGAGCCGAAGTTGGCCAGGGTAAAGCTGTACAGGTACTGGGTTTCGTCGCGGATGGAGCCGAGCTGGAAGCGGCGATAGCCCAGCGTCACCCCGCAGCAGTCCCAGTTGTAGCTGGCCTGCACGCCGCCGTGCTGCAGTTTATCGAGCACAAAGTCGTAGCTGGCATTGGCGGCCATGGTGAAGCCGCGCTGGTTCTGTTTGCCGATGGTCAAAAACGGCGTCAGAAGCTGGCTTTTGATGGTCGAGGCCGAGCCGCGGCTTTCATCGACGGCGTTCAGCAGTGCGTGGCCCATGCCGACAGTCGCCGGGCCAAAGCTGTAGCCGGCAAAAAGATTGTCGCTGGTGAACTGGCCCTGCAGCGGGTCGTAGTCCATGTCCCACTCGATGCGCAGGTTGTCGACCATCTCAAAACGCATGCGCGAGAGCACCGGAGCGCGATTGTTCGAGCTGGTCAGGAAGGCGATGCCGCTCATATCGAGCGTGGAGTCGAAGACGTTGCGGCGGCCGGAGATGAGGGCTCCGCCGAAGTAGGGATCGAGGAAGAACTTCTGGGCAATCTGCCAACTGGCCCACTCGCGCTGCGTGGGCGGGCAGTGTTCGGCGCAGGGGCGCAGGGTACGTCCGTAGAGCCGCTGGGTGATGGAGAAGCCGACCTCGTTGGTGTCGGTGGCGATGTCGCTGGTGTCAACCATCAGCACGCGCTGCGCCTGGTCGCCGATGCCGCCGACAAAGTGATAGGTAAACTCCGGCTCGATGACGTGGCGCACGACGCGGTTGAGCACGGGCACGGAAAAGTCGCGCAACAGCGTTGGTGCGCGCAGATCCACCGTGGCCTCGGCATAGGTGCGATTCAGCGCCGTGCGCTCGAGGGTGGGCACGCCATGGCGCCGGTCGGTTAGGTCCGGCTTCTGGCTGCTCGAATAGGCGGTTTCGCGTAGCGCGATCGAGGGCACCAGATCCCATCCGTCCGCATGCAGCGGCAGCGAGAGCCGCGGGTAGACGTCCAGGCGGGCGATATTGCGCGCATGGAAGTGCGGTTCGGTGCGATTCATGAAGCTGTAGGAGGCACCGAGCTCCCAGTAGAACGGCGTTGTGCCGAGCGGCTCGGTGATCGCGTCCAGCCGCGCCATGGGCAGATGGAAGAAGCGTGCTTCATCGCCGGCCGTCGAGCTGGCAAAGGTCTGGAAGCGGTCGAGCAGAATCGAGGGCACCAGCCCGCCGTGTACGTGCGTGAAGCCGACCTTGCTGGCAACCTGCGAACTGATGGCCTGCGAATAGTTGTCGTTGAAGACCAGCCGATAGGTGTAGCTGGACAGGTAATCGACGCTGCCGGCGACGTGCGTGTAGGGGGTGAAGTCCTTGCGGCCCTCAGCCACAATGTCGACGCCACCCTGATCGACAAGTTTATTGGTCGTGGTGGTGACGGACTTGCCCGCCACCTTGGAGGTGGTCGTCGTCGATTGCATCACGCCGCGATCGAGCAGCGCGTTCCAGCGGACCAGCGCGCTGTCGTGGCCACGGCCGCGATAGCGGAAGTCTCCGTTCGGTGACCAGCCGCGATGGCTGAAGTACTCGGTGCCGACGATCATGTCCATGCTGCGATTGACGGCCCAATAGTATTGCGCGCCCACGACCACGCCCTTGATCGAGGAGTTGCTGATGACCGGCAGCAGAAAGCCGCTTTCGCGACCGGTTTCATCGGCCGGGTGGCGCAGATAGGGCAAGTAGAAGACCGGCACGCCGAGCAGCGTGAAGTACGAATTCTTGGTCGAGGCCACGCCGTCTTCAAGCTGGATGGCGTGCGAGAGCACCTGCCAGTCCGGGTGCGGAAGCTGGCAGTTGGTCATGGCGCCGTCGATCAGCCGGTAGCGGCCCTCGCCGGTTTGCAGCAGCACGCGCGCGCTGAACAGCAGCGGATTGCTGCTGGCGTAGGCATTGCGGCTGAGCGAGGTGCGCAGGCCCTGCGAGCCGCGCACGTCATAAAACCGCGCCGTGTGCATGTTCACGCGAATGTCGCCGTGCGTGGCGTGGATCATCACGTCGGCCGGTCCGCCGGTCAACTCGAGATGACCCTCGGCCTCGATGGCCGTCGTCGAGCGGTGATAGACCACCTTGTCGGCGCGCAGCGTGTAGCCGCGATAGTGGCAAAGGACGTGGCCGTTGAAGCTCATCAGGTCCCCGGCCAGTGTCGGATTGTCGGCGTCGCACTCGACCGGAATGCCGGAGGGGGCGACGGGCTCGGGTTCGGCGATCGGCAGCAGTTCCTGGCCCGGATCATCGGGCAACTCATGAGAATCTGGCGCGGCGGCAGGCACAGTGTCGCGCGTTGCGACAGAGGCGGCGGAGGGAGGCACGGGAGGTAGCCCATGAGTCAACATCTGCCCCTTAACTTCAAGGTGACAGAGGGCTAAGACCGTGATACATACTAGAGTACGAGGACGCATCGGGACCGACCAAAAGGGTCAAGGTCAGCATAGCAAACCTGAGCCCTATTCGATTCAGACGCTCCCCTCGCCGCTCTGGCAGCAAAAAAATACGGCTTTGAGTTTTCCCTGTTGAAGACGCCGCTCCCTGTGTGCGCGCGCCAGGATAAGGCCGTAGTGTCCGCGAACTCCCTTCTTCACACTTTTGATTGTTTCGGAATCGCCTGCGTGTTTGCGCTGCCGGTTCCGGGCGAAACCGCGAGATGTCCGGCAAAACGCACCGGAGCGTACGCAGAAGGGATACAACAACTGTGAGTACGATGCCGAGCCAGATCGATCCTTCCCCCGACTCCTGGAAACAGGAGGTCAATCGGCGCGTGGCTGCGCATAGGAGCCGCAAGGGCGTGGAGGTGGTCGAGCCGTCCGCGCCGCCGGCCCATCATGCCGCCAGCAGTCGCGCCGCGCAGGCAGCCGCTCGCGTGGCCGCCCGCTATGCCAAGGCCCCCAGCTACAGTGAGGCGCTGGCCGAGGAGGCGCGCGTCGCCGTCCGTGCTGCTTCGGCTGCCGCGGAAAAGGCCCGTGCCGCTTCGGCCGCCGCGCAACAGGCGCATGCCGCTGCGGTCAACGTGCTGGCCGGGCTGGAAGAAGCCGCGCAGGCCGTCGAAAACCACTGGCCCGATCTGCCCTGCCCGGCTGCCCGTGTCACCCTTGAGGGCGAAGCCGTATCGTTGCCCTCGCCGATGGCGCCGGCCCAGTTGTCCGCGCCCGCCGAGCCCGAGGCCGCTCCGGCCGCTCCCCAGGATTATTCGATCCGTTGGGAGCCGGACTTCGAGCAGCGTCATCAGGAACAGGCCGCCAGCGCGCAGCCCGAGCCGGAGCCCGAACTCTGGCAGCAGCCCGCAGCCTATGAGCCTGAGCCCATCGAGGTCGTCGAGCCGGGTCGCCCGATTCATGCCAACCTGATCGAGTTTCCGCGTGAGATTGTCGCCACCCGTCGCGTACGCCCGCGCCTGGCCGAGGGGCCAACGGCGGACGAAGCGATGCCGGGCGAACAGTTGAGCATCTTCGAGGTCGATCCGCATTCGGTCGCCACCGCGCCTGCTGCCGAGGAATCGGCGCAGGCCGAATGGGCCGAGTGGTCCAGCTTCAAGCTGCCGGCAAAGACCGAGGAAGAGGAGTTTCTGCTCGACGAGGCCGATTATTTGGCCGACCGCGCGCGCAGAATCGAGGCCGCTCCGGTTGGCTTGCGGATGATGGCCACGGTGGTCAACGGCTCGCTGATCGTCGGCGGTTTTCTGGCAATTGGTTTGCTGGCACTGACCCACGCGCCGGAGCTGCCGCCGATGCGCTCGCTCGTCACCGATTCGGTGCTGGGCCTGCTGCTCAGCAGCGCCGTCTATCTGCAACTGTTCTACGTGCTCGGCAAAAGCACGCCGGGGATGAAGTACGCCCACCTCAGGCTGGCGACGCTCGACGGCGAGGTGCCGACGCGCGGACAGCGGCTGATGCGGCTGTTCTCGGTGGCCTTCTCGATTCTGCCGCTCGGCCTCGGTCTGCTCTGGTTCCTCTTCGACGAGGACCACCTCTGCTGGCACGACCGGCTCTCGCGCACCTACCTGCGCCGGTACTAAAATCGCAGCGAACAAAAGGGCCGGGGAGCATTGCTCCCCGGCCCTTTTGGCTGCGCCGTTAGCCATTAGCTTTTAGCTAGAAGCTAATAGCTAAAAGCTTCTAGCTGTTTTCCCCCTACTCGTCGTTCTGGTACTTGCGCAGCCGCCCGAGGCCGTTGAAAGCGGCGACCTTGTAGCACTCGGCCAGCGTTGGGTAGTTGAAGACGGCATCGATAAAGTAGTCGACCTTGCCGCCGAGAGCCATCACCGCCTGACCAATGTGGATCAGCTCCGTGGCTCCTTCGCCGATGATGTGCACGCCGAGCAGCTTGCGCGTCTCCGGGTGAAAAAGGATCTTGAGCCGACCGGTGGTGTCGCCGCGAATCTGGCCGCGGGCCGTCTCCCGGTAGTAGGCCATGCCCACCTCATAGGGCTCGTCGCTCTGCGTCAGCTCCTCTTCTGTCTTGCCGATGAAGCTGATTTCGGGAATGGTGTAGATGCCGTAGGGATAGGTCGCTGGCTTGGAGGTAGCCTTGCGGTTGCCAAAGGCGCGCTCGGCGGCGATGCGGCCCTGCTCCATCGAAACCGAGGCCAGCGAGGGGAAGCCGATGACGTCGCCAGCGGCATAAATGTGCGGCACCGCCGTCTGGAAGTGTTCGTCGACGTGAATGCGTCCTCGTTCGTCGGCCTTGAGCCCGGCCGCCTCCAGATTGAGTTCCTCAATGGCGCCCTGACGGCCCACGGCATAGAGCAGCGTGTCGCCGGGAACGCGTTTCTTGCTCTGCAGGGTGGCCACGACGCTGCCGTCGGGCAGCTCCTCGACGCTGTCGACCTCCTCGCCCAGCCGGAAGGTGACCCGGCTGTCACGCAGGTGATAGCTGAGCGCCTCGACGATCTCGCGGTCGGCGAACTCAAGCAGCCGTTCGCGTTTTTCGATCAGCGTCACGCGCACGCCGAGAATCGCGAACATGCAGGCGTATTCAACGCCGATCACGCCGCCACCGACCACCACCAGCGAGCGCGGCATCTGCTCAAGATGCAGAATCTGGTCGCTGTTGACGATGGTGCGGCCGTTGAGCGGCACCTTGGGCGAGTTGGCGGGTTTGGTGCCGACGGCGATCAGAATGCGGTCGGCCTCGAGAAGGTTCTCACTCTTGGCCGTGCGCACGCAGATGTGGTGCGCGTCGGCGAAGCTGGCCACGCCGTGAATCATGTCGATGCCGTTGCGCATCAGTTGCGATTCGGTGACGTCGATCTCGGTCTTGACGACGGCCTGGGTGCGAAAGGCCAGATCGTCCATGGTGATCTTCTGCTTGACCCGGTAATTGACCCCGTACAGTGACCGGTAGCTATAGCCGGACAGATGCATGACCGCTTCGCGCATGGTCTTTGAGGGGATGGTGCCGGTGTTGATGCACACGCCGCCCACGACGGCGCGCGCCTCGACGACGGCCACGCGTTTGCGCATCTTGGCTGCGGCCACGGCGGCCCGTTGGCCGGCCGGGCCCGAGCCCAGGACGATCAGATCATAGCGAACAGCGCTCATAAGAGTCTGTTACTCCTAATTCCAGATTGTAGGACGAAGCCCCGGGGCTCCCAAGAAAAGAAATACCAGGGGGGAAGGGGAGGAACCGAACAGAGCAGCAGCCGACGCGGTGTTTGTTTTGGGAATGGAGGGCAAAACAAACGCGCTGCCGGTGGTTTCCGGCAGCGCGTGGGGTAAAGGCGGCGACCAAACTACGGCGATGGAGGGGTTGAATCGCCGACGCAGATCAGGGGGTGTTGGCCGCCGCCAACTGAAGAATTAGTCGCCCGAGGGCGCGACGCTGAAGGCCGACGTGGCCGGACGCAGCGAGCTCGAGTACCGTCCGCCGCGCTGTTTGCCACCGCTGTCCAGATGGAACTGGCGGATCAGTGCATCCAGTTGCGCGGCCAGCGAGGCCAGGTTCTTGATCGCCTCGACCGACTCCTCGGCGCTCTGTGAGGTCTCGGCCGACAACTGCGAGATCTGGCCGGCCGACTCGGAGATCTCGCCCGAAGCCGAGGTCTGCTGGGTGGCGGCGGTGGCGATCAACTGAATCTGGTGCTCGACGTACTTGCACGATTCGATGATTGCGTTCAGGCTCTCGCGTGCGTTCGAGGTTTCCTTCAGGCCGTTTTCGACCGAAGCGCGGCTCTCTTCCATGACCTCGAGGGTGGCGCGGGTCTCATCCTGAATGCTGCGGATGGTGCCGGCGATCTCCTCGGTCGCCCCCTTGGTGCGCTCGGCCAGGCGGCGAACCTCGCCGGCGACGACGGCGAATCCACGACCATGTTCTCCTGCGCGGGCGGCCTCGATGGCGGCGTTGAGGGCCAGCAGGTTGGTCTGCTCGCTGATCTCCTGAATCACGCTGACCACCTTGCCGATCTCTTCGGACCGATGAGCCAGCGAGGTCATCTTTTCAGAGACCGTGCCGGTTGCCGAAGCGATCTTTTCCATGGTGTTGGCGGCGGCCTGCATCACGGCTCCACCCTTTTCGGCATTCTCGGCCGAGGTGCGGCTGGCCTGCGCGGCATCCTCGGAGTTGTGGCTGATCTCGCCGATCGTCGCCGTCATCTCTTGCGCGGCGGCGGCAATCTGGTTGATCTTGGCCGACTCGGTACGAGCATTGCCGGCGGCCTGCGTGCTGCGGGCGCTCAGCTCGGTGGTTGAGGTCGACAGCGTCTCGGCGCTTTCGGCCACCGACTTCAGAACCTCGCGCAACACCTCGAGGCTGGCGTTGTAATCAAGGCCGACCTGGCTGATTTCGTCGTCGCCGTTGACCTCGATCGTACGGCTCAGATCCTTGCTGGCCATGGCGCGGAAGGCGTCATTCAGCTTGCCCAGGCGGGGAACGATTTCGCCCGCCAGAACGCGGCCAACCACAGCGCACAGACCGACAATCAGCAGGGTGACAAAGGAGTTGATCCAGGTAGAGAGACGGGCGGACGAGGTGACTTCATCTGCCTGCTTCTGCCCTTCCTTGACGCTGACCTGCATGAGGGTGCTCATCGAAGTGACGATGTCACGCAGATTCTGTGCCACCTGATCGGAGAGGCCGAGATCGAGCGCGCCGCCCGGATTGCTTGCATTCACAAAGCCAACAATCTTGTCGCTGGCGTCCAGATACTGGTTGGCGGCCGAGGAGAACTTCTGGTAGGCGGCCCGCTCCTCGGAGTTGGCAATCAGCGGTTCATAGGTTTGCGTTGCCTGGTGGTACTGGTTGATCGCCTGCTGGCGCTCATTGCGATTTTCGCTGGTGCACGCCGCTGTTTGGCAGAGCATCAGGTCAAGATCGTCGCGCCGGATGGTGTTGATGGCGTCCCGCGCATTGCCCAAAGCAATGATGGAGGGGAGCGAGGTGGAGCTCACATTCGCGCTTTTGGATGCAATGCCAAGGAATGTGAGCAACGAGTAAGCGCCAAGTGCGACACAAAGGCCACAAACTACGCCAAAGGCGTAGAGAAGCTTACGAGAGACGGAAATAGTGCGTAGCCACTGCATGAGGGTAACCTCTTTAGTAGGAAAAAGACTCGCCTTTTGTATCGGCAAAACATGCAGTTGCATGAGTTTGTCCGTGCTTTTTTGGCAAATTTCGCTACAGGGCGAAGGTAACCCGAAGGTAACCAAAGTGTTCTTTTCTCCCGTTTTTCGCCCGGCTTGCCTCGGGATCGGTGCAATCAGTATGCTGAGGCCGCCTGGTGTGTTGCTGGTTGACGCAGATCAACAGGTCAATGGGGTTTTATGCATACAAAGTATCGTTGGACCGCTGCAATGGCCGTGTGCTGCTTGCTATTGTCTGTTTTGGTGCGGGCTCAGGCACCGGCTGCCTCCGACAAGGCAGCGCGCCTTGCCCGGCAGGCCGCCGAGACCGCCGCCGCGCTGGCCGACCACCAGCAGATGCTCGACCAGCTCGGCATCAAGCATTTGCGCCCTGCGGCCAGCCACGATCCGAAGTCGCCGAACGCGGTCAACTACGACGAGTCCAGGGCGAATCCCTACACAAATCTGCCCGATCCGCTGCGCTTCGACGACGGTCGCCCGGTGCGCACGGCGAGCCAGTGGTGGAAGCAGCGTCGGCCCCAAATCGTCGAGCTCTTTGATCGCGAGGTGCTGGGCCGGGTGCCCGCCAACGCTCCCCAGGTTCACTGGGAGCTGCTGGAAACAAGGAAAATCACGCTGGGCGGGGTCGAAGTCGTCGAAAAACATCTGGCCGGACAAATCGACAATGCAGGCGATCCGCAGCTCAAGCCGGTGATCGATCTGGTGGTGGGCACGCCGGCGGCGGCGCGAGGCCCGGTGCCGGCGGTGCTCGAGCTGGCCTTCAGCCCTTCGGCGATGGCAGTGGCGGCGCGCTTCATCCCGGAGATGGTGCCGGGCGGGCCGGGCAACGAGGGGCCGAGCTGGCAGCAGCAGGCCATCGAGCGGGGTTGGGGCTATGCCGTGATGCTGCCGACCAGCTTTCAGGACGATAACGGCGCCGGGCTGCGCGCGGGCGTCATCGGCCTTGCCAATTACGGCCAGCCGCGCAAGCCCGAGGACTGGGGCACGATCCGCGCCTGGGCCTGGGGTGCCAGCCGCGTCATGGACTACCTGCAAACGGACCGGCGGATCGATGGGAAGAAGATCGCCATCGAGGGGCACTCGCGCTTCGGGAAAACGGCTTTGGTTGCCATGGCGTACGACCAGCGTTTTGCCGCGGCCTACATCAGCTCGGCGGGAACCGGCGGCGACAAGCTCTACCGCCATGTGATGGGCGAGCAGCTTGAAAACCTGACCGCCGCGCCGACCTTCTACTACTGGATGGCGGGCAATTTTTTGAAGTATGGCGGCCCGCTGACGACCGGCGACCTGCCGGTGGACGCCCATGAGCTGATCGCGCTCTGTGCTCCGCGGCCGGTGCTGATCGGGGTGGGCTCGACGACGGAGGGCGACGCCTGGGCCGATCCCAAGGGAGAGTGGATGGGGGCGGTGGCTGCCGGTCCTGTCTATAAACTCCTAGGCCAAAAGGACTTGGGGACGACCACGATGCCGCCGATGGAGACCGGGCTGCTCACCGGCGCGCTCGCCTTTCGCCAGCACCGCTTTGGCCACACGCCGGGGCCGAACTGGCCGACCTTCTTCGATTTCGCCGCGCGCGTCTTCGACAAAAAGCAGGCGAAATAAGGAGTTAGCAGGTTTTGTACAGACAGGGGCGGCCGTTGGTGGGGTGCCCCGTTGTCGTCGCGCACGTACGTCAAAATCAGGAAAAAACTACAGCGGTTTGACCATCACGATGCCGTGGCAGTCGAAGCCCTCGCGGATCGGCCGGCCGGGATCGAAGGCGATGTGCTCGGCTTCGACGAAGCCCCAGTGTTGATAGACCGGAAAAAGCTCGTTGCGCAGGCTGAGAACGACGATTTTTGCCTCGCGGCAACCGGCTGCGCGCAGCCGCTGCTCGACGGCGGCGACCAGTTTGTGGCCGATGCCATGGCCCTGGTGGGCGACGGCCACGGCCAGCATGCCGAGGTAGCCGCGCGGCGGGGTGGGTTCGTAGTAGATGGAGCCGAGAAGCTGGCCGGCGTCGTCCTCGGCCATCAGGATCAGCCCCTGGCGCATCTCCTCGGCCAGCCGCGCGGCGTCGGTGCGTGTGCCGCCCATAAAGGTTTCCACCTCAAAGGCTTGGTTGATCATCGGGATCAGACGGTCGGCGTCGCTCGCGGCGGCAAGACGAAAGTTGATTTCCATGGAACTCAAGGATAATTCCAGGGACCAGGACCTGTCCCTGCTCCCTACGTCCCTAGCCCCTAGCCTCTAGCCCCTAGCCCCTAGCCCTAGCCCCTAGCCCCTACGTCTCCCCTTTTTGCGAGGAAAAAATGCACAGCGGGGCTCGAATTAAGGTAGGCTCAGAGTATGGAGTTCAAGGTAAGTGAGCTGGAGCGGGAGCCAGAGGAATTTGATCTGGTGCTGGCTGCAGGAACAATCGATTGCGGCGAAGAGGCCGAGCAGAAGGCACCGCTGAAGGTGGAAGGGCGCGCGGAGGTGATCCACGAGCACCGGGGACCGGATGAGGTGGTGGCCGATATTCGCCTGCGGGGGCACTACAAGGGCCTTTTCGAGGCACCCTGCGCCCGTTGCGTCGAGCCGGTGGAAGTGCCTGTGGATGGCGAGTTTGACCTGATCTTCCGGCCGGAAAATGTGGATGCCCAAAGCGGTGAACGCGCGATCTCTGCGCCAGACACCGAAATCGGGTATTATGAAAAAGACAGTCTTTTGCTTGAGGACGTCTTGCGCGAACAGGTGCTTTTATCCCTGCCGACGCGGGTCTTATGCAAGCCGGACTGCAAGGGGCTTTGCCCGAGCTGCGGCGTGAACCGCAATAGCCAGACGTGCACCTGCGAAGAGGGTCCGAAGGACCCCCGTTGGGAAGCGCTGGCCGGACTCCGCAGCCAGATAAAGCTCTAACGAATTTCAGACCCTGCCAGAAAGCAGGGAACTCCGCCGCGCTCGTTGGCAGCCAATGCCCCGTGCCGCCTGACCGATCCCCACAACGGGGGCACGGAAAAGGACGCCGCGATTTTGGCGTTCCAAGGGAATTTTGCGGCCGGAGAGAAGAAAGGAACTGCAATGCCGAATCCGAAACGGCGCCACTCTGCGCGTCGCACCTCTATTCGCCGCGCCCACGACTTTCTGACCGCAACGGGCGTTTCCGAGTGCCCGAACTGCCACGAGAAGAAGCTGCCTCACCGGGCCTGCCCGAAGTGCGGCACCTACAAGGGCCGCGAGGTTCTGAAGGTCAAGGAAGCCGAGAAGTAAAGCGGTGGACAATCTCACCGACATCGTGCTCGATGCCGTTGGTTCCGACCACGCGCCCGAGCCAGAGATTCGCGGGGCAATCCTTGCTTGCAAGGCATTGCCCGTCCGCGTTCATCTGGTAGGACCGGAGCGGGAGCTGCGGGATCAGCTCGATGATCTTCTTGAAAATGAAGAGCTGCCGATCGAAATCCACCACGCATCCGAAAGGATCGGGATGGACGAGAAGGCGGCGCATGCGGTTCGGACCAAGCGCGACAGTTCGCTGCGCGTGGGCCTGAAGATGGTGCGCGAGGGCAAGGCTGCCGGGTTTGTGACGGCGGGCAACACCGGCGCGGCCATGGCCACGGCCAAGATGGTTCTGGGTACGTTGCCGGGTGTGGATCGACCGGCTCTGGCGACGCCGATGCCGGCGTCGACGGGGACTCCTTGCGTTCTTTTGGACGTGGGAGCGAACGTCGATTGCAAGCCGCACAATCTTGAACAGTTCGCTCTGATGGGCGACATCTATGCCCGCACCGTGCTCAAAATCGAAGAGCCGCGCGTGGGCCTGTTGTCGATTGGCGAAGAAGAGACCAAGGGCAATGATCTGACCCGTGAGGCCTTTCCGCTGCTGAAGGCGCTGCCGGTGAACTTTATCGGCAATGTCGAAGGGCGCGATATTTTTTCAGGCCTGGCGGATGTGATTGTCTGCGATGGTTTTGTCGGCAACGTGGCGCTGAAGACCAGCGAGGGCGTGGGCCGGTTCGTGCGCGAGGTTCTGCGCGATTCTCTGACCCAGACGGTGACGGCGAAGGTGGGCGCGCTGCTTTCGCGTCAGGCCTTCAACAACTTCCGCCAGCGGCTCGATTATCGCGAGTACGGCGGCGCGCCGCTGCTCGGCGTTCGTGGCATCTGCATCATCGGCCACGGCTCGTCGAACGACCGCGCCATCTACAACGGCATTCGTGTGGCCTATGAGTTCGCCAAGGGCGGCACGGTGGGCCGGATCGAGACGGACTTTGCCAACCTGGGCTGGAAGCGTGAGCCGAGGACGGCAAGTGCCGCAACGGCGGGCAATTCCGAGCAATAATTTTTTGTACGCGATCTGAAAAGCGGCAGCCCGAGGGCTGCCGCTTTTGTTTGTAGATGACAAAGTGATGTTTGGAAGGGTCCCCGTTTTTCGTCGGGCGAGAGCCTTTTTCCAATCCCCGTGCCGTGTTCGATTGCGTGCAAGGATCTTTCTCTTGTGGGATTGGGCCGGAGGGAGCAGGGGCATTTATGCCCCTGAAGCAGACGCTTGAAACTTTGCGCCTTCAGGCGCAGGCCTTTCCTGGCTGAAGGAAAAGACCCGAGGCTAAAGCCGGTTCCTGTTGCACGGGATTTCAGGGGCATGAATGCCCCTGCTCCCTCCCCATCTTTGCTGCCCACTGCCTTACTCAAACTTCAGCGCGTCGACCGGGTTCATCTGGGCGGCGCGGGTGGCCGGAGTGGTGCCAAAGATGACGCCGACGCCGGTGGCCGAGCCGAGGGCGATGACGATTGACCAGACGGAGATCGGCAGCGCGTAGTCGGTGAAGAAGCGGATCGAGAGCGGAATGACGAGGCCGACCAGGGTGCCGACGACGCCGCCAGAGAGTGAAATCAGAATGGCCTCGGTGAGGAACTGCAATCGTATCTCTCGCGAGGTGGCACCCAGCGCCTTGCGGATGCCGATTTCGCGGATGCGGGAGCGTACATTGGCCAGCATGATGTTCATGATGCCGACGCCGCCAACGGCCAGCGTAACGGCGGCCACCAGCACCAGCACGGCCGTGATGGCATTGGCGATATTGCCCGCGATGGTCAGCATCTCTTTCATGGTCTGGGTCTTATAGACGGAGTTGGTGCGATGGCGGCTCTTGATGATGCGCACAATCTCGTTGGCTGCCGCAGGAACCTCTTCCATCGAGGCCATCGAAAAGTAGATCTGGTTGACGTGGTTGGAGCCGAGGAAGTAGCGGACGACCGAGTTGGGCACCAGAATCGTCTGATCGGCGATCTCGGATTGACCGAAGTCGTCGACGGCGAGTTTGAAGACGCCGATGACGGTAAAGGGGATGCCGGAGATCTCGAAGGTCTGGCCCACGGCGGCGTCATCGCTGCCGTAGCGTTCGCGGGCGAAGAGCTCGGAGATGACGGCGCACTTGGTGTGGGTGTCATTGTCGGTGTCGTCGAGGAAGCGGCCGGCGGGCATCACCAGATTGCGGATGTAGCGGTACTGCGGGCTGACACCGAGGATCAGTGTGTCCTTCATGACGCCGCCGCCGAAGCTGATGCGGTCATGCATGTCGACGACCGGCGAGGAGTACATGACGCCGGGAAGCTGGGCAACGACGGCCTTTTGGTCCTCGATGGTCAGGGCGTCATTCTGGCTGCTGTGCTCGTTCGAGCTGGCGCCGCCGCCGGAGTATTCGACCTCGACGGAGTTGGTTTCGATCTTCTGCAACTGCTCAAGAATATACTTTTTGCCGGTCATGCCGATGGTGACGACCAAGATGACCGAGGCGGTGCCGATGACCATGCCCAATGCGGTGAGGGCAAAGCGGGCCTTGCTGGCGCGGAAGCTGTCAACGGCGATCTTGAGGATCTCGCTGAACATCATGGTCTGGCGTGCGCTGCCGAGTGTTTGTTCGAAGGAGCGCCTGCGTTGTTGTTCGGTTGGATTCATGGAGTTCCTGTGAGTTAGACGCGATGGCCGACCGACTGATTCCGGAAAAGAGCGTGGCAGGCGACCGATGGTGTTTCAAAACCCTACTGAATAGAGTACGCGTTCCGGGTTCAAGGGCAAAACTTCTGCCTTTGCCTGCGCAGAACGGCGGCAGAGGCTGCGCAAAATGAATGGAACCAGAGGCCTGCTCGAGACGTAGATTCTTGACAGAGCATTCCAAGAGAATTTTTGTGCAGGAAAGAGCGATGGCTGGGATCAGTGCGGAGCTGGGTGCGGCGTTGGCCCTGGGGTTGGCGACCGGGCCGGTTTGTCTGGCGAGTTGCGGCCCGGCGGTGGTGCCCTGGATGCTGGGGCTACCCGCCGGGGTCGGCGGCCACGCGCGGCAACTGGCGCTGTTTCTTGCGGCGCGGCTGGGCGGCTATCTGCTGTTTGGGACGGCGGCGTGGTTTGCGGGCGAGGCGGTGCCGCATGCCTGGACCCCGGCGCTGTTTGGCGCTATTCAACTGGCGCTGGCCGTGGCTCTGGCGGCTTATGCGCTGGGCTGGCCCCGGCGGCGCTGTGGCGAGGGGGCCTGTGCAGCTCCGCTGATTAAGATCGAAACCGCGCCGGGGAACCGCTCCGCGCTCACGCTGGGTTTTCTTACCGGCATCAACTTTTGCCCGCCGTTTCTTGCGGCGGGTGCGCAGGCGGCCGAGAGTCGCTCGCTGGTGGCGGCGCTTTTGTTCTTTGCCGTGTTTTTTGTGGGGACGGCAGTGTGGTTTGTGCCGCTGGCTCCGCTGGGATGGGTGCGACGCACGGCAGAGTTGCGCTGGGTGGTGCGGCTGGCCGCCGGATTCGTCGCGCTCTGGTACGGCGTGACGGGCGCGGCGCTTTTGATGGGAGGATTGCATGGCTAGTTCAATGGTTCGGCCCACGCAGCGGCCGGCACTGCGTGGCGTGGGCCGGGCATTGCTGCTGACGACGCCGATGGCGCTCTGGGCGCTGTTGATGATGACGCCGCGATTGCGTGCCGAGCACGACGCGGTGACGCTCACGGCGGCGCTTGCGGTGGTGGTCTTCATGACGGCGCTGTTCTACAAGATGCTGCGCACCGGCGAGACCTATCGCTGGCGGCGCATCTTTTTTGTCGCGCTGGGGCTGCTGTTTCCGGTGGGCTTTCTCTCGTCGCTCATCGCCTTGCGCGGCTCGATGAGCATTCCCATCGAGCACATCGTTGCGGGTGACACGCCGTTCTGTTTCATGGTGACGCCGATGCTGCTGATTCCGGCGGCACTGACGAAGACGCTGATCTTTCCCGGCTCGATTCTGGCGACGCCGACCAATCCGCATTCCATCGCGGTGATGATCGGGCTGTGGGGCGCGCTGACGCTGGTGCTGGGCAAGGCGTGGTGCAGCTACGCATGTTTTTTCGGCGGCATTGAAGAGGGCGTGGCGGCGGTGGCAAAGCGGCCACGGATCCGAAAAATCGACGCGCGCTTCCGGATGGTGCCGTGGGCGGTGCTGTTGGTCACGGTGCTGCTTTCGGCCGCGCTCTTTGAGCCGTTTTATTGCACCTGGCTTTGTCCGTTCAAGACCGTGACGGAGTTTTTCGAGGTGCGCAACGTGACAACGGCGTTGCAGTTTGTCGTCTTTGTTTCACTGTTTGCCGGGCTGGTTGT
This sequence comes from Acidobacteriaceae bacterium UBA1307, assembly GCA_002307235.1. Classification (GTDB taxonomy): domain Bacteria; phylum Acidobacteriota; class Terriglobia; order Terriglobales; family Acidobacteriaceae; genus Telmatobacter. The sequence continues at coordinate 52,259 of DBTV01000006.1, forward strand.
GGTGTTGCCGTTTTTGACGAAAAAGCGCACGCAATGCGGCTTCTTCTGTCCCTTCGGCGCCTTTCAGTCGCTGTTCAACAAGATCAATATTTTTGAGATTCGCGTGGACCGCGCGCAGTGTGTTGACTGCGGCGCCTGTCAGCGTGCCTGCCCGACGATGGCGATTACGGCCGAGTCAGTGCGTGAGGGCAAGGTGCATTTGAACTGCATGAAGTGTGGCGCCTGCGTGGACGCCTGCAAGAAGGATGCAGCGCTGTGGCACGTGAAGGGAACCTCGCTCATGGCGCGGCCCGAGCGGGCACGGCTACTGTTTCTTTATGGCGCATGGGCGATGGCGACGATGTTCGGCGGCAGCGTGCTGGCCGGTTCGCTGGTTGCGTTATGGCACTTGGTGGCGCGGGGATGAAGGGAGTCGCGATGCGTGGAGCGAATTTTCTGGGCTATGGTGGCGCGGCGTTCACGGTGCTGCTGGCGCTGCTTGTGCCCTTCGTGTTGATGGGCGGCATCGCCCGTGCCGTGGCGCATGCGGGGCTGCGCGTGAGTCCGATGTACACGGGCGGCAGCGTGGTGCGCGTGGTTGAAAGACCTGGCTACCGGATCGAGATCAGTGCAACGGCGCGGCCGCACTGGTTTGAGCGCGGCCAGCCCTTTGTGCAGGTGGCCTTCACGCCGGCTTCGGCCTTGCCCGCGCAGATTGACGAGACGCTTGACCTTGACGGCGACGGACGGCCCGATGTGCGGATGCGCTTCGCGGTGCCGCGCGACGAGAAGACGCCGCTGCACGGCGCATGGACCGCGCTGAACAGCCACTATGCTTCCGCTGCGGACGCGAGTCGCACGGCGCGCTCAGCGCTGCTGGTGCGGACCCATGACCGCGTGCTGGCGCGGGTCGAAGAAAAACAGTGAAGAGCAACGCGTGAATAGTGGACGGCGGATAAGCACGCTTTCTGTTCACTGCCCACTGTTCACGCGTCACTGATTGCTGTTGATCGCGTGCCAGAGCGCGGCGAAGGCTTCGAGTGTCAGCGTTTCGGCGCGGGCGTGGCTGTCGATGCCAGCCTTTTCGAGGGCCGCGGTGGCGCGGGCGGCGTCGATCTTGGCCGCGCGCAGGTTGTTCGACAGGGTCTTGCGCTTCTGCGCGAAGGCCATCTTTACCAGATCGATAAAAGATCGTTCGTCGACGCCGAGCTGCTCAAAGCGCGGAGAAAACTGCCAGCGGAAGACTGTCGAATGGACCTCGGGCGGCGGCTCGAAGGCCTCGGGCGGCAGCGTGAAGAGCCGCTGCACGGGGCCGTACATCTGCGTGGTGACGGAGAGAATGCCGTAGTCGTGCGCGCCGGGTTCGGCGGTGACGCGGTCGGCCACCTCGCGCTGCACCATCAGCACGGCGCGGTCGAGCGCGGCGTGGTGCTCGGCCAGCTTGAGCAGAATCGGCGAGGTGATGTAGTAGGGCAGGTTGCCGACCACGACCAGCTTCTGGCCTGCCTGCGCGGCGGCGGCGGTGAAGTCGAACTGGAGCACGTCCTGCTCGACAATCTCGACGCGGTCGCCGAAGTGAACGCGCAGGCGCAGGGCAAGCTGGTGGTCGAACTCGATGGCGCGCAGTTTACCGGCCTGGGCCGCGAGCGGCTTGGTGATGGCGCCGGGGCCGGGGCCGATCTCAATCACTGTGCGGTCGCCGATGGCGCCGGCGGCGGCGACAATGCGCGCAATGGCGCCTTCATCGCGCAAAAAATTCTGTCCAAGTTTGGATTTCGGAGGCATCTCTTCGATGGTAGCCGATGGGCGGGGCCGCGCGCGGTGAACCGGGAAGATAAGAGAAAACTGGTGCGAAAGGGGGGACTCGAACCCCCATGGATTGCTCCGCCAGATCCTAAGTCTGGTGCGTCTGCCAATTCCGCCACTTTCGCTGGCGCGGGTACTTCAAAATTTACTTTACCATTCTGCCGGGGTGGATGGGCAGGGTGGCCTTCGCTGGCAGGCGCATTGCGGATATTGGTGGATTCCCATGATGGTTTTTTAGGTTTTTCTTCCTGTTTTTGGCGCTGCACTTGCAGGGGCTCTTCCGTCATTCGGCGATGCAACTGTCAAGACGCTGAATGCAGGGGTCGCGGATGTTGCACGGGATGCGCATGGGGGATCAACTCGGGCCGATCAATGGGACGAGTGGATGGATCAATCCTGGGAACGTGGCATTGCTGGGTGTGCGCAGAACCGCGCCGTTCAGGAGACAAGAGCGAGCCTGCTGGAAGAGGCTCACTACGCATTGTTGGCTCACAACTTAGAAAAGACAAAAGAACTTTGCTTGCGTGTTCTGGCAGAGGATGCCTGCCAGCCGCGAGCCCTGCACATGTTGGGCGTGGTCTGTGTTGAGGCGGGTCGGCTCGATGGCGCTGTTTTTATGCTGCGCCGCGCCGTGGCTGCCGCGCCCAAGGAGCCGAAGCATCTCTACCGGCTGGCGCACACTCTTTACATACAAAAAAAACTGGACGAGGCCGCCGAGGTCTTTGGGCAGGTGATCGCGCTGGAGCCGGAGCGGCCGCTGGCCTATAGCGCGCTGGGGATTCTGCGTCGCGATCAGGGCCGTCCGAGCGAGGCGATTGCCTGCTTCGAGCAGGCCCTGCACCTTGATCCGACGTTGTGCGAAGAGCGCGTAAATCTGGGCGCGCTTTTGCAGCAGGCGGGCCGGCACCAGGAGGCCATCGCGCTCTATCGGCGGCTGCTTGACGAGGTGCCCGATCAGGCCGAGACGTACTCGAATCTGGGCGCGGCCTATGAGACGCTGGGCCAGTGGAACGAGGCATGGAAGTGCTATCGTCGTGCCTTGGATTTGAAGCCGGATTTTGCCAATGCGCGGTGGAATGTGGCCGCGCAGCAACTGATGCGGGGCCAATGGCGCGAGGGCTGGCAGGGGTACGAAGGCCGCTGGCACCTCGAAGAGAATGCCGGGATCTTGCAGAAGAACAGCTACCGATGCCCGCTTTGGCAAGGCGAAACGCGGCGGGAGGGGCGGGTTCTGCTGTGGGCCGAGCAGGGCATCGGCGACGAGATGCAGTTTCTGGGCCTGCTGCCGGAGGCCTTGCGGACGGGCAACCGCTTCATGATCGACTGCGATCCGCGCCTGAAGCCGTTGCTGCGCCGCTCCTTTGCGCCGGAGCTGGAACTGGGCCGCGTTGCACCGGAGGAGGCGGAGCGGCATGGCGTGGTGGCGCATCTGCCGCTGGGGTCGTTGCCACGGCTCTATCGCAACTCCAACGAGGCCTTTGCGCGGAACACCGTGACGGGATACCTTAAGGCCGACGCCGCGCTGGTGGCGGAGTTGCGCGGCCGTTATGACGACGGGCGGCGGACGGTGGGCATCGCGTGGCATTCGGGCAACAAAAATTCGAGCCAGCGGCGGTCGATTGCGCTTGAGCAACTGCGGCCGCTGTTTGCCGTGCCGGGTCTGCGCTGGATCAATCTGCAATATGGCAACCGGGCGGAGTTGCAGCAACAGGCTCATCAGGCCGGCGTGCCGATAGAGTTTGACGCGACGGTGGATCCGATGGTGGATATGGACGGGTTTGCCGCGCAGGTGGCCGCGCTCGATCTGGTGGTGACGATCGACAATTCAACGGTGCACATGGCTGGAGCGTTGGGCAAGTCGGCATGGCTGCTGCTGCCTCTGGTTCCTGATTGGCGCTGGATGCTGGGGGGCAACCGTTCGCCCTGGTATCCGACGCTGCGACTGTTTCGCCAGAGGGAGCTGGACTGCTGGCCGCCGGTGATCGAGCGTGTTGGTGTGGCGCTCGAGCACTGGCGACAGACTCAGACGCAGAGAATGCGGATGCCGGCCTTGCGGAAGGGAGCCAGCGCGGCCTCGGGGGCCGAGGTGCCGGTGATCAGCATCTGAATCTCGCTGACCGGGCAGATGACGGCCTGCGAAATCTGGCCGAGTTTGCTGGGGTCGGCGACGACGATGGTCTCGCGCGATTGCTTGATCATTTTGCGGAAGACCAGAGCCTCTTCGGGTTCGAGCGTGGTGGCACCATGCTCGGCCTCGAAGCCCGTCACGCTCAGAAAGACCTTGTCCATGAAGACGTCGTCGAGAAAGTTGAGCGCGGCGGCGCCGGTGAGCGAAAACGACCAGGTCCAGGGCACGACGCCGCCGGTCATCCGGGTGCGGATGCCGGGCTGGTTGCACAGTTCCATGCCGATATTGATGGCGTTGGTGACCACCTGCAGATCCTCGCGGTGACGCAGGCTGCGGCCGATATGGGTGGTGGTGGTGCCGGCGGTCAGGCCGATGATCTCGCCGGGTTTGACCAACTCGGCGGCGGCCAGGCCAATGCGGCGCTTTTCGGCGGCATGGCGCTGTTCGCGGGCCAGAAAGCTGCTGTCGTAGCGAAATGGTTCGTAGAGCAGCGGTTCGACCAGGGTCGCTCCGCCGTGGGTGCGGCGAATCAGGCCACGGCTTTCCAGTCGCGCCAGATCGCGGCGAATGCTGGGAGCCGAGGAACCGGCTTCGGCAAGGATCTCTTCGATGGTGGCGCTGCCAGTGCGCAATAAGAGCTTGAGAATCTGCTCGGAACGGCGGTTGAGTGTTTGAGCCATAGTCTTTTTTGCGTGGCGCAACCGGGGGAGCGGGACACCAACCCCCTCATTGTAGGAGCAGAGGGGAACCCTTGGGTTGATTTTTCTGAAACTGTTCAGAATATTGATCGATTGTGAGGGTTATGATCGTAATAGACGTTCATTTAGCCTCTCATCGAGGCTTTCTTCGGAGTGCTGAGCCGCTATGCAAAACTTTCCGCACGAGATGATTCGCGAAATGTATGAGCAGCCGGAGGCGCTTCGGCGCACGCTGGCCTTTTACCTGGACGGCGAGGCGCTGAAGCCCGAGTTTGCCGCGAAACTGGCCGTCTGGCCGAACAAGGCTGGCGAGGTGCTGATTGCCGCCAGCGGTTCGAGCCGCCACGCAGGCTTGTACGGCGAGATTCTGCTTGAGGATCTGTGCGGGCTGGCCGTCGACGTCGAGTATGCCAGCGAGTACTGCTGCCGCGGCAAGAAGGATGAGCGCAAGCCGAGCGTTATTGTGATCTCGCAGTCGGGCGAGACGACCGACACGCGCGAGGCTCTGGAAGCCGCGCAGCGGCAGGGCCACAAGACGCTGGCCATTACCAACGTGGCTGCTTCGACAATGGCCACCACGGCAGACGTATCGATGCCGCTGGCTGCCGGTCGCGAAAAGGCGATTCCGGCGACGAAGAGCTTTACCGGCCAGTTGGAGGCGCTCTACATTCTGGCGTTGTATGAGGCAGCGCGGTTGGGCCGGATGGACGCGGCGACGCTTGCGGCGCGGGCCAAGGAACTGGTGGCCCTGCCGACGGCGCTCGAAGGCGCGCTCGACGGCTGGAGCGCGCAGACCAAGACGCTGGCCGCCAAATATAAAGACGCGGCGACCTTCCTGTTTCTCGGTCGTGGCATCCATTACGCGATTGCCCGCGAGGGCGCGTTGAAGCTGAAGGAAGCCTCGTATGTGCACGCCGAGGGCTACCCGGCCGGCGAGCTGAAGCACGGGCCGAATGCGCTGGTCAGCGACCTGACGCCGCTGGTAATGATCGCCACGGTCGATCGCGCCGTCGAGGCCTCGGTCGAGCGCTACGAGAAGACGCTGCAACTGCTCAAGGACATGAAGGCGCAGGGCGCGCGCGTGATTGCGCTGGCCAACGCCGGCGACAAGCAGGTGGCGGAGCTTGCCACCGACACCATCGAGATTCCTGCCGAGAGCGAATACCTGCTGCCGATTCTCGAGGTTGTGCCGCTGCAGTTCTTCGCCTACTACATGGCGCTTGAGCACGGTGTCAACGTCGACCAGCCGCGCAACCTGTCGAAGGCCGTGGTCGAGACGCAGGGATAGTTTGGCGAGCTTCTAGCCATTCGCTTTTAGCTAGAAGCTAATAGCTCGAAGCTGATTTTTACAACGAAGACGCATTGATTGCGGGAGCTTGCACAGACAGGAGCTCCCGCTATGGCCTACCGGCGCAATAAAGTCGATGAGAACAAAATTGCCCGGCTTTATAAAGAAGGCAGAGGGCAAGGACGTGGCGCGGAATATCTTCCTTGGATAACCGTCTATAGTGTTGCTTCTAAAGGAAGATCTCATCGTGTTTTTGGGCGCAAGACTGGGCGTCATCTTTCGTGAAAGGTGGATTGAGGGAATTAACCGCAAGCGCCCATCGCAGAAAGCACGCACAATATACGCGCTTCGCCGCGGATGTCCTGTGTGAGGTTCTAGATTGCAACTGACCCCACGTGAAGTGCACGTATCACCTCAAATCTTATGACGGGTGAGATCGGCGGTCTTCAATTTTATGAAACCTCACACTGGACAGAACAATGGCTTCAGTTTGTCATGATCTTCTTCGATGACATTGTTCGGATACTTGACCTGTCAAAAAGCCTCGATCGTGCTCAATGCAACGGGCACGGATTGATGTTGCATTGAATCTTCACTACAATCCTTGGTCGTAATTGGTCTCCCCATACTTCTAAGTATTTATCCGTGAATAGCGATGGTCTGTCTAAGAGTAAATTTCGCGCATGCAGCGCATCGACTGTGGTTTGAATCTTTTCACTCTGAGTTCCTATGATCTCGCCAAGTTGCCGTTGGTAGGCGGCTTTGTCCGTCCACTGAATGGAAAAGCGCTCCATGGGCTTCCAAGGCATATCTTTCGGATGCACACCGAGCAAATAGGCGATCAGCATGTGTCGAGTCACGGGATTTAGTCCTTGAACGAAACTGCGTTTATCTAAGGGATGATTCTCTTTAAAGCGACGTGCTGCAATGCGATCGCCATCCAGTTCGATGATCGGGAGACTGGTTTCCTGGCTGTTGTTTTCGTCAAGATCATACATGTACACCTGTGGCCATCCGGGAGAGAGCGCGAGCGCGCGAGATTTTCCTAACCCTCTCAACATGTCTGTCCCTTGACTCGGATTTTTTGACTGAATCGTGATTCGTAACTCCTCTTCCGCTTCTTCGACAATGATGCTTACAAATAAGCCGCGCTCTAGGTTTAATGGCGCTTTGCCTATTTCAGGATCTTTTGCCAGAATCATCGCTGCAACCCGCGCAAGCACGTATCCGCGCCTGCTCTCCTTTTTAAAGCGGAACCAGTCATCGAGTGTAGGACGCGATACGGACAGAGGAAGGCGGCTAATAAAGATTGCTGCCGAGGCTGGGTAGAATTCTGCAACAGCATTGATTGCAGGAATAGGGACTTGAACATTTTCCTGAACAAGTGCGTCCACAACAGCAAAGATAGCGCGACGCTGTTCTGCCTGTAACTTGTCTCCGCCTTCGGGCGCTGGCATCACCCAGTGCTCAAGTAGCGCCGGCATTTCAGAGATGATCTTCGCGTCATGTGTTCTGCGCGCGAAGTCTGCGGCCCAGGCAATTAGTCTTGGATCATTACTATGAAGCCACTGATGAAGAGTGTCAGAATTAACCTGAGAATTAGGGGTTATTAACGGTTCTTGTGCGGAGATTACTTCCGCCATAGGAATGAGAAACAGTAACAAAAGGTACAAACGCTTCATGGATAATCTCCTAATAGATTTGGTTGAATATCGAATGCAATACTGCAATGAATTGGCTCCCGGTAATGAGCTGCGACATAAGTAAAAGTACGGATGCATTCAAGGTCGTGAGCGGATGGTTATCCCGAAGTTTTGTGTCAGTAGCCCAGTAAGTGCAGTGCATGGTAAAGGGGTGAGTTTTTCTACCATTGCTCGTATTATCCTTCGGCGGGTTTATGACCTATGAAGAGCACGAATCTTCGTGCGCATAACGGCGAACTCGCTCGGCCTCCGATCACCAAGAGATGCGTAATGATGACTCACATTGTATTCCTTTCTCCAGAATTCAATCAGCAGATTTGCCTCTTTGAGATACATGAACCAGTAGGTGTTCAGACACTTTTCCCGGAAGGTTCCGTTGAAGCTTGTTGCGAATGCTTTATCGGGAGGCTTGGAGAAGTTGATCTTTGCTTCGTTCCAGTGACCCATATATCTAAGCTTGATGAGGAACTTAATTTCATTGTCGCAAGATGGTACATTTTGCTCAGCATTTTAGTGTTAGAGTATCCAAGGTGCGCACAGCATCATCGTCTTTGAGGCTTTGACTTACTTCGATCGTTGCTGTCTCCCTCGCGCAAAACATCGACGATGTCTCGCAAATGGAGACGGCTCGTCCTGTAGTTGATTCGTGACGAAGTTCATGCTTCAAATTCTGTTCACTGATCCCAACCGTACGGACCACCTCCGCCACCGGTATCTCCACTTGCGCCTGCTTCAAGACTCCAATCATTGCGCAACAGTGAATTGCTTCTTCTTTGTCAGCCAATCCTCCACCTTTCATGACGTGGCCATAGCCGAGGACTAACAATTTTACTGGGGTAGGAAGGCCGATTAGAGGCAGAGAAGCGGCGTATTGATCTCAGTTCCTTAGGACCTTCGGGGGGCTGACTGTATCAATGCGGACATCGATTAGAACATAAGTAATGTTGTGCCTCTGTCTTCTGTGAGAATACATTGGGAGCACACATTCATTAAGCGAGATATTCGTGAAAATTATACGTGCTTTGCGTTGTCCATGCTGGTCTGCCTTCTTCCTCCTAACCTTCGTCGCAATATCATCCTCATCTGCACAATCGCAAGTAGAACCTTCCAAGGTGCCCCATTTCTCCATTGAGCCGAAAGATCTCTATGCTGCAGCTTCATCCATTGATGCGCCGGAAGATGCTTCCGTCGCAATCATGGAGCGGGACTGCACGGTGAGCTTTGACAGCCAGGGGAGGATGGTTAAGACCGATTACGCTGTCTATAAGATTCTCTCGCTAAAAGGTGCTCAAAGAAGTATCCACACTGCGATTCGATGGGAACCATGGCACGAAGCACGGCCAGAGATACGAGTGAGGGTTATTACACCAGATCATGCTGAACATTGGTTGGCTCAAAATATGATTATTGAAGCCCCCGCACGCGAGGGCGATTACAAGATTTATAGCAATACAAAACGGCTTCTAACTTCGCTTCCTGCAATCTCTCCAGGAGCGGTCGTGGAATTGGAATATATCCAGAGGGAAGCGGAGCCACTTTTTTCGGCAGGCCGTGTAGGGGGGATTGTTCTTGGGGTAGACTCTCAACCTATCGCGCATAGTCGCATTGAAATCGATGCTCCGAAAGAGCTTTCACTTCGTACTGATACTCTGTTGCTTAACAATGCAAAGCCTGAACGGACCGAGTCCAAAGGCCAAGTTAAATTGGTTTTCCAGGTCAATCATCTGGAAGGCTCCAAGTCTACCGATTCCAATCTTCCTCCTGACGAAGTTAGCCAACCGGATGTGCTGTTTTCAACGGGGGCGTCGTGGCAGGTTGTCGCAACGGAGTACAGCAAACTTGTTGACGGCCACTTGAATCCTGCTGCTGTCAAACCCATTGTCGACAAGTTAATTGAGGGCAAGTCAAGCGTTGAGGCCAAGGAGATAGCCATCCTCGATTATCTCAATCGGGAGGTGCGCTACACAGGCATCGCAATCGGTGACGCAGCGATTGTGCCGCATGATTCCGTAGAGACGCTAAGCAAGAAATACGGCGACAGCCGGGACAAAGCTATTCTGCTGGTAACAATGTTGCGCGCAGCACATATCCCTGCCTATGTCGCGCTTCTCGATATATCCTCGCGCGTGGATGTGCCAAGTGAACTGCCTGGTATGGGACTCTTCAGTCATGCAATTGTCTATGTGCCCGGGGCGAGGCCTACTGAAAAAACGAGGTCCGCATCGCCAGATCTCTGGATCGACGCGACAGATAAATATGCGCGCTTAGGGCAACTCCCCATGGTCGATCAGGGAAGACTCGCATTGATTGTCCGCCCGGAGACAACAGCCCTCGTTAAAATTCCAGAGTCTACGTCAAAAGACAATATTTTGTCTGAGCGGTATGAAGTCAATCTGAGTGACGATGGTCCGTCTTCCATTGCAGTAAAGTATCGTCCCAAAGGCGTCTTTGAAGATAACATCCGAAGACTTGCTGCGGAGGGTGCGGACAAGGACTTTAGCACGAGTCTTGCCAATTATGTTAAAAATCAATGCCTCTCTGACAAGATAACGGTTGTTAAGCGTTCTGATCCAACGGATCTTTCTTTGCCATTCGAGGCGAGCCTCGTCTGCGAGAAAGCTTCTCGGGGATATACGAATATGTTCAATGCCTCCGCTGGGATCAGGACTGAGTCGCTCTTTGTGTCATTACCCCTCGCTCTAAAGGAGCTGCAAAAAAACGAACAGAATAAAGATTCCCTTGCAAAACCGCGCACGGCTGACTGGTTTATCGATGAACCCTATCAAGTCGACTGGAACTATCGCATCGTACCGCCTGCGGGGTTTGTCCCCAAGCAATTACAAAAAGATTTGAAGATAGCTTTAGGAGCGGCAGTCCTGACGGAAAGTTTTTCGGCTGAATCGAACGGAACGGTTCTCGTTCACGTGAACTTCGATACCGTAAAGCGCCGCTATACCGTTGCCGAAGCGACTGAGTTGCGCAACAAGATGGCCGGTATGATTACTGGTCCTGCCATTGTGGTGCAATTCGAACCCGAGGCGGAGGTCCTTCTTCGCGAAGGCAAGGCCCGTGAAGCGCTTGCTAGCTATCGAAATCTTGCAGCACTGCATCCCGGTGAAGCTATCCACCGCATGCAAATTGCAAAAACGCTTATCCGCATGGGTATGGGCGAGAGCGCTCGGGCAGAGGCACGCGAAGCGGTACGGCTTGAGCCTACTTCAGTGTCCGCTCATAAGCTGTTGGCCGATGTTTTGGTATACGACTTGGTTGGGCGGAATATGAGGGCAGGAAGTGACCTTGCTGGAGCAGTTGAGGCGCTACGAGCCGTCGTGCGCCTGGATCCAGACGACATTGCTGCACAAGGAAATTTAGCTACCTTGCTTAGCTATGATTCTGTGGGGCGGTCTCGCAGCCCTCAGGGCCATTTGAAAGAAGCAATTGCGGATTATGAAAAGATAGGGAAAAGCAAGTTAATGCAGCTAGGGTTCCAAGGCAACCTTGCATATGATCTTTTTGCTATGGGGGACTACTCCGGAGCACTTAAGACTGCTGAAGCACTTCCCCATCAGCCGGTTCCATTGATTGTTGCCTCGGTCGGAGCTCTGCAAGGAAGTAAGGCGGGGCTGGCTGCTGCCAGTAGCCGCGCCAGAGACGAAGCATCTTTTCGGCAATTGGTGCAGGATGCTGGCCAGATGCTGATAAATGCTCGTCTTTATAGTGTGGCTGCGGACTTTGTGGAAGCAGGTGCCTCTGGAGATAGTGCGGTTCAACTTAGGGCAAGGGCGGCATTGCTTCGTATGACCAAGCGGCGCGAGGAACTGCAGCTTACCAACTCTCCGCGGGATCTTGTCCAGAAATTTCTTCTCTCTGCCATGGATCCAAATTCCAAGGAAGAGAAGATGAATGCGTTCTTAAGTCGTAACGCCAAGGCTATCTCTGAGGGCCAGGATTCGAAAAAGAAGATATACGGCTTTGTCAACGGGCAGCAGATGAACAGTCACTTGGCGCGTCAAGGATACTCCTTTGATGAAATTGCCGATGTCGCCATGGTGCAATCCATCCCGATCATCGAAGGAGATGATAAGACCGGCTATCGCGTACAAGTGCGACTGCCTTTCATGTCAGGCCCTTCAGTTCAATTTGTCAAATCGACATTCTTTGTTGTCAAAGAGAGTGGGGAGTACAAGTTGCTCGATTCGGATGACGACCCGAATTCGATTGCGTTGGAAATGCTGGATCGGATTGATCGAGGAGATTTGAAAGGCGCCAAGGTTCTTCTTGACTGGATCCGCCTCGACATTCCCCTTGAAGGCGGTGATGACGCTCTTGAAGGACCTGTTTTTCCGCGTTTTTGGACAGAGGGACAAGCTGCGAATGCGATCAAGATGAAGCTGGCTGCAGCATCCATTTTAGCTTCTAGTAAGCCGTCTGCCGCGAAAGGGATTTCTATCCTTGAAGAGGCCTTGAAAACTGCCTCCAGTGAACAAGAAAAAATGAATATTGAGTTGGCTTTAGCGACAGCCTACTCGAGTTTAGGAGATTACACGCATCTGCATGCGATGGCTGCAGCCCTTCTCGCACAAGCACCTGCGTCCCAAACAGCTTTTATGAATGAGGTGATGGCGCTTATCGGCTTGAAACGATTTGACGATGCACTTCAGCTGGCAGACGCAAGGCTGAAGCTTTTGAAGGACGATCCCGATGCTCTTAGAGCAAAAGAGCGAATTGAGTTAGGGCGGTATAACTATACTGCCGCACATGCGTGGGCGCAAAAACTATCTGACCATAGCAGCGATGATGCTGTGCAATTCAACGCAGCCGCTTGGCTTGCGTTGTTTACCGGCCATGTTGATGACCGCGATCTGGCTCAAAGCCTTAAGGCTGCCCAGATATGGCATGATGCATCGGATATTTTGAATACTGTGGCCAGCCTCTATGCGGAGGTAGGGAAGCTTCGAGAGGCGCAAGAGACATTGGCACGCAGCATGGATCTTGCCGATGCCGACGAGCCTCGAGAGAAAGATTGGTATGTCCTTGGCCGCATTGCTGAACAGTTAGGCGAGCGTGACGTCGCTATTGCCGACTATCGCAAGCTGAAGCGGCCAACGGATCCGATGACAGTTCCTCAATCCTCTTATTCGCTAGCCCAACTACGTTTGAAAATACTCGGGATGCAGTCCGGCGCAGCGGGCAACTGACACAGGCGGTGCTGCGAAACATTGTTCAAGTATCGGCAGTAGCGCCGCCTTTGAAGGTTCGGCGTGAATGCCGCTTTCACATCGATCATCGCAGTGCGGTGATCGATGTGTTTGGATTCGCTTGGGCAAGCGCGATGAGGTGACCAACGTTGAGAAAACATCTGTGCATGCAGGTCAAAACCTCGTGCAAATTGGATGTTGGCCTAAAGTGCATCAATAATATGGCCCCAAAGAAAATGTTGCGGTAAAGTGTTCATTTTTATAGAGTTGACGGCATTTGTGCTTAATGAAAAATTTCAAGATGATACTTTATTGTTCTGAAAGTTCACGATGCGATATGGCATTTTCTGCCAGGATGATTTTGTTTTTTTGTTGCGCAATGTGGCAGACAGAAATAAAGGACTTACGCGCAACTGAGGATGGAACTTTATTGCCACCGAACACTAGCCTGTTCGCTTTTAGCTAGAAGCGAATAGCTCGAAGCTGATTTTTACAACGAAGACGCACTGATTGCGGGAGCTTGCTACGGACAGCAGCTCCCGCTTTTTCTTTGCTGCGCAATGCGGTGAAGGGGAATAGAAATTATCCCGCTTGATGAGGTTTCTCATGAATGTAGCGGCAGCCGCAACTCCCAGGTAGTGTCCATCTTTTTTCGCACT
>DBTV01000026.1:0-261 GCA_002307235.1 Acidobacteriaceae bacterium UBA1307
GCCGCAGGTGGCGCCGTACTCGGGGCCCATGTTGCTGATGGTGGCGCGGTCGGCGAGCGATAGCTGCGTGACGCCGGGGCCGTAGAACTCGACAAACTTGCCGACGACGCCGAGCTTGCGCAGAGCCTGCACGATGGTGAGCACGAGGTCGGTGGCGGTGGCGCCTTCTTTGAGCTTGCCGGTGAGCCGGTAGCCGACCACCTGCGGAATCAGCATGGAGATGGGCTGGCCGAGCATGGCGGCCTCGGCCTCGATGCCGCC
>DBTV01000026.1:555-66413 GCA_002307235.1 Acidobacteriaceae bacterium UBA1307
ACGCCCCAGCCGAGCACGCCGAGTCCGTTGATCATGGTGGTGTGCGAATCGGTGCCGACGACGGTGTCAGGGTAAGCGACAGTCTCGCCGTTCGCTCCGTTGGTGAAGACCACGCGGGCCAGATGCTCGAGGTTCACCTGATGACAGATGCCCATGCCGGGAGGGACGGCGGAGAAGTTCTCAAAGGAGCTTTGGCCCCACTTGAGGAAGGCGTAACGCTCGCGGTTGCGCTGGTATTCGAGCAGGGTGTTGACGGCGAGAGCGCCCTCGGTGCCTGCTTCGTCGACCTGCACCGAGTGGTCGATGACCAGCTCGGCGGGGATGAGCGGGTTGACGCGCGCCGGGTTGCCGCCGAGCTTGACGATGGCATCGCGCATGGCGCCGAGATCGACGACGGCGGGCACGCCGGTGAAGTCTTGCATGAGCACGCGGGCGGGCATGTAGGCGATTTCGCGGCTGGGCTCGGCCTTGGGGTCCCAGTTGGCCAGCAGGGCGATGTCTTCGGCGGTGACGTTGATGCCATCTTCGCGGCGCAGAAGATTTTCGAGCAGAATCTTGAGGCTGAAGGGCAGCCGGCTCAGGTGGAAGCCGCGCGCCTCGAGCGCAGGCAGGCGGTAGATCGTATAGGTGCGGTTGCCGGAGTGGAGTGTGGACCGGCTGGCGAAGCTGTTCATCAGAGGCCTTTCTATCCGCCGTGTGCGCGGATGGAGCAAGAGCAGGCAGCAGGCCGTTCGCGCATGGGCGAGGCCCTTACTGTTGCCGCAACGGCGGCGTTGTGACCCGAAATTATCAGAAGCTCATCGAAGGAAAAGGCGGCCACGATCGCGGCGTCCGCGACGAAAGCGCTTCAGCAAGGGGGCACCGTTTTGTGAGCAGGGTGTGCACATGGCCTACGCACAAATTTTAGAACATTGGGAGGGTACTTTGACGCAGGAACTGGGCGGTCAGGCCTCGAAGTTGCGATAGCAGTCAAGCACGCCGCGCAGGGTGAGAACGCCCTCGAGTTTTTCCGGGTTGGCACGGTGGACGACCGGGACCACGGGCCAGCGGTCGAGCGGGCGCAGCGACCAGGCCAGCAGTTGGTCGGGATGCAGCGGCGGCACGGGTACTGCGGGCGCAATGGAGCCGAGCGTGCGCTGTGGGCTGCTCGATGCCACCTCTGCGCGTCGCAGGCAGGCCCATCCGTCGGGCGCCGTACGGACGAGAATTGCCTCGCGCTGTTCGGCGTTCATGCGGCGCAGCGCTTCATCGACAGGCAGAGCAGCGTCGTAGAGAAAAGGCGCGGCCGGTTGCAGCGCGTCTTCCACATGCAGCAGGCTTGTCTCGCGTTCCTCTTCGAGCGAGGGCAGTTCTAGCCCGTCCTGCCGCGTGAGCGCGTCGAAGAGCGCGACGGGTTGCAGGGTGCGTGCGACCAGATACGAAAAGGTGTTGGCAACGATGACCGGAAGAATGATCGCATAGTTGCCGCTGACCTCGAGAATCATGAAGACCGAGGTGAGTGGCGCGCGCAGAAATCCTGCGAAAAGCACGCCCATGCCGACCAGTGCGTAGGTGCCCGGCGACCATGTGAGCGTGGGCAGCAGCGCGTGGGCTGCGCCGCCGACGGCGGTGCCCAGCATGGCGCCGATGAACAATGCCGGAGCGAACATGCCGCCCGGTGTGCTGCTTAAAAACGACAGTGCCGTGGCGACGATTTTGAGCACGGCCAGCAGCGCGACGAACTGCCAGGTGAAGTGGCCGTGCATGGCCTCGTCCATCGCCTCGTAGCCTGCGCCCATCACCTGCGGCGCGCCGAAGACGCCGATGGCGCCGACCAGCAGGCCCGCGAGGCACGGTTGCAGATAGTGCGACCACTGCGGCAGAGCCTTCATGCGCGGGCGCAGCGCGGTGAGCGCGCTGGTGAAGCCCGCCGAAAGCAGGCCGCCGATGAGGCCGAGCACGATGTAGGCAATGAGCTCGGAGGGCCGTTGCATCGCAACGACGGGAATGCGGAACAGCGGCTCCGAGCCGAGAAACCAGCGGACAACGACGACGCTTGAGATGGCCGAAAGAACGACCGAGCCGAGGATGCCCGCCGTCCAGCGGCCGATCACCTCTTCGATGACGAACAGTACGGCGGAGATGGGTGCATTGAAGGCGGCAGCGAGGCCCGCAGCCGCGCCAGCCGGGGCGATCAGCCGCATGCGGTCGCGCGAGAGCCGTGTCCAGCGTCCGAAGAACGAGGCGAGGCAGGCACCGATCTGCAGCGACGGATCCTCGGGGCCAAGCGAGAAGCCCGCGCCAATCGACATGGAGGAAAGCAGAAATTTTCCGACCGCGGTGCGCATCGGAATGTAGCCGTTGAAGATGTAGAGCGCGCCCTTGGTCTGGTTGACGCCATTGCCGCGCGCGGCCGGGAAGAAGCGGATCGCGAGGAAGGCGATGACCAGTCCGGCGGCGGCGGGCATGGCGATCATGCGCCAGGCAGGCGGCGTGGCGGCGGGGCCGAGAAACAGCAGACGGAAGAGCTCCATCAACGTGCGAAAGCAGACGATGGCCAGTCCGGAGAAGATGCCGATGAACACCGACAGCACCAGCACGAAGCGGTCTTCACGATAGACGAGTTCGAGCGAGGTGCGCAGTCGCGCGCGAACAGAGTCAATCATGCGCGTTCTCCTCGTTTTGCTGTGCGGCGCGTTGTGCGTCGAGCAACTGCTGTGCCTGTGCCATGCCGGAGCGAGCAACTTCATTATGATGGTCCGCGCGGAGAGCCGCACGATAGGCTGCCAGCGCGTGCGGCGCATCGGAGACGCGCAAGAACAGAGCCCCGAGCACAAGCTGTGTGGCGGCTGCGTTGTCGGCATTGGCCGCCAGCGCCATCAACTCGGCCTGTGCCTGCGGCAGCGCACCGATGCGCAGCAGGTAGTCGATCAACTCACGGCGCGCGGCGCGACGTTGGTCGGCGCGGTCGCTCTGCCAGGCGGCATAGATGGCGCAGTGATAATACTTTTCCGCATCGTCAAAACGGTTGCGCTGGGCGGCGATGCGCGCCAGGGCCAGATTCACCTCGCCGTTTTCCGGCTGCCGGTCGCGCAGGTGCAGCAGATAGGCCTCTGCTTCGTCGCTGTGCCCGGCCGCGAGCAGCGCTTCGGCGAGACCAAGATCGTAGCCTTCGTTGTCGCGGTCATGCAGCAGCGCGGTGTGAAACTCTTCGAGTGCCTGATCGTAGTGGCCGACATGCAGAGCGTCTTGGCCGTGCCGCGCTGCCTCGGAGGCCAACGCCAACTGGTGCCGGTGTACCGTGCGGGTCAGTGCGGAGACGCAGAGGAAAAGAAAAACCGCTCCGGCGACAAGCAGAAAGAGTGTGACCGATTTTTGTCTCAGTTCGACGCGGGAAAGCGCCGCAGTTTCGTCGGGGATCATGCAACTCCCGGCAAGCAGTGGCTGTGCCGATAATGCCAGTTTACCGCTTCACCGTTTTGCGGAAAGAGCTCAATGCGAGGAGGCGCGTACCGCTTCGATGGCTTCGGTGATGGCCTTGCCGAGCGCTTGCTGCGCCTCGCTGGTGAGCTTTTTCCCCTGGCTGGTCAGGTAGAAGACGTCGATGGCGGTTTCTCCCTCGGTATCGATGAGCGCCACCTTCAGATTGCAATTGTGCGCATTGAAGCAGAGCGCGATCTGGCGCAGCAGTCCGGGAAGATCCTGCGAGACCACCTGTAACAGCGTGGAATGCGAGGAGGATTCCGCGTCGAACTTGACGCGCGTGGCGACCTCGACCTTGAGGCCCGAGCCGCGATGGACGTGGCTGCGCGCGGCGAGCAACTGTTCGACCTCGACCCTCTGCGCCACCACGTCGTGCATGTTTTCGAGGAAGCGTTCGCGCTCGCTCGGGTTCAGCTCGATGGTGCGAAAGCTGTCGATGAACTGGAAGCTGTCGACGATGATGCCCTGGTCATTCGAGAAGGCACCGGCGCGCACAATGTTCATGCCCCAGGCGGCGAGTGCTCCGGCCACGTCGGCAAACAACCGCGAGCGGTCGCGCGTAATCACGGTCAGGTCGAGCAACTGGCGGCTCGGCCGCAGATCAAGCTGCACCGCGTCCTCGTCGAGTTGCGAGGCCATCTGAAAGTGATTGCGGATTTGTTCGGGGAGTCGCGTCTGGAGGTAACGCTGAGGAAGGCCTTCAAGAAATGCGCCGAGCGCGTCGTACTGCGTGGGTGGAACCATGGAACGAAGCCGGTTCAGCAGCGTCGGATCAATGGCGGCCCGGTAGCGAACCTCATCGACCGAGCGGTCCATGAAGTTTGCCGTGCCCATGTAGAACTGCCAAAGGTTTTCCGCTTTCCACGGCGACAGCGCCTCGGGATTGACGGCCTTGATGTCGGCGAAGGTCATCAGCGTGAGCATCTTCAGCATCTCGGGGCTGGCGATTTTTTCAGCGAAGGCGCGCACGTTTTCAATGTCGAAGATGTCGCGTCGCATGGCGGCCGACATTTCCAGATGCAGCCGGATCAGGGTGAGCACGGCCTCGCGCTCTTCGAGATCAAAGTCCAGACGGGCCAAAAAGCTGTCGGCCAGCTCCACCGATTGCACGGCATGGGCACCCGTGCGGCGCCCCTTGCCCACGTCATGCAGCAGCAGGGCGAGCAGGAACAGATCGAGCCGCTCGATCTCTGGCAGCAGTTGCGCCAGACGCTGCTCGAACTCGTGCGCAGGCTGGCGCAGTCCGTGAATGTTGTCAATGGTAAGGAAGGTGTGTTCGTCGACGGTATAGCGGTGGTAGCTGTCGCGGATGACCAGCGCGTCGATGCCGTGGAACTCGGGGATCAGCATCTCCAGCACGCCGAGCGCGTGCATGGTGCGCAGTGCGTGCGCCGCGTGCGGACCCAGCAAGACCTCGCGCAGCGCATTCCACAGATACGGTCCCTCGGGAATGTGAATCGCCAGCACGGGCAGCGCGTCGGTGATGCGGTCCTCGGCCGGCTGCGAGAGCGTGTAGCCGTGGGTGGCCATCAGCGAAAAGATGCGCAGAATCGCCGAGGTGTCATTGAACTGCGCGCCGGGCTGCACGTCGATGCGCCCCTGATCGAGGATGAAGTCGGTTCCGGCGATGGGTGCGCGGCGGCGGCGGAACTGGCGATAGAAGCTGACCGGCGCGGGCAGGTGTTCCATCAACAGCGCTGCGCGGCGATAGATGACGCGCGCGTGCCGATAGTAGGTGCGCATCCAGTAGGCCGGGTCGGCTGTGCCGCGCGTCTCAAGGCCAATCGACAGCGCCGCTGCTTCGTCCTGCGACTGCCAGTCGAGCGCATTGTCGTCGCGGCCGTGGCGGAAGTGCAGAAAGCAGCGCGCGGCGGTGAGGAAATCAAAGGCCGCCTCGGCGTCGCCGCGTGCTGACTGGAAGACGCCACCGCGCTGGCGGGGCCACTCCTTGGTGTCCTTCAGATGGAAGAGCACGGCGAACCAGACGGCGATGTTGTAATCGCGCAGCCCACCGGGGCATTCCTTGAGATTGGGTTCGAGATGGAAGATGGTGTTGCCGAACTTCGAATGTCGCGCGCGTGCCACCTCGCACAGCTTTTGCGTAATCGTGTTCCACTCGCTCAAGACCAGGCCCGGGAAGACCTGCTGGTGCAACTGCTGGTAGAGCGGGAACTGGCCGGCGAGAAAACGCCGGTCGAGCGTGGCCAGCGTGAACTCCAGATTGTCCGGGTCGAAGCGCCCAGCCTCTTTCACGGTTCGGGTACAAGGGCTGGCTCGCAACCCGAGATCCCACATGCCCTGCACGATGGATCGACAGGCCTCGCGCGCCTGTTCCTCGGCCTTGGCATCGGCAAAGACGAACAGTACGTCGATGTCCGAATAGGGAAACAGATCTTTGCGTCCATAGCCGCCCAGGGCTAAAAGCGCCGCGCTCGGTGCTGTCTGGCCCGCAAAGGCCCGCCGCCACATCTCGATCAGGATCCGGTCCACGACCGCAGAACGCCGTCGGATGGCGGCGGTGCCGTCGCCCGTGCGTTCGAAGGTCTGGCGCACCAGCGCCATCTCTTTTAGATACTGCTCTCGAAGATCGTCAACCGCTAAAACGATAGGATCCATAAGGTTGTTTTGTGGCTTGCCGAAGCAAAAGATTGTTATAAGAATAAGCGAAGTCGCCGCGGATGTGAATTTTTGGTTGCACGAAGCGGCAAGATATGCGGAAAAATAGGGCGGGGAAGGCTAATTTGCCGGTTCCACGCCGCGATATTCTGGAAATGGAGGAGAAGACAAGGCGATGAGCGATGGAAAGGAACAGCGCGAGGAGCAGGAAAAGCTCCGCGAGATGGAGAGAAACCGCGACCGCTCCGACCGGATCGACCACGAGTGGGTTGACCCATGGCGGCCGGAGCGCGAGGATTCCTAGAACAATTTAGTGGCCCAGACGACCGCCCCGGGCCTCGTTCAGAATGCTTTCGACGGCGGTGACCATGTGGCTGGAGTGCTCGGAGATTTCCTTGGTAACGGCCGTCTGCTCCACCATGGCCGTGGCGACGCCATTCACGTATTCGCCCACATGGTGAATTCCAGCCACGGTTTCATTGATGCTGGTGACGACCTGCCCGGCAATGCCCTGCACGGCGGCGATCTCTTCGCCAATCTGGTTGGTGGCCTTGGCCGTCTGATCCGAAAGGTTTTTGACCTCGCTGGCCACGACCGCGAAGCCGCGT
The DNA here is from genome assembly GCA_002307235.1 of Acidobacteriaceae bacterium UBA1307. Lineage (GTDB taxonomy): Bacteria > Acidobacteriota > Terriglobia > Terriglobales > Acidobacteriaceae > Telmatobacter. Next base: position 7,242 of record DBTV01000026.1, read on the forward strand.
CCCGCCTCGCCGGCACGCGCGGCCTCAATGGTGGCATTGAGAGCCAGCATGTTCACCCGGCCGGCGATGTCGCGAATCAGCCCGACGATCCGTTCCATCGACTTGACCGAGTCGGTGAGGTTGCCGGCCGCGACGCCCGATTCCGATGAAATCTTGATGATCTTGTCGGTGGCCGCGCGCGACTTGTCCATGTTCATGCTGATTTCGCCGATCGAGCTCGACAGCTCTTCGGTGGCCGCGGCGACCTGCTGCGCGGTTTGTTGCGTGTTCTCGGTCTGGTCGATGATCTGGCTCAGATCGCTGGCGAACTTGACCACCTTGGCCGGTCTTCCGTCGGCATCGAGAATCGGGTTGTAGCTGGCCTGAATCCAGACCCGCTTGCCATGTTTGCCGAAGCGCTCGAAGACGCGGGCATCGGGTCGGCCGGCGCGCAGATTCTCCCAGAACTTCTGGTAGTCGGCGCTGGAGGCGACCTCGGGAGCAACAAAGATGCGGTGATGCTTGCCGCGCACCTCCTCGAGCGTATAGCCCATCAGATGCAGAAAGATGGCATTCGCGTCGAGAATGTTGCCTTGCAGATCGAATTCGATGACGCCCTGAGTGCGATGGATCGCCTCGAGTTGTCCCTGATAGTCGAGATTTTTGAGCTTCTGCGCGGTGATGTCGGTGGCGAACTTGACCACGGCCTGCAGACGTCCGCTGGCGTCGAAGATGGGATTGTAGCTGGCCTGCAGCCAGACCACTCTGCCGCCCTTGGCGATGCGCTTGAATTCACCGCTGACAAACTCGCCCGAGCGCAGCTTGCGCCAGAAATCCTCGTATTCATTCGAGTGGGCGTATTGCGGGTCAACAAAGATGCGGTGATGCTTGCCGCGAATCTCCTCAAGCGTGTAGCCCATTGCATCCAGAAAATTGCGATTGGCGTCTTGCACCGTACCGTCGAGACTGAAGCGGATGACGGCCTGCACGCGGTTGAGAGCCTGAATCTCGCCGCGCAAGGTGGCGAGTTCTTCCTGCTGGTTTTCGTCGTTTTTGTTGGAGCGTGTGTTTTGCAGAAAACCTTGTTTCATGTCTCTTATTCCTTCAGGTAGGACGTGCTTTCAAGGGGGTGCCTGGCAAGCGTGGGCGCGCATTGTTTTGGCCCATCATTCAAATGACCAAAGCGTTTATCGGCCCTTTAGGCTCTAAAAATAGGGAGATTTTTGCGTAGAGGGATAAGAGAAAGTTGAGAAGCGCGGCGCGGTCGTGGCCGCGCCGTCGCATAAACTGCCTGGATTCTTGGAAAAATCTATTGTGGGAAGGGAAGAAACTTCTCCTGACAGGAGGCGGGCGTTCCCTCTGCCGGAGTACCCGTTACCGTGGTGTCGTCGCCTGTCGGAAGATGCAAATTCGTACCTTCAAAACCAAGAAAAACATCGCTGTGCGCGAATTTGTCGCTGTATTTTGCCTGGTCGGTGAGCCAGACGCCGTCGAGCCGGGCTGCAATGCGGTGCGTTGCGTCGTAGCCATTAAAGCTGATTTTGCCGCCGCCGGAGACGCGCACGTTATGCAGGGTAATTGCCCGCATCGAGGGCTTTTTGTCGCCGGTGAGCGTGCCCGCCGCCGTGTAGGCGGTATCGAAGACCAGCGGGTTGGGAGAGTTGCGCACGCAAACGTCGTCGAAGGTGACGTTTTCCGTCAGCCCGCCGCGGGAGCCGTTCGACTTGATGCGCAGGCCGTTGTCCGGTCCGTCGAGCGAGAGGTCGGTGACCAGGATTTTGTTGACGCCGCCGTCGGTCTCCGAGCCGATCGACATGCCGTGGCCCCAGTAAAAATGATTGTGCGCAATGGTCATCCGCTCGGCGCCGCCCGGTCCGCCCTTGATGGCCACATTGTCGTCGCCGGTGCGGATCGACGAGTGGGTAATGGTGACGTCGCGCGCGTCGATGCCCGGATCAATGCCGTCGGTGTTGCGCGCCCCGCGCTGCGGCGTGTCGATGGTGACGCCCCAGGCGGTGAAGCCTGCGCCGTGCGCAAAGGTGACGTGGAAGTTCGGCGAGTTTTTGAGCGTGATGCCGTAAAGAGTGAAGTTGTCCGAGTGGTCGGCGACGATGAGCCGGAAGGCCTGCTGGCGGCCACCCGCGCGGGCCTGCTCGGCCAACTGCCACCAACTGGTTCCGGTGCCGAGCATGGGTGCGCCGCCCCGGCCATCGATGGTGCCTGCGCCCATCACCGCCGCGCCACTCGCGTGCTGAATGGAGATCAACGGACGGCAGCCGTGCAGATTCTCCTGAGTCACCACGCCGCAGCTTCCCGGCGCGGTGGCGAACTGCGCGGCATCGCGCGAGGCATAAAGCGTCACGCCCTTGTCGATGATCAGTGCCACGTCCGGGCGCAACTCCAGCGGGCCGCTCAGAAAAGCGTTCTTCTCCCCGCTGGTGCGCAGATAAACGCCATGGCCTTTGCCGCAGCCGTCGATGGCCTTCTGGATGCGCGCAGTGTCGAGCTTTTTCTCGTCCTCCGCGGCCAGGGCGTGGTTCGGTGCGGCGAGCTGTGCCTCCAGTGTGACGCAGGCGGGCGGCACGATGGGCTCGGTGACGTGGCGCGCGTCCTGCGCAGGGGTGCCGAGTGCGGCTATAAAAACAGAGGCAGCAAGCAACGCGGATCGCATCAGAAAATCTCCTCAGAACCAAGAGTGTGCCGAAACAACAAAGCCCCGGCTGGCGCGGCAGGCGCAGACCGGGGCGGAGTGTAGGGCGATCGGTTTAGAGTGCCGTGGAACCGCGCTCGTCGTTGCGGATGCGAATGGCCTCGTCCACATGGCTGACGAAGATCTTGCCGTCGCCGATGCGGCCGGTGCGCGCCGATGAGATGATCGCCTCGATGGTCTTGTCCTTCATTTCATCGGCGACGACCAACTCGATCTTGACCTTGGGCAAAAGGTCGACGGTGTATTCGCGGCCGCGGTAAAACTCAGTGTGGCCCTTCTGGCGGCCATGGCCGCGGGCCTCGAGAATGGTCATTCCCTCAATGCCCGCCTCAAGCAGGGCATCCTTCACAGCGTCCAGCTTCGAGGGCTGGATAATGGCTTCGATCTTGAGCATAAGCAAAATGCCTCGTTGGCTAGCGTATCAGGTTCGTGCTATCTCTGGCCGCAAAGCCTGGAAGATTTTCTCCCCTTTGGACCGTCTTGCGCAATGGTGGGGCGGGTTCCCACCCTCTGGGTGCCGAAGCGGTCCAGAGGGCGGGGTCGCGTCAACGGCCGGATACTGCGGGCCCCGTCGGCCGGACGCGATGGGAAGAGCAGTTACGAGTTTAAATCGTAACCCTCTTCGTTGTGCTGTGTAAGGTCGAGTCCGGTGTGCTCTTCCTCGGCGGAAACGCGCAGGCCCATGGTCTTGTCGACCAGCACCAGCAGCACCAGCGTGCCGACGATGGAGATGCCCCAGGCCAGTCCGATGCCCGCCAACTGATTGCCGATCTGGCTCCAGTGGCCGTCGAAGCCGCCGGTCGGCAGAGGATTGCCGCTGGCATCTTTGCCGAGCGCCGGGTTGATGAGCCGTGTGGCGAAGATGCCGGTCAGCACCGCACCGAGCGTGCCGCCGGCGCCGTGAACGCCGAAGGCGTCGAGCGAGTCGTCATAACCGAGCCAGCTCTTGACCTTGAAGACCATGAAGGCGCAGAAAAGTCCGGCGAAGAAGCCGATGGCCAGCGCCGACATCGGCTCGACGAAGCCCGAGGCCGGGGTGATGGCGACCAGTCCGGCGACCGCGCCCGAGATGGCTCCGAGCGCCGTCGGCTTGCCCGAGTGCAGCCATTCGTAGATGGTCCAGCTGAGGGCCGCCGCCGCCGCTGCAAAGTGCGTGTTGACGAAGGCCGAGGTGGCCAGCGGGCTTGCGCCGAGCGCCGAGCCGGCATTGAAGCCGAACCAGCCGACCCACAGCAGGCAGGCGCCGATGAAGCTGATCACCATGGAGTGCGGCGTCATCGGCGTCGACGGGTAGCCGCGCCTGCGGCCAAGATAAATGCAGGTGACCAGCGCCGAGACGCCCGAGGTGATGTGGACCACCGTGCCTCCGGCAAAGTCCAGTGAGGGCACGCGGCCACCGGCCACGTTCAGAAAACCGCCCACGCCCCAGACCATGTGCGCCATCGGACTATAGATGATCAGCGACCACAGGGAGAGAAAGACGGCCATCGAGCTGAACTTCATCCGCTCGGCGAAGGCGCCGGTGATCAGCGCCGGGGTGATGATGGCGAACATCAACTGGTAGACCATGAAGGTCTGCTCGGGAATCGTCGCCGCGTAATCGGTGTTCGGCGTGACGCCGACCCCGTGCAGAAACAGATGCTCAAAGCCGCCGATGAAGGTGTTGCCGTGCCCGAAGGCCAGCGAGTAGCCGCAGATGGCCCACAGAATCGTGATGAGCCCCATCATGGCGAAGCTCTGCATCATGGTGGCCAGCACATTTTTTTTGCGGACCAGGCCGCCGTAGAACAGGGCCAGACCGGGGCCGGTCATCAGCAGCACCAGTGCCGCCGAGACCAGCATCCAGGCGTTGTCGCCCGCCGACTGCGCTTGTGCGCTGGCCGCCTGGGCCGACTGCACGGCCTTTTGCAGGGCATCGATCTGGGCCTGGGTGGCTGGGGCCTGCGCCAGGGCAAGAGAGGGCAATCCGAAACAGACGAACAGAAACAAAACTTGGATGCGACGACAGAGCGGCATAGGGATTCGTCTCCAAAAAAGTATTGAATTGTAAGCAAGGGCGAGCCGACCAGGGGGCTGGCACGGCAAAACCTGTTCGCGCACAACAGGCCAGAAGAGATTCTCACCCTGCCGGATTTCGTAAAGCGCAATAGCAGACCAGCATAAATCTGCAGATTGGCTTGGATAGGCTAAAGATGGCACAAAAACCATAAAGAACCCATGAAGATCACCGGATTCCCTCATGACAACGTGTCGGAGAATGATTCAACGCTAAAGCCAGACTCATAAAGAAACCATAAGTGTCGCGTTTGTGCGTGCAGCGTTAAGGTAGAGGAGAGTTTGTCGTGGATGGAGTGGCGCGGTGAAAAAGCAACGGGGAACGAACTGTTTTTTTTGCGTCGTTTTGCTCTGGGGGCTGCTCTCTGCGGCAGCCGAGGGGCAGGGGGGCGGTGGTCAGTGCCTGCGTGTGGAACTCGACGGCGCGGTGACGGCGGGCAGCGCCTGGAGTGCGGCGATCGGTGGCGGCTGGACGCTGCGTCTGGTGCCGATTGCACCGGGCAAGCAGGGGTATACGGGCTGGGATGTGGCGGTGGAGCGCGCCTCGGCGGCCGGATACCCGGATGCGGTGCTGTTGGCTACGGCACCTTATTTGTCGATGAACGAGCGGGAGATCGGGACCACCTACGGGCTGCGGGCGCAGGACGCGATCGGGTGGAATCCGCGCAGCTTCCGGTTTTTGACTGATCCCAGGGATTTTGCCGAGGCGCGCGGACTTTTTTTGCGCCACAGCCCGGAATGGGGCGCGGGTCGGCGGAGCGCGGAGGGCGAAAGGGCGGCGGCGCGGCTGATGGAGTTAAGCCGGGGCGCGGCCGGCGGGCAACTCGAGATTGTGGATGCGCGGCTGGTCGAAGGCACGGGCGACGCGGTTTCGTACGCGCGCAACTGGGCGTTACAGGCGGCGCGGAGGCCGCACACGAGTGAAAAGGGCGAGCCCACGCCGCAGGGAGCGTTGCGTTCGATGCGCTTCCGGGTGAGGCTCTGGCTGCCGGAGGGGTGGAGCCTTCCTTCGCCTCTCGCCGGGCGGCGCGACAACTGCCAGCGCTAGGCCGGAGAAGAAAATGCGCAAGTTGTGAGCAACTTCCTGCTATTTTTTGGGTCTACATGGGCGTACGTGGTTCAGATGGTTCCCTGGGGAGGATCTGGGAAGATGTTCTTGGGCAGTTTTGGACCAAATCGGGGTATAGTGGACTGGATGGACGTCGCGACACAGAAAGATCGTTATGTATTCGGAGCACTGGAGAGCAGCGCGAAAAACCGCGGCAAGCTCCAGGAGGCTAGTTACGGCTTTGACCAGCCGGAGGGCGTCTTTCTGACATCGCTGGACTATGCGGTCAACTGGGTTCGCAAGAACTCGATCTGGCCGATGACCTTCGGACTGGCTTGTTGTGCCATCGAGATGATGTCGGCCGGGGCCTCCCGGTTCGATATGGCTCGTTTTGGTTCCGAGGTCTTCCGTCCTTCTCCCCGGCAATCGGATCTGATGATTGTGGCCGGACGGGTCTCGCAAAAGATGGCCCCGGTCCTGCGCCGCTTGTACGATCAGATGACTGAACCGAAATGGGTGATCTCGATGGGGGCTTGTGCCACCTCGGGAGGTGTTTTTAACAACTACGCAGTTGTGCAGGGTGTAAATCAAGTGGTTCCCGTGGACGTCTATGTTCCAGGATGCCCGCCGAGACCCGAGCAACTGATGTACGCGATCACACTCTTGCAGGAGAAGATTCAACGGGAGCGGGGATCTCTGCGCAAAACGCTTAATCTGGGATAAATGCGTACGGGGATTCATCGGGTCGCGAGAGAAGAAGCGCACAGTTCATTCTGGAAAGAATGGGGAACGTGTTCGTCAACTCGTTGAAAAAAATGTTCTTGGGATTTATTTGTATGGTACTTTTGTGAGTGCCGTGAATTGGGACAGCTTTTTTTTGAAGCTGATCTGTGTGATCGGGCTCTGGGTGCAGCTCGTTCATCATTCTTTCTTATCTGTCACATCAGCTAAATTGCGGAGGACAAACGCATGCATGCACGTTTATGGAAGACGATTGGTCAGTTTCTTGCCCTTGGGGTAGTGGCAACGGTTCCCGTTGCCTTGGCCGCGCAGGCCGCCTCGAGCGTGAAGACTTCTCCGGCGGATTCTGCGTCGAAGTGGGATATCTTTGCCGGATATAGCTATCTGGCTCCGAAGGGCACGGTGCAGACCACCACACCGGCTGGCGCATCGGTTTCGGCCGACTACAAGGCCGTCAACGTGGGCGGTCTGTTCAGCGGCGCGTACTTCTTCAACAAGTATGTTGGCGCGCAGGTCGAGTTCGGTTTCCATCAGTACGGTACCCAGCAGGCTGGCAACAATGTCGGCACCAAGGGCAACAATGACGGATTCACGACCGCTGCAACCGGTCTGATTGCCCGCTTTCCGACCGAGAACATCACGCCGTTCATCCACGGCCTGGTGGGCGGCGCCCGCGTGGGTGGTCCTTACTACCAGCCTGATACCTGGGGCGTGGATCTGACCGCTGGTGGCGGTCTCGATTACAAGACCCCGTTCTTCGGCGGCCGTCTCGGCGTTCGCCTCTTCCAGGTGGACTATGAGTACATGCATGTGGACTTTGGTCCGCAGGCGCAGGTTTATGGCGGCCGCGCCAACATCAATGCGGCTCGTCTGAGCACGGGCGTGGTCTACCACATCGGTTCGATCGTGCCGCCTCCGCCGGTGACCCTGGCGCTGTCTGCCAGCCCGGCGACAGTCTATGCCGGCGAGCCGGTGACGGTTGCCGCCACGGCGAGCAATCTGAATCCGAAGCTCAATGCGGTGTACAACTACTCGGGTGATGGCGTGAAGGGCAACGGTGCCACGGCCACGGTCGATACGACCAACTTGGCTCCGGGAACCTACACCGTCAAGGGTGAGGTCAAGGAAGGCAAGAGCGGCAAGGAAGGCCTGAAGCCTGGCCAACTGGCCTCGGCGACGGCCACCTACACCGTGAAGCAGTTCGAGCCTCCGACGGTTGGTGTTTCGGTGAGCCCGAGCACGATCAAGCCGGGTGAGTCGGCGGAAGTGACCGCTGCTGGTGTGAGCCCGCAGAACCGCCCGCTGACCTACAGCTATTCGACAACGGCCGGCACGATTTCCGGCACTGGCCCGAAGGCAACCTATAGCTCGACCGGTGCACCGGCCGGCGTGGTGACGATTACCGCCAAGGTCTCTGACGACAAGGGCCAGACGGCAACGGCATCGACGGATCTGACGATTGTGGCTCCGCATGTTGAGGCTCCTCGCACGCAGGCACTGTGCACGATCGGCTTCTCGAAGGACAAGAAGCGCCCGACCCGCGTGGACAATGAAGCCAAGGCCTGCCTGGACGAGGTTGCCCTCGGACTGCAGCGCTCGGCGGATGCCAAGGCCGTGGTGGTCGGCGAGTCCGATGCCAAGGAGAAGGCCGCGATTGCCAAGCAGGAAGCTGCTGCCGCCAAGAAGCACCACAAGAAGGCCGTGAAGATCGTCGATCCGGCCGCGCAGCGTGCCGCCAACACCAAGGAATATCTGGTGAAGGACAAGGGCATTGACGCCGCGCGCGTCACGGCTGCGACGGGCACGACCGACGGCAAGACGGCGGAGAACTACCTGGTTCCGGCCGGCGCTGACTTTGCCAGCGACGTGAAGGGCACCACGCCGGTGACCGACACCGTCAAGGCGCAGGATCGCAAGCCGCTCGGCGCCAAGAAGCACCACAAGAAGGCTGCCAAGTAAATCCTGAAAGGGATTGATTGGAAGCAGGAGAGCGGGGCTGATCGGGAAACCGGTTGGCCCCGTTTTTTCGTGCGACAAGCTCCTGATTTTCCAGCGGATAGTGGAAAGACGCCGTGGCGTGACCAGCGCCTCCGGCGACGGGGCACTCTCGAGTAAGATTTTCTGTAGGAGCTTGATTCCTTGATGAACGACCGGCGACGCCTTTCCGGATTTTTTCTCATTTTTCCGATTGTTTTTCTAACGGTTACGATGCATTTGGTGGCGCAGACCGGTTGGACGCCGGTGGGCCCGGCCGGAGGTGACGCGCGCGCGTTGGTGGCCGTGCCGGGCGATCCGGGGCACCTGTATCTGGGCACGACGACCGGCTGGCTCTATGAGTCGCACGACGGGGGCGGGCACTGGCGGCGGCAGTCGCATCTGGATGTGAGCAACCGTCTGATTCTCGACAGCATTCTGATCGATCCGACGGATGTGAAGACGATGTATGTGGGCGCATGGCGGGCCGAGCGGGTCGATGGCGGGCTCTGGGTGAGCCACGACGCGGGCCAGAGCTGGGCCGAGGTTGCGGCGCTGCATGGGCAGTCGGTGCGGTCGGTGGCGATGGCGCCGTCGAACGCGAAGATTCTTTTCGCAGGCACGCTCGAGGGTGTCTTTCGCAGCATGGATGGCGGCGCGCGCTGGCAGCAGATCAGCCCCAAGGGCAGCACGGAGATTCACGAGATCGAGTCGCTGGCCGTCGATCCGCGCAACCCGGAGATTGTTTACGCCGGGACCTGGCATCTGCCGTGGAAGACGGTCGACGGCGGCCGGCACTGGACGAACATCAAGCAGGGCATCATCGACGACTCGGATGTGTTCTCGATCATCATCGACCCGGAGCGGCCGCAGGTGGTGTATCTGAGCGCGTGCAGCGGCATCTACAAGAGTGAGACGGCGGGCAAGCTCTTCCGCAAGATTCAGGGGATTCCGGCCGATGCGCGCCGGACGCGCGTCCTGCGGCAAGACCCGCTACATCGCGAGGTGGTGTACGCCGGTACGACGCAGGGGCTGTACAAGTCGGCCGATGCCGGGCGCAGCTTTCGGCCGATGACCGGCGACAATGTGATCGTCAACGACATCTTTATTGATCCGCGGGATACGCGGCGGGTGCTGATTGCGACCGATCGCGGCGGCGTGCGGGCGAGCGCGGATGGAGGCAAGAGCTTCGAGGCGTCGAACGATGGCATCTCCGGGCGTAATGTGCAGGCACTGCTGGTGGACCACAAGGACGTGCGGCACTTGCTGGCCGGAGTGATCAACGACAAGGAGTTCGGCGGCGCCTTTGAGAGCGTGGACGGCGGCGCGCGGTGGCGGCAGATTGCCGACGGGCTCGACGGGCGCGACGTGGTGTCATTGGCGCAGACGCCGGAGGGGCTGATCGTTGCCGGAACCAACCACGGCGTTTTTGCGTTGGAGACGGCGGACAAGCCGGTCTGGCGGCCGCGTAATACACTGGCCAACACCGTGACCCGGACCGAGACGACGACGGTGCACGGCACGCGCGTGAACCAGGAGAAGCAGACGGCGGCACCGGTGATCGAGCTCGAAAGCCGCGTGGACGCGCTCGACGTGGCGGGGCCGGTGTGGGTGGCGGCGACCACCTATGGGGTGGTGACGAGCCATGACCGGGGAGCAAGCTGGCAGGGCGGCATGGTGCTGGGCCGGGGCGATTATCTTTCCGTAGCCTCGCATGGCCTGCTGCTGGCGGCGGCGCGCGGCGATGGCGTGGTGTATTCGCGCGACGGCGGCAAAAGCTGGTGGCCGATGGCGGTGCCGAAGATGCTGACGCGCATTCATCGCGTGGTCTTCGACAAGAACGGCGTGCTGTGGCTGGGCGCGCGCGAGGGCGTCTACTATACGCCGGACCTGGGCAAGAGCTGGCTGTGGCTGGACCGGCTGCCGCTGAAGGGGATCGACGATCTGGTGCTCGACGAGCGGCAGGGGCGAATCGTGGTGAGCTCGCGGCAGTTTGCCGGCATCTACGCGATGGACCCGAAGACGATGGCCTGGAAGGCGTGGGCGACGGGCTTTACGATGGGCGCGGTGCGGGTGGCGGGCGACCGGTTGGTGGGCGCTTCGACGGACGACGGCGTGGTGGTGGAACCGGTGGAGGGCATGACCGGGAAAAGGTGATCCAGCTCACCCGACTCCGGTATGATTTTGACTATGAGCATTGCGACGGACGCGAAGGCGGCATTTCGAACTTACGATCCACGGCTGGAGCCGATTGCGGCGAAGGTGCTGGCCGGCGAACGGCTGGACTTTGCCGACGGCATGGCGCTGTACCAGTCGAAGGATCTGCTGGCCGTAGGCTGGCTGGCGAATTCTGTGCGCGAAAAGCTGCACGGCGACGTGACGTACTTCAACGTGAATCGCCACATCAACTACACGAATGTTTGCGTGGCGAGCTGTCGTCTGTGCGCCTTTGGGCGCAAGAAGGGCGACCCGGCTGGTTATACGATGACGCTTGAAGAGGCGTGGAAGACGGCGGGCGAGGGCTACTCGGAGGCGGTCACCGAGTTTCACATTGTCGGCGGTCTGCAGCCGGAGTTGCCCTTCCAGTACTATCTGGATCTGGTGCGTGGGCTCAAGGAACGCTTTCCGAAGGTGCACATCAAGGCCTTTACGATGGTCGAGATCAACTTTCTGGCGCGGATCGCAAAGCTCAGCGTGGAAGAGACGCTGCTGCAACTGCGCGAGGCGGGCGTCGATTCGATGCCGGGCGGCGGCGCGGAGATTTTTGCCGAGCGGGTACGCACGGTGATCTGCGACCACAAGATCGACGGCACGGAGTGGATCAACACCGCGCGGCTGGTGCACCAGATGGGCTTCAAGTCGAATGCAACGATGCTCTACGGGCACGTGGAAAACGATGAGGACCGCGTGGACCACTTGCTGAAGCTGCGCGCGCTGCAGGACGAGACGCACGGTTTTCAGGCCTTTATCGGGCTGGCCTTTCACCCGGAGAACACGGCGCTCGACCATCTGCCGGTGACGACGGGCTTCTGCGATATTCGCCAGATTGCCGTGAGCCGTTTGCTGCTCGACAATTTTCCGCACATCAAGGCCTACTGGCAGATGCTGACGCCGAAGATTGCGCAGATTGCGCTGCGCTTTGGCGCCGACGATCTGGATGGCACGGTGGTCGAGGAGAAGATCTACCACGACGCCGGAGCGACGACGCCGCAGGGAATGACGCGCAAGGAATTGTGCCGTCTGATTACCGAGGCGGGCCGCACGCCGATCGAGCGCGACACGCTCTATCACGCGGTGGAGCGCACGGGGGAGAGCTTTTCGATCGCAAGCTAAATGTGACGGATGATAACAACGAGGACGCGCCCGTGTGCGCGTCCTCGTTGCGTGTGCGCGATGGAGGGATCGCGTGGCGGCGTTACTTTAAAAACTCGCGCACAAAGGCGTCGTCCGAATGCAGCAGTTCGCGCAGCGAGCCTGAAAAGATGAGTCGGCCCTCGTGGAGCATCATGTAGGTGGTGTCGGGGTCGGTCTCGCCTTCGGGCAGCGGAACCATGCGCTGTTGCTCATCGTCGTAGCGATGCGTCGAGAGGGTGAAGGCATCCTGAAGCCGGTGCGTGACGAGGATCGACGGCGTGTGGCGCGCGTCGCGGGCTTTGACGATCAGCTCGATGATCTGCGTTGAGGTCACCGGGTCGAGGCCGCCGGTGGGCGAGTCGTAGAGAATCAGTTCGGGCTGGTGGATGAAGGCGCGGGCGATGGCGACGCGGCGGCGCATGCCTCCCGACAGGCTCGAAGGAAACAGTGAAAAAGTTTTTTCGAGATCAACGAAGCGCAGAGCCTCGCGGACGCGCGCGTCGATCTCCTCGTCGTCGACCTTTTCCTGAATAAGCTGGAAGGCGACGTTGTCGCGAATGGTGAGCGAATCGAAGAGCGCGCCTTCCTGAAAGACCATGCCGGTGCGGGAGCGCAGGGCAAACAGAGCCTGCTCGGGCAGCCGGGTAATCTCTTCGCCGAAGAGGTCGATGGTGCCCTCGTCGGGGCGCAGCAGACCATCGACGAGCTTGAGCAACACGCTTTTGCCGACGCCGGCGGGGCCGAGCAGAATGCGCGTTTCTCCGGGCGCGAGCGTGAAGTTGATCTCTTCGAGCACGGCCTTCGCGCCAAAGCCGATGGAGACATCGCGAAAGGCGACGACGGGCGCGGCCGCGCTGGCCTGCACGTTGTTTTCGTGCGCATCCGAAGACGAGGGAAAAATCATAGCGCGTGCGGAAAGAGCGACAGCAGTAGTTGGGTCAGCATGAAGTCGACGAAGATGATGAGCACCGAGGAGACGACCACGGCCTGAATGGTGGACCGGCCGACGCCCTCGGTGCCGCCGGTGGTACGCAGTCCGTAGAAGCAGCCGATGGAGCTGAGGATGTAGCCGAAGAACAGCGGCTTGACGAGGCCCTGCACGATGTCCGGGTATCCCAGGTGTTCGTAGGCCATCGAGAAATATTGCATGCCGTTGTGATGGTTCATGAAGACGGTGACGCCCGCTCCGCCGAAGATGCCAGCCGCATCGGCCATGATGGTTAAAAACATGACCACGAAGATGCTCGCGAAGATGCGCGGAGTTACGAGCTTGCGCGTGGGGTCGACGCCAAGGGCGCGCATGGCATCGATCTGCTCGGTGACGATCATCGAACCGAGTTCCGAGGCCATCGATGAGGCGTTGCGCCCGGCGACCATGATGCCGGTGAGCACGGGCCCGAGTTCGCGGATCATGGTGAGAGAAACGAACTGGCCGGTGACCGAGGTGACGCCGAAGTTGGCCATGGTGGCGGCCGATTGCAGCGCCAGCACGCCGCCGGTGGAAACTCCGGCGAGGACGACGATGGGCAACGATCCCACGCCGATGATGTCGGCCTGCAACAGAAAATCGGTCCAGTACACGGGCGGGCGAAAGAGATTGAGAAAGGCATTCCAGGCGAACAGGGAGTAGTCCTGCACGGTGAGCACGATCCGCTTCGCGGTCTGTTCGGGATTGGAAAACGCCATAGTGCCTGTCCTGTGTGCGTCGTTGACGGTGGTCCGCATGGACAGGATAGCGCATGAAGGGCCGCTTAGAGCATTTTCCCAAGACACGTGCAGTGTTGCGGCGCGTGCGCGGTACTTTTTCTTGAGGAAAAAGCAACGCGATATCCAGTTTTCCCTCTACAGCAGTTTGGAAAATGCTCCAGGCGCGCGGCGCGGATGCAGAGCATGGCGAGGATGTGTTCGAATCAAAGCAGGGAGAATGGGGTCCATTGACTGAAGAAGCGGAAAAGAGACAGAAGCGATTTTTTCGTGCTGTGGCGGCGAGTGAGCGTGCGCTGTTGCTGCTTGATTATGACGGCACTCTGGCGGGCTTTCGCGTGGACCGGTTTCAGTCGCGGCCATGGGCGGGTGTGCGAGAGTTGCTGACGGCGATGCAGGCCGAAGGACGCACGCGTCTGGCGGTGATTACCGGCCGCCCTTCTGAAGAGATTGCGCCGATGCTGGCGCTGCCCAGGGCCGTTGAGGTGTGGGGACTGCATGGGGCCGAGCGGCTGTATCCGAACGGCCGGCGCGTGCTCGATGCGGCCCGGGGCGCGTCGCATCGCAAGCTGAATGCGGTGCGTGCACAACTGAAAAAAGATGCGCTGGGTGGCCTCTATGAAGACAAGGCCAATGCGGCAGTGCTGCACTGGCGCGGGTTTCCGGCGACGAAGGCGCGCGCCATTGAGCAGCGTGCACGCGCGCTGTTTGAGCCGTTGGCAAAGCTCGAAGGTCTGCGGCTGCTCAACTTTGACGGCGGCGTGGAACTGCGTGCGGGCCGTGACAAGGGCGGCGCCGTCGAAGCCATTCTGGCAGAGGAAAAACCGAAGACGCCGGTGGCCTATCTTGGCGACGACCTTTCCGATGAGGCGGCCTTTCGTGCGGTGAACCGGGCCAGGGGCGCGAGGCTGAGCGTGTTGGTGCGCCGGAAGCAGCGGCCGAGCGCGGCGCAGATCTGGCTGCGGCCGCCGGCGGAGTTGCGCGGTTTTCTTCAGCAATGGAAGCAGGCGTTGCAGGCATAACAAAAGGCCCGCGCGTGTGCCTGCGAGCCTTTGTTGTGGATGCGTGCGCTGCTATTCGAAGAGCCAGTCGAGATTGGCCGGAGCTCCGGCCGCAGTGGGCGCGGCGTGCGGCGTCAGGTGCGCGTCGGCCGGAACAAAGCCGAGCACGACGTAGTTTCCCTTGCCGAGATTCAACTCGCCTGCGCCCGCGGGCAGTGGCATGGTCCAGACGCTGATCGTCGGATTCTTGGGCGCGGCGACCTTGATGGCATCGGGATAAAGCAGATTCCACTCTTCGGCCTCGGAGGCGAAGCCGCGTTGCGCGCTGCTTTTCCCTGGCAGAAAACCGACAAGAATCTGCGCGGGAGCCGAGAGCGTGAAGTGCAGCGGCTGATCCTTTCCGGCGATCAGGCGAATGCCCTGGAGACCGTTGAGTTCGGTGGGCACCGAGGTTGCAGTGACCGGAGCGCCGCCCGCACGCAGTGACGCGCCTTCGGCGACGATGAAACTCTCGCCACCCGACGCGACGGTGAAGGCGGTTTGCGGCAACGGCTTCGCTTCGGTCTCACTCGACGCCGCGCCTGAACGCAGCACGGCGAGACGCTTGCGGAAGGTCGCCAGCTCTTTTTCATAGGTAGGCAAAACACCGCTCCAGTGCAGCGTTTCCGTTGATCCTGTCACGGGAATGCGACGGTGCGGCGTGTGCAACGCGGCGGCATCGCGATAGGTGGTCGCCGTTAACGCGGCCAGTTGGCGATAGTCCTCGACGGACTCGGCGAGCAACGGATCGGCCTTGTCGAGATGCGCGGCGTCGTGGTCGTGCGCGTACAGCAGAATCTGTTCGGCGGCGAGCGTCTTCGCCTTGTAGAACTGCGTCATGAGGTGAAGGGCGCGCAGATCGTTGACCAGGCGCGTGTACTCGTCGCGATTGCTGGTGATGCCTGCTGCTGCTGCCTCGGCCTCTGCGACGGCCTTGGCACTGTCACGCTCTGCGGCGTTGACGACGCTGATGGGCGTGTCGCCGTGATGCGGCTTGTGGGCAAGCTCGTTGGCCACGTACTCGTCGAGCCGCTCGCCCTCCATCGCATCGCCGGTCCACAGTGACTCAATCGCACCAAAGCGATGGGGATCGATCAACTGCGGCATGGTCATGCCGAGCGAAAGCGTCTGGCGATTGCCCTCGGTGATGCCGAGTCGCGCAAGCAGATTCGGCGCGGCCGGAGCGGAAATCTGGTAGGCGTCGAGCAGATGCGCGGCGGCTGCGCGCGATCCGTAGTGCGCGGCGATGCGATCGATCCAGTATGCTCGCTCTGCCGCAGGATCACGGTCAGGATTCCACGCGTAGCGGCTCCAGGCCTCGTACCAGATCCAGTCGCGATCGGTTTGCTCAAGCAGCGGCGCGGTTTTGTCGGCCGCATAGGGCCACTCCCAAAAGCGCAGCGGATACAGGTGCAGGCCGGTGATGCCGATGCGCTCGAAACTTTTGCTGGTCTGCTGAATGTAACGGGGGCTGCCCCAGCGGAAGGGCTCGAGGTTCGACAGCAGATGCACGTTGACGATGGTCAGCTTCGAGATCGGAATCAGATCCTGAAATTGCTTGAGGATCGGTCCGCGAATCTCGGTCGAGGTGAGTGACTCGCCGTTCCACTTGAACTGCGTGTCGATGTTGGAGTAGAGCGGGCGCGATGCCGCCATCACCGAATCGATGTCGGTGGCGTGGCGACGCACGATGATCGGCGGCTCGGGCACGAGATGGCCCTGTTGTTTTGCGAGCTGATCGAGTCCGTCATGCACGCCGGGAATGATGGCCTGCGTCATCCACTGCGCGCCGTACTTGGGCGCCATGGCTTCGCCGAGCGTGATGAGAAGGCCGACGCTCGGATACTCGCGAATGAATTCGGAGATGCAGTAGCGCGTGTAGGCCGTGGCCTGTTCGTTGGGGCTCGACAGGTGGTTCGGCATGGAGTGCGCCCTGGCGAAGGCGTGCGAAAGATGAATGTTGTAAAAGCCCTGAATGACCCAGATGCCGCGCTTGTCGGCTTCGGTGGTGAGCCAGCGAAACATGGCGATGTTGCGGTCAAGCTGCGCGTCGGTCAGCTCCTGCGCTTCAGGATATTTAGGCAGTCGCAAAAGCGAAGTAAACGGATGGCCGTTCCACAGATAGAGCGCGTTGTAGCGCTCACTGGCGAGCAGGTCAAGATACTGCGTCCAGCGTGCCTTGTCGTAGAAGAACGGAAAATCCTCGGGTGTGTAGCGGTAGTCGTACTCCGCGCCGTCGTAGGTGATCTCGGGCTTTTGCATGCCGATGACGGTGCCGCGCAGTTTCAGGTGCGGATGCTCGTTGACGTTGAGCGTTGCGGGCAGTGCGTGCGCGGCGCGAATGCGAGCGGCGAGATCAAGCGCGCCATAGAGCACGCCACTGGCATCGGCGCCGGCGACGATGATCGTTGATCCTGCGCGGCGCAGCGCAAAGGCCTGCTCGGTGCCGGCCTTCAATGCGGTGAGCTGTTGCGCATAGGGCTTGAGTACGTCGTCGTCCACGCGGGCCAGCAGAATTGTATTTGAACCGGAGAGCGTGCTGGTGGTGGCGCGCAACTGATCGGCCGCGTAGAGTTCGCGTGGCGACGGGTTCGCGCCCGTGACGATGCGCGGCGCGGCAAACGATGCCAAGGCAGAAAGAAACAGTGCGAATACGGCAAGTTTTTTCATCGTGTGTGGTCAGCGCGATCCGCACGCTGGTGCGCGGCAGCCGCTCCTTCTATGGATCAGTGTATGAGCTTTCACGCAGGCAAAACGGGGGGAAGAACAGGATTTTTCTTTCGTGCCGCGGCCGGTTCCGACCGGCGGCACAAAAGCGAATTGCAGAAGGGAAATGCGAGCAGCGGTGTTCAGGAAAAGGCCGGGAAGTTACTCCCGACTCTTCTTGCGA
Organism: Acidobacteriaceae bacterium UBA1307; assembly: GCA_002307235.1. Taxonomy (GTDB): domain Bacteria; phylum Acidobacteriota; class Terriglobia; order Terriglobales; family Acidobacteriaceae; genus Telmatobacter. The sequence continues at coordinate 24,737 of DBTV01000026.1, forward strand.
ATCTCGATATTGAGGCGCTTGATCTTCTGGTTCAGCGTTGAAAGAGGAATGTGGAATTGCTCGGCGGCCTCGGTCTGATTCCAGTTGCAACGCTCGAGCTTTTCAATGATGATGCGGCGCTCGATGGATTCGAGAATATCGAACAACGATGCGTCGGGATTGTGCTCAAGCAGCGCATCCTGAAAACTGCGGCCGGTGATGTTGCCGGGCAGAAGATCCGATCCGATCAACTGGCCGGCCGAGAGCACCACGCCGCGCTCGATGGCGTTTTCAAGCTCGCGCACGTTGCCCGGCCAGTCGTAGTCGACGAGAGAACGCAGCGCGTCTGCCGAGAGCTTGCGCGGCGTCATATCGTTTTCCTTGGCATAGAAGTCGAGGAAGTGATTGGCGAGCAGGGGAATGTCTTCGCGTCGCGCGCGCAGAGGCGGCAGGTCGACGGTGATCACGTTGAGCCGATAGAAGAGATCTTCGCGGAAGCGGCCCTCGCGGACCTCCTGGCGCAGATCGACGTTGGTAGCGGCGATGATGCGCACGTCGACCTGAATCTCTTGAATGCCGCCGAGCTGCATGAATCGCTTGTCCTGCAGCACGCGCAGAATCTTGGCCTGCGTGTCCATGCCCATGGTGGCGATTTCATCAAGGAAGAGCGTGCCGCCGTTGGCGACGTCGAACAGGCCCTTCTTCGATGCGATGGCTGAGGTGAAGGCGCCCTTGACGTGGCCAAAGAGCGTTGATTCGAGCAACTCGGCGGGCATGGCTCCGGTGTTGATCGGCACGAAGGGCTTGTCTTTGCGCGGCGAATGGGCATGAATGGCCTTGGCGATCAGCTCTTTGCCGGTGCCGCTTTCGCCCTGAATCAATACCGTCGAGCGCGAGGGTGCAACCTGCGCCACCAGGTCGAAGACCTTCAGCATGATCTCGCTTTTGCCGACGATGTTCGAGAAGTTATAGCGCTGCTTGAGCGTGCGCTTGAGTTGCAGATTCTCTTCTTCTGCCTTGCGCCGTGCCAGCAGCGCGCGCATGTCGGCGAGCAGTTTTTCGTTGTCCCAGGGCTTCTGCACAAAGTTGTCGGCACCGGCATGCATGGCTTCGACGACGTTATCGACCGTGCCATAGGCGGTGATCATGATGACGGGCAGATCCGGCTGCCGTTCCTTGATCTGCGGCAGCAATTCCATGCCGCTCTGGCCGGGCAGGGAGAGATCGAGCAGCAGAAGATCGTAATTGCCGGAATCGATTTTAAGCAGACCTTGTTCACCATCGACGGCCATCTCCACGGTGAAGCCTTCGAGGGTGAGAAGAACCTCGAGCGACTCGCGGATGCCGGCTTCGTCATCGATGACGAGGATGCGTGTGCCCTTGGCGGGGCGGTGCGTAGACGATATATTCACAGGCAGATCAATTTCAGGCATGGACAGACTTCCTTAATAAGGGGAACTGAAGATGGAAGGTGGTGCCGGTACCCACTGTGCTTTCCACATGTATCTTGCCGGCGTGTTCCTGGATGATGCCATAGGAGACGGAGAGTCCCAAACCTGTGCCGCGACGCTCCCCCGGTTTCGGCATGGTCTTGGTGGTGAAGAACGGATCGTAGATGCGCTTGAGATGCTCGGGCGCAATCCCGGAACCGGAATCGGTGACGATGGCTTCGACGTGGTCCCCGGCCACGGTGATCACATGCAGCGTGCCGCCGCCGGGCATGGCGTCCTTGGCGTTCATCAGCAGATTGAGAAAGACCTGCTGCAGCTTTCCGGCGTTGCCGTGGATCGGGGGCAAGCCCTCGGCCAACTCGACGTGCACCTCGATCTGCGCCTTCTTGAGCTGATGTTCGAGCAGCGAAAGCGTGTCGTGGATGATCTGATTGAGGTCGGTCGGCTGGAATGCGGTCGTCGAGGTGCGTGAAAAATTCAGCAGCCCGTTGGCGATCTCCGAGGCGCGGAAGCTCTGCGTAATGATCTTGTCGAGCACCGGGCCGAGCCGCTCATCGCCCTTCAACTGCTTCGAGAGCATCTGCGCATACGAACTGATGACGGCCAGCGGCGTGTTGATTTCATGCGCGACGCCAGCGGCGAGCAAGCCAATCGAACTGAGCTTGTCGGCCTGTGCCAACTGCGTTTCGAGCGTAATGCGCTCAGTGATGTCGTCGACCAGCACGATGCGGCCGACGGGAACAAAGTCGCGCGAGACCAGCGGCGCAATGGCCGCGTTCACGGTGCGCTGTTCGCCGGCGCGCGTCGTCAGTTGGAATTTATACACATGATGCACGCCCGGCTCATCGCGAAAACTGTCGATGGCCTCGACAAACTCCTCGGGGAAAATCGAATGAAGCGCCTGACCGATGGCCTCGCCGCGACTGAGCGCGTACATGGCCTCCATCTGCGCGTTCCAGCTCTCAACGTGGCCCTCAAGGTCGAGCGCGAAGATGCCGACGTTGATCGACTCGACGATGTTTTCGTTGAACTCCTTGAGCCGCTCGAACTCCGCGACCTGCTTCTCAAGTCGCGCGTAAAGACTGGCGTTTTGCAGTGCGATGCCGATGTAGCTGGCCAGCGATTCCAGCAGTTCGACATCTTCACTCGACAGAAAATCGCCGCCCAGCGTGCGGCCCAGGCCGATGATGGCGATGGTGCGCGTCTCGTTGCCGTGCTGTATGCGGCAGGGCAGATAATAATTCAGATCGAGCAGTGCCGAAGTTCTCTGCTCGTCCTCGGGAAGATGCACGGCTTGCTGCGCGTTTTCTAAAAAGATGTGCGAATGGTCGGCCGTCTCGTCGAAGTTCAGAAAACCCAGCGACAGCGGCGCGTTGGCGATGTCAAAGGGCAGGCCGTGCGAGGCTGCCAGGCGCAAGGTCGAGCCTTCGTTCAGAAAAACGGCAACGCGGGCGACCAGCAGCGTGCGCGGCAACTGCTCGACGATGGATTTGAGCAGCGTCTCGGTCTTGGTCTCCGAACTCAGTCCGCGGCCGAACTCGACCAACGCCTTGCGGTAGTCGTAACGATGGCGATCGAAGCCGCGATCGACCCAGCTTTGAATGCGGCGTTGCAGCGGGTTGAAGATGGCCGCGGTGCCGAGCACGGCGAAGACCAGACCCCATTCGCGCACCGCTTGCGGCAGCGCGCTGTGGACCCAAAGCGTGATCAGCGCGATGATGCCAAAGTAGCCGCCGACGATGACGCCCGTCGTCAGCGTGTAGGCCACGCCGCGCTTGAAGATCAGGTCGGTGTCCATCAGTCGGTAGCGCACAATGGCCCAACTGAAGGTGAGCGGCAGAAAGACCAGCGAGAAGCCCGCCAGATTTCCCAGCAGATGCGGCGGATCCAGATCGAGCAGGAAGGGCACGGCGTAGAGCAGCGTGTATGGCAGCACGGCGAGCAGCGTGCCGCGCGTGACCCACTTCAACTGCTGGCGTAGCAATGGCGTGTTCGCCATGCGGTAGCTGCGCAGGAACAGAATCGCTGCCAGCACATAAAACAGCGCGACGTAGGCCGTGGCGGTCTGGTCCAGCCGGTGCTTGAGCAGACCTGTGGCCTCGCGCGTCTCGATGGTCCAGATCCACAGCGCGGTCAGGCCAGCGCCAGGGATATAGATGACCGGCAGCAACAGGCGTCGGCCAAACTGCTTGAACCGTTCTTCGGGAAAACTCAAGGCAAAGTGCAAAAACAGCGCTGGCTGCAGGCTCTCGGCCACGATGTTCGACCAGAAAACCACCAGATCGAGCCCCGCCAGCCGGCCCGTGAACTTGAAGGCGTAGAGGACGAAGGAGACCAGACAGAACAGATAAAAGTGTGTGGCGCGCGGTGCTCCCCAGCGCCGGAACAGTACGTAGAAGCCGATGATCAGGTAGATGAGGCCGATCACGCGCAGGCCTTCGGCCAGACTGCGGTCGAGCGGCAGCGGAATCACCTTGACCGGCGTTTCCAGCGGAATGCCGTCGCGGGTGATGGCATAGTAAACCTGCCCGTACACGCCGCTGCGATAGAGTGCTTTTTCGAGCCCGGAGAGCTGATGAATCGGCGTTTCGTTGCACGAAGAGCAACTGGCCACGGCCGTCAACAGGTCATGGGAACGGATGCCGGCGACTGCCCCGGCCATGCCCGGAAGAACCCGCTCGGCCTCAAGACCGCCACTGGACTCGCGCCACCAGACGCCATCGTCGGGCTGCTGCCAGCTATGTTCCTCGCGCAGATTGAGCACGGCGAGCACAAACAGCACTGCAGTGGCTAATGCCAGCAGGACGGCTTGGACGCGGCTGTTCAAACGGGTCTCCATGGGGAGTTCTTTCAGTGCATTCTACTGTAGGCGTAGCACGTAGATTGCCATGCCGTGCGTTTTCTGAGGAAACTCTGTTCCAAAGCAGCAATGGTTAGAGAATACGCAGGATACAGGCGTCAGGTTCCGATGGAATCGTACCGCATTATGGCGTATTTGTCCATAAAAATGCAGAAATGTAGAACTTAGATATGGTACGTGGAATTCCGGTATGGTAAATAGTATATTTTTAGTCGCGATCAATGAAAAACATTACGAAAATAATGGAACAATTTCCGCGGTGCGATAGGGAAAAATCGCTCCATTATTTTCGTCGATAGCTGAATTTTTAACATGTTAAAAGCTATTGCAAAGGCAAAATCTTTCTCTTAAGCCTGCCCGTAGGTGGCCTTGGGGCCATGCTTGCGCTGGTAGTGGTGTTCGGAAACGTACGTCGGAATCCCATTTTCGGACGCTCCCAAAAGAATGCTGCGGAAGGCCAGACGGGCGATGTACTCGAGAACGTCGGCGGCTTCAACGGCAGCCAGGGCGGTTTTGCCCCAGGTGAAGGGGGCGTGTCCGGCGACCAGAGCGCCGGGGACCGCCAGCGGATCGAGATCGAAGGTGCGGAAGTGGCTGGCGATGACGGCACCCGTGTTGCGGACGTAGGCCTCGTCGACCTCCTGCGCGGTCAGGGGGCGGGTGGCAGGAACCGGGCCGTGGAAGTAATCGGCGTGGGTGGTGCCGAGGCAGGGAATCTCGCGCCCGGCCTGAGCCCAACTGGTGGCGAACTCCGAGTGGGTGTGGACGACGCCGCCAATCTGCGGGAACTCACGGTAGAGCAGCGTGTGGGTATCGAGGTCGCTTGAGGGGCGCAGTTTGCCCTCGACGATGTTGCCGTCGAGATCGGTGACGACCAGATCCTCAGCGGTCATGGTGGCGTAGTCGACGCCCGAGGGCTTGATGACGACCAGCGGCTGCGCACCCGAGCGGTCAATGCCGCTGGCGTTGCCGAAGGTGTGCGGAGCGAGGCCGCGACGGGAGATTTCCTGATTGGCGGCTAAAACCTGAGCACGAAGCGAAGCGAGAAGCATGAAAGATCCTCCCTAGGGGCACGCGGCCCGGAAAGCGTTTACCTGTCCACTATATCAATGCGAACCTGCTCAGGCATCGGCAACTTCATGGCGCTTTGTCCGCTCGCGCACACGCCCGGCGGGTGAGCCGGCATAAACGGTCCATGGCTCCAGAGCGCGCGTGGCCACCGAGCCGAGCCCGAGCACCGCGCCTTCGCCGACCGTGACGCCCGGGGCGACCGAGGCGCGTGCGCAGATCCATGCGTAAGCGCCGACCGTCATCGCGTAGGCCTGCAGCGGAAAGGCGGGGTCGTCGTAGTCATGCGTTGCGCCGCAAAGATACGCGCCCTGCGAGAGAATGGCGTGCGAGCCAAGGGTGAGCGGGGCAGGGTTATAGATCTCCGCGCCATCGGCCGCCGTCACCTGGTCGGCGCAGCAAAGGTGCCACGGTGCCCAGATGCGCGAGCCCGGATAGAAGTGGCAGTGCGGGCCCATCGTGGCTCCGAAGCTGCGCAACAAAAAAGAGCGCCAGCCGTGGAGTGGGCGCGGCGATGTTCGATAGAGCACGAGCCAACAGATCTGCCATGCGAGTCGGCGCAGCCGGTCTTGGCGCGAGAAGGCTGGGCGCAGATAGGGGTCCGCCGCGGTGCTGGGCGCGATGTGTTCAGCGGCGTTGTACTGCGGATGCTCGGGCTTCACGGGTTCACTCCGAAGGGGCGTGTTCTGTGTTGCGAAGAGGTTGCCTACCATCATGGCACAACAGCCTCACTGGTCCAGATGCATGGCGCGAAGCTGCTGGCCAAGTTGCGTGGAAAACCGCGTGACGCCCGCGGGGGACATGTGCAGATGGTCTTCAAAGTCGGCCTGCCCGGCGAGCCAGTTGCTGGCGTCGATGGTGGCCATCTGTTCGCGCTGCGCGAGGGATTCGACGGCGGCGCGATACGGGCTCCACGCGGGGCGGCTGTAAAAACGGCTGCGATGCCAGGGAGAGGCAGGCATAAGCACGAGCACGATGCGGATCTTCGCGGCGCGTGCTTCCGCAAAGAGCGAGGTGTAACTCGGATTCCACGCGAGCGGTCCACGGAGAAACTGATCGGCGCGCGCATCGAAGGCCTCGGTTGAGTCGGATTCGAGCGCCGCAAAATCATCGACGCGGCCCATGGCGTTGCTGGCAACGGGCGGCATGCCCATCGCTGCCAGATGGCGGCGCAGCAATTCAACATCCTTCCACGCGTTTGTGCGGTCGGCGAGCATGGGCACGTTGCGCAGCACGGCGAGCGTCATGCGTTGGCGCGGCGTGGAATGGTAGACCGAGGCGACCTCGGCGAGCGGGAAGCGGTGATCGAGGCCGACCATGCGATTGCCGATCAGGCCAAGCGGCGGCGTCTGGTCCGGCGTGGTCAGCTGAAAATCATAATAACCAAGAACGAGCGTGCGCAGGTGGGGATGCAGCCGCTGTGCGTAGCGGAATAAAAGCAGATGCTCGGGCGGCTCCGTTGCGCCGAGCGCGGCGTTGAGCGGCCTGCGCTTCACGGGCGCAAAGGAAGCGGCAAGGGCGCGCTCGTCGAGGTGGCCGTCCAACAGGGAATTGCCGAGGAACAGCAGGTCAGGATTCGCTGCGGTGCGCACCTTTTCGAGCTTGTGCACATAGGCCTGCCGATGCCCCCAAAGCAGCAGCAGCGCGTTGAGCGCGATGAGGAACAGCAGCGCGGAGGCAAGAGTCGGAAGCAGGCGATGGCGCGTCATTGAAGGGCCTCAAAAATCGATGTAGATAAATTTGGAAGCCTGTCCGCAGAAGGCGTAGATGAGTGCGATGGCCGCCATCCACACGCAGCAGCGGGCAACGAGGCCGAGCCTTCCAGCAAGCCACTCTGGCGCATCGTCGCGGCTGCCGCCGAGAAACTCAAGCGTTGATCGTAGCGAGCTCATCCCAGAAAGACCCTCCGAAAAAAGAGCGTGGCCGTGGTCAGATCCATGCAGAAGAAGGCCCATCCGGCATTGACCAGAACGAAGGTGAGTGCGCGGCTTGAGCCTACGGCGAGCGGTGCCGTGCTGGGCGTGCCGCGCCTCTGCCGCCAGAGGCGATGGCCGGCGAGCAACAACCCATGCCAGAGTCCCCAGGTCAAAAAGTGTACGCCCGCGCCGTGCCACAGCCCGCTGACCAGCATGACGACGATCAGGTTCACGTAGATGCGTGGCCGCGCGACGCGGCTGCCGCCGAGCGGAATGTAGACGTAATCGATGAGCCAGCGCGTGAGCGAGATGTGCCAGCACTGCCAGAAACGTTGAATGTTGCGTCGGCCATAGGGCCAGTCAAAGTTCTCGGGCACGCGGATGCCGAACAGTCGCGCCGAGCCGATAGCGATGTCGGAGTAGCCGGAAAAATCGGCGTAAATCTTGACGCCATAGGCCAGCAGCCAGACGACGAGCATGCGCCGGTCGGCGACGAGAAGATCCTGCGCGTTCAGATGATTGGTCCATGCGGTGAGCAGGTCTGCGATGGCGAATTTTTTCACAAGGCCGCAGAGAATGCGCGTCGCGCCGCGCTCCCAGTCCTGGTTCCAGTCGCCCAGCGGGCCGCGCAGTTTGGGCAAAAAATCCTGATAGCGTTTGATGGGGCCGGCGACCATGGTCGGAAAGAAAAGGATGAAGGCGAGATACTCGCCGAGCGAGCCGGATTCAGTTTTGGCGGCGCGCCGGTCCCAGGCGTAGTGATAAAACTCGAAGGTAAAAAACGAGATGCCAAGCGGCAAAAATGCACCCTGCCAGTGCAGTGGATTGGCGTGATGAAAGAAGAACAGGCCGCTGAAAAAGTTCCAGTATTTAAAGACGCCGAGAAACAGCAGAGCCTGCGCGAGGCCGAGCAGGCACCAGCGCGAACCGGGCCGGTAGAGGCGGCTGACCAGCGACTCCCAAAGAAAAATGCCCAGGCACAGCGCGCCCCACAGCCCAGCCATGCCATAGGCGAAGTGAAGAAAAAATGCGCTGCCAAACAGTGCGATGACCCATGGGCGCAGACGCAATGGGGCCAGACGAAAAAGCACGGCGGCCGGAATGAGGAATAAAAAATAATAGCGAAATGTATTGAAGATCAAATCGGGGATCTCTCCCTTGCAGGCGCGGCGGGCCTGCAGAAAATAGAGTGAATCCAGAAAATGATTGCGATGAGGTCTTCATCTTATGCGCAATGCGCGGCGAAAAAATGAAATTTTGAGAGAGATTTTTGCGTAGAGATTTCTACGGTGTGCGGGGTTTCTCTATGAATAGCCTTGCGGAGGGCTTTTTTGATTCGCGGGAAATGCGTGCTCTAGTGTGGCGGCTCGTAAGGCTCAACACGCAGAAAATCGCCCAGAATCGCGCGTTCTTCCGGTGAAAATGCGCTTTGGTAGTGCGCGGAGTTGAGTACGGTCAGCCGTTGGTCGGTGGGCACCGAGCGCAGATCCTGAAAGGCGTGCTTGATCAGCGATTGCCGGTTCGCGGGCAGGGCGTTGAAAACCTGATTCGAGTGCTTCAGGTTCATCCGTTGCTGTGGCGACATGCGTTCGATCAGTGCGCTGCGTTGCAGTCGGCGTTGTCGTTGCTGCTCATTCATCTGGTCGACGTTATGGAGTTGCCTGAGCAGTCGCTGCTGTTCGCCGGTGGGCAGATGATTAAAGCCCGGCTCGGCCCTCAGCATGCGTTCCTGCTCGGTCACGGGAAGATTGCTGCGCTGGTTGAACCAGCTTCCCAAAGGGCTGGAGGGCGCGGTGTTCGGCGCATTCGGAGTGGGGCCGTGCGTGTTCGGGCTTTGATAGGGCGCTCGCGGCGCACCGGCTGTGCCGTAGGCCGGGGGGCGTGGTTGCGCTGCGCCGGGCGCCTGTGCGGCGTGGCTCTGTGCCGGCGCAGTATGCTGTGTGCCAAAGCTGTAGGCCGGAATCGCATGCTCGCCGGAATAGCCCGCTGTGGCCGGTGTGGTGGCCTGTGGCACGTGCGAGGCCGGGGCGTGGTTGGCCGAAAAAGAGGGCTGGCTATTGCGTGCCGAGGGGGCGGAAAAATGCGGCGCGGGTCCCGCGTTGCCGTCGTGATGCTGCGCCTGGGCCGAAAAAACGCACAGCAAAAGCGTGACGATCGCGACCGCCGCGTGTAAAGCGCATTTTTCCCATCCCCAATTCACGTGCATGGCTCCAGGCTTTCAGGCCACCGATGTGTGGCTAATTTCCATCCTCGTTATTGGACAGCGATTCCAACTGGTCGAGCACCTGCGCGTTGTTGTCCATGGTCTGCAGGTCGTTGACCACCGTGGCCTCTGTCTGCGGCTGCGCCGGACGGGTCCAGTTGGTCAATCCAAGATAGGTGCCGCTGCCGATCAACAGAAGCAGCGTGCTGGCCGTTGCTGCCAGCGGGCGCAGTTGCTTCGCGGGTCCGTAGTTCACGCCAGCGCGGAACCGGGCTACCCAGCGGGCCAGCAGGCCAACGGGTTCCAGTGCGCGTTCCTCGCTCAACCGGGCCTTGAAGCGCGTCAGAAAATACGGATTCGGCTCCGGCGCCTCCCAGGCGTCGAGCGCGGCCATGGTGGCCTGAAGCTCCGCAAGTTCTTTGTGACAACGCGCGCAGTTTTTCGCGTGTGCGTGAACCTCGGCAGCAACCGTGGCCGGGTCAAGCAGCAGGTCAGCCATCTGCGAACGCATTGTCGTGCAATCTACCATCGTGTTCATGGGCATATCCCCCATCGTGGCCGGTCTCATCCAGCCTTCTTACGCAAAATCCTTCAGTTTGCCGCGCAATGTCTGATAGGCGCGAAACAGAAGCGACTTGGTGGCCGACTCGCTCAGCTTCAACGCCTCGCCAATCTGCCGGTAATCCAGTTCCTGATACTTGTGCATCACGACGGCGGTCCGCTGCCGTTCGGGAAGCTCCATCACATAAGCGCGAATGGCCGCCATCCGTTCCCTGCGGAGAAGGCTCAACTCGGCGCTCGGTTCATCGTCGGCCACGTCCGGCTTCGTGCCCGTTTCCTCGTCGGGCGCATCCAGATGGATGGTCTGCGCCGTTCGCTCATGACGCGTATCGCGCGCATGGTTCACGGCCAGATTCGTCGCAATCCGGTAAAGCCAGGTGCTGAACCGGGCCTCGGCGCGATAGCTCTCGCGGGCGCGGTAAACGCGCAGAAATACCTCCTGCGCCAGCTCCTCGGCCACTGCCTGGTTGTGAACCATCCGATAGAGAAAGTGAATCATTGGACGGTGATATTTTTCAACCAGGATATTGAAGCAGCTCTCATCGCCCGCCGCGGCCTGCAACATCAAGGCCGCATCGTCACCCACCCCAGAGGATGCCGTGCGTGCATGTTGCGAGGGGTTCAGTTCCGCAGCTTCCAGGGTCGGGTTGTCCAGGACCATGGTTGCCATATCTTCTGGAACCCCGCTTGCGGATGAAGGTTGCGTCGTGGCCGGTTTTCCTGGGGGAATATTTTTCCCCGTGAGGCCGGCTTTGTTCGGTTCTGGAGCATGGTCGCGCAGCAGCAGGTTGGCTGCCAGCCCGGTTGCCCCGGCCCAGGCTGGGGCGGGCATGGGCGCGGGCGAGCACAAAAGTGCCCATCTCCTGAAAAAAGAAGAAATTGCGCCGCGAATTGGCCCTGAATGGCTCTGCATTGTGGCACTGTGGGTCTGTCGACGCACACGCGCTGAAACCGGCTCTGACGCGATCTCTGGATTAAGCACGGAGATGCGTGACCGGCTTGGCGAAAAAGCCCCCTAAGTGTTACTCTAAACTACAGAACGAGGGGATGGTTTACGGACCCGCTCTCCGGTGTTTGATCTTTGAATTTTGGGCGCTTAACTCAGCGGTAGAGTGTCACCTTCACACGGTGGAAGTCGCAGGTTCGAATCCTGCAGCGCCCACCAGGACTACATCCAAAGCCATCCATGGCAGTCCTGGAAAATCAAAAAATTCCTTAAAAATTAAGTACGTTGTCCAGAGATGCCAAGAGACGCATCACGAAATCCATGTCTTTTCGGGGATAGGGGAGCGCGCCTATCCTGCGTTGACCGAATGCGCCCGGATATAAGGGGCGATCCTTGTTGTGACTACCCGGTCGAACGCTAAAAGTTTCCCGCTCCTCAGTTGAGAATTATCCATCATATATTTCATCAAACTGCCTAAACAGCGCCGTGTTTACCCGCTCTATCCAATCCAGTAGTTTTCGCAGGTTTTCGTCATAAGCATCGATGCGCTGAAGCCATAGCCGGTATGGCTTGTTCGTGAAGAGCAATGTCGGTGATACAAAGCGAATATCTGCAGAGTGAGAAAAAGGATTGGTCGAGAACGTCCCGTCCTCATTCTTGTTCAAGCAGAAATCCATCGACTCATTCCACGAGCCATGGATTGACTCGGACATCATGCCATATGTTGCCGCATAAAGGTCTACATGTTCTACTTCGGAAAAAATGTCATAAAAGTTTTTTCCTTGTATTTTCCAGCGGTGCTTCTTTTGGACCTCGAAGTCCTGTTGGGTGAGCTTTTCGAAGTCCATTTTCTCTCGCACGGATTTGATGAGTCGCTGTCCGGCTTTGGTCTTATAAAACGCCGAACCCACTTCAAGATTGCGGAGCAGGCGCAGACGATCTTTATAAGAACACTTCCTGTAGTCCTCGACGATGCTTTGATCGCTTATCATCAAGTACTGAGCAACGACAGACGCCTCAATCAGAGGACGTTCTAGGATACCGATGATCTCGGCGTTGTTCTCTTCGTAGTAACGGATGATTTCTTTTAACAACTTCCAAATCCGCACGAGCAAGCCTAGGACGGGAGCATCGTTGAGCGAGAAACCTCTTGGATTGCGTTCGGAATTCTTTATCCGGGTGATGCAGTCATATATCTCAGCAACGTCTTTGTAGAAGGTGAGCGCCAACTTATTTACTGTCTCGACGGAGCGGAGTCCTTCTTTGGTAAAATTTTCATCGTATTTTTCGGTAATCTTCAGGATCTCGTCCATTCAGCAGTTATACCAAACCTGTGGTGCATTGCACTTGGTATCTGACCAAGTGGTTGGCCCGACCTACGTCGTTTCTAATTCCAATTAGGGGTGCGCCGGTACATCGCGTTCCTAGCCCCTTGCTGTCTTGCGGCGGCACATACACAGCGTACAGCGATCCAACCGGGTCTGCTGTCAACTGTTGATTTCACCCCAAATCGCCCATTGAGCCGCGCCTGCACGTCATGGGCACTCCTTGTGTAGCCGTGCGCATCTGGCGCGCAAGTCTTGACGTGCGAGTGGTTCGGTACACTCACGCAGGGCGCAACGCGTGTACAACAGATGAAAAAACTGTGGGATATTTGCAGAAATGCGCAGGCTTGTACGCATAATGGAGCATGAATGAGCCTGAATGGAGCTATCTACAGACCTTTTTAACGCTGGCGCGCACGCATCGGTTGGCGGCGGCTGGTCGTCGTCTGCACTCTGACCACTCCACGGTGAGCCGCCATATCGCGGCGCTGGAGGCGAGTCTTTCGGTGACGCTCTTTGATCGACGTGAGGAAGGGTTCTACCTCACCTCGGAGGGAGAACGCCTGTTTGCCGCGGCCGAGCAGATGGAAAGCCTGATGCTCGACGCCCGCAATGACATTGTCGGAAAAGATCTGCGTTTGACGGGAACCGTGCGCATCGGCGCGCCCGATGGGCTGGGGGTCGGCTTTCTGGCCTCACGGCTGGCGCGTTTGGCCGAGGCGCATCCGGGGTTGGCGATCGAGTTGGTGGCCGTGCCGCGCGTCTTTAACCTCACCAAACGCGAGGCGGACATTGCCATCACTCTGACCAGGCCGGCGAAGGGGCGACTGATCGGGCGCAAGATTCTTGACTACAGTCTGCGCCTGTTTGCCTCGCGCTCCTACATTGAAACGCATGAGCCGATTCAAAAGCCGGCGGACCTGTTGCAGCACGCGGTCATCGGTTACATCGAAGATCTGACGGCGATTCCCGAGCTCAATTATCTGGACCAGATTCATCCCGCGCTGAAGCCGGCCTTTGCCAGTTCAACGGCGATTGTGCAGATGCAGGCGATCTGCGCTGGAGCGGGTGTGGGCGTGTTGCCCGGCTTTCTTGCCAAGTCGAGAAAGGATCTGGTCTGCGTGCTTGAAAGCCAGGTCTGCATTCGCCGCACCTTCTGGCTAAGCGTTCATGCCGATCTGCATCGATTGACGCGCGTGCGTCTACTTTGCGATTTCATGGCCGAACAGATTCAGGCGGAAGCGGAGCTGTTCGCCTGAGAAGGATTCTTGCGCGCATGCAGGCAGGGCACGGCTGCTACCAGCCGACCTGATGCATGCGCTTCAGGATCACCGCACTGTAGTGGGCCATGCGTTCCGGCTTGCGCTTGAGCGGCGCGGGAAGAATCGCAGCCAACTGTGCTGCCTGCTGTCGGCCGATGGCGCGCGCCGAGATTTTATCGTGATAACGGCAGGCTGCTTCGGCGCCGTAGACGCCCGGTCCCCACTCGACCACATTCAGATAAAGCTCAAGAATGCGGCGCTTGCCGAGCACCAGTTCCGCGACCGGCACCAGAGTGAACTCGGCACCCTTACGCAGAAAAGACCGGTTGGTGCCGAAGAAGAGATTCTTCACAAGCTGCTGCGTCAGTGTGGAGCCACCGCGCATGCGGCCGCCCTCCATGTCCTCTTGCGCCGCCAACTGAATCGCGTGCCAGTCAAAGCCATGATGCATGTAGAAGCGCGCGTCTTCTGCGGAGATGACCGCGTGCTGAAAGTTGGGCGAGATCTGGCTGATGGGCACGAAGGCGTACCGCTTTTGATAAGGCGTGCCGTGCAGAATGGCCTGTACGTGGCGTTCAACCTGCACGGCCGTCGTTGGTGGATCGATCCAGCGCATCGCTACCAAACTGAGCGCGGCGCACAGCCAGAGGCCGACGATGGCCAGCAGTGCGGTTCGCACCAACGTTTTGAGGCGGGGCATGCGGATGTGCCGTTTGGGTTGAACGTTGTTTGAAAAGTTCACACTTTTAGAATAACGGTCCGGCTTGCGGGTTGTGCAATGTGGCCGGGTTGTGGTGCTGGGGTTGCGTGGTTAAAGAGCAAGAAGGTCCGGAGTGCGAGGGCTCCGAACCTTCTTTTTGTATGAGGTTTCTCGAAGGAAAAACTCGAAGAAAAAAACTAGAAGGAAAAAACAGTTTGCATGTAGACGCGGCGCGCGGCCGATCCAGAGGAGAAAATGCCGCCGACAAGACTCGTTGACTTGCCGAAGAGCGATGAGTTTACTGTGCCGGTAGGTTGTCCGTAGCTGATGTTGTTGAACAGGTTGAGCGCCTGCAGGCTGAAGGCCAGCGTGTATTTGTGCCCGGTGTTCATGCCGTTGAAGCTGCGGAAACCGGAGCTCGGATTGCTCGACGCACTTTGCGTGCTGTCTGTCTTTGGGCCGAAGCCGAAGGCGCGGCTGAGGCGCATGTTGAAGGCGACAGCCGCCGGGCCACGGCCCATATTGTTAGGAACGACGGTCGTGCCCGTCGAAGGTGTCATGTCAAAGCAGCCAACCGAGGTTTGTGCGAATTGTGTCTCCGATCCCGTGGTGCAGTCAGCGGAGTTCGTGAGCGCAGGACGATTGTTATAGAAGTTATCGCCCGTCAGATCGTAGGGCGAAACATAGTTATAGCGTTTGCCGGACTGCGCCATCATGAACGGATCGAAGACCAGCCGCAGGGGTGCCGTATAGCTGCCGCGCAAAAAGAGCATGTGGCGCGAGTTCCAGGTGGGGCGTTGATAGTCTTGCTTGATGTCGTAGGAGTTCGATGCCGTGCCAGTGTTAGAGCGCACGGAACTGAGGTCGTAGTAGCCGGAGAAGCTGAACCGCTGCGTCATGTTGGCGGTGAAGTTGACGATGAACTGGTTCTGCTTGAAGATGCCCTCGGGATAATATTGCTTGACGATACCAAGTGAGGCGTCGGGCCGTGTGCCGGTCTTGGTCGCGTCGCCGTAGACATAGCTTCCCTGCACATAGGCATTCGAATCGCGCGTCACCATCTGGTGCACGCCGTACGAGCGCAGGCCAGTGATCGACAGCGAACTGTTGTGCGCCAGTTGCCGCTCAAGCGTAAAGCCGAGCTGGCTCACATAGGGCGAGTGGTAACCCGGCATGACCTGGACAATCGTCTTGTCCGCACTGCTGCCCGTGCCGCAGCTTGCCAGAACGGATGCGAGACTCGTTGCGCTAAAACATTGCGGACTGTTGATGGTGGTTTGCGCCTGGCTATTTGCGCTACCGTTGTAGCGGCGCAGGTTCAGCACATTGCTCAGGCCGAAGCGGTTATAGAAAAAGCCGTAACCGCCGCGCAGCACGGTTCTGGCCTGCTTCTGGTCCTTGTGCCCGTCGAGCGCATAGGCAAAGGCCACGCGCGGACCCCAATCGTTATGATCGTCGATCTGGTTTTGCGTCTCCCAGCGCAGGCCGCCGGAGAGAGTGAGAAACTGGTTGGCCTTCCAGTCATCCTGCACAAACAGTGCGCCGTCAAATAGCCGCGCATAGGTGGTCTCGGGGCCGGTGGTATAAGCGAGTTTGTTCGGAAGTCCGCCATCGGTTTTGATCTGAGCCCAGGTGGCGTTGCTGGCAAGATCGTTCAGCAGCGTGATGTAGGAGTCGAGCGAGGAGAAGGTGAACCGGCCGTTGAAGTTCGTGTCAGAGAAACTCTCTTCGCGGTTATAGCGCAGCCGCGTGCCGAACTTGATGGCATGCGTGCCGGCGCTCATCGTCGTCAGATCCTGAAGCTCAAACTCGTCAGTGGTTTCGCGATTGTGCTGACTTGATTCGCCGCCAGAGTAGAAACTGCCAGGAACAGAGATGGTTGGCGTTGTGCTTGCCGGAGTGGAGCCGCTTTCGTCGTGCAAATATTGGAAGCGAATTTCATGCGCGATGTGGCTGTTGATCACGATCGAATCGCTCGATTGCAGCGCGTGCTCATGCCAGTGGGACGAGACGGCCTGCGTCGGCAACTCCGAGGAGCCGAGCGAGTTTTGCAGGTGATAGCGCTCGAACTGGTAGCGCACGCTGAGGGTGTTCTTTTCGCCGAGTTGCACGTCGATGCGCGGAGAGATGGCCGTGTGCCCCGAGGGCGTGAAGACCGAGCCCGAGGTAGCGCCCGATTCATACAGGTTCTTCGTTGTATTGAGCACGGCGTTGGTGACCGAGTAGATGCTTGCGTTCTGGTTGTTGCGCTGCTCGGCGTTGAAGAAGAACGATGCTTTCTTGTTGATGGTGCCGGAGATTGATCCGTTGTATTGCAGGCTGTGATAGGCAGGAATCGTAGTCGTAAACGGATTGCCGGTGTTGAACACGTCGTCGTTGCCTTGCATGAAGAAGCGGCCGTGTAACTGATCGGTCCCGGGCTTGGTGAGGACTTCGACGCGACCATAGCCGAGCGTGTCGTACTCCGAAGAATAGGGATTTTGATTGACGCGAATCTCGCGAATGGCGGACTTCGGCGGCAGTTGTCCGCCGCTGAATCCGGCAATATAGATCGATCCGCCGTTGGGTCCGGCAGCAGGCCCGGCCAGTGCTGTCAGCTCATTCGATAACTCATCGGGATCATCGGAGAGAGCGTCAAGGTCGTTGTCCTTCATGACCACGGCATCGGTATTGCTGTCGGCGTCGAGGCTGACGGTGGGCGCATCGTCGCCAGAGACAGTAACGCTCTGCGCCTCGGCCAGCACGGAGATGGCAAGGTCGATACGCTGGACTTGTCCTGGAGCAAGAGAGAAAACTGCCGAGGTGGACGGTGCGAATCCGGCTGCCGTTGCGGTAACGACATAACTTCCGGCGATAACTCCGGTGGCCGTGTAGTTACCCGAGGCGTCGGTGACCAGATGCGCAATGGTTGTGCCTGTGGCCTTGGCGAGGGTGACCTGTGCTCCTGGAATGAGTGCTCCGGAGGGGTCTGCAATGTGGCCACGTACGATACCGGTTGATGCTGGCTTGTCTGGCGCAGCAAGCTGCCCGCAGCAGAGAGTCGAACCGGTCGCAATCAAAGCAACAAAAAAAGTAAAGCAAAAACGCAAATTCATGGATCAATAGCCTGTCTGGTTGTGCGGCGCGGAGTTTTCTCTGCGCCTGTTCTTTTTTGTGCTGCACTCTATATCGAGAGGCGTCATCGCTCTCATCCACGCAGCCAAAGACAGTACAACACCGCGGCGCATGGCCTGTTCACGCACGCGTCGGGATGTTCTCATTCGATCAAACGAGAAGCAAGCATTGGAACGGTGAGGCCTCCCGGATCTATCGTCCGTTTGCCTCATCAAAATATCCATACCCATTGAAGGCTGTGTGGACAGCACTCGGCAGCATTCAAGAATCCATCGTGCCCCGATTCCCAGCGGTGCACGATGGATGCTGCCAACAGAAATCTACTTAGAAAGTATAGCCGCATGGCCGGGACTGTCCCGGCCATGTCTTGTGCGAGGCAGTGGATTTTTTATTTAGGCATGGCGTTGAGTTGATCGAGCGTGCGCTTCAACTCGTCGAGCTTTTGCCCGGCCTCGCCGAGCTTGCCTGCCGCCGTCAGTCGTTGATAGTCGTTAAAGGCGCGTCCAGCTTGGGCAATCAGCGTGTTCAGGTTTTGGCTCGGCGCTGGTTTGCCTGTTGTGGGCGCGGCTGGCGTTGGTGCTTCTCGATTGCTCAGATCAGAGGTGCCGTTGCCGAACAGCGCCGCAAGCGCGCCTTCGAAGGTTGGTGCGTAGGCCAGTTGGTCTTGCAGCGCCAGCACGACCAGACGCAGCTCCGGCATCGGGCTGCGCTGCGCCTGCAGATAGATTGGCTCGGCATAGAGCAGTGCCTTGCCACAGGGGATAACCAGCAGGCTGCCACGCCGTACGTGCGACCCTTGCTGATTCCACAAGGAGAGCTGGCCGGAGAGTTGCGCATTCTGATCGATGCGTGCCTCGATCTGTTGCGGCCCATCGACCAGGCGTGTCTTCGGGAAGTTATAGACCGTGGCGGTGCCGTAGTGTGCGCCGTCAGAGCGGCCCGCGATCCAGCCGATCATGTTGTTGCGGTTGACCGGCGTGAAGGGCAGAATCTCCACAAACTCCAGCTCCGATTCTCCGGGAAGTTTCATCAGGACAAAGTTCGGTTGCATGGCCTGTGCCGTTTGCTCGCCAGCCTCGCTCGTGCCCGTTTCATTGGCCACGGTCCACTTGTCTTCGCCGTTATAAAAGACCTCGGGGCTGGTCACGTGATAGAGGCCGTAGGCTTCAGCCTGCAAAGAGAGCAACAGCTCCGGGTAGCGTACATGAGCACGCAGCGCGGCGGGCATCGTGGCGCCGTCGACAAACAGCGATGGAAAGATGGCGCGCCACGCGGCCAGAATCGGATCTTCCGTGTCGAAAACGTAGAAGGTGACCGTGCCGTCATAGGCGTCCACTACGGCCTTGACGCTGTTGCGCACATAGTTGACTGGTTGACCGGCAAGGTCGTAGTGCGTTGCGTACGGATAGCTGTCGGAGCTCGTGAAGGCGTCGAGGATCCACTTGAGCCGTCCATCTTCGCCGACGACAACATAGGGATCGTGCTCGAAGGTAAGGAAGGGGGCCAGCGTCGTTACGCGCTCGCGCACGTTGCGTCGCATCAGCAGGCGGCTTTGCGCATCAATGTCGTCGCTGAAGGGAACCTTGGTCAGATCGCCGCGTTCGAAGGCGATGAGTACGCGGCGCAGAAAACTTCCCATCTCGATGCCGCCCGTTCCCACATAGGAGTTGGCGTTGTAGGCATCGCCCTCCGGATAGTTGAACTCCTTTTGGTGCGTCTTCACGTAGACGTCGGTGTTCGTCATCTCGCCGAAGTAGATCTCGGGCCGATGCACCTTCAATTCGGGCGCCGTGCTTTGCACCGGCATGTTCGACAGCAGCAGCGTCGGCAATCCCTCGGGCGTAAACGCATTGACCGGATTCATGGTGACGCCGTATCCATGCGTGTAAATCAGCTTTTCGTGGATCCAGTCGCGGGCATTGTCGGGCAGTTTTTCAACATTCAACTCGCGCGCGGACAGCATCACTTCGCGCGTTGCGCCGCCCAGCTGGTAGCGGTCGATGTCGATGTCCGGAAAATCGTAATAGGTGCGAATTTCCTGGATCTGGCGCAGCGTGTCTTGCAGCGCATGCCAATCCCACAGGCGGATATTTTGCAGCGTCGTCTGATTGTTGGCTGCGTCCGCCGCGGCGACGTTGGTCTCCGCCGGGAACTCGCGCTGTGCGAAGCGGTCCAGTCCCCATGCCCGGCGCGTGGCCTCAATGTTGTGCGCGATCGACGGCGTTTCGCGGTCGAGTTGATTCGGCTTGACGACGAAGGTCGACACATACCAGGCCACCAGCGCGAGCACTACGTAGCCCAGCGCCGCCGGAGCAACGGAGAAAAGTACCCAGCGCGCGCGTGGCCGAAGGATCGCCGCGATGGTGCCCGCCACAGCGCCCAGCGCGAGCAGCACCGCAAGAATCAGTTGCCCGCGCGCAATGATGTGAATGTCGGTGTAACTTGCCCCGGAAAAGATGGCATGGCGCCCGAAAAGAAGATCAAAGCGGCTGAGGTACGTCCGTGCCGCGACGATCAGCAGCAGAAAGCCGAGCGCAAGAGAGAATCCGCGCCAGATCTGTCGCGGTGCCTGGCCTATTCCGTTGCGCGCAAGTTGCACCCCGCCCGAGGCTAGCAGAAACAGTGCGGCGAGAATCGTCACCACCAGCGAAAGTGTGAGCAGCCAGCCCAGCAGCGCCTGCCACGCCGGCAGCGTGAACAGGTAAAAGCCGAGTGGTTTGCCGAAGACGGGATCGGCCGGGCCGCTGTTGGCCTGCGGTGCGTACCAGGCCAGCGCGAGCGTCTGCCAGCGCGCGGCCATGGCCCCGCCCGAGGCCAGCGAGATCAGCAATACGACAACGGTCACGACTGCATGCAGCGCCTTGCCCAGCGGAATCTCTACCGAGCGGCCATTGAGCATGATGGGCAGCGAACTCGGCAGATGCGCCGCGTGCGTGCGTCGCAGGGCCGCAAAGGCTCCGAAGAGAATCGCAAAGCTCAGCGCGGCGAAGAGCGCGAAGACTTCCCACTGCATCGCCCAGCTTTTGACAAAGACCGGCCCCTGCCCGAGCGAGTTGAACCAAAGCAGATTGACCCACCAGGAGAGCGCCATGCGCCCGCCGAGCAGCAGGAGAGCAGCGATGATGAGAAACAGAAAAATTCGGCGCGGTTTCGGTTGCGACTGCGGCGTGGGCCAATCAATGGTGGAAGGCATGGGGTCCTTTCGGCGCGTGACAGCGCAACGCGTCCTCGGAACAGATTGTACTGCGTGGGGAAGAGAGAAATAGAAAGGATTTTATGGGGCAATCAAGAGTGCGTGTTGCGATGAAGCGCAGTGGAGGCGCCTCATCGCAACACGAAAGGCTTACACCAGTTCGTTGTGTCCGTTCTTGCCAAGCTCCTTGACCAGCTTGCCGACGTCCTGCGAGTGCGCGCGGTCCACCACCAGCAGTGCGTCGCCGGTGTCCACGACGACCAGATCCTTTACGCCGACCAGAGCCACAAACTTCTTCGGGCTGTAGACGTAATTGTTCTGGGCATCGATGGTTTGCAGATGGCTGGCCTCGAAGATGTTTCCCTCAGCGTCCGCGCTGCTGCGCGCATCGCGTTTGTGCTCATAGAGCGCGGCCCACGAGCCAAGATCGTTCCAGCCAAACTCGGCCGGGAAGCAGTAAAGATGCGAGGCGTCCTCCCCCTTGGCCGAGCGCGGCTCAAGCACCGCGTAGTCGATCGAGATGTTTTCGCACTGCGGATACAAGGCGCGAAAGGTCTCGGCAAACTGCGGCGTGCCATAGGCGGCCGCAATCTTTTCAAGCAGCGGCGCGGTCTTCGGCAGGTGCTCGCGAATCGCATGGGTGAGCGTGCGCGCCGACCACAGGAACATGCCGGAGTTCCAGTAGAAGTTCCCCGCCGCGACAAACTTTTCGGCATTCTGCTGGTCGGGCTTTTCGGTGAAGCGGCGCACCTGCACGGCCTCGCTGCCTGCCAGAGCCGCGCCGGTTTCAATGTAGCCATAGCCGGTCTCGGGCCGTGTCGGCGCAATGCCCAGCACCACGATGTTTTCGCCCGCGGCGGCCAGCGCAATCGCCTTTTCAAGCGTCTTGAGAAAACGCGGCTCGTCGCCGATCACATGATCCGACGGAAAGACGCCGAGCACCGCATCGGGGTTTTCGCGCTCCACCAGAAACGCAGCCAGTCCGCAGGCCGGTGCCGTGTTGCGCGCTGCCGGTTCCTGAATGATCTGCTGCGTGGGCACCTCGCTGAGTTGCGTGCCGATCGCCTCGGCCAGCAACTCATTGGTGATCACCAGCGTCTTGGTCAGCCCGCCCAGCGGGTTCAGCCGCTCGACCGTCTGTTGAATCATGGTGCGCTCGCCGTCAAGCGCCAGCACCTGCTTGGCGCGCGCGCGGCGCGAACGCGGCCAGAAGCGCGTGCCACTGCCACCGGCCAGAATCACGGGACGAAAATCAATGGGGTTTGGCATAAGAATAGAATCCTTTTCTGCGGATTTCGAGATGCGGTTGCAAGAATGTATGGGAAGAATGGGGCGGAAAGCATGTAAGAAAGGCCGGAGCTTTTGCTCCGGCCCTCTGGTTTCAGCTTACTTCAAGTTCGTCAGAAATTCGCCGATGCGGCGTGTGCCCTCGGTGATATTTTCTTTGGTCACCGGATAGGAGAGCCGAATGTGCTCGTGCGTGCCAAAGGCCTCGCCCGGCACCGCGACCACGTGCGCCTCGTGCAGCAGGCGCGTCGCCAGCTCGGCGGCCGTCTTGATGCCGCCCTTGCCGATGTAGGCCGAGATGTTTGGATACACATAGAACGCGCCCTCGGGCTTGGTGCAGGTCAGGCCGGGAATCTTGGCCAGCGAGGCCAGCATGTGGTCGCGCAGTTCGCGGAACTCGGCGCGGAACTCGGCCACGCACTCCTGCGAACCGGCCAGTGCGACAATGGCTGCCTTTTGCACAAAGCTGGTGGCATTCGAGGTCGACTGCGATTGCAGTTTGCTCAGCCCGGCAACGATCGCCTTCGGTGCCAGCGCGTAACCCGCGCGCCATCCGGTCATCGCATAGGTCTTCGACAGCGAGCCGAGCACGACGATGTGATCCTTCGCCCAGGTGAAGGAGCCGCCCGAAACCGGCTTGCCGGCATAGTTCAGATAGACGTAGCACTCGTCCAGAAGTAGGAAGATATTGCGCTCATGCGCCAGACGGACGATGCGCTCCAGATCCTCGGCCGAAACCACCGCGCCTGCCGGGTTCGACGGCGAGTTCAGAATGATGGCCTTGGTCTTCGGCGTAATCGCCTTTTCGATGGCGTCGGCCGTAATGCGGAAGTTCTCCGCCTCTTTGGTCTCGAGGAAGACAACCTTGCCGCCCGCGTACTGGATGATGTCCTTGAAGCTGACCCAGTAGGGAACCGGCAGAATCACCTCGTCGCCGTGGTCGACCAGAATCTGCAGCGTGTTGAACAGTGCCTGCTTGCCGCCGGTGGTAAAGATCGCCTCGGTGATGTCGTACTCCGAGCCGAAGTCGGCCGCATGGCGCTCGACGATGGCCTTGCGCACGTCGGGGATGCCGGGTACAACCGTGTAGCGGGTGAAGTTGGCGTCAATCGCGGCGATGGCGGCGTCTTTAATGTGGCGCGGCGTGGCAAAATGCGGTTCACCGGCGCCGAAATCAACCAAGTTCACGCCCTGAGCGCGCAGCTTGGCGGCTTCGGCGGCCACGGCCATGGTCGCCGAGACCTCGATCCGGCCAATCCGGTCGGCGAAGACTTTCGCGGAAGCAGACTCTGTCATACCACCTATCTTTACAGATTTCCCGGCTGGACGGAACCCCGGCGGCGGAGTGGCTGTCGCGATTTCTTTGGCTTTTTAGCCCTGTTGGAGCGGGAGACGGTCGCGCAGCCGCTTGAAGACATTCGGCGGAACCAGCCCGGTGACGTCGCCGCCGAGGCCCGCAACCTCTTTGAGCATGCGCGAGCTGAGGAAGGAGTAGCGGCCGGCCGGCTGCAAAAATACCGTCTCCACCTCCGGGGCAAGACGGCGATTCATCAGGGCCATCTGGAACTCGTACTCGTAATCGCTGATGGCGCGAATGCCGCGCAGAACCGCCGTTGCGCCCAGTTGCCGTGCATAATCGACCATCAGCCCGTCGAAGGTCGCCACCCGCACGTTTTCCATGCCGGCCGTGACTTCCTTGAGCATCTCGATGCGTTCCTCGACGGAAAACATCGGATTTTTCTCGGGGTTTTTCAGAATGGCCACCGTCAGCTCGCCGAAGAGTTTCGAGCCACGATGGATCAGGTCAAGATGCCCGTTGGTCGGCGGGTCAAAGGTTCCGGGATACAGTGCTTTTACGCTCATTTTTGCGGTGCTCTCAGCTGATTCTAGCAGTGAAAATGAGACAGCTTCCCGTAAATCGGCATCTTTGAGGCACCTGTGAAGATCGTCCTTTTCTATTGCTCGTCGCAGGCCTTCATGTAGACGCCATATTTCTTGTCGGCGTCTTCAATGTGGTGCAGCAGCCAGTCTTTTAAAAAGTTTGCCAGTTCAAGCGAGATGGTCGCGTCGTAGTTGTCCCGCAGCGCGTCCCGCACCTTGGCCCCGGAGGCTAGCAGATCATTGTGCTCTTTTTCGTGAGCGGCGGCATCGGGATAGCTCGTTGCGGCAAACAGCTTTTCCTCACGGAGAAAGTGCTCCTGCGTGTCTTCAAGCAGAGCGTCAAGAAGGCGATCAAGGCTTTTGCGGTCCTGGCCTGCCGAGAATCCGTCGAAAAAGCGATTCAGAGCCTTGACGAGGTTCTGATGATCTTCGTCAAGATCCCTGATGCCCACACTCATCGTTTCATCCCACGCAATCAGTGGCATGGCAGTCTCCCTCAGAGAAGAGTCGCCGACAAGCGCAGGAGCGGTGGAAAGAGCGAGCGATGGCGGTCCGCGTTGCTTTTGTGCTTATCGGCGGAGTGTGTCCCAATCTGAGCAGGTTTATAAGGAAAAACTAAAAATTGCAAAATGCTTCCAGACGAAAAACAGGCTCTATTCTTTGTCCTCCGAGGGGAGAACGGCAGAATAGAGCCTGCGCACAGTGTTTACGGCTTTTCTTTGCGGCCGCGCACGGCCTCTTTGGCCTCGGCGGGACCGGTGGGCGGAACCTCGGGGATCTCGGCCTTGGCCTGAAGCCCGATGCTGAGTTTTTGCCGCAACTCGGCGTCGATCTTGGCAAAAATCTCCTTGTTTTCCTTCAGATAGCCGCGCACGTTCTCGCGGCCCTGGCCGATGCGCTCGCCGTTGTAGCTGTACCAGGCGCCGGACTTTTCCACCAGGTTGTTGGCCACGGCCAAGTCGAGCACGTCGCCCTCGCGGCTGATGCCCTCGCCGTAGAGAATATCGAACTCCGCGTCGCGGAAGGGCGCTGCGACCTTGTTCTTCACAATCTTGACCTTGGTCCGGTTGCCGATGACCTGATCGCCTTCCTTGATGGCGGCGATGCGGCGGATGTCGATGCGGACCGAGGAGTAGAACTTGAGCGCGCGGCCACCGGTGGTCGTCTCCGGGTTGCCGAACATGACGCCGATCTTTTCGCGAATCTGGTTGATGAAGATC
The DNA here is from genome assembly GCA_002307235.1 of Acidobacteriaceae bacterium UBA1307. GTDB lineage: Bacteria > Acidobacteriota > Terriglobia > Terriglobales > Acidobacteriaceae > Telmatobacter. Next base: position 49,703 of record DBTV01000026.1, read on the forward strand.
AATGCCGTCCGTGACTTGGAGACCGTGCCGGTGAGCTTGCGCAGAGCCTGCGACATCAACCGGGCCTGCAGTCCGACGTGGCTGTCGCCCATTTCGCCGTCGAGTTCGGCCTTTGGAACCAGCGCCGCGACCGAGTCGACGACCAACACATCGATGGCACCCGAGCGGACCAGCGCCTCGGTGATTTCAAGAGCCTGTTCGCCCGAATCGGGCTGTGAAACCAACAGGTTATCGACATCGACCCCGAGCTTTTTCGCATACCCCGGATCGAGCGCGTGCTCGGCGTCAACAAAGGCGGCCTGACCGCCGGCCTTCTGCGCTTCGGCGATGATCTGCAGGGTGATGGTGGTTTTGCCCGACGATTCAGGGCCGTAGATCTCGGTGACGCGGCCGCGAGGCACGCCGCCGACGCCGAGCGCGGCGTCAAAGCTGATGGAGCCGGTCGAGATGACCGCGATGGGGACCAGGGCTTCGCGCGAGCCAAGCCGTACGATGGAGCCCTTTCCAAACTGTTTCTCAATTTGGGCAAGAGCGAGTTCTATTGCTTTGGCGCGATCATCGGCGATGGCCATGAAGGATCCTCCTGGGGCGCTCCAGAACGGGTCGCGCGAAAAGGGCGCGAAAAACCAACGATCTGGAAGGCATTTCGATGGGATTGTAGCAGGGTGCGGAGGCAAAATGACAGAGAAAAATGGCGAATAGATGGTGAAAATTGTTATCTGCCTGGTTTCCCGAGACTTTGTGAGGGAGTGTGCGTGTTTTTTGGGGTTTTGAAGTAATTTCCGGTCAGCAGAGGACAATCGCGCTGGGGCCTACGTGTAGAAAGTGACTTTTGATGCAGATTTCCAGATCTGCATCATGAAAGAATCTTTGCATCAGTAGGAGATTTGATGCATAATCGCGCCATGCGGACGACGGTCTCCATCGAAGAAGAAACGCACGGCTACCTGAGCTATTACGCGCAGGCGCGCGGCATTACGCTCGGTGAGGCCATCGATGAGCTGATCCGGAAGGCAAAGGCCGCGCCGCCTGGCTCCGCTCCGGTGATCGAGTACACGGCGTCGGGCTTTCCCGTCTTCCCCGCCTCGGCCGGAGAGATCAGCGACGAACAGGTGAAAAAGCTGGTGGAGGACGAGTTTGCCCCGGAAGCATTTGCTTGATGTGAACCTTCTGGTTGCGCTCACCGAGCCCGCACATCAGCATCATCGCGCGGCGCATGCCTGGTTCAGCCAGTCCGGAAAAGATTGTTGGGGAATCTGCCCGCTGACAGAGGCTGGATTCATCCGGGTGACGACCAACCCGGCCTATCGCCCGCAGCAGCGATCTTTGGCGCAGGCGATCGCGATTCTGCAATCGTTGAAGGCCTATCCCAGGTACTGCTATTGGCCGATGCGCGCTAGCTGGGTGGAGCTGACCGCTCCGCTTGCGGCGCGTATTCTTGGCCATCAACAGGTGACCGATGCGTATCTGCTCGGTCTGGCGATCAGGGAGGACGGCGTGCTGGTCAGCTTTGATCGTGCGCTTCGATTTTTGGCGGGCGAAGAGTTCGCCGGGCACTTGCAGATTCTGGATTAGGCGGTATACGCCCCGATGCGGGTTTCCTGCGCGGTGAGGGCGTCGCACTGGCGGTCGAGCCGTTCGTAGTCGGCGTCGTGGTCTTTGCGGAAGGCGCGGAAGGCCTCTTCGCTTGACCAGCGGTCGATGGTCAGGTAGCTGCCGGGGATGTAGGCGTCACGCAGCAGCTCGGTGCCCTGGTAGTCGGCCGAGGCGCGGAAGAGTTCGGCCCATGCACCGGCCGGGCCATAGGCGGCCTCAAAGTCAGCAATCTTCTCTTCGGCGATTTCGAACTTCCAGACGACAACGAACATGGGGCCAACTCCTCTTCTTTTCATCATCGTAGCGCAGGCGGGTGGGGAGCAGGGGCGTGGTTTTTCCGCGTTCCGGCCGCCGGAGTCCAAAGCAGGAAGTTCGCCATTGGGAACGATACTGTGATTTGTATCACATGGCAGCACGGAAGAGATGTTTCTTTTCCTCCGGTTTCGTGATAGATCGTATTGATAACACGCCGTTTATTGCTGGTTCTCTTTCCTGCGGCATGCAAATTCCACATTTTGGGGCGGATTTATCCGGAACGAATCCGCACGGGCTGTCATCCAATGGGCGTGCGAAATAAAAAACGCCAAGTGCGAGCCATCTTCCACGGAGCCCAGGGCTCCGCCTTTTGCCGCGCGTGGTCAAAAACATCGTGCACGACGAAACGGGCTTACGGAGAAGAATTGCAATGAAAGAATCTGTTCGTTATCCAGGCATCCGGGTTACCGCCAACGGCAACCAGCTTGTCTCGTATCATACGGAAACGCGCATCGCCGATGCCGGCGTTTTCTACCCCATCACGCCTTCCACCGAGGGCGGCGAACTCTTTCAGCAGGCCTATGCCGAGGGCCACTTGAATGTTTTCGGCAAAAACACCATCGCCATTGAGACCGAGGGCGAGCATGCGGCACAGGGCGGCGCGATTGCGCACTCGGTGGCCGGCAAGCGCGTGGTGAACTTCACCTCGGGCCAGGGCGTGGTCTATGGCCTCGAACAGTACTTCCATGCGCCGGGCAAGGCCTCGACGATGGTGCTTGAGGTGGGCGCGCGCGCGCTGACCAAGCATGCGCTGAATGTGCATTGCGGCCACGACGACGTGTATGCGGCGCTAGATTCCGGCTGGATCATGCTCTTCGGCAAGGACGCGCAGCAGGCCGCTGATCAGGCGCTGATTCTGCGCAGTGTGACCGAGCAGACGCTGACGCCGGGCATGAACATCATGGACGGCTTCCTGACGAGCCATCTGGAGCGCACCTTCTACAAGCACGAAGCCGGTCTGATCCGCGAATATCTGGGCTCCCCCGACGACATCATCGAGACGCCGACCGAGGCGCAGCGCGCCCTGTTCGGACCGACGCGCCGTCGCGTGCCGAAGATGATCGACCTTGAGAACCCGCTGCTGCTTGGTCCGGTGCAGAACCAGGAGCACTACATGCAGGGCGTGGTGGCGCGGCGCAACAACTTCGTCGAGCCGATTCTGGGCTTCCTCGAAAAGGCCTACGACCGCTTTGCTGAGCTGACTGGCCGCAAGTACGGCCTGATCACCAAGTACAAGACCGACGATGCCGACACGGTGTTTGTCTCGCTCGGCTCGGCTGCCGAAAACATTGAGGCTGCCGTCGATTATCTGCGCGAGACGCGGGGCGCGAAGGTGGGCTCGATTCACATCAACGTGATTCGTCCCTTCCCGGAAGCGGCCATTGTCGAGGCCCTGAAGGGCAAGAAGAACGTACTGATTCTCGAGCGGACCGACGATGCGCTGGCCGGCGAAAACGCCATGGGCCGCGACATTCGCACGGCCTTCGTGAAGGCGCTTGAAGGCGCCGCGGGCCTGCCCAAGGTGACGCTGGCCGAGACGCCGCGCTTCTTTGGCGCAACCTATGGACTCGGCTCGCGCGACTTCCGTCCCGAGCATGTGATTGGCGCCTACGAGTACGCGACCGCGGGCCGCGCACGCAAGGACGGCAAGACGGCCGCCGATGGCGAATTTTTCTTCGTTCTCGGCATCGACCATCCCTATAGTGTTGTCGGCGACGAAACGCCGTCACTGCTGCCCGAGGGCGCGGTTGCGGTGCGCTTCCACTCGATTGGCGGCTGGGGCGCGATCACGACCGGCAAGAACCTGGGCGCGATTCTGGGCGACCTCAACGACCTGATCTATGCGCGCGACGGCGTCAAGGACGAGTTCGGCAATCCGAAGGAGACCATTCACGTCAGCGCCAACCCCAAGTACGGCTCGGAGAAGAAGGGTGCGCCGACCAGCTACTTCATGGTCGCCGCCAAGGATCGTATCCGCGTCAACTGCGATCTGCGCCATGTGACCGTGGTTCTCTGTTGCGACCCGAAGGCCTTCACGCATTGCAATCCGCTCGACGGCATGGCCGAGGGTGGCGCGTTTGTGTGGGAGTCGGATCAGCAGGGCGAGCAGGCCTGGGAGCAGCTTCCCCTGTGGGCCCGCAAGCAGATCATCGAGAAGAAGATTCGCGTCTTTACGCTGCCCGGCTTCGCCATTGCGCGCAAGGCCACCAGCCGCGGCGATCTGCAACTGCGCATGCAGGGCAACGCCTTCCTGGGCGCCTTCTTCCGCGTTTCGACGCTGCTGGCCGAGTTCGGCATCTCGCAGGAACAGTATCGCGAGGTGGTGCACAAGCAGTATGTGAAGAAGTTCGGCAAGTTCGGCGATGCCGTCGTGCAGTCGAACATGGAAGTCATGATGCAGGGCTTTGACCAGTTGCAGGAGCTCGAAGTGGGCGATCTGGCCGCGGCCGATCACTCCTCTCTGCGTGGTGAGGCCTTGATGCCGATTTTGCAGGAAGTGGGCGCGGGTTCGTCCTGCGGCACCGGTTGCCGTTCGCACGCCTTCCCGGAAGGCCAGGCGGCGCGTACGCCGATTGCCACCATTGCCGGCTTTGATGCCGAGTATCGTTCTGGCCAGGGCTACAACCAGGCGGCCACGCCGCTGATGGCGATGGGCATGATTGCCGCCGCTACCGGCGACACGGCCTCGAAGTATGTGGCCCGTCGCGAGACGCCTCTCTACATTCCCGAGAACTGCACGCAGTGCATGGAGTGCATCTCGGTCTGCCCGGATACGGCGCTGCCGAACACGGCGCAGGATCTGTCCACGCTGCTTTCGACCGCGGTGAGCTTCTACGTGGCCGATGGCGCCGATCGCAAGGCGCTGCTGGCCGTGCTGCCCGAGATTGAAAAGGCCGCGCGCGCCCGCATGGTCGCCGAGGCCAAGAGCCAGACTCCGCTGCCGACCATCTTGAAGGATGTGGTCGAGGCGCAGGCCGGGCTTTCGACCTCAGCCAAGGCGCAGTTCCTCGGCATTCTTGCCAAGGTGCCGATGGCCTATGCGAAGGTCAATGCGATCTTCTCCTCGCCCGAGCGCAAGACGCCTAGCGCCGGTGGCATCTTCTCGATCTTTGTCTCCGATCTCTGCAAGGGTTGCGCGGCCTGCGTGACGGCCTGCGGCGATCATCAGGCGCTGAAGATGGTGCCCGAGACGCTTGAGATCAACGCCGAGCACATGACCGGCACCGGCTTCCTCGATCTGTTGCCCGATACCTCGCAGAAGTATCTCGGCTTCTACAACAACGAGAATCCGGCTGACTCGAAGACGGCGACCTTGCGCAACATGCTGATGGTGCGCTCGAACTATGACGCGCTGGTGGCGGGCGACGGAAGCTGCGCCGGTTGCGGCGAAAAGAGCGTGCTGCGTTCGATCTCGGTGGTTACCGAGGCCTACATGCGGCCTCTCTACCACGCCAAGAGCGATCGTCTGCTGGCCAAGGCCGGCGAGCTTGAAAAGACGGGCGCGGCCAAGCTGAATGAGTTGCTGGCGAAGGATGCGAACGGCTACATCTTCGTCCGCGACGCGATCATTCACCTGATCCTCGGCCTGGGTGGCGAGAACGAGAAGGACACGCTGGGCCGCGTGGCCGACTATGAGAAGGAGCACGGCACCATCACCGACGCGCAGTTGATTGAGGCTGTCTCGGCGGTGTTGTTGACCGAGGCCTTCAACCACAAGAGCCTGCAGGCGGTCGACGGACGGTTGGCGAACGGCATGAGCGTGATGGCCATGACGGCGCACACCGGCTGCAACACCGTGTACGGCTCCTCGTCGCCGAACAATCCGCATCCCTATCCGTGGATGAACTCGCTGTTCCAGGACGGCGTCACGATTGGCTGGCTGGTGGGCGAAAGCTTCATCGTCGATCACGCCCGTCGTTCGGTGATCCCCGAGCGGTTGGCGGACGCGATTCTCGGCCAGACGGGGCTGACCTCTGAGCAGTACACCCAGTTCACGCACTTCTCCGATGCGCAGATGACCGACCAGGAGATCAAGGAACTGCCGAAGGTCTGGGCAGTGGGTGGCGACGGCGGTATCGGCGACATCGGCTACCAGAACACCTCGAAGGTGATCTTGCAGAACCGGCCGAACGTCAAGGTGCTGATGCTGGACACGCAGGTCTACTCGAACACGGGCGGACAGAACTCGGATTCGTCGCCGATGCTGGGCGGCACCGATATGAACGTCTTTGGTCCGGCGACCGAGGGCAAGACCACCGAGAAGAAGACGGTGGCCGAAACCTTCCTGGCCGGTCATGGATCGCCGTTCGTCGCGCAGGTTTCGATGGCCAACGCGCCCAAGCTCTACCGGGCGATTCTCGATGGCATCGAGTACCGTGGCACCATGTTCCTGCAGGCCTTCACCACCTGCCAGCCGGAGCACGGCGTGCCCGATGACATGGCGCTGGTTCAGGCGCAGCGCGCGCGCGATTCGCGCGGCGTGCCGGAGTTCGTCTTCGATCCACGTCAGGGTGAAAGCTATCAGGAGGCGCTCGATCTGAAGGGCAATCCTTCCATCGATCTCGACTGGTATGAGACCAAGGACAAGGCCACGGGCGCGGTGAGCCGTTACACCGTCGCGCACTGGGCCACGACCGAGGCTCGTTTCCGCAATCACCTGAAGAAGATCAAGCCGGAGGATGCGGCGAAGAAGGTCACACTCGACAACATTCTGGTACGCATCACGCAGCAGGATGTGGTCTATCGCCATTATCTGAACCCCGAGCATCGCGCCTTCATTCCTGATTTCGGCGTGACCATCGAGGTGAAGAGCGGCGACAAGTCGACCTTCTACGCGCTCTCGCGCCAACTGGTTCTGTTCTGCGTCGAGCGCCGCAAGGCATGGCGCATGCTGCAGTCGAAGGCGGGCATCGTCAACCGTGAGTACGCCGCGCAGAAGGCCATCCTGGCCGATTTCGAGGCGGGCAAGATCACCAGGGACGATCTGTTCACCAAGGGTGCCGAACTGGTGCGCGAGAAGCTCGAAGCGGCCAAGGCATAAGCCACACTCCATACCAAAACCAAAACGCCGGAGCGCAATGCTCCGGCGTTTTGCTGCGTTTAAGAGATGTTCTAGTTTTCCGTGCAGAGCACGTCGTAGTAGTAGTTGATCAGGGCGCGCTTGACCGGAGAGGGCAACTTCGGCAGAGAGATATTCTGCTCGATGGAGCCGCCGCCGGCAATGCGTACGGCACCGAGGCGCGTCACTTTGCCGTCGGCGAATTCAAGGTAGAGGGGCACGATGTTCTTGAAGTTGTCGGCGACGCCGGTTTGCGTGAGCTTGATGTGCAGCGTCGATCCCTCACCACTCGGCGTGATCTGCGACTCGAAGTGGTAGTTGGGCAGGCCGGTTCCGTACACATATTCGTTGAAGAACCAGTCCATGGTGTGACTGCCGTCGAGGTCCATGGCAGCCGACATGTGCTTTTCGACGATGGCCTTGAAGTCCTCGGTGGTTGCGGTCTTCATCTTGTAGGTCGCCACAAAGTCGCGCATGGTTTCAATGAAGCGTGCATCGCCCTCGCGTGGGTTCCACATCATCATTTGGATGGAGTGCAGGATGTAGGCGCCCTTCGGATAAACCAGATTCTGGTAGACATTGAATCCGGTTTTTTCCGTGCTCAGGCGAAAGCCCATGGTGACCGGGCCGACATCGATGGGGCGAAATCCCTGCGCGTTCTTTTCCGTAATCTGCTTGCGCTGGTTCTTCCAGAACTCGCGATACTCATCGGGCCTGGAATGGGTGGCGAGCAGAAAGATCGCGGCCGAGGCATCGGCGAAGCCCTCGCTCATCCACTGGTCGCGATAGCTGCGCCAGCCAACGGTCTGGCCCCACCACTGGTGCGCGACCTCGTGCGGGGTAACGGTGCGCCAGTACATGTTGGCCGGATCAAGCCCCAGCATGTGTTGTTGCGTCGAATCGAGAAAGCCGCAGACGGGCAGGTAGACCAGCATCGGCCAGCTTTGGCCGTAGTTGCAGGCAGACTGCTGTGTGAGCGCGATCTTTGCGAAAGGTGTAGCGCCGAAGTACTGGGTGTAGATCTGTGTGGCGACCTGTCCCTGGCTGAGTTGCACGGGCAGCATGGAGGTCGTATTGAGTGTGCTGAGCAGGCTTGAGCCAGAGGTGTCGGCGAGGCTGCCAGTGCCCATTTGCTTGGGCGATTGATCGCCGTCCGCGAATTGTTTCAGGTAATCCGGCAGCTCCGTGTTGGCATAGGCATCAAGCACCACCGTGTCGCCCTGCTTGCTCTTGACCGTAGCCTCCTTGCTCACAAACTTGCCCAGATTGAAGCCGACCATGGCCAGCGGCTGCTCGGTCTTCCACACGGTAACGGCTTCCTTGCCGTCGGTCTTGTCACTGACCCGAGTGCCGGTAGCCACCAGTTGCAGGCCCTTGGGCACGCGGAAGGTCATCTGATAGGTGGTGAAGTTGCCGAGCGGGTGGATGGCGTTCGGGAACCAACTGCTGCGCGCGGTCGGATAGTAATTCGAACCGCCTTCGTTGTGCACCACATCCTTGCCGCCGTAGGCGATGCGCAGGGTTGTCGCTTCGCCCTTTTTAAGCGGCGCGGTGAGCAGCACGCCAAAGTCGGCGTCCTCCTCCTTCTTCTCCTGCACAAAGTCGAGTGGCTCGCCCTTTTCGTTTTCGACCTTGCTGACGCGCAGCGTGGGATACAGTGTGAGAGGCACCACGGCGAGACCCTCTTCGCGCGCGGTCAGGCGCACGGTGGCAAGGCCCGTGAGAAAGCCGCTCTTCTCGATGGTGGTATCCAGATCCTCATGCTCAATGCGGTAGGTGCTGTTATCGAATTCGAGCCCGGGCGCGGTGAGGGCAACGTCGGAGGCCAGATAGCCGGAATAGAGCACCGAGGCGCCCCAGTCATTGATCGCGGTCAGGGCCATCTCTTCGGGAGCCACGCCGTCGAGCCCGTGTGGGTCGAGGGCGAGAAGAAGATGGTGATCCTTCTTGCCATGAATCTCGGCGCGGAAGTAGCCGCCCGGCGCGGAGCCAAGCACATCCTGCAGCAGGCGGAGATCAATATTGTCGCCGAGCTTGGTGCGGTCGTAGTCATGCGCCTGTTGGGCAATGGAGGTGAACTCGTGATCGGCCGCGCCTGTGCCGGTCGAGCCCTTGTGCAACTCCTCGGCCGTGGCATCGGTAAAGCGTAGCACCGCGTGGTCAAAGTCCTCGTCGAACTCCGAGGCGTTCGTCAGAATCGACAGGTTGTGCTGCTCCTGGCGGTTGGCGGGCCTCAGATGCAGGTGGCCCTCGCCCTTGAAGACCGCGCCGGTGATTTTGCCGTTGACCTGACCGTAGAAGGCGAAGCTGCCGCTATGGAAGGTGAAGATGGCCGCGTCGCGCTTGAGCACGAGATCCTTGACGTTGACGACCTCGCCGCCGGGCAGAAGTCCGCGGAGCTGCTGATAGCTGGCATTGGTGTTGGGCGTGCGCTGGGCTGTGGCCGCCAGCGTCGATAGAAAAATAATTGCAGTCATGGCGTGAGCGAGTAAATGCCGTATGCGCACGAGTGGCCCCTGAAAGAAAAATAAAGTGTGCATCCACTATAGTGCAGAGCCGGGATTGGCTTGCGAAAAAGTATTTTGCGTCCGGTGCGATTCATCTTGCATCGATGGGAAGAGGCCGCATACACTGAGTTCTCTCGCGGGTGCGCGCACTCTTTCAGAGGAGAATCATCGTCATGAAGCGTTTCGGAATCTTTCTCGGTGTCCTGTTCGCCACCGTTGCACTATGGGCCCAGCCGGGTCCGCCCCAAAGCCCGGAGGCGAAAGAAACAGTCACGCTCGCGGGTAAAACCGTCGAGATCGCATACAACGCTCCGCGCGTTCGAGGGCGCGAGGGCAAAATCTTCGGCAAGGATGGGCTGGTCGGTCACGATTCGACCTACCCTGTCTGGCGCGCCGGAGCGAACAAGGCCACCACACTGACTACCGAGGCCAACCTCAAGATCGGCGACCTCGAAGTGCCCAAGGGAACCTATACGGTTTTTGTGGACCTCAGCGATGCGGCGCACTGGGTGCTGATCGTCAACAAGCAGACGGGGCAGTGGGGCACGGACTATGACAAGGCGCAGGATCTGGGACGCGTGGCGCTGAAGACTGCCAAACGGACCGCTCCGGTCGAAGAGCTGAAGTACACGATCACCGATGGGGGCAATGGCAAAGGCACGCTGACGCTGGCCTGGGAGCATGTGAGTGCCTCCACGCCGCTCGAGGTCGTCCAGTAAAGGCAGCAATGGTGTTGCAGAAAAGGTCCGCCGCGCGCGGGCCTTTTTTGTCGCAAAATGTGCCGGATCGCCGCAAAAAATCAGCCGTAACCGCGTCCTTTCTGCTGATTTCATATTTTTAGCTAAAATAGAGGCAGAGGATGAACTTCATCCTGGAGGGAATTCAACCTTGCCGCTTTATCCGTATGAGTGCAGCAAATGTGGTTACAGGTTTGAAAAGATTCAGAGCTTCAGCGCCGAACCGCTGACGGAATGCCCGAAGTGCAAGGGCGCACTACATCGCGAGTTGACCGCGCCGGGTCTGCAATTCAAGGGTTCGGGTTGGTATGTGAGCGATTACGCGGGTGGCCACAGCGCGGCGACCGTAGGCAGCTCGACCAGCAGCGAAGCATCGGCTCCTGCTGCTGCTGCCCCTGCCACGCCCTGCGGTGGAAACTGCGGCGCGGCCTGTCCGGCTGCTGCGGCCGCCGCCAAAAGCGAGTAGATCGCAAGCCTGCGCACGGTGAGATAGGCCCTATCGATGAACGCTGAAAAACTTCCAGCCTCCACCGCGCCCCTGCGTCGTGGCCGTCTTGGTTTGTGGTTTGCCGTGCTTGCCTGTGTAGGCGCGCTGTTGTTTGCTGCCAGTCTGGCGGGTGCGCTTGCTGGCCTGCCTGCTCCCGTCGCGGTTTCATTGCGCTGGGCGGGCTTCACGGCTTTTTTGCCCTTTGCCTTCCGCCGCCGTTCACTGTTGCTGTGGACCTTCTTCGCGATGTTCGTCGGCGCGGCCTGGGGTGTTGACCAGCCTGGCGCTGCGACGCAGAGCCGGTTTCTGGCCGACATTTTTCTGCGCCTGATCCGCATGATCGTCGCGCCGCTGATCTTCGGCGGCATCGTCACCGGCATTGCCGGCCACGGCGAGTTGCGCAGCGTTGGCCGCGTCGCGCTCAAGGCGATTCTCTTTTTTGAAGCGGTGACGACCGTCGGGCTTGTGCTTGGTGCAGTGGCCATTGACTGGACGCAGGCCGGTGCGGGGGTGACCTTGCCCGCTGCGGTGCAGGCCGCGGCGCCCACGGGCCACCCGGAAACCTGGCAGCAGATTCTGGTGCACATCTTCCCGGAAAACATTGCGCAGGCCGTGGCCTTGGGCCAGATTCTGCAGGTCGCCGTCTTCGCGCTCTTTTTTGGAGCGGCACTGGCGATGCTGCCCGAGCCGAAGCGCGCTCCACTGACCACCGTGCTGCAGGCAATGACCGAGACCATCTTCGGCATGACGCGCATGATCATGTTTACCGCGCCGGTGGCCGCCGGAGCCGCGATGGCTTGCACGGTGGGCAGCATGGGGTTGGTGACGCTGCTGCCGCTGCTCAAGCTCGCCGCCACCTGCTATGGTGCGCTGGTGGTCTTCGTCGTCGGCGTCTTCGTGCCGATTCTGTTTTTCTCGGGTGTTCCGCTGCGCCGCTTCTTCGCGCTGGTCTCTGAGCCGACCGCGCTCGGCTTTGCCACTACATCGTCCGAGGCCGCGCTGCCACTGGCGATGGAGCGCATGGAGCAACTCGGTGTGCCGCGCTGGATCGTCTCCTTTGTCGTACCCACCGGCTACAGCTTCAACCTCACCGGCTCCACGCTCTATCTTGCGATGGCCGCGCTCTTCGCGGCGCAGGCGGGCGGGCTGCATCTGACCGTGGCGCAGCAGGTGGTGTTGCTGGCCACCTTGGCGCTTTCGAGCAAGGGCATTGCGGGCGTGCCGCGTGCCACGCTGGTGGTGCTGCTTGGCGTGGCTGGCTCGTTTCAGATTCCTGCCGCCGCCGTCTTCATGTTGCTCGGCGTCGACACGCTGATGGACATGGGTCGCACCGGGCTCAACGTGCTTGGCAACTGCATGGCTGCCGCTGTCGTTGCCCGTTGGGAGGGCGAATGGAACGATGCGTCCGCCAAGAGCGAGAGCCTTTCGACGGATGTGGCCGGGTAGAGTTGCGATAATGGCAGAGTATGCCTTTGCTCGATCCCATTCCGTCTCCCGTCGCCAATGCCGATCTCGCCACGCTTGAGTGGGAGCCGTTGCTGGCTCTCGTCGCTGGCTTTGCCGCCTCACCCGTGGGCCGCGCGGCGATTCTCGATCTGAAGCCTTCGAGCGATGCGGCGTGGATCAAGCGCCAGCATCAGCTCACCGCCGAATTGCGCCTGCTTGTCGATGAGCAGGTTTCGATTCCGCTCGGCGGGCTCTTCGATCCGACCACGCTTGCGGCCAAATCGCGCATTCCCGAGGTCGCCCTCGAAGCCGACGAGTTGCTCGCGATAGCGCATCTGGCCAACGACGTCGCGGCCTGGCAGTCGCTGTTGCGCGAGCCGCCGCTGCGGTTGGTGGGCCGGTTGATCGGCCTCTCCGCATTGTCGGTCACGCTCACGATGAGCCTGCGACCGCTGGCCGAAACCATTGAGCGTACCATCCTGCCCGACGGCACGCTGGCCGACGATGCTTCGCCCGAGTTGCGCCGCATTCGTCGCGAACAGGAGCGGCAGCAGCGGCAGATTGAGGAGTCATTGCGCGCGGCTCTGCGCAAGCTCTCGAGCGATGGCGCGACGCAGGATGACCTGATCACCATTCGCGGTGACCGCTTCGTGATTCCGGTGCGTGCCGAGTTGAAGCGACGCGTCTCGGGCGTCGTGCACGGTGCCAGCTCCTCCGGCCAGACCGTCTATCTTGAGCCGCTCGAAACCATCGAGCAGAACAACGAACTGGTGCGCCTGTTCGAAGAGGAACAGGGAGAGATTCATCGCATCTTTGTCGGGCTCACGCGGCAGGTTGGTGGCTACGCGCCCTCGCTCGTCACCGGCGCGCGCGTGCTTGCGCTGGTTGATAGCCTGTTGGCCCGCGCGCGTTTTGCACGCGACTACGAGTGCGTTGCGCCGAGCTTCGGCGATGCAAAGCTGATGCTTGAGGACGCGCGTCATCCTCTGCTCGAAAAACGTTTGCGCGCCACCGGCGGCGCCATCGTGCCGCTCTCGCTCGAACTCACCAGCGACGCGCGCCAGCTCATCATCAGCGGCCCCAACACCGGCGGCAAAACCGTCACGCTCAAAACGACCGCGCTGCTCGCGATGATGGCGCAGGCCGGATTGCCCGTGCCCGCCAAGGCCGCGCACTTTCCCGTCTTCGATGGCTTTGTTGCCGACATCGGCGACGCGCAATCGATCGAGCAGGCGCTGTCCACCTTCTCGGCGCACATCGTCAATCTCGACCGTCTTTCGCGGCTCGCGGACATGCGTACGCTGGTGCTGCTCGATGAGCTTGGGTCGGCAACCGATCCTGACGAAGGTTCTGCCTTGGCCGTCGCCGTGGCCGAGCATTTTCTGCATGCGCGTTGCTGGTCATTGATCTCGACGCATCACACTTCGCTCAAAATTTATGCGGTGAATACCCCCGGGGTGCTCAACGCCGCTGCCGGTGTTGATGAGCGAACGCTCGCGCCCAACTATCATCTGCGGCTCGGCGTTCCTGGTGCCTCGGCCGGTATTCAGACCGCCGAACGGCTCGGGCTGAACGGCAAGATCGTTGAGGCCGCGCGTGCGCGCATGGGATCGCAGCAGGCCGACATTGCGCGTTTTCTCGACAAACTGCATAACGATTTGGCCGAGCTGGACCTTGATCGCAAAAAGGCCAGGGAAGAGCAGTACGCACTCAATCAGGAGCGTGCCCGGCTGGCCCGCGAGGGCGATGCCGAGATGCGCACGCGCGTCCGTGAGCTTGAGAAAAAGCTCGACGAGTTGATGAAGGAGTTTGCCTTCCAGATGCGCGAAAACGTGCGCGCCGTCGAGGATCGCGTCGTGCAGCAGAAGCTCTCGAAAGAGGCTGAACGGCGCATCAATCGACTGCGCCGCGAGTTTGAGGAGAGCTTCAATCAGGTCGTCGTGGCGCATAAAACCGGTGCGGATAAAAACGATCCGAATGCTGCGCCGCATCTTTTGCGCAACGTCGCGGCGGGCGATCAGGTTCTGCTCAAATCGATGAACAAGGTCGCCGTTGTGCAGCGCGAGATTGAAAAAGATCTCTTCGAGGTCGCACTTGGCCCGATCAAGATGCGCGTGAAGCTCTCGGATCTGGCTTCGTTGAAATCGCCCGAGGGCGTGGCCGCGAAAAAAGATACGCCGCTGGCTTCCGTGCGTAAACAGAAGGGCGTGCACGTGAGCATCTCCAGCGAAAGCACGGCTGAGATGCGCAGTGAGATCAACCTGATCGGCCGCACCGTGGCCGAGGCCGAGGACGAACTCGAGAAGTATCTTGACCACGCATTTCTCGCCGGGTTGCCGCGCGTGCGCATCATTCACGGCCATGGCGCTGGCATTCTGCGTCGTGGCGTGCGCGAGTTTTTGAAGTCACACCCGCATGTGGCGAACATCGAAGAGGCTCCGCAGAACGAGGGCGGACAGGGCGCAACCATCGTTGAGCTAAGGCAGTAATAGCATCAGCAATAAAAGCGGCCATCTTCTTTGCGAAGATGGTCGCTTTCGGTTTTTGCGCAGAGTGCGTCTGCCGCGCCGCAGGTACCCTACGCCATGGCCTCGCGCGACATCGGCTCAAAGAGCAGTTGGCCCGAGTCGCGGTTGACGCTGATGCGCACGTGCGATCCGTTGACCACCTTGCCGTCGAGAATCTGAATGGCAAGCGGATTCTGAATCATGCGTTGCAGCGCGCGTTTCAGGGGCCGTGCGCCATAGGCGGCATCGGAGCCGGCGGCCAGAATCAGTTGCCGTGCCGGTTCGGTCAGCTCGATGGAGATGGCGCGGTCCTCGAGCAGCTTGCGCAACTCGTTGAGCCGCAGATCGAGAATCTGGCTCATCTGCGTGTTGCCGAGCGGTCGGAAGATCACCGTGTCGTCGACGCGGTTCAAAAACTCCGGCCGGAAGTGTTCGCGCAGCACCTGCAAAACGCTCTCGCTCGCAATCTCGAAGTCATGATCGTTCTTGAGCGCCTCGGTGGTCAGCAGCGGCGCGCCCAGGTTCGAGGTCATGATCAGCACCGTGTTTTTGAAGTCGACCGTGCGCCCCTTCGCATCCGTCAGTCGCCCGTCGTCCATCACCTGCAACAGCACGTTGAAGACATCCGGGTGCGCCTTTTCGATCTCGTCGAAGAGAATCACCGCATACGGACGACGATGAATCGCCTCGGTCAACTGGCCGCCCTCGTCGTAGCCGACATAGCCGGGAGGTGCGCCAATCAGCCGCGCCACGGCATGCTTCTCCATGTACTCGCTCATGTCGATGCGCACAAGAGCCTGCTCGTCGTTGAACAAAAATTCAGCGAGCGCGCGCGCCGTCTCCGTTTTTCCCACGCCCGTCGGTCCAAGAAAGATAAACGAGCCAATGGGCCGCTTGGGGTCACTGAGCCCCGCGCGCGAACGGCGAATCGCGTTGGCGACAGCGGTCAGCGCCGCATCCTGGCCAATGACGCGCTCGCGCAGCCCGTCCTCCAGATGCACGAGCTTTTGCACCTCGCCTTCAAGCATGCGCGTGATGGGAATGCCGGTCCACTTGCTGACGATCTTGGCGATGTCCTCCTCGTCGACCTCTTCCTTCAACATGCGCGCCACATCCGGGTTGCCGTCCTGCACGGCGTTCAGCTTTTTCAGCTCGGCTTCGAGCTTGGGCAACTCGCCATACTGAATCTGCGCGGCACGTTCCAGTTGGCCCTTGCGCGTGCTCTCGTCCATCTCGAAGCGCAGCGCCTCGAGTTTTTTCTTGGTCTCGCTTACCTTGGCGATCGCGTCTTTTTCCCGCGTCCATCGTGCGCGCAGTGCCGTGGTTTTTTCCTTGGTCTCGGACAAGGTTCGTTCGACTTCTTCCAGGCGCGCGCGGCTGTTCTGGTCGGTCTCGCGCTTGAGTGCGGTGCGCTCGATCTCGAGCGATGTCGCCTGACGTTCCAGTTGATCGATCTCCGTCGGCACCGAGCCGATCTGAATCGCGAGCGATGCCGCGGCCTCATCCACCAGATCGATGGCCTTGTCCGGCAAAAAACGATCCGAGATGTAGCGATGCGAAAGCGTCGCCGCGGCCACAATCGCCGCATCCTTGATGCGCACGTTGTGGTGCTGCTCGTAGCGATCCTTGAGCCCGCGCAAAATCGCGATCGTGTCCTCGACATTCGGTTCGCCGACGAAGACGATCTGGAAGCGGCGTTCAAGCGCGGCGTCCTTCTCTATGTATTTGCGGTACTCGTTCAGCGTGGTCGCGCCAATGGCGCGCAACTCGCCACGTGCTAGTGCCGGCTTGAGCATGTTGCTGGCGTCGATGGCGCCCTCGGCCGCGCCCGCGCCCACGATGGTGTGCAACTCGTCGATGAAGAGAATGATGCCGCCGTTGGCCTCTTCAATCTCTTTGAGCACGGCCTTCAGGCGATCTTCAAATTCACCGCGAAACTTCGCGCCGGCCAGCATCGAGCCAAGGTCGAGCGAGATGAGTTTCTTGTCGCGCAGATTTTCCGGCACATCGCCCGAGACGATGCGTCGCGCCAGCCCTTCGACGATGGCCGTCTTGCC
>DBTV01000004.1 GCA_002307235.1 Acidobacteriaceae bacterium UBA1307
TGTGCGAAAAATATCCTACGTTATCCATTAATGACGACCGGACCATGTGCATTGTCGGCAGTGAAGCTTCCCGTTTGCACTTTTACTTCGGCAACCTGATCGTAATTGACATTTTGAATGGCAATACCGTACGAACCCGGATCGGTAACATCCATACCGTCGGTCAGCAATGAGGTCGAATTGGTCTGCGTGCCATTGGCCGCGTAGCTGCCGATCGCACCAGTAAACGCCACCAGAGAAGGATCGTACGCTGAGTTGCTGAAGCTGCTTGAGTTGGTCACAATCGACATGCCAGGAAAGATCTTGAGCAACTCCGTAACGTCGCGACCTTCAATGGCGAGATGTTTAATGTCATCGCTCGAAATCAGCGAGCTTGTTTCTCCTGAATCCGTCGCAATCTGGCCACCAACGTTTGCCGTGACGACGACAGAGGCCGTTGACCCAATCGCCAGCTTGATATTGCGGAAGCTGCGTTGATCCCCAGGATTCAGGTGAATCCCTGTATATTCGATCGTTTGAAAGTCCTGAGCACTGATGGATAGCTGATAGTCGCCCGTGAGAAGTCCAGAGAAAAGACTCCGACTTCGTTACTTTGTGTTTCTCGAACTTCGTTTGTGGCTACGTACTTCAGTTGGATCTTCGCTTTTGGAATCACAGCCCCGGTAGGATCGTGAACGACACCGTCCAGCGTTGGAGTGTTCTGCGCTCTTGCTGCGAGTGGCAGGCAAAAGGCCATCACCAAAGAAAGCACAAAGGCAAGAAATAATGGAAATCTTTTGTCCCCATTCCGATCTTGCATCTGGTGGCATGAAACTCGTTGACACATGTGAGCCTTCTAAATCGCTTTAGTCAATTGCCAACAAAAAATACTGCATCTCGTTTTTCGACACAGCGTCTAAAGCGTGAGGACATTAACAGTCGAAAAACTATTCTGTCAATATCTAAAAAACTGATTCAATTTGCTTCCATCACCCAATGGTTTTTCTGGAAAGAATGCTCTCGTTTTTATCTCTCAAAAATCCTTATAAAGACAAATACTTTGAGTATTTTACCCAAAGTATTTGTCTGCAATTTCATCTTTTGCAATCAAGCAAACGGGTGAAACGCACTTTCACCGCACCAAAATTTTCTTGAAATCACACAAGGTTTGGAAAACGATTTCCGATTTTTATCCCACGTCAAACACCAACGGGAGCTCCCCCCCACGGCCTTATCCAATTTTCCCCCTACCGAATGGCATCATTGAAAAATGCTCAACTGTAACGCTACCGCCCAGTTCTTCGGTCGCGTAGTTGAAAATGCCGAAGCGATAGCCCATGAAAAATGGCCAATCGCTGTTCAGCACAAAAGGCATTCCAAGCTCATGGAAGCTTTTTCCGTCCAGGCTGTAGGAAAAATGTGTCTCCCGTCCATTTCCAGGACGAATATCGGCCGTAGCCCGCAGCCAGATCTTGCCGGCAGTGACCGCGCGGGATTGCTCTACCTCCCCTGACGTAAAACGCTTCCAGTGCCTGTCCATGGTCAGGCCACTCTTCAGAACGATGCGGTACGCACCCTCTTTCCTGGTTACACCAATCCAGGCCGAAGAGTCGCGCAGCATCGCCAATCCGGCAACATCGCCGTCTTTCATCCCAGCGACATCCATTACGACTGTAGCCACGGAACGAGGGCCGAGGATTCGATGGGTAAGCGTATTCCTGGCGCGATACAGATCCTCTGTCCGGGTTGCCGTCGATAAGACGAGGCCCTTTCCCGCAGACCACTTCGTATTGTCGGGATTGTGATTCCATTCCCACTCAGGTCCCAGTTTCGGAGTAGTGAAATCATCTGTGAAGCCCGGTAAAGGACTTTGCGGCGTGATGGAAGATGCCACAGGCAACGGGTAACGAGTGCCCCACTTGCCGTCGACAAGCTGCACCTCTGGCCATCCATCCTTTTTCCATCGCAGCGGCGCTAGAACCGGGATGCGTCCCCCTGGATATGCATCCACGAAGGCCATGTAATACCAGTCGCCGGCCTGTGTTTGCACAATGCCACCTTGATGGGGAGCTCCGGTTCCGGCAACCGGACTTGGCACATCCGAAATCAGCTTCTGAATCACATAGGGTCCGAAAGGTCCGCTCGTAGAACGCAAGACATATTCTCCATTGGGAGGATGCGTCGTGAAGATATAGTACGAGCCGTTGACCTTGTAAAAACGCGATCCCTCGAGCGCGCCGATGGCACCGGAAGAATGAAAAACCTCTTGCGTACGAACCTCCTGTGTCGCATCAGGAGAAAGCTGCGCAACATGAAGGCGGGTGTTGCCATAGGCAATGTAAAGAGTGTCATTCTCATCGACCAGTAATCCGGCATCGTAGTAGCATTTATCGAGCACGGCGTGCCGATGCCACGGTCCTTCAGGCGCAGTCGCCGTGTAGAGATACGTTTTCTTGAAGTCTATGCAACCGCCCCAGTAGAAGGTCCTGTTGCTTGGCCTGTAGCCAAGAAAGGATGCCCATGTTCCGCGCACATAGGCAACGTCGTCCTTCATGTCGTAACCTGGGCCGAAATCAAGCGCTGGAACCGCGTGACCGACGTAGCGCCAATGCACCAAGTCATGCGAACTTAAAATCGGGGCGCCCGGTGCATAATGCATATTCGAGGCCATGGAATAAAAAACATCTCCGACGCGCAAAACATCGGTATCGGCCAGATCTTCCCAAAGGATCGGATTGGTGAACTCTTTTTGCGGCGCTGCTTCTGCCTTTAGGTGAGGCAAGGACAAACTTATTGCGATCAAAGATCCATAAAAAAAGATCCGCCATATTGCCCTCAATCCAATGCCTGCCATCTTCCACCCCTGACTTTTGCAGCGCCTCTGGCAACCTTTTATTTCTGCAAAACATCCTCGACAGCCAATAGGGCCGGTTTCGGATCCCCCTTGCGATCAAAGAGCAGCGGATAACTCGTTCTGCCTACCACCGGCCAGTTATTCAGCCAGGAATCGCGGTCCGACAATCCCCAAAGGGTCACACGTTCAACGCTCTGGCGATGTTCTGCATAAATGCGAAACAGATCCGCATAACGCTGCGTCAGTTGCCGCGAAACATCCTCAGGCAGTGCCTTCGGATAGGGATTCAGCTTGGCATCGGCGGTATGCTTCAACGAAACATCGGCCGAGTGGCCCCATGCACTGGGCAGGACATCGATATCCAGTTCCGTAATTGCGACCTTCACACCGAGTCGTGCGAAGGCCTCGATCGTCTGCGTTTCGTCTGAATTGCTAGGCCAATCAAGATGGTCGTGGCCCTGAATTCCCACATAAGAAATCTTCACGCCAGCAGTCTGCAGCTTTTTAACAATCGCGATTGCTCCGGCGAGTTTCTTAGGATTTTCAAGCGAGTAATCGTTGTAGCCTAACTCTGCCTGCGGATCGGCCTCCTGCGCCCACCGGAAGGCCTGCACGATGTAATCGTCGCCGAGAATCTGCCGCCACTTGGAATCGCGCAAGCTGCCATCGTCGTTCAGTGCTTCATTCACAACATCCCAAGCCTGAATCCGGCCTTTGTAGCGGCCGACAACGGCAAAGATATGATCGTGCAGTCGCTCTAGCAGAGCGGCGCGCGTAATCGGCTTGCCCGGCGTGCTCTCAAAGACCCAGTCTGGGACCTGACTATGCCACACCAGCGTATGACCGACGGTGTACAGATGATGCTTCGTACCATAGTCCACATAGCGGTCGGCCAGCGCAAAATCATAGACGCCGGGCTTGGCATGCAGACGCTCCCACTTCAGCGCGTTTTCTGGAGAGATCGAATCGAATTGCTGCGTGATGATTCTGTCCTCCTTTGCATCCGCAGCCTCGATCTGGCTGGTGTTGATGGCCACGCCGACATGGAATTTTCCCTGTGCGGCTTGACGGAGCGTTATTCCCGTCTGCGCCCAAGCAGCGCATGACAGGCAAAGCAGCAAGAGCGGCAAGGTCGTTTTTTGAAGATGCATCATTGTCTCCCGATTCATTCTTCTCTATTTCTTACTGCGCCGTGTACCCTTTGCGACGCTCGGTCAGTTCCTGAGAAATCGTCAGATTCAGCTTCATACTGATGCCATAAAAGAACAGGCAAGCCATTGCGCATAGAAAGGCCACGCCCGCATAGAAGGACGCCGTCAGGCGAATTCCCTCAAGTGCCAGCGCGCTTTGCACCGCATTCGGAAGATAGCCATAGGAAGAAAACAGCCATCCAGTCACAGCGCCGCCCAGCGCCAGTCCGACCCACAGCGCGAAGACAACTGCCGCTGTTACCGTCGCCGTGGCACGCCGCCCTGTCTTCCATTCACCATAGTCGGCCACATCGGCCATCATGGCCCACAGCACAGGGCAGGAAACCCCATAGGAAAGCTGGCGCAGAACTTCGGACAAAATTACGCTCGTGCTGGAATGGGCAGGAATCCACCACAGCGTCATGCAAAAAAACGCGGTAAAAAACAGACTCACCAGAAAGACCGTGCGCTTGCCAAGCCGCTTGACCAATGCAGGCGAAAACATCACACCAATCAGCAAAGCGGCCAGACCGAATCCGTTGAACCAACTGAACATCAGCTCGTTGCCCGCGCAATATTTGAAATAGGGCAACATGACACTACCACGAATCGAGATTCCGGCGAAGTAGAACAGGGTGACAAGAAACAGAGCCACCCACGGTCCGTTGTGCATCAGATCGCCCAGATCCTGCAGCACCGAAGATTTCTGCTCCGGGTTTGGTTGAATGCGTTCCTTCGTCACCGCAAAGGCAATCACGAAGAGCACAACCGAAATCGCAGAAAAAAGTCCCATGGTGTACTGATAACCGCGGGCACTGTTGCCACCACCGAGCAGAATGACGAGCGGAATAGCGAGGCTTTGCACAATAAAGCCGGCGAGGTTTGCGCTGATCTGCCTATAGGAGGTGACGCTAGTCCGCTCATTCGGATCGTCCGTGATCACGCCCGTCAGCGCTGCGTATGGCACATTGTTGACAACGTAGACCACGCGCAAGAGCAAGTAGGTCGTCCAAGCATAGAGCACCTTGGCGCCAGGGCTGATCTGCGGCGTGGTGAAGGTCAGAACACCGATCACACCGAAGGGCAACGAGGTCCACAGAAGCCATGGGCGAAAACGCCCCCAGCGATGGTGCGTGCGATCAGCAATAAACCCCATCACCGGGTTCAACGCCGCGGCAACAAGTCCCACGACCAGAAACATGGTTCCAGCCTGTGCCGGCGTTAGCCCAAAAGTGTCCGTATAAAAGCTGAGTTGGAGGGCCAACAGGGCTTGGAAGAAAAAATTGGCCGCCATGTCTCCCATGCTGTAACCAATTTTTTCCGAAACAGCCAGCCCTTTGTGTGTGTCGCTCATCGATCCCTGCTTTCTCGCCCCATCCACCGAGAGGATGCGGGAAATGCTGTCACGGTTTTGCAGAATGCACAGAACATATTCCGCATTGCTTGCTGTGCCGGTTTCCGGCATGGAAGATCTTTTCGCGATGGCTTCCGGCAACAGTTTCTCCTGCCCGTGATTTAAGCAGGGAAAGATAGCCCGAATTTCTCGCGGAACAACTATATCGCTTTACTCGGGACTCTGACGACTGGCAATATGGTGCACGCGGGAAAAATTGTTCGCCCGACGCCTGCTTTTTCAACAGGCATACTTCACAGCGAGGATTCACCGTGAGCACACGCCTTCCGCTTTCCTGTTCCGTGGGCTTCAATGCCCAGCACGCGCCGATGGGCGCCTTCATGAGCTTCACCTGCGGAAACTTCGGCTCCCGTGGCGGTATCGGTTTACAGATCGGTCACCCCGGCGACCAGGAACTGTTCGTCGGCGTCAAAGAGGGTGACCGTTTTTCCGAGGCGACTCTGCGTTGCCTTCCCTTCTATGCAGCCGCGGTCAATCGTTCCGCCGACGCTTTCCTCGTGGAGCAGGCTGGCCCCGCTGAGCAAAACGTGGCGCCGGATGTCGAAGCCTTCCGCGAGGACGAGATCTCGCGTACGTATAGTTGGGCCACCGATCAGTGGCAGGCCGGAGATCTGAGCTTTTCCATCGAATCACCCTTTGGGTCGATTCCCGATCCCGCCGTCGAAGGCGAGCAACGCATGCGCGAAGGACTGTTGCCGGCGGTGCTCGCACATCTCATCTTCGACAACACGCTAGGAACCGCGCCGCGCACCGCGATCTTTGCGCTGAATCATGCTCGGCCCGGCTGCCGCATTCTGGAAGAAGGGCTGGGCAGCTATCGCTCCGGTTTTGCCTTCCGCCGCGAATCCGGCGTCGCCGCCGAGTTGCGCGACTACACTGGCTCCGAATCTGGTGTCGCGGTCGATGCGGCTCCGTTCCTGTTCATGCGTTGGTCGCCGAGTGACGGTCTCCGTGAGCGCCACAATCCGGTTCATCTGCTTGGTTCCTGTCCGGGCTTCGGCTTCGAAATTCCGGCCGGCAAAAAGTACGGCATTACGCTCGCCATCGGTTCCTATCTTGAAGGCATTGAGACCAACGGTCTTGATGGCCGCTATCTCTACACACGCTACTTCAAGAACCTCGAAGACGTGCTCCAGAGCACACTCGACAACGCAGAAAAGATTCATGCCACCGCCCAGTCGCTCGATGCAAAGCTGGACAACTCCGCCCTCTCCGCCGATCAGCGTTTCATGATCGCGCATGCCACCCACAGCTACTACGGCAGCACCCAACTACTCGAGGTGAAAGGCGAGCCTTTCTGGGTAGTGAACGAGGGCGAGTACTGCATGATGAACACTCTCGACCTCTCCGTCGATCATGTCTTCTGGGAACTCGAGCATAACCCCTGGCTGGTGCGCAATCTGCTCGACAATTTCGTTCGCCGCTACAGCTACACCGATGAGGTCAAGGCCTATCAGACGGAGTTTGCTCCCACCTCTGCCAACGTGCAGATCGATCCCTCGCAGACGCCGCCCGCGCCCGATGAAGAACAGCTCAATCGGCCTTATCTACGCCAGCCCGGGGGCCTCAGCTTCTGCCACGACATGGGCGCACACAATAATTTTTCTCCGGCTGGCCACAGCAGTTATGAGTTGGCCAACCTGACCGGATGCTTCAGCTACATGACGCAAGAGCAATTGTGCAACTGGATTCTTACCGCTTCCAGCTACGTAGCGAAGACCGGCGACCTCGACTGGCTCAAGCGCAGCGCGGGTGTGGTTGAACAGTGCCTGACCAGCATGATCCATCGCGGCGGTGAGGTCGGTTTCGCGCAGTTCGACAGCACTCGTTGCGCCGGGGGACAGGAGATCACCACCTACGATTCGCTCGATCACTCGCTTGCGCAGACGCGCAGCAACGTCTACATCGCGGTCAAAAGCTGGGCCTGCTATCGTGCACTTGCACTGCTGTTCCGCTCGCTCGGCCACGCAGCAGATCAGACGCGATGCGAAGAACTCGCCCGCAAAGTTGCCGCCGCCGTCAGCGCCCAGGCCGTCGACGGCGTTCTGCCTGCCATCTTTGAAAAGTCCAGCCCCGGCTACAAATCGCGCATTCTTCCCGCGGTTGAAGGCTGCGTCTACCCGCTTTATTTCGTGCAGACCGGATTCGCACAATCGACGCTCGACGCCTTCTTCGCTTCGTCGGAAGAACAGCGCATGTACGAGGTTCTGCGCACACACACACGCACGCTGCTGCTCGACCCCGAGCGGCGCAATCTCTTTGCCGATGGCGGCATCAAGCTCTCCTCAACCAGCAATAACTCGTGGATGAGCAAGATCGCCATTCTGATGCATGTCACGCGCAAGTTTTTTCATCTGGATGCCGATCCGGACGTTGCGGCGATCTTTCGCAAGGCCGATGCTGCGCATCTTCAGTGGCAGACCGAAGGCAGCGCCTACTGGGCCTGTTGCGATCAGATCGTCTCTGGCAAGGGCATGGCCAGCCGTTACTATCCGCGGATCATCACCAGCGCACTCTGGATGAAATAGAGAGCACGCTGGTCGCTACACCCGGCCGACCTCTTCTCAACGAAGAGGCTCGGTCGGCATCACACGTTTGGATTCGACAGGTCCCAGATACTCCAGCGGCGCATTGCGAAAAATCAACAGCCGTTCCAGCGCAACCCCTGCATCGACGCGGCAAAGGCGCAGCGTGTGCGAACCAACCGGAACTTTGCCAAGCGACGTATCTACGCGATGCACACCGTCACTCACCGCCTTGCTCCACTCCCTGTCTGCCCACACCTTGTCTGACCACCGTGCCCAAGCATCGACGGTTTGCACTCTGCCACCATCCAGTTGCATGCTATAGCGCAATCCATGCGAAGGCTGAAAGGGCAGCGTCGGCGCAAGAATCGCCTGTGCCGTCCAGTTCCCTTCCGTCAGCAAAGTGAAGTCGTACTCCACGCAGGCCTGCGCGTCTTCAGGCGTAGTGCTCGGCGCCGTCACAGGAAACGCTTCAATGCCTGCGCCCATCGGCGCAAAACCGGGAAGATTTTCCCACCGCAGCCCCCCTGCCGACTCACGATTGCGGCTGACATGATCGGCATTGATCGCGACCACACCCGCATCTTCGACAAAGCCGCGTGCTCCAGCAGGAATCGCCTGCACCTGCAACCGAACTGTAGTCACCGGTTGCCCCTCTGCCTCAATCTTCACCTCTGCCCGCGCAGGCAGCGTGGGCACATGCGCCCAATCTATCTGCACCTGCACTGTGGTGTCTTTCGTGAGAGTTGCCTGTCGCACACTGAGCAAAACCCATGCGGCATTTGCGCTGAGGCGCACCGCCTCGGACAATGAGCCTAGCGGAGCAAGCTCAATCGTGCGCCTTTGCCGATTCACCGCGTCAAAAGCGAGCAATTCATTCCCATCCCCCTCCGGGAAAACACCCAGCCGATGCACTGCTGGAACCTTCACCGGAACGACCTCCGGCATAACGTTCACCGGAGGATCGTTCCAGGCGGTATAGCCAATGTGCGTCTGGTCCATCATGTGATTCCATTTGCCGTTGAGCAGGTGATTGTAGTTCTGCGAGAGCGCCGCATCGCGCTGAAACCGCAGCAACGTCTCCGCAGCCCAAAAATTTGCACTCGCGCGCCCCTGCCGTGCATAAAGCCGGTTACGACCGGCTGCCACATACATGGCACCAAGATTCGCACAGGCATCAATCGGGTACTGAACCAGTTCAAAGTACGAGGCACGTTCGTCGGTCGGCAGCATTTCCACCAGCCGGTCGGCTTCCCCGGCCAACGCCGCCCACTCCCTCTCCACACGATCCGCCTCGTGTCCCTCGGTCAAAGAATAGGTCGTCGGCGTAAGCATCTCCGGCTTGCGCCGCGCGTTGTAGCGCGTGTAGCGATCCAACAGGCTGGCAATCTGCCGCGCATGCTCGCTGCCGAACTCGCGTTCTGCCCAGGCCTCGGTATACGCCTCCAGATCGTCCTTGCCCCATCGATCTGGATCGCGCGCCATGGTCAGGAAAAATTCAATGGGAAACTCCATCGGCTTCAAATCGCCTACGTTCACGATCCATACACGCGTCGCATCGTAAGCGATAGCCAGGTGCATCTGCTCCCACACCTTCGTGATCGAAATATCGTTGAGCCATTTGTAGGATCGCGGACCACCAACATAATCGAAGTGATAATAGATGCCTGCGCCGCCCGGCCGCTCGCGCTCCGCCTTCGTTGGCAACCGCCGCAGATTGCCCCAGTTGTCATCGCTCCAAAGCAGGGTCACGTCCTCGGGTACGCGCATGCCCTTTTCGTAATACTCCTGCACCTCTTTGTAGAGCGCCCAGATCTGCGGTGCCGGATGCTCCGGATCTCCGTTGGCTGCGATAATCTTTCTCTGGTCGGCCACGATCTGCTCAAGCAGTGCCGTGTTGACCGATTCGCTCATGGCCATATCACCGTCGCCGCGCATGCCTACGGTAAGAGTGCTCTCGTAGTTTTTGTTGCGCGCGATCCCTTCAGTCCAAAATCGCCGCAATTCCCCGCTATTGCTCTGGTAATCCCACGCACCGTGCCCATGCCGCTTCCATTCCTGTTGCGATCGCAGCATGGCCTCGTGATGGCTGGTTCCCATCACAATGCCGTACTCATCGGCGAGCTTTGGATTCAGAGGATCGTCCTCGTTGAAGTTGCCGTTCCACATCGCCGGCCAAAGATAGTTGGCACGCAGTCGCAACAAAAGTTCGAAAACATGCGTGTAAAACTTGTGGTTCAGGCCTCCAAATTTTTCTCTCGCCCATCCACCCAGCGCCGGTTCCTCGTCGTTCAAAAAAATACCGCGATAGCGCACTACCGGCGAGCCAATGCTGTGCGATCCGGCCAGCACATACAACGAATCGCGATGCGGTACACGCACGTCGGCCCACCATGCCCAGGGAGAAACACCGATCTGTTCAGAGAGCGTGTACAGAGCAAAGATCGTGCCTCGCTTGTCACTGCCTGCAACAACCAACGCGCGTTCAATGCCGGGCGCGGGATCGCGTACTACGGCAACCAATCCCGCCTCCCACTTGCCGCGGATGGAATCAGCGTCAATCTTCCGCTCCCGCGCCAAGCCATCAATCAGCGCACTGTGCCCAAGCGTACCGACCAGAATCACATCCGAGGCATGTGCCGGAAGCGCATCAAGTGCCTGCGACTCCCGGCCAGTAACCTGCGCAAGGTCCCCTCGAAATCCATCTACGGCATGCAACACACCGGGCCAGTCACTCTTGTCGACCAAAAGAGGCGCGGTCTTGCCCGGCTCTGCCATCACAAACGAACCTGGTTCGGCATGCACGGCGACCATGTGCCTTTCACCAAGTCCGAACGCTCTCTGGACCGGACACACCGCCATCCACGCTGCAACAAAAGACAAGAAATACATCGCTGGATTTTTCATGAGCCTCACACGCAGGTCTTCCGCATCGTATGCGCAATATTTAGATAAATCGATTTATAGAATATTCAGACATGTTCTGTACAGATATTTATCGCTGCGGATCTATTCTTCAAAGTGGCCAGCTTGATGCGGCATCCTCTTCCTCAACACTTCATGACACTCGGATTGTGAGTAAAGGAAAAACCTCCGGACGTATACCCTGTTGGAAGTGCGAAAAAAGGTAGACACTACCGATGCTGTAATGACTCCCCATGATCGACGGATGGTGAGTGAGAATGCGGGAGTAAAACTCACATCTCGTCTTTCCTGCGGCACAGGTCTATTCGGATAATTTCCAGACCTCACCGGAAAAGCACTGTGGATATTTTGATCTTGCATCCAGAATAGTGTCGCCCTATGGCTGCATGCCCGCTCCGTTTTGCAATTTATGAATCTTTATATTCCAAAGATACTCGCGAGGACTGTTGGACTCCTCCAACAACCAAGATATTTTCCACCGAGAGGGCAGAGTAAGTCCATCGCTGGTTACAAAGTCCTCGAATTGTTCATCCAGACGGTAATTTTTATCGTTCCCCTGCTGACTGAAGCAAAAGCGATACAGCGTACGGACATGACGCATGGTCTGTGGATCCAGATAAATACTTATACGCAGATCGCCGTTATTTCCAGACTGACGAGGCATGTACTCAAATTCGTAGTATTTGACTCCATCCACCGTTTTAAGTCCGCGAAAGCGCAGATCCTTAGCACTGTTCTTCGGCGTTAGTAAGGGCCAGTTAAGATTCAGGGTTCCGCCCCACAGACCGCTTTTCAGAATGGCAGGGTTCATGTAGAGCATATTGCCAAGCTGGCTACGAAGTCCCGGTGCAAGTTCTCGTATGAACTGGACCTGATGCTCGTCGATCTCAATATCTTCTCCATTGTATTGAGGAGAAGTAATATTCATGACATGCTTCAGGGCAGCTTTGTTCTCGACGACGGAAACGGTGCCGGTGTAGTCCAAGCTGTGTGAGATCTTTTCCATAAAGTTGACGTCACCTTCTAGAAGCTGTTATTAACTTTGGGCGAGAGATCACGCCAGCTTGCCAAGCATGGGTATAGCGAAGGCCAGATAGTGCAACGCGGCAAGCGTTTCCGCGAGCCGTTCGTAGTCTCTGGCCAAGCGCCGGAATCGTGCCGCCCAGGCAAAGCTTCGTTCGACGACCCAGCGTCGCGGTAGCAACACGAAGCCGCGTTTCGCCTCAAGATGTTTGATCACTTCCAATTGGATGCCATGTTCGGCAGCGGCCTCAGCGGCAGTTGCGCCGGTGTATCCCTGATCGACATAAGCCAATTCGACATGCTCGCCGGTGATCTACTGCGCGGCCTCGGCCAATACGCCAACCTGCGCGCGATCCTGCTCATCGGCTGCCGTAACGTGCAAAGCCAGCAGGTGCCCAAGCGTGTCAGCGGCCGCGTGAACCTTTGATCCTCTGCGTCGTTTGGCGCCATCGTAGCCTCCCCGTGCGCCTGATTCCGGAGTAGATCGCAACGTGCGGCTATCAAGGATCATCGCGGTTGGCTGTGCCTTGCGACCCGCGTATTCGCGCAGCAGGCCGCGCAGATCCTCGACCATCGTCTCGAAGCATCGTGCATCGATCCAGCGCCGCATCTGCTGATAGACAACTTGCCACGGAGGCAGATCGTTGGGCAGCATGCGCCAGTGACAACCTGTTTTGGCCACATAGCGTAGCGCATTGAAAACGGCTCGCAAAGAATACTCGCGCTGCCGTGCATCCTCGCGACACAACGCCAAATAGGGGGCTACAAACGCCCACTCCTCGTCTGTCACATCCGTCTGATAGCCCGTTCGATTGCGATTGCCGAATCTGTCATCGTGACAGATTCGGCATAAAACGCGCTACGATACTGAATCCAAATGCATAAAGTTAATAACAGGTTCTAGAGGAAAAATCAGCACAGTCCCCTGCATCTGCCGCCTCTGCCGCTGCACGCAACTGGGCCGGAGATGAGGCCGTGGACTATCCTCGAGGCGGTTCCATGCAATGGCCCGAGTAGCATCTCTCTGCTGGAATTTATTTTTTCGATATTGAAGCATAACTTCAGAATCTTATCCGTCACCTTCAGCAATAATCCCCGACCGCGCGCTTCAGTCTGTGATCAACAGGCGGCAGAGCGATTCGTCTGCCGCCTGAGTCCGCAGGTTATACGTGCGATTTTTTGCCAAAGCGCGCCGGTTATTTCAGATGCGAGTCATACCAGTCGAGCAGGCGCGTGAGCGAGTCGATCTGATGTTCGCGCTCGCTGAAGATGTGCGGCTCGCGCGGGTAAACCACCATTTTGGTTTCGCGATTCAGGAAGCGCAGGCCGTAGTAAAACTCCTGGCCCTGCGAGGGCGGCACGCGCTTGTCCGCTCCGCCATGCAGAACCAGCACCGGCGTCACGCACTGGTCGAGGAAGCGAACCGGCGAGTGCTCGTCATAGAGTTTTCTGCTGGTCGCATACGGGCCAAAGTATCCGCCCTCGAAGCTGGGCGCGATGTCGGTGGTCGTAGCCATGCTGTACAAATCCGTAACGCCGGCGCCGACCATCGCGGCCTTATAGCGGTTGGTGTGCGTCACCGTCCAGGCGCTCATGAAGCCGCCAAAGCTCCAGCCGCCAATCACCATCTTGTCAGGGTCGGCGATGCCCTGCGCGATGAGCGCATCCACGCCGGACTGTACATCGGCAAAGTCGCCGCCGCCCCAGTCCTTCCAGTTGCCCTCGGCAAAGGCCGGTCCCTGGCCGTCGGAGCCGCGCGGATTCGGCAGCAGCACCACGTAGCCCTGCGAGGAGAACAGGGCCGCGTAGTCATACCACTCGCCGTGCCAACCCGATGTCCAGGCCTCTTCCGGTCCGCCGTGCACGTGGACCAGCGTCTTGTAGCGCTTGCCCGGCGTGTAGTCGGGCGGCAGCACCACGACACCGTAAATCAACTTGCCGTCCTTGCTGCTCTTCCACGAGATTTCGCGCTCCGTGCCCAGCTTCCACTGCGCCACCTGCGGATTGGTCTCGGTGAGCCGCGCGATCTTACCCGCATTCAGCAGCCAGACATCGTTCGGGCTGGTCTGCGCATTCGACAGATAAGCAATCTTGCTGCCATCGGCGCTGAAGCTGAAAGAGGCATCCCAGGCCGAGGGGTCCTTGATGGCATCAAGGGTTTGGCCTGCGCCAGTGACCGCATCCACCTTGACCGCCGCCGTATGCGCACCGACGATGACCGCGGCCAGAAAGCTGCGGCTATCCGGCGCCCAGGCCGTTTCCTCGAGCGTTCCCTTCACCGCCTCTTCAATGACGATGGTCTTGCCCGTGCTCAGGTCCAGCAACACATGCTCGTCGGTGATGCGCAGCGGCCGCATCCGCGAATAGAGCAGGTGCTTTCCGTCGGGAGAAAAGCGCGGCGTAGCGTAGCCAGAATGTTCTTCAAGCACGCGCGCAACCTTGCCGGTGGCTGCGTCGAGCAGCACCACAGTGGAAACACGCCAGTAATCATCGATGCGCGGCGTCGGCGAAATGCGCACGGCGAACTGATGCCCATCGGGCGACCAACTGTAGTCGTCGATGTTCACATCATGCTGCGTGACCAGACGCGCCTGCCGCGTGGCCAGCTCGTAGACCCAGAGCCGATCGAATTTGTAGTTCTCCTCGTAGGCCTCCTGGTCGATCTTCTTCTGCTTGTCCTCGCGCTCCTTGGGGCTGTCGGCATCGCGACGCACAAAGGCGAGAAAGCGGCTGTCGGCCGACCAGACAAGATGCGAAACGCCGCCGGGCAGATCGGTGAGCGGCTGCGCTTCGCCGCCCGCTGCAGGCAGAATCCACAACTGCGCATTCTCATCCTTGGCGTCCTTGGCAGACTTCAGATCGGTGCGTTTGTCGGCGTCCACCAGCTTCGCGGCAAAGTCGCCGGTACCGGCCAGAGGATTCTTTCGCGTGGAGGCGAAGGCCAGCCAGCGGCCATCGGGAGACCAGACGGGATCGAAGTCGTCGCCGGAGCTAAGCACGTATGGATGCGCCTCGGGCGTGCCCTCGGTAGAGGCAATCCAGATGTGGCGGCTGGGGGCCGCGCCGGAGTCGCTCGGCGTGCGCACCACGTAAACCACGTGACGGCCATCGGGCGAAATCTTGGCATCGGAGACGGCGCGAACGCCGGCGATGTCGGCCGGTGTCACCGTCCTGGCCGTTTGCGCCATCAGGCCGGTGGTGGCCATCAGCAGTGCAGGTAACAAAACAAAACGCATGAAAACTCCCTTACTCTCTATGGTCAAACAACAAGCACACTCTCTACTCGAAGCTCATCAACGCGAATGGAAGCCGACGCTGTGCGCCGATACCCATCGTTCGGTTGATCGTATTGTAAATTTTTCTGGAATGGGCCAGACCCGCGCTGGCCGGTGGAGCAAGCAATCGTCGTCCTGGTCCAATTCCGAAAGACAAGCTTTGGCCATGAAAAGATTCCGCGCCGATGGCCCTCCCCGGCGGAGAAGGGCTGGCCAAAGTTTGGATGACGGCGATGGTCGAACCGACGCTAAACCCAATTGCGCGAACGGAGACGCCCAAAAACCGGACCTCTGGTAGAATCATCAGAAGCAAATTTGTGCAGGGCCCGTTCCCATGGCACATTTTGCACAACGGTACCTGTCCGTTGGGACAGGGCTGGCATGTTCTTCCCTGTCGCTATAGTCCACTGAACAAGCGCAAAGATTTTCACCTAGCGCATACATCGTTTTATCTATTTTCTTCTGGACAGTGCGCACGCTACAGCGCTGCGGTCCCTGTGCAGGAAAAATTGGAGGTATTGTGAAGAAACTCATTCGAGGTTTCTCCTGGATTGCCCTTGCTTCACTCGCCATTGCCGCAGTTGCACAAACCGCATCCACATCATTACGCGGTCTCGTCAAGGATCCGTCGGGCGCTCTGGCTCCCGGCGCACAGGTGACCCTGTCCGATCAGGGTACGGGCCGCATCTTTCGCGCGACCACCAACGCCGCGGGCAGCTATCAGTTTCCGGTTCTGCCCCCCGCCCACTATCTGATCACCGTGGAAGAGGGCGGCTTTAGCAAGCAGAGCAAGTCCGCCGAGCTTCTCGTCAACCAGCCGGCCACCATCGACTTCACGCTGAGTATCGCCAGTGACGCCGAGACGGTGGACGTCAGCGCCAGCGCGCAGACGCTGAATCTGAGCGATGCCACGGTGGGCAACTCGCAGAACAACGACACCATCCAGGCCCTGCCGAGCCTTGAGCGCAACGTTCCCGACCTTCTTTCCCTGCAGCCCGGCGTGTTGTTCCTTGGCAACGGAGCCAACAACACCACCAATACGGGCGGCGACAGCCGCAGTGGTGCGGTCAACGGCGTGCGCTCCGATCAGGGCAACGTGACCCTTGACGGCGTTGACGACAACGATCAGGTCAACGGCTATGCCTTCTCCGGCGTACTGCGCGAGACGCAGGATTCGGTCGAAGAGTTCCGCGTGACCACGGCCAACTCCAACGCCACCGATGGCCGTTCGGCGGGCGCGCAGATCAGCCTCGTCACCAAGTCCGGCACCAACCGCTTCCATGGTTCGGCCTACGAATATTTCCGTCCGAACTTCACCGTCGCCAATGACTGGGTTCTCAAGCAAAGCCAGTTGGCCAACGGCGAACAGAATCGTCCGGCCAAGCTGATCCGCAACATCTTCGGCACCACCATCGGTGGACCGGTCCTCAAGGACAAGCTGTTCTTCTTCTTCAACTATGAGGGTCAGCGTCAGGCCGAGAACGCGGCCGAGGTCCGCGAGGTTCCCACGGCCAACTACCGGCAGGGCCTGCTCAGCTACACCGACAAGAACGGCGACACGCAGACGCTGACCGCTGCCGAGTTGGCCGCGCTCGACGTGAACTGCACGGTCTGCAAGACGACCAGCTACACGCCCGGACCGGGCGCCAATCCCTATGCCACGGCCTACTTCCAGTCCATGCCCGCGGCCACCGGAACCTCGGAGGGCGACGGCCTGAACACCGGCTCCTATACCTTCTCCTCGCCCAAGCCGCTGACGCAGAACACCACGATTGCGCGTATCGACTGGTTGCCGAACGATCATCACAAGCTGTTTTTCCGCGGCAACCTGCAAAAGGACACCCTGCAGGCCGTAGAGCAGTTCCCCGGCCAGGGCCCCTCGTCGGTCTACACCGACAACTCGAAGGGCTTTGTCTTCGGCCACACCTGGACCATCTCGCCCACGCTGGTCAATGAAGCCCGTTATGGCTTTACGCGCCAGGGCTACTCCAAGCGCGGCGTCGGCTCCGGCAGCTACGTCGACTTCCGCTATATGGACAGCGCGACTGCCGAGACTCGTTCGACGATCAACTCGGTGCCGGTGAACAACCTTATCGACAACCTGACCTGGAGCCACGGCAACCACACGGTGCAGGTCGGCGGCAACTGGCGCTTGATCTACCAGAACCGCTCCTCCGATTCCGGCTCCTACAACTCGGGCAACACCAACCCCTCGTGGCTGGGTGGCTCGGCACCGGGCGTCAGCGATGTTTTGTCCGGTTTTTCTACCAACTATAAACGGGCCTATGCCAACCTTGTGGGCACCGTCGCCCAGGTCTTCAACAACTACAACTATCAGGTCACCAGCGCCACCTCCGCCAGCTCGCTGCCGACGGGCGCTTTTGTGGATCGCCACTTCAAGGCCAATGAGTTCGAGTGGTTCGTGCAGGATAGCTGGAAGATCCGCCCGAACCTGACGCTGACCTTCGGCCTGCGCCACAGCATTCTGCAAACCCCGTGGGAGACGCATGGCCAGCAGGTGGCTCCGTCGATCGATACGCACGCGTGGTACCAGCAGCGCGAGGCCTCGGCCCAGCAGGGCCAGATCTACGAGCCGACGCTGACCTTCTCGCCGAGTGGTCCCGCCTACGGCAAGCCCGGTTACTGGCCCAAGGCCAAGGACAACTTCGCGCCCCGCGTGGCTCTGGTCTACTCGCCCAATGGCAAGACCTCGATCCGCATGGGCGCCGGCCTGTTCTACAACCACTACGGCCAGTCGCTGGTCAACACCTTCGACCAGAATGGCTCCTACGGCATGAGCAGCTCGGTGACCAACCCGGCCAACACCTACACCTACGCGTCGGCACCGCGCTTTACCTCGGCTAATGTCCTGCCCTACAGCGTTGGTTCCAGCTCGGCCACACAGAGCTATCCCTACACGCCGGCCACGGATCTGAACAGCGGCTTTGCCACCACCTGGGGCATCGATACCAAGCTGAAGACTCCTTACATTGAGTCCTTCAACCTCTCGGTGCAGCATGAACTCGGCAAGGGCTTCATGATTGAAGCCGGTTACGTCGGCACGCTCGGCCGTCATCTTCTGCAGAGCATCGATCTGGCCGAGCCGGTCAACTTCGTCGATCCCAACGGTGGCGGCGACTACTTCACCGCGGCCCGCACCCTGTCCCAGGTCACCGATGCCAATGGCGACGGCGCGGCCACGGTCGATGCGATTCCTTACTTCGAGAACGTCTTCTCCTTCATGAAGGGCTATGACTACTCGGGCGAATCGGCGACGCAGGCCATCTATAACAACGAGTGGATGCCCAATCGCTTCGGCGCTGGTGAAACCACGGCCCTGGCCGATCTGGACATTTACGGTTACTACTCGCCAGCCAGTTGGACGCCGCACTTCTTCCACAGCCAGTTCTCTTCGCTCTATGCGCTGTCGACGATCGGCTCCAGCTACTACCATGCAGGCCAACTCACGCTGCGCCATCCGATGAACCACGGCTATCAGATCAACGTCAGCTATACCCTGTCGCACTCCATCGACATGGGATCGGATGCAGAGCGCTCCACCGAAAACAGCACCAGCACCGCGCTGAGCGCCATCACCAACACCTGGAAGCCCGAACTCAACCGCGCCTCCTCGGACTTCGATACCCGTCAACTGCTGACCGTCGACGGCATCTGGAAGCTGCCTGTCGGCCGCGGCCAGAAGCTGCTCGGGGACGCCAACCGGTTGACCAACGCCTTTGTCGGTGGCTGGCAGTTGAGCGGCTTGGCCCGCGTGACCAGCGCTCTGCCCTTCACCGTCTATGACTCGGGATGGAATACCGACTGGAACCTGCCGAATGCCGCCGTCGTCACCGGCGACGTGAAGATGCGTCGTCACATCGACAGCTCGGGCAACATGCAGTTCTTCGACGACCCCGATGCCATCAACAACGGCGTCGCCACCGGCGGCCCCATCCGTCTCTCCTATCCGGGCGAGGCGGGCCAGCGCAACCGTTTCCGTGGCGATGGTTTCTTTGACATCGACGCGGGCCTGACCAAGGCATGGGCCACGCCCTACAACACCCACACCAAGTTTGCCTGGGAGGTTTACAACGTGACCAACACGGTCCGCTTTGACCCGATGGGCATCACCTCCACGCTGACCGAAGGCGCCTTCGGCCGCGATACCACCCTGCTCAGCACTCCGCGCCGCATGCAGTTCAGCCTGCGCGTGGACTTCTAAAGCAGCGCTTCCCGCGATACACAAAGGCCTCCGGGATCACCTCCGGAGGCCTTTGTATATCTATGCACAATATGCTTTACGCACAGGAAAGGTCCGTCGGGTTTTCAGGTGAAAAAGTTCTGTACACTGAGATCAAAGTACCGCCTCCGTACTGAAGCGCGTACAACTGAAAGGACCGTCGGCAGCAACAATCAACAGCAACTTCCCTGATCTGGTCAGTTTGTGGATCTCTCTGGCTGCCGTTTTCATTCTGAAAGGACTGGCCCTTTATCGTATCGCGCAGAGCCGGGGGCACGCTGGCAGTCGTTGCTGCAGTGCATCAAAGGCTTCTGGCTGTTTCTGATCGTGCTGTTGCCGCATCAGACCAGTTCCGCAGCGGTCGAAGCCTGTCTTGTTCTCTATGTGCTGGCCGCCCTGACCGCCAACTACAGTTGGTACCACTGCCTCGTCTAGATGAGTCACTACCCGCTCAGACCGTGGCTACGGCGCGGCGTGCAGGGCTTTCTGCTACTCTCTTGCGCGCTCGCGGCAAGCAATTTTCTGCATCACCTTCTCTGGAAGACAAGCCTGATGCAGATAAAGCTGCATCAGGTCCTGCAACCGGCAGGGTATGTGGTCATGGTCTGTGGCTATCTGCTGATGTTCTACTCCTTCTGGATCAATCTATGGTGGACCAGACACCGGCGCGGCTTCGGTCAGCGGCAGCTTTACCTGGACCAACAGTTCCACGACGCCCTCGACGGGAACCAGCACGCAGTCGATAACCTTTACGCCCACCGACGCGGCGAACTACAACACCGTTGCCGGCAGCGCCAACGTAACCATGAGCAGCATTACGCTCACGCCGATTGTTTCCGCAGTTGCCGCGGCCACCACGCAGCCGGGGACGTATAGCTTCAGCAGCATCGCGACCGGTGGTCTGAGCAATGCCATCACTTGGAGCACAACAGGCGGAAGCATCATCAGCGCCGGTGTGTGGACCTCGCCGACAACCGTCGGCAGCTATACCATCACAGCAACCAGCGCGGAAGAAAACTCCGTTGCCGTCTCCACCACCGTGACCATCAGCAAGCCGGTAATTACCGCGCAGTCTGTCAGCAAAACCGTCTGTGCCGGTTACAGCACCACGCTGCAGACCGTGGCCAACTACGCCGACAGCTATCAGTGGACTCTGCCCAGCTTGGCCAGCAACTACAGCGGCACGACGACCTCCGCGCTCGTGCTGACGAACATGACCACCGATGACAGCGGAAGCTATTCTTGCACCGTCTCGAATCAGGCAGGCACGGTCACCAGCAACAGCATGACGCTGAAGGTGGTCAACGGCGGCACTGCGCCGACCATCAGCAATCCCGGCAACGCCACGGTCTGGACCACGCAAACCGCGACCTTCTCGACCTCTGCCTCGAGTGGCGTCGGAACCATGAGCTACCAGTGGTACAAGAACACCACCGGCAGCACCGACATTGCTTCCAGCACCAAAATTGCGGGCGCGACCAAGAGCATCTACACCACCGGCGCGTTGAGCACCACAGACAACGGCACCTACTTCTTCGCCACCGTTACCGACAGCGATTGCACCAGCACTGTGCAAACAACATCCGCCGCCCTGCTGACGGTCAACGATCCCATCAACGGCGTACCTGCGGGCGTGCCGCCAAGCATTATCACGCAGCCCACCGGCCAGACCGGCACGAGCAACGGCTCGGCCACCTTCAGCGTCACTGCCAGCGGCACGGGAACACTGAGCTACCAGTGGTACTACATTCCCTATACGGCCAGCACGGCAACCAGCTACACGACCATGAGTTCGACGGCGGGCATTGCCATCAGCGGAGCAACGCGCAGCAGCTACACGGTTTCGAGCGACGATAGCTGGTACAACGATGGCGATCAGTTCTACGTCCTCATCACCAACGACTATGGACAGGCCGTTTCCAACAAGGCGACGTTAGCCGTGGGCGCTGGCATTCAGTTGCAGATTGACGACCAGCCCCAAGCGGTCTACATCGCCTCCTTGGGTCAGGCCGCATTTACGGTGAACGCCACCTGCACGGATTGCACACCTGCCTATCAGTGGTACTACTGGATGGCCCCCGGAACATCAACGGCCACGGCCCTTACCGACAGCAGCAGCGCCACAGCCACCGGCCTGAGCGGAGCAACCATCAGCGGTTCCACCTCATCCTCGGTCACCATCAGCAATACGCCCACCACTGCCAGCGGCGGCATTCTCTATGTGGTGGTCACCAGCACCGATGGAAGCAGCACGATCTCCGGCACCCATTCGCTGACCAGCAACAAGGCTGGCCTGTTCGTGGGCTCCGTGGGCTCCATTGGCGCCAGTGGCACCGGCAACGGACTCTGCAATACCTCCGGTACGGCCTGGATTCTGAATGGAACCGCGCCTGGCACCGGAAGTGCAGCCACCTCCACCAGCTATGCCCCCTATCAGGACACGACGGACTGCCAGGTGGAGATGACCAACAACCAGGGCGGGGAAAAGGCCGCGATCTTCTGGCCGACACTGGTCTCTGCCGCAAAGTTCAGCGTCAGCTTTACCGTTCAAATCGCACACACCTACACCATTGCGGATGGATTCACGCTGGTGCTGGCTGATCCCTCTTCCGGCGCGACGACCAGCGCTGTCGGCACCACCGGTAGTGGACTCGGAGCTCAGGGAATTCCTGGATTCGTCCTTGGATTCGACACCTACTACAACGCTGATATCAATGATCCGTCCGTTCCGTATCTCGGTGTGGGTCGCGGTGAAACCGCGCTGTGGGAGAACCCCTGGAGCTTCGTCAACACTCATCTTGTGGGTAAATACAACAGCGTACTCACAGACTTTTACAACAACCTGAGCGAGTACGCCAGTTCCACGCACGACTATGTTGTCACCGTGGACAGCGGAGTGATGACCGTGATGATGGATGGCTATGAGGTCTTTAGCGGCAGCGTCACTCTGCCTCAGTCAGCCTACCTCGGCTTTACGGCTTCCACCGGCGGCTCCACGGAAGAGGTCATCATCTCCAAGCTGACCGCGACCGTCAGCCAGCCGTAGCCCCGGCCATCTTCCCGGAGCAGCCAGCCTGCTCCGGGAGTTCGCCGACTGATTCGATAAACATGATGACGCTCCGCCCGGCACACAATCCGGGCGAAAGGAGATACAGATGCGATTGAAAGCTCTTGTTTGGACGGCCATTCTTGCTTCTACGGCAACGGCAGTGGGACAGGCGGCCTCCACGCGGTTCGCTCATCCGCAAGGCGACGTGGCCGTTACCTGGAACTGGGTCCGCACCAATGCGCAGCCTGGCGGCTGTGGATGCTTTTACCTCAACGGTGGCGGCGTTTCCGGGTCGCTGAAAGTGACCCCGCGCTGGTCGGCGGTGCTCGAAGCGGGCGTGGAGCACAATGGTAGCGTACCCGGTGTCGGCACCGCACTCACGCTCGACTCTCTTCACCTCGGCGCGCGTTATGCCCTGCCGCAGCCGTGGAAGAACAACAACCATGCGCCGCTTCCCTTTGCGCAGATTCTGGCTGGCGCAACGCGTGCCGAAGGAGCCGAGGCCGGTGTCGCCAATGGCGAAAACCGCATCTCCGCGTTGCTCGGCGGCGGTGCAGACTTTCCGGTGCGGAAGCACATTGCGCTGCGTGCCCAGGTCGATTACTACCTGACGTCCTTTGAAAATACCGTAAACGCCCGCCAGAACAACCTGCGCGTCGTCTCCGGTGCCGTCTGGCGCTGGTAACAGAAGACGTCGGAAAAGATCTTGCTGAACCTCTTTTTGCCGGCGGGCTGCTTTTAAAAGCAACCCGCCTATTTTTTTGGAGCACGCGGAAGAGAGCCTGCAGCGATGCATTGCGCTCTTCCTTTGCGGAGTGGTTAGAAGCTGAGCTTGATGGCCGCCTGCAGTGAACGTGGTCCGCCTGTTTGATACAGCGAGTTCAAACCTCCCAGTTGCGAAGACTGCAGGCTATAGGCACGGCCAAAGTTGGATTCGCCGTAGGAAAGCTGATCGTAGATGCTGCCCAGGTTGATGCGGTTGAAGAGATTGAACGCCTCCATGCGGAACTGCACACCAACGCCCGCGGCAATGTGAAATTTTCTGCGCAGGGAAAGATCGGTTTGCGCGGAGCCAAAGGCACGCGCGAAGTTGCGACGGAAGTTGCCTTCGATCCGATTGCCGCTCGCGTCGGTCGCTTCTTCAAAGGCGTCGAAGTTGATGCGGCGGCCACCGGGCAGCGTCGCGTCCTTGATGTAGAGCGGCTGACCTGCGACATAGTTCGGGTGAGGACTTACGCTTGCTCCATTGACCTGAATGCTGTTGCCCGTCGTGATATCTACCGGTAACGCGGTGCGGATTGAGATCCGGCTATCGGCTCCCCAGTTGGAGGTCACCGACCGTACAAGACCGTGGCCGAGCGCCGGAAGAGCATAGCTGAGCGTTACCTGTGCATTGTGGCGGATGTCATAATTCGAGTCTGCGCGTTGCAGATAGTCCGAGGTGAAGTTCGAGGTATTGTCATCCTGCGCGTGCGCCCATGTGTAGGAAGCGAGAATCAGCAATCCGTGAAAGACGGACTGCTGATACTTCAGTTGCATGGCGTTGTAGGTCGAGGACGAAGCATTGTTGGTGATATAGAGTCCCCACGCACCGCTGAAGGCTGTGTTGCCGAGGAGTTCGGGCTGCACAACGTGGTTATACAGCAGATCGCGGCCAAGCGAGGCCACATAGCTGACGGTAACAGTGCGGCCCTCGCCCACGCCCTGCTCGAGTGAGGCATTCCACTGCCAGGAGTAAGGCGTCTTCAGATTCGGATCGAAGGTGTAGACAGAGAAGTTATAAGGAGCGGCGAGGGAGGGTTTGACGGCATCGACCGCAGCCTGGTTGAAGGGGAAGGCCACGCCCGATCCGCGATTGATGGCCGCGATGCCCACGCCGAAGTAGCCCATCGATCCGGTCGCGGTTCCCAGATCATAAAAGCTTCCAAAGCCAGCCCTGAGCACGGTTTCATGCCCCGGAGCACGGCGGATCTGATAGGCAAAGCCGAGGCGCGGACTCACATTGCTCCAGCGCGTCTTCCAAAGCGAACTTCCCTTGGCGCTCAAAACAGTTGTCGAAAGATCGCTGATCTGCGTGGTAACTGCAGGCTGATTGCCAGAGGCATCGTTGGGCGCGGGATTCACATCCCAACGCACGCCGACAGAGACACTCAGGCGCGGCGAGAATTTCCACTCATCCTGCAAAAACGCTGAAAAATTCTGATAGACCGGCGAGATATTTCCGTTGAACTTCTCCACTGCCGAGTAGCCCGGGGCATTGGCATTCACCTCTTCCAGACTGAAGTACATGGGGAAGGAGTAGAGCGGTGGATTGGCGCGCTCTGAATGCAGACGGCGATAGTCAACACCCCACTTCAGGCTGTGGCGACCAAGCGACCAACTCATGGTATCGACGATGTTGATCTGTTTCTGCCCGACGCTTTTGAGGCCGTAGGTGAAGTAGGGCTGCAGGTCGTAATAGAGGTAGAAGTCGAGCCAGTCCTGCGTGGTGCCGCTGTAGCCGGATAATCCTGCCATGCTCAGACTGGATGCCCCGCCAAAGTTGTCGATGTAGGAAAGATTGGACTGCTTGTTATAGGTCGCGTTGAAACGCAGGTCATTGGTCAGCCGCGGAGTCAACAACCATGTTAGCCCCGTCGTGCCGCTCTGCATGCTTCCCTTCGCATCCGTCACATTTGCCAGGTCGTTGGTGGAACGCGTTTGCGATGCAGAGTTAGACCAACTGTAGCGCGCAAACCATTTGAGGTTGTCGGAAAAGCTATGATCGCCACGGATGCTGAAGCTTTTCAGACTGCTTGGGTTCGAGTAGCCAGAGACAAAACTCGAAAAGCCCGTGGTTGTATCTTCTGCGCCCGAAGAGACTGGAAAGGCCTGCAGAAAGCGCTTGAGCGCATCCACCGCATTGGCGCGCATCGTGCTGCTCGGCACTGCGG
This sequence comes from Acidobacteriaceae bacterium UBA1307, assembly GCA_002307235.1. Taxonomy (GTDB): domain Bacteria; phylum Acidobacteriota; class Terriglobia; order Terriglobales; family Acidobacteriaceae; genus Telmatobacter. The sequence continues at coordinate 25,408 of DBTV01000004.1, forward strand.
TAGTAGCGGCAGATTGAGGCGCGGTTAACTGCAATCCCTCATAGGAGGCAAAGAAGAAGGTGCGATCGTGACCATCGTAGAACCTTGGCACCAGCACTGGACCACTGAAGGTTCCGCCGAAATCGTTTTGCCGCGTACGTGGGCGGGCGATGCTGGCACGCCGACTGAAGGTGTCGTTCGAGTCAAGCAGATCATTGCGGAAATAATCGAAGGCACCACCGTGCCACTGGTTCGCGCCGGAACGGCTGCTGAACGAGAACTGCCCGCCGGGGGTGCGTCCGTACTCGGCCGAATAGGTTGATGTCGTGGCGCGCAATTCGCGCAGCGCTTCGATCGAGATCAGGTTTTGCGTGGTTCCCAGCACTGTCTGCGATGGAGTGGCGCCCGAATATCCGCCGCCCCATCCTGGCGTCGACGCCGCGACACCCGTATTCATGCTCACGCCATCGACCATGTAATAGTTCGATTCGGTCCGCATGCCATTGACCGACATTTCGCCGCCATAGCCCTGCCCTTGTGTTGAGGGAACCACCTGAACACCGGGGATAGCGGTGAGCAACGACTGAAAGCTGCGCCCATTGAGCGGAATATTTTCGACAAACTTCTGATCGACCACGGTGCTGATGGCAGCGTCGGTTGTGTCAATCTGCATTCCGCTGGCGCTTACGGTGACCGTCTGCTTTTCACCATCGACAGTCAAAACAAAATTCAGCGCGCTTTTGCCAGCGACCTCAAGCCGGAGGTCGCGCACCTCCCGCGGCTGAAAACCAGAGGCAGAGACCGCAATCCGATAATCGCCCGGAGGAAGCGAAGGAAGAAGATAAACGCCGTCGCCATTGCTGCGTACTTCCCAGGCAAAATTGGTCGCCTGATTTTCAATCTTGAGCACGGCATCGACTACCGCGGCGCCACTGGCGTCGCGCACCTGCCCGGACAACTGCGCATTCTGCGCAAAGGCTACAGAGGAGAGTAAGACAACCAACAAAGCGAAAAGCTGCGCACGGATAAAGGCCCGCAAGGGAACCACCTTTCTGAGTTATCCGAAAAGCGGCGCCCGGCCGTGCTCAGGGGAGAGCACGGCATGCATCGCCGCCGTTCGGGATCGATCTCTTGCTGTGTACGGCGCTTCGCCAAAAGACTGCCGTAGACATCACTCGCTCAACGTTCTAAAACAGCATGGCGAACCATGCGTATCGCATCCGCATACCTGGGTGAACCCCTCAAACAGCGCTGACGGTGCCGTGCTGACGCAGCCAGTCCAGCGCCTCAATCAGACTTTTTCTTCCAGAGAATCAAGCATGCGATACACGCTGGCCCGGTCAACTTCCATGTGTTTGTGGCCCTTCGGCAACCAGGCCCGCACATCCAGCGGGCTGGCCCTTTCTGCGAGGATCAGCTCCAGAATTTGCCGTTGCGAATGCCACTTGTTTGCCGCTTCTCCCCGAATCCCCGACCTTGGCGGCACGCAGGGAGAGCGCTTTACCTGCAACCAAGTTGCAATTAAAAAACAAGCAGAGACCTCCCCCTGCTCGCGAACTACTCGCTCATCTTATGATGCCTTGCGCTTCCCGTCAACGCCAGATCCTTACCTGAACACACATGCGCGACGTGGCGCTTTTTCGTCCTTTCGTCGCGCATGCAAAGCGCCAAGAAAATCCCCGGGGATTTTTCCTGCGGCATTTTTCTATTGCGCGGCGAAGGCCTTTTCTGCGGCGGCAAGGGTCGCTTCCACCTCGGCTGCGCCGTGCGCGGTGCCAAGGAATGCGGCCTCGAACTGCGAGGGCGGCAGCCAGATGCCCTGAGCGAGCATCGCATGATGGAAGCGGCCGAAGGCGGCGGTGTCCGACTGCGCTGCCTCGTCGTAATTGCGCACCGGTCCCTTGGTGAAGAACCAGGTCCACATGGCGCCAACGCGATTGGCGGTGAGCGCAACGCCCGCCCTGGCTGCGACTGCGACAACACCCTCCACCAAAGTGGCCGTGGTCTTTTCAAGCTGCGGATAGATTTTTTCTTTGTTTTCGATCAGCGCCGAGAGCATGGCAATACCGGCAGCCATGGCCAACGGATTGCCGCTGAGCGTTCCCGCCTGATAGACGGGACCAAGGGGAGCGAGAAGCTCCATGAAGCGGCGCTTGCCGCCGAAGACGCCGACAGGCAATCCGCCGCCAACGATCTTGCCGAGCGTGATCAGATCAGGATCGAGATGGAAGCGTTCCGTTGCGCCGCCAAGAGCGACGCGGAAGCCGGTCATCACCTCATCGACGATGAGCAGCGCGCCTTCGCGACGAGTAATGGCACGCAGACTCTCGTGGAAGCCGGCTTCGGGCACGATGCAGCCCGCGTTGCCGACAACCGGCTCGATGATGACGGCGGCGATCTCGCCGGGATGCGCGGCGAAGGCGGCCTCGAGCGCGGCCGGATCGTTGTAGGGAATTGCCAATGTAAGCCGCGCGATCTCTTCCGGCACGCCCGCCGATCCGGGGATGCCGAAGGTGGCAACACCCGAGCCAGCCTTCACCAAAAGTCCGTCGGCGTGGCCGTGATAGCAACCCTCGAATTTGACGATGATCTTGCGGCCGGTGGCGGCGCGGGCGAGGCGAATGGCGCTCATGGTGGCCTCGGTGCCGCTGCTGGTGTACCGCATGCGCTCAAGCGCCGGAAAGCACTGCTGAATGCGGGCGGCTAGCTCGGCCTCGGCAGCAGTCGATGCGCCGAAGCTGGCCGAATTGCGCGCGGCGCGCTCAATGGCATCGACGACCGGCGCGTAGGCGTGGCCCAGAATCATCGGGCCCCAGCTGCCGAAGTAGTCGATGTAGCGATTGCCATCGGCGTCGTAAAGATACGCACCTTCGCCACGCTCAACAAAGGGCGGCTGGCTGCCAACGGCGCCAAAGGCGCGCACCGGCGAGTTGACGCCGCCGGGGAAGAAGGTTTCGGCACGGGCCTGCAAGGCTTCGGAGCGGGTGTGGGGCTGTGGGTTCATAACGCCTTCAGTATAGAAGGCGCGGGGGCATTATGACTGCCTGCGCTGGCGGTAGAGCGCGTACGCGGACAAGAGTTCCATGGTGATGCCAAGGCCATAGCAAAAGCCCTGCGCGAAATCGTTTCCGTTGGGCGCGAGCCAGCCACGCGCGCCGATGCTGTGCGGCCAGGATGCACCGAGGGCCACGATCAGCAGCCCGGCGGCAAGCAGTTGGCGCGCGGGAATCTTCTTCCAGTCCGATGTGCAACGTAAAAGCATGATCGCCTCTTTTCTCTGGCTGTGAAGCGTTGGAGTTAGCGCGCCTCGTCTGGCCCACGCAGGAGATGTTTGACCAGCAGGCGCGTAATGAGGAACAGCGCGATGGCACCCAACGCAGCACCCATGCCAGAGCAAATGCCCTGGGCGGAATCACTGTTTTGGGGCTTCAAATGCAGCAGCGCGAGCAGCGCCGGAGGCCAGCCAAAGGCGCTGGCGAAATTCAGCGCGGCCACCAGCAACATCAGAATCGCCGATGGCAGAACGAGCTTTTCGTTTTTCGAGCAGAAGAGCATGAGGCAAAAATCCTTTCCGGTGAAGAGGAAGCGCTAATTGCGCGCGCGATACCAAAGCAAAAAAACAGCCTTGGTGAGGCCCATGACGTAGATCAAAACCAGCAGATCGCGGCTGGCGGTGTGCTCGACGAGCAGGTGATATTCCAGCAAGCCAGCAGCCGCGAGAATGCCTGCGATGAGCGCGTTGTTGGCCGAGCGACGTTCGTGATCGCGGGCGCGCTCATCGGCAACCATATCGAGAAAAAAGATGCGGCGAAGCAGAGCGTGATTCATGCATTGGTCTCCAGTTGGAAGATGGCGTCGGTTGGCTGCTCGAAGACGCGGGCGAAGGTCAGAGCCAGTTCGAGGCTCGGCACGTAGCGGTCGCGCTCGATGGAGTTGATGCTCTGGCGAGAGACGCCGACGGCCTGGGCCAGCTCTTCCTGGGTCCAGCCGCGCTCTGTGCGCAGTTGCTTGACGCGATTGATGATGCTGTTTGCCATGGAAAGTCAACTTTCCATTTCAAGATAGGACGACGCGGCCACGATGTCAAGCTGGCTTTCCATTGTTTTTTTGACCGGGACTCGGACATCAAAAAATCGTTGCACTATAACTGGTGCAAATGGAATCCGGGCAGTTGTCTGACTGCTAAAATAGAGGCTTCCGGCACCTCTCGCCGGGCGACATTCTAATCGAAAAAGAAAGCCACACCGTGCCTGAATCGAAGAAGAAGTCCATGACCTACGCCGAAGCTGGCGTCGACATCAGCAGCGCCGATCGCACCAAGGACAAGATCAAGTTTCTGGCGCAGAAGACCTTCAACCGCAATGTGCTGGGTGGCATTGGCGGCTTTGGCGCGCTGTACCGGATGGATCTGCAGCGTTGGAAGAATCCGATCCTGGTCAGCTCCGCCGACGGCGTGGGCACCAAGCTGAAGATCGCCTTCGAGCTGGACCAGCACCAGACGGTGGGCCAGGATCTGGTGAACCACTGCGTGAACGACATCGCGGTGCAGGGCGCAACACCCCTGTTCTTCCTCGACTACTTCGCCAGCGGCAAGCTCGATCCGTCGATTACGGCGGACGTGATTGAGGGTCTGGCGACGGCCTGCAAGGCCAACGGCTGCGCGCTGATCGGCGGCGAGACGGCGCAGATGCCGGGCTTCTACACCGATGGCGAGTACGATCTGGCGGGCTTCATCGTGGGCGCCGTCGATCGCGACAAGATGGTGACGGGCGCCGGGATCAAGCCGGGCGACGTGCTGATCGGCCTGCCCTCGACGGGCCTGCACACCAACGGCTATTCGCTGGCGCGGAAGCTCTTCTTCGACGTGGCCGGTTACAAGCCGACGCAGTACGTGACGCCGATCAAGGAAAAGGCCGGCGCTGCGCTGATGAAGACGCACCGCAGCTACCTGCACGTGATCCAGAAGCTGGTGACGGCGGGCGTGACGACCGGCATGGCGCACATTACCGGCGGCGGCATCACCGAGAACCTGCCGCGCATTCTGCCGAAGAACGCGACGGCGCAGATCGAGTTGGGCTCCTGGCCCGTGCTGCCGATCTTCGAACACCTGCGCGAGCTGGGCAAGGTGGAACAGGACGAGATGCTGCGCACCTTCAACATGGGCATCGGCCTGATCGCGGCGATTCCCGCCGAGAAGTTCAAGCGCGCCAAGAACCTGCTCGATCGCGCCGAAGAAAAGTTCTACGTCATCGGCCGCATCGTCAAGGGCGAGCGCCGCGTGCAGTACATCTAAAAGGCAGGGAACAGGAACTAGGTGCTAGGTGCTAGGTGCTAGTGCTAAGTGCTAGGTGCTAGGGCTAGCGAGAACGAGAGAGTAGAGCACAGGAAATAGTTTTTTGTTCTGTGCGAAGGATGGCGATGGGCGCGGAGGTCGCGCCCATTGCTGCATTCCAACCAATTTTTGCGCAGGGGATGGACGAATGAAGCCGGTGCGGCTGGGTGTGTTGCTGTCGGGGCGAGGCTCGAATTTTCTGGCGATTGCCGAATCGATTCGCACGGGGAAATTGACGGGCGCGGAGATCGCCGTGGTGATCGCAAACGTGGCCGATGCTGGCGGCATTGAGTCCGCACAAAAACTGGGACTGCCCACGATCGTGCTGGTTTCGAAGGGCCGCAAGCGCGCCGAGCACGATGCCGAGGTAATCGCCGCGCTGAAGCAGCACGACGTTGATCTGGTGATTCTGGCCGGTTACATGCGGCTGCTCTCGCCGGAGTTCGTCGCCGCGTTTCCAAATAAAATTCTCAACATTCATCCGGCGCTGCTGCCTGCCTTTCCAGGGCTCGATGGACAGACGCAGGCCTTCGAGTACGGCGCGAAGATCGCCGGTTGCACGGTCCACTTTGTCGACGAGCACCTGGACCACGGCACCATCATCTTGCAGCGCGCCGTGCCGGTGCTCGACACCGACGACGCGCACACGCTGGCCGAGCGGATTCTGGTGGAAGAACATCTGGCCTACAGCGAAGCGATTGGCCGCGTGGTCAGCGGCGAGTACACCACCGTGGGCCGCCGCTATGTGCGGCGCGACGCGGCCAAGTAGGGATTTGCAGAAGATTATCCACGCTTGAGCTAGGCTCAAAGGTATCCAGAGAAATTGCCTCTGCATGTTGTGCGCATGGTGCGCCGATGTGCGGAGGCATTGTTGTCTGCGGCAAAGACAAAGGAGCGTTTTTATGGCGTGGATTGAGAATATCTGGCAACATCCGAGGACCTCGGCGGCGGGCCTGCTGATTGCGACGGCAACGGTGGCAGGCGTGCTGTCACAGCAGGGAATTACGCTGGGCACGGCGGGCACCGGCACCGTGGTTTCGCTGATTGCGGCACTGGCAACGGCTCTGCTTGGGCTTTTGTCGAAGGATCCGGGCGAAAGCACGAGCGGCACCAAGAGCAAGTTCGGCGCAGGCCTGATTGTGGCCGTTCTGATTCCGGCGCTGGCACTGTCCGGTTGCACGATCACCGCAAACCAGCTGAAGAACGACGCGGCCGCTCTGGCCGCAGCATTGACGAGCCTTTCGGCCGCCGTGAGTCCTTCGGATGCAAGTGCAGCGGCCAAACTCGCGTTGGCCGCGGAATCATTGAACGCGGTAGTGAACCAGTGGGATGCGTCATCGAGCATTGGCCTGTTGAACACGGCTGCGGCCGGCGCGGAAACGGCACTGGCCGGGATCAGTTCCACCTCGAAGTACGCTGCTCTGGTGGCGATTGCCGTGGGGGCGATCGACGTGATCCTAGTCAACACGAGCACGACGAAGGTTCGCGCGCTGACGCTGTCGCATGCAGAATCGGACCGGCTGGTTGTGGCGCGGGCAACGGCAAGAAAAGCAGTAGCACATCAGCTGGGCCGCTCCCCCGAGGGCGACTTCAAGGCCGCATGGAATCACGTGATTGACGAAAGCAGTCTGCCGGTGCAGAAGCTGCGGTGACGAAAAGCAGGGACTAAGGGACCAGGGACTAGAAACAAAGGGACGTAGAGAGCTGGGGGCAGAAAACATGAGTCTGGGGCGGCGCGCCGAGGTTTGTGCCGCCGCCCGCTCTGTGCTATAGATGAATTATGACGCGCGCCGCACAACCCGCCTTGATGCGCATCCGCCGCTGTTGTTGTCGCTAACAGCGCGCACCTTTCTTCCCTTTCGACAATTTTGAAGCTATTGACTGAGGGATTCGTGTCAGCTGACGCGGAGCCTTCTTACACATAGTTTAAGGAGATTTCCTATGGATCTTCGTCGTACTGTTTTGGCCTCGGCGCTTGCGCTGTCGGCTTCGGTTTCAGGGTTTGCCGCCGATCCGGCATCGAACTGGGCGCAGGAACTGGACGCATGGCGCGCGCAACATGCCAAGCATCTGCAGGAGCCCGATGGCTGGCTCACAGTGGTAGGACTCGATTGGCTCAAACCCGGCGTGAACACGGTGGGCGCGGCCGCCGACAACAGCGCGCGGATTGAAGGCCTGGGCGTCGATCATCTGTTTGTGCTGCGCAATGAAGAGGGCAAAATTCGCATTGAGCCCACGGCGCAAGGCTTTCCCGCCGGGCTCACGATCAACAGCAGCGCGGCCGAGGCAAAGGCGCTGGAGTTGCACGGCAAGCCGGACCTGATTCGCTATGGCGATTTCTCGTTCTTCGTGATTGCGCGCGGCGATGGGTATGCGCTGCGCGTGCGGAATGCGAACTCCGATGCACGGCTGCACTTCCACGGATTGCACTGGTACAAGCCCGACCCGGCCTATCGCATCACCGCGCAATGGGTGCCCTATGCGGCGCCGCGCAAGGTGGAGATTCTGAGCGTGGTGAACACGACCAGCGAGGCGCAGCTGTTGGGCGAGGTACATTTCACTTTGCATGGACAGCCGGTGGTACTGGCGCCGATTTTTTATTCGGACGATGCGGATGGATTGTTTTTTGTGTTGCGCGATGCCACCAGCAAGACGACGACCTATCAGGCCTCGCGTTTTCTTTCTGCCCCGCTGCCCAGCCATGGATTGAAGGCGCCCGGAACGGTGGAGCTGGACTTCAATCGTCTGGAGAATCCGCCCTGCGCCTTTACTGCCTTTGCCACCTGCCCGTTGCCGCTGGCGCAGAATCGGCTCACCGTCGCGATTGAAGCCGGTGAAAAGCGCTACCACGAGTAGAGGAAAGCGCCTCGTGAACGCACAACGCAAGGGGCCGTCTTCCCAAGAAGACGGCCCCTGTTTTTTTTGCGATGCAATCTTTAGCGCGCTTCGCCGAGAGTCAGTTTGACGGTGAGCTGACGGCGGCCGCGCAGGACGGTCACGGCAACGGTATCGCCGGACTGATGACGATCCATGAGAGCGTTGATGTCCTGCGGGTCGGTGATTGACTGGCCGTCGATGCCAACGATCAGGTCGCCGCCGAGCATGATGGGCGTGTTGCCCACATAGGCCTGCTGCGAGCCGCCATGCAGGCCAGCGCGTTCTGCCGCGCCACCGGAGACAACCTTCTGGATGAGTACGCCTGCATCGGCGGCGAGGCCCATCTGCGCGGCAAGATCAGGACCAATCGGATAGGAAACAATGCCGAGCGTCGGCCGGCGAACGCGGCCGTAGCGGGTCAGGTCGGCCAGTGCGGCCTTGGCGGTGTTGATGGGAATGGCAAAGCCGATGCCTGCGCTCTGATCGGTGCCGTTGGTGGCGATCATCGTGTTGATGCCGATGACCTCGCCCTGCGAATTCAAGAGCGGCCCACCGGAGTTGCCGGGATTGATGGCGGCATCGGTCTGGATGGCGTCTTCAATCGGTGTGCCGTCGCCATTGCGAATGGGCCGGATGGCGCTGATGATGCCCCGCGTCATGGTGCCCGACAGGCCGAAGGGATTGCCGATGGCGTAGACCTTTTGGCCAACGGCAAGATCACTGGAATTGGCGAGCGTGACCGGCTGCAGATCGGGCGCTTCAATCTGCAACAGAGCAAGATCGTGGCTCTTGTCGCTGCCAATCACCGCGGCCTTGTACTTGCGCTTGTTGGAGAGCTGAACCTCGATGCTGCCCGAGCGGTTGGCGCCTTCAATGACGTGATAGTTGGTGAGGATGTGGCCGGCCTTGTCGAGGATGAAGCCCGATCCCTGGCCCTGCTGCGGCACAGCGCCGTAGAAGAAGTTGTAGACCAGCGTGGTCGAGGTGATGTTGACCACCGAGGGCGAAACCTTTTTGTAGACCGCGATGTTGTTCTGCTCTTCGGCATCGTAGGCGGGCGCGGCGTGAGCCTCGGTCAGCTCCAGCGGCGAGCCATGGCCACCGTGGCCAAACAGATGTGAAAGCCACCAGCGGCTGGTGGGCGAAATGGCGAGCAGTGCGACAAAGCCGATCGCCAGCGCGGCGATCACAAAGATGCGTCGGGATTTCAAGGCGCGCAGATTGAACATGGTTTCCTGCTTCCTGAAATAGGTACGTCGACCACGGAACAGGGGTTCCGCTATCGCTTTTATTGTAAAGACTGCGGAAGACGAAAAGAGTTGCGCTCCTGCTGGAGTTTCGTCCAGAGTTTCGTCACTTTTTCGCGCAGGGCCTCAGCATCGCCCGTGTTTTCAAGCACATCATCGGCCTCGGCGAGCTTTTCCGCATCGGGAATCTGGTGAGCAAGCCGACGTCGGGCCTCGGCCTCGGCGGCAGCACGCTCGGTGGCCGTTGCATTGGGCGGGCAAACGCGATGAACGTAGCGGGCAACACGCAGCTCGACCGGCGCGGTGACGACGATGACGCGATCAAGCCGGTTGCGCCAGTCGGCCAGGGGACCTGTGGTTTCGCCGCGCAACCTGGCATCGCGCACCACCTCGAAGATCAGCGCGGATTCAACAACGGCGACGGCGTCGGGGCTCTTCTCGAAGACCGCATCCATCCATCGTTGCTGCGCAGCAAGCACCGCCGGATGAATGATGGCGTTGAGCTCTTGCAGGCGGCCCTCGGCGAAGGCGAGATGGGCCAGACGCGCGCGGTCAAGATGACCATCGTCCGCAACGACATTATCTCCGAAGTGCGCAACAATCGCGGCAAAGACCGGCTGGCCGGGTTCCATCATCACGCGGCCGAGTTCATCGGCCTCGATGAGTTCGGCGCCAAGCGCGCGCAGTTGCGCGGCGACGGTGCTTTTGCCGCTGGCAAGGCCTCCGGTGAGTCCGACCCGCAGCATCTAGCGAAGCTCGCTTTCGAGAGTTTTCAGATGCGCCTCGCGATGCCAACTGCGGAAGAGCAGGAAGCGAAACTCGCTGGCGTCGATGCTCGCGGCGAGCACGGGGTTGAGATGCTCGACGGTCTGGTCGACGGCCGTGGCATTGTTGCGCACGAGCGGGGCAATCGCGTTGAGCGGAAGATGGCGGCTCAGCGAGAGTACGGCGGCATTGGTCGCGTCGATGTTGGCGGACTTCTGCGGCAGATCGCCCTTTTGCCAGCCGTGCAACAGATCGAGGCTGTAGGCATCCCAGAAGGCGAGGTGCACCAGCGCATCGGCAACGGTCCAGCCATTGGGCAGCGGGTGCGCGAGCTTGCTGGTGTTGAGCCCATCGAGCAGGGCGAAGAGTCGCGTGAGGCTTGCGGCATTTTCACTGCGGTAGTCAGCCATGAAGCTCTCCTTTTCACCAGCGGCCCAACCGGGGGCCAGACCGCTGGCGCGTACCGGCTACAGGCCGCGGCGCAGTTTGGCGGCGCGAACGGTGTTGGCCATCAGCATGGCGACGGTCAACAGACCAACGCCGCCCGGGACGGGCGTGTAGGCGCTTGAAAGCTCAAAGGCCGCCGGGTGAATATCGCCGACGATCACCGAGCCGCGCTTGGCGAAGGCTGCCTCGCGCTTCTCATTGCCCTTGAAGAAGCGGTCGAACTCCTCGCGCGTGTTGATGCGATTGATGCCGACATCGACGAGCGTGGCGCCGGGCTTGACCATCTCCGACGTAATGAAGCCGGGACGGCCGATGGCGGCGACGAGAATATCGGCCTGACGGGTGATCGCGGCAAGGTCCTTCGTCTTCGAGTGGCAGAGGGTGACTGTCGCATTTTCGTGCAGCAGCAGCATGGCGGCGGGCTTGCCCACAATATCGCTGCGGCCAACGACGACGGCGTGCTTGCCGGCGATCTCGATCTTGCTGCGCTTGAGCATCTCGATAACGCCCGCCGGAGTGCAGGGAGCCAGCGCCGGGCGGCCAGACTGCACGCGGCCGGCATTGATCGGGTGGAATCCGTCGGCATCCTTTTCGGGGGCAATGGCGTCGAGCAGCCGCTTGGCGTCAACGTGCGCGGGCAGGGGCAACTGGATGAGGATGCCGTCAATCTCGTCGCGGGCGTTGAGCTGGGCGACGAGCGCGAGCATCTCTTCGGTGGTGACCGACTCGGGCGGCGTAATCAGCTCGCTGTGCAGCCCCACCTCGGCGCAGGACTGCACCTTGTTGCGGACGTAGATCTCCGATGCGGCGACGTGGCCGACCAGAATCACGGCCAAACCGGGCTGAATCCCCTGGGCGGCCAGTTGTTCGACTTCGATTTTTGCATCCTGCTTGATGGCCGCGGCGATGGCGGCTCCGTCGAGAATCTGCGGCATGAGAACACTCCCACCCTCATGGTATCGCGGCGGGGATGGCCGGAACAGATGCGGTTGCAGGGCAGGGAGGTCAAAAAGGACGGGGCCAGCGCGAAGAAATCGCACCGGCCCCGGTTGGCGCTACACAACCATTAGAAGATGATCTTGCCGGAGAGCTGGAAGCTGCGTGCGCCACCAGAGACCGACTTGTTATCCATGAAGGTGTTTGCCGACGAGGAAACCGAAGTGGCGAACTTGGCCACATCGTAACTCTGCGTGTTGGTGACGTTATAGAACTCCGAACGCAACTGGAGCTTGAGCCGTTCGCGGATCTCGATGCTCTTGGCCACGCTCAGGTCAAGATTCAGATAGCGGCCCATGGTAACCGCATTGCGGCTTTCCATGGACGAGGAGGTCGGCTCGTAGGTTCCCGCCTGCACCCAGTGCACATCGCTCGCGTTGACGCAGGCGTTGGCGGCCGTGGTGCTGACGTTCGGATTGTAGTAGCCGCTCGCGCAGGCCGTGGTGATGACGGCGCGCGTGTTGAGCGGAGCATTTTTGTTGCCGATGTTCGGGCGATCGTTGGAACTGGCACCATCCAGATCGCGATCCGTACCGTTCACAACGTTGAAGGGAGAACCGGACATCACGGAGAGCACCGGCGACAGCGACCAGCCACCCACGACGCGGTTGACCAGCTTGTGTGAGGGAAGCTCGCGCACCTGCCAATGAAGAACGACATTGGCCACGTGGCGGCGATCCATATCCGACGGACCGTAATCGAAGCCCTTTGCCGAGCCATACTGCGTGATGGACTTCGACATATAGGTACCCGAAGAGTAGGTGGAAAAAGTGTCGGAGAGCACGTCCATGTTCTTCGACCATGTGTAGTTGCCCGAGGCGTCGATCTTGCCGGCAACGGTGTTGATCGCTCTGCGCGAGACCGCAACCTGCAATCCGCTGTAGTTGGAGGTGACACCGCTCTCTCGCGAGGTAATCGAGCCACGTGCCGCATTCAAACGCGTGTACTGCGTCCCATAGTTCGCTGTCTTCTGCGTCGCGTACGAGGTGTGGGTCGAGTCCGGAAGAATCGGGTTGACGTTGTTGGAGAAGAAGAGCTGGCGGCCGAGCGTGCCGACGTAAGCCAGATCCAAAATCACTTTGCCGGGCATCTCCTGCTGAATGCCGATGCTGAAGTGGTTGTAGTAGGGGTTGCGAATGTCCCGGTTGAACTGATTGCCGACGCCGGTATACGGGGTGACCGTATTCGCGGTAGCCGTGGTGTACAGATTAGACAAACCAACGTAGCCGCGCGGCGAGTCGCTCGACGAGCTGCTGGTTACTGGGGCATTCGTCATGACATTCGGCGCGGCCGCGGCGATATTCGAGAGCAGGTTGTTGTAGAAGGTGTCGTAGGTGATCGAGTAACCGCCACGAATCACCGTTTTGTGGCTTAGCCACTCCGGGTTGTAGGCGAATCCGACCGAAGGGCCAAAGTTGAAGTTCGACTGGTGGGCCTTCACCGCATCATCGGCATTGCCGTACAGACCGCTATAGGCCGCGTACTTGAAAATGTTCGCCGGCTGGCCGTAGTTCTCGTAGCGCACGCCGAAGTTCACTGTCAGGTCGGATGTCACCTTGTAGGTGTCTTCCGCATAGAAAGAGGGCAGGAAAAGATTCGGGTGATAGCGGCCCGTGGCAAAGTACTTGGTATAGCTGCCGCTCGGTCCGGCAACATCGTCAATGAAGTTGGCCATCGAGGTGATAACGGACGGCACGATGGTTCCGTTCTTCGCACTCTGCTTGTAGACAAATGCACCGCGATTGTTGATCGGCGCCCGCTGGGTTGCCAGCTGGCGAGTGATGTCGGCACCAAACTTGAAGGCGTGGCGGCCCTTCGTCCAGGTGACGGTGTCGCTCCACTGCCAGGTGTTGGCGTAGCGGCCCTGCGGATAGCTGGCGCTCAGGGTGAGGTTGGTCAGATTGTCTATCGTCCAGGTCGGATTGCTCAGAGCGGTCGTGTTCGAAGTATTCCAGGCAAAGACCGAACGCGAGAAGCCAAAGCGAAACTCATTGACGATGTTGGGAGAAATCACGTAGTCGTGGTTGACGTTGCCAGACCAGTAGCCCTTGGTGTAGGGAACGTCGTAGTCGGAGTTGATGCCGACGCTGGAGTTCTGCTCGCGGGTTGAGCTCCAGATCCAGCGGAACATGATGTTCTGCTTCGGCGAAATCTGATGATCGATGCGGATCAGGTGATTATTGTTCGTGGTGATGTCCGGCATCGAACGGGTATAGGTGCCCACTTCCACCGACTGGCCGGTACGGGCGGTTTTGTTGCAGGTGCTGGAGGCCAGAGCCGTCGGAACCGCGATGGAAACCAGGCTGGGATTGGTGTCCGTCGAACGGACCGATCCGAGCAGGCCCAGATAGGTGGCGACATTCGTGCAACTGCCGGAGAGCGCTGCCAGCGTGGCATAGCCATTGGCTGTCGGCACATAAGAGAACGTGGAGATATTGGCACCGTTCGAGTAGTGATCCCACTGCGCGCCGCCAAAGAAGAAGGTCTTGTTGCGGCCGTCATACAGGTGTGGAATCACCACCGGACCGCCGACGGTAAAGCCCGGCATGCTGTCCATGTACTTGGGGACAACCGGCGTAGAGGCCTGCTTGGCCGTGGAGTAATTCCGCCAGGTATAACGCTGAAGCTGGGTCGAAGCATCAAAGATCTGCGAGCGATAGATCTCGGAGAAGGTGCCGTGGACCGTATTGGTGCCCGACTTGGTTACCTGACTGACGACCGCGCCGCCGGCATGACCGAAATCGGAGGTGAAGTTCGATGCCTGCACCGAAACTTCCTGCAACAGGTCGGTATTGGAGATCGTGTACTGCGGACCGGTGACCGAAATATCGTTATTGTTGATGCCGTCGATCATGAAGTTGTTCGAGCGGCCACGAGCACCGTTCACGGCTCCAATACCGTTATCGTTGCCGCCGCCGGTCTTGGAGGCAACAACACCGGGAATCAGCAACATCAGATTCAGCGAGTTGTTGCTGTTAATGGGCAGAGTGGCCATCTGGTTGGCGCTGATCGCGGCACTGCGCACGCTGTCGCTGGTCTGCAGCTCGGGAAGCTCTTCGGAAACCTCGACCGTCGTTGCCGAACCGATCTTGAGAACGAAATTGCGGCCTACGGTGGCACCCACCGTGATGGAGACTCCGCTTTCCGACTTCTGGAAGCCCTCGGCAGAGGCTACCACGTTGTACTCACCTGCCAGAACAGCCTCAAAACGATAGATGCCGGCACTGTTGGTGTGCAGTTTTACGGCAACGCCCGTGGCGGGGTTAGCCAAAGTCACTTCGGCATTGGGGATGACCGCGCCGGACGGGTCCGTGATGGTTCCCGTGACCGTGCCGCGCGTCGACTGCGCCTGCGCAGCAGGTAAGTGGTTGAAGATCAAAGCCAATACAACGAGAACAGCAAATTTGGCCACCAATTTTAAATACACTTTTCGTATCAAGGTTGATTTCTCCCTTTTTTTGATCGTTTGCGTGCGGATGGAAGCAATCGGGGACAGTTACGAAGATTCGCGCTAAGCCATTGTTTTGGCTTAACTGAAAAATATTTACCGTAGTGTACGGAAATAATTTAGGTAATTTTAGCATCAATTTTTTATGTTCAGGAGGAGTTTTCTCTGCATATTTGCAACTTTTTTATAAAAACAAACGTCTTTGCTCTTTCTACACAGAAGCATGCCCCGCAAACGAAGGCTCCCGCCGCGCCGCTGTCGCTTCCTAAAAACCGACAGACTATAGAATTTTCCAAAAATTGCCGACGAAGAGAGAAAGGACCACGAGAGGCGAGGCGGCACATTGCCCGATTGGAGTTCCAGCAGCGACGCAGACGGTGTGCGCATTGATGGCATTGTGGATGCGAGTGACCGCAAGCGAGAGGACAGGGCCAAGCAGTTGGAGAATCTGCCCTGGGCGCATCTGCGCCTTCCGCCTTTTCCGCAAATCGCCACACGCGTCTTGCAGTTGGTGAACCGGGAAAACATCCAGCTCTATCAACTCTCCGAGGTGATCTCGTCGGACCCGGCCTTTGCCAGCGAGGTGCTGACGGTGGCCAACTCCCTGCTCTACTCGCCGCGCTACCCGGCCAACAACATCCTGCAGGCGATTTCGATTCTGGGCGCGAATGCGCTGCAGGGCATGTGCATCACGGTGGGCGTGCGCGCTTACATGGGCAAGACAATGAGCCTTCAGGAAATGAAGAATTTCTGGAGGCACAATCTGGCCTGCGCCATTATTGCCGAGCATCTGGCGGTGTTGAGCCGCATGGACAAGGACAACGCCTATACCGCCGGAATCTTGCATGACATCGGGCGTTCGGCGCTGGCGGTGATTCAGCCCAAGGAGTATGCGCGGTTGCTGCATACGCATCGCGGCCCGGCCCACAGCATTCTCGAAGGCGAGCGCGCCCTGTTTGGCTGGGATCATTGCGAGGTCGGCCTCCAGTTGATTGCGAACTGGAAGCTGCCGCGCGAACTGGAGATTGTCGTGGCCCATCATCACGATGTGCTGCCCGAGCCGCGCGAGTGGAATCTTTGCGCCCTGATTCGCATGAGCTGCCAGATGGCCGACGCCACAGGATTTTTAGCCTTTGCCGGCTGCGAGGTCGTGCCCTATGAGCAGTTGCTGGCACAACTGCCCGAAGAAGAACGAGCGCGCTTTTTTCCGACCGCCGATCTGCTCTCGCGCGAGGTCAATCGCGCCATTGACGCGCTTGAGGCCATTTAGAGCATGTCTCCAGTACATGTACAGTTTTTCGAAGCACGCAAGGAGCCTTTTTCTCAAGAAAACAGACCATAAAAAAAGAAAACCCCGACCGCAAGCGGACGGGGCTTTCCCTCCTTACTATAATCTCCGCGGGGCGACCCCCTTGGAGCGGTCACGAACTGGCAGAAAGACCTGTAAGCCGAATTTTGTCGAGTGCGATCATTCGTCTAGACGCCGCGTTACCGCGGACGTTCAACAGCGACCTACCCGGAGGTTTCAGCCATTGCATGGAGCAGCTTTGCGGCGTCGGGCCGACGCCGGGCACACGCATTGCTCCGAGCGCGTGCCTCCCTCCCTATTTGGTCTTGCTCCGTGTGGGGTTTACCCTGCCTTCGGCGTCGCCGTCGAAGCGGTGCGCTCTTACCGCACCTTTTCACCCTTACCTCGGGGACTGGCCGTCCAGGCTTGCGCCCTTTCGGTTCGACCCCTTGCCGCGCGCAACCCGAAGATTGCCCTTGGCGTGAGGCGGTATATTCTCTGTGGCACTCGCCATCCACGAGCCTTCACAAGCTCGCGTTCCGGACGTTATCCGGCACACTGCCCTGCGGAGTTCGGACTTTCCTCCCCCGAATCCGAGACTTGCGCCCCGGCTCCGGCAGCGATCGCCCAGCCTTCCTGCCAGGGTTTAGTGTATCAGCGAACGAGCCGCCGAACGCTCGGATGCGTGATTCCGTCTGTACGATGTTGAACATAGATAAGAAGGGGGAGCGATGCGCACAATAGCTTTACGATGCGTGTTTTATCTTGCATTGACTGTAAGCGGGATAATGTCTGCGGTGGCCCAGCAAAGCCTCCAAGTGGATCTTGTGCCTCCGAGCTTTGACGTCGCCTCCGTTCGGCCTTCTTCGCCACAAGAAACTCATCTGAATGATCTGCGCACTTATCCCGGAGGCATGATCTCTGGGCGCGGTTGCACGCTGCGTTTTTTAATTGTGACGGCCTATCACTTGCAGCGTTTCCAGATTGTCGGCGGCCCCAAGTGGATTGATACTGCATATTTTGACCTCGCAGCTAAGCCTCCGGGGGGCGCGGCTTTCAGCGATGTAAACCCGGCGCAGACGCTTGCGCCGCCGAGCGAGGAGCAACGGCAGATGCTGCAATCGCTGCTGGTGGAACGCTTCCATCTGCGCGCTCACCAAAGCCAGCGTGAAGGAAAAATTTCCACGCTCCGCGTGATGACCAAGGGAGCGCATCTCGTGCCCGCAAAAGATCCGAAAACCTCTTCATGGATCGGATATGGTTCGCATGTCTTCTTGGCGGAAAACACGACCATGGCATTGTTGTCCGAGCGATTGAGCGGTTTGTTGAACCGTCCGGTACGTGACGAAACCCAACTTACGGGTAGCTACGATTTCAACGTTGAGCAAGGTTCTCCTGAGGATGAAAGCCATCTTGGTGCATCGATCGAAAGTGCGCTGCATACGCTCGGGCTTGAACTGAAGACAGCACCGGGCCGCGTCGAAGAACTGATTGTGGATGAGGCGCAACTTCCCTCGCCGAACTAGCTCCGGCTTCTACAATAAGAGAGTCATGATCGAGTATCTCTATCTTGGGCGGATCGGTTACGGTGAGGCTCTGCAGTTGCAACAGGAGTTGGTGGAGGCGCGCGTGGCCGGGCGCATCGGCAACGTGCTGCTGCTGCTCGAACACCCGGCGGTGATCACGCTCGGGCGCAACGCCCATCGCTCGAATGTTTTAGCTTCGGACGAGCTGCTCGCCGCGCGTGGCGTCACTCTGCATGAGATCAATCGTGGCGGCGACGTGACCTACCACGGCCCCGGTCAACTGGTCGGCTACCCGATCTTCGACCTGCGCAGCCTGCGCAACGACAGCGGCGCGCGGCTCGGCCCGGTCGACTTTGTGCGTCGGCTCGAAGAGGTTCTCATCCGACTCTGCGGCCAGTTTGGCCTGCAACCCTTCCGCATCCCTGGCCTTACCGGTGTCTGGTGCCCTGCGGGCGGCGGACTCTTGGACGAGAGGCGTGCGAATGCCGCCGAAGAGCTTTCCTCCGGGGCTAAAGCCCCTGGCGATGCTGCCGGCTTTGCGCGGGGGGTGCCCCCCCCGCCTCCCTCCGCCATGGGCACTGCCGCCGAAGTCGAGCACAGCAAAGACCATCCGCAGGGCGAGGGCAAGATTGCCGCGATTGGCGTGCATGTTTCGCGCGGCGTCACCTCGCACGGGTTCGCCTTCAATGTCCGCACGCATCTTGAGGATTTTCAACTGATTGTGCCCTGCGGCATCGCCGATCATCCGGTGACGAGCCTGGAGCGCGAGGTGGCAGAGCCGCAAGAGCTGCCGAGCCTTGAGACCATTGCGAATCAGGCGGCGCGGCAGTTTGGCATGGTCTTTGGCGAGCAGGTGCTGGCCGTCGAGAGCCTTGCGGCGCTGCGGGCGCGGATGGCGCAACGGTTTCCGGCGGGAGATACCCCGGCCACGGCTCCGGCCGAGCTCGAACGGCTGCTTGGGCATCCCGAGGCACCGGAGCGGGCTTAGTGCCGCGCCACGCAAGTCACCGCAATTTATAATCGCAAGGGACCTGTGATTTTTGCCGGGGCCCGCGAGGGAGTGTTGCTGCATGCCAACGGAAGTCATCATGCCCCAGATGGGCGAGTCGATCGTCGAGGGCACCATTACGAAATGGCTGAAGAAGCCGGGCGACGCGGTTGCCAAGGACGAGCCGCTCTTCGAGATCTCGACCGACAAGGTGGACGCGGAGATTCCCGCGCCGGTGGCAGGCACGCTGCTTGAGATCAAGGCCGCCGAGGGCGAAACGGTCGCCATCAACGCCGTGGTTGCGCTGATGGGTGAGGCGGGCGAAGCCGCCGCCGAAGCGCCGGTTGCCGCGGTTACGAGCGAGGCCACCGAGGTCGTGATGCCGCAGATGGGCGAATCGATTGTCGAAGGCATCATCACGAAATGGCTGAAGAAGCCGGGCGACGCGATTCTCAAGGACGAGCCGCTGTTTGAGATTTCGACCGACAAGGTGGACGCGGAGATTCCCGCGCCGGTTTCGGGTACGCTGCTGGAGATTGTGGCTGCCGAGGGCGAAACGGTCGCCATCAATGTGGTGGTCGCGCGGATCGGTGGCAGTGGTGCCGCGCCGGTTGCCTTGGCGGCACCGGCCGCAGCGGTGAAGAGTGCGCCCGCGCCGGTGGCTGCGCCGAAGCCCGAGGCCGTGCCGGAGCCGGTCGGGCGCCGACTGCGTTCGTCGCCGCTGGTGCGCCGCATCGCGCGCGAGAATCAGCTTGATCTGCGCCAGGTGCCGGGTACGGGATCGCAGCAGCGCATCACCAAGGAAGACATTCTGCGCTACCTCAAGGACAACGGTCCGGGTGGCGCCGTGGCCGCGCCGGCCGAGCCGCTGCCGCATGTGCCGGGCGAGCTGGTGCCGATGACCAAGATGCGCTCGATCATCGCGCAGCGACTGCTTGAGAGCAAGCAGACCGCGCCGCACGCGCACAATGTTTACAAGGTCGACATGACGCACATCGTGCGCATTCGCCAGCGCGAGCGCGCCAACTTTGAGAAGAAGCACGGCATCAAGCTGACGTATATGCCGTTCATCGCGGCGGCCACGGTGGAGGCGCTGCGCAAGTACCCCATCGTGAATGCCTCGCTGGAAGGCAACTCGATCCGCTACCATCGCGCCATCAACATCGGCATTGCGGTGGCGCTCGACTGGGGGCTGATCGTGCCGGTGATTACGCATGCCGAGTCGCGCAGCTTCGTCGATCTGTCGCGCGCCATTGTCGATCTGGCCGCGCGCGCACGCACCAAGAAGCTGATGCCGGACGAGACCTCGGGCTCGACCTTTACGCTCACCAACGCGGGCGTCTTCGGTGGCGTCTTCGGCACGCCGATCATCAACCAACCTGAGTCGGCGATTCTGGCCATCGGCGGGCTGAACAAGGAGCCGGTCGTGGTGACCGACGCCGAGGGCAACGACTCGATCGCCATCCGCTCGATGCAGTACTACTGCATGGGCATGGATCACCGGCTGATCGACGGCGCCGATTCGGGCAAGTTCATGACCACCTTCAAGGAGACGCTTGAGCACTGGGATCGCCCGCTCGACTAGCGGCGTGCCTCCTCGAAAGCCAGGAAAAAGCCTCGTAGCGCGCGAGGCTTTTTTCTTTGGGGAGGCTCGAGCAAAAAGCGTAAAAGGGGAAGAAAAAAAAGGAGGCGCGGAGTGCCCGGTGCGGTGTAGACTTCGGTCCGAGATTTTTCTGGGTTCCGAAATCATCCGATACGAGGAGAGACGCCGATGTGGAGTTACGAAGAGGCACGCGCACGGTTCGTGCAGGATCTGGAAGACTGGCGCGCCGGGGTGCGCACTCTGGCGGCGACCGCTGAGGCCGAGGCGGTCAGCACCGATATGGATCTGCGTAAGGTCGAGCGCATTCGTCATGCAACGCACGACTATTCCGCCTCGGGCCACGAGCTGCTAAGCAAGGGCGAGTGGCTGGGCCAGTGGCTCTGCTCTGAGAAAAAAGCCGCAGCGCCGCAACGTGCACAACTGACGGCAACCATCGCCGAGATTGAGTCGAGCCTCGACGAGCTCGATACGATTCTGGCGCGCATGCAGCGCTGAAGAATCAGGCTCTGATGTAGGCTGCGGCAACGGCGGCCAGAAGAACCAGCAAAAGCGCGGGCAGGTAGATGGCGCTGAGCGCTGCGATGCGCAGCGCCGTTCTCAGGTGCGTGCCGCCGAAGACCCGGCGCATCGAATGATGCAGGTACATCAGCGGGGCAAAGAGGACGACGAAAAATACCAGTGTATCGATCAGTCCGCTGTGAAGCCACGACGCCAGCACTCCCATGGCGAAGAGCAAAAAGACGATGGCATGGTAGTGCAGCGAAAAATAGATGTAGGCCGGGTAGCGATAATGTCGCTTGTAGTAGGCCATCCGCAGTGCCAGCGCGAAGACGGGAATCATCAAAAAGATGGCGTGCGAGATGTTGGTCATCATCTCGTGCTCGAAGGCCTCGGAGCTTGCGATCTTCTTGTTCAGGTACTTCATCAGCCACGAATATTTTTGTGATTTTTGGGCCTCGTCATCGCCGATCTTGATCGTGAGCCCGTCGCCGTCCTTGTCTTTCTGCACCTGCACGGAATCGTCCTTGTCCGTGTACTGCTCGCCCTGGTCTGCCTGTTTGACCCCGGCCTTGCCGGAGTGTTTCTCGGTGGGGTCGTGCGCCATAAGCAGAAAGAAAAGCAGACTCATCGTCAGATAGAGCCGCACCGGTCCGATAAAGCGTGCGCGCCGGCCCGAGAGAAACTCGGCCGTCAGCTGTCCCGGGTGAAAGACCAGCATCTTGAAGGTCAAAAAGATCTTGCCGTCCAGATGCAAAAGCTCGTGGGTGAGTTCGTGCAGCAGGTCGTGCATGGTCGGGTCCAGCGGCCGGTCGGTCTGTCCGCAATGGGCACAAAAGTGGCCATGCAACTCGGTTTCGCAGTTCTTGCACTGCGCCTGCACGTCGGTTTCGAGAGAAGGCGAAACGAGATCTGTACTCATAAGGTATTTCTCTTAGCTTGCGACTTCCCTCCCGCGCGGTCAAGTCTGCCTGCCTCGGCTATGCTCGATGTATGCGCCCTGAACGCGACAACGAACTGATGCAAATCACCGAAGCAGCACTGGCCTCGGCCGCCGCGCGCGCCGGTGACCAACTCGCCTGCAAGCCCGGCTGCGATGCCTGTTGCCACGGGGCCTTCGCCATCAACGCACTTGATGCGTCGCGGTTGCAGATGGGTTTTTCCCTGCTCGAAAAAGAGCATCCTTCCCTCGCCGCAACGGTGCGTGCGCGCGCTGAAGCCTGGATTGCCGACAACGGTGCGGAGTTTCCGGGCGATACGGCCACCGGCGTGCTCGGCACGAGCGACGAAGATCAGGATAAATTCGAGGACTTCGCCAACGATCCCGCCTGCCCGGTGCTCGATCCGGCGACCGGCCGCTGCGATCTGTATGCATGGCGGCCGATGACCTGCCGCGTTTTCGGTCCCCCGGTGCGCAATGAGGGCGATGCGCTGGGCTGTTGCGAACTGTGCTTTGTCGATGCCGCGCCCGAGCAAATGCTGGCCTGCGAAATGCACTTGCCCACCGCGCTTGAAGAAGAACTGCTTGCCGAAACAGGCGACGAGCGACAGACGGTCATCGCCTACGCGCTCACGCGCTTCCGCGCACGTTGAGCGCGGCGCTACACTAAACAGGTGAGCTTTCCAGTGTCCAAACGCCCCTGCTGGGTCGAGATTCGCCCGCACGCCATCGAGCAAAACTATCGTTTTCTTTCTTCCCTCGCCGCGCCGCATGCTGAGGTGCTGGCCGTGGTGAAGGCCAATGCCTACGGCCACGGGCTCGCGCTCTGCGCTCCGGCGGCGGTGCGTGGCGGCGCCCAGTGGCTGGCGGTGACCAGCGTTGAAGAGGCCGTTGAAACGCGCGCCCTGTGCCCCGACGCGCGCATCGTGGCCATCGGCGGCCCCATGCCCGGCCAAAGCCCCGAGGTGGTCGCGCACAACCTCACCGTGCTGCTTTGGGAGCCGTGGCAGATCGAGGAGATGGAGGCTGCCGCGCGCGCCGCTGGCTTCTGCCCAGGCGCCTATCCCGTGCATCTCGAAATCGACACCGGCATGAGCCGTCAGGGTGCGTTCCCTGGCCAGCTTGCCTCGCTGCTCAAGCACTTTACGCCGGGCTCGCCCTTGCGCCTTGAAGGCGTGATGACGCATCTTTATGCGGCGGACGAGGGCGACGGCACGGCGACGCGCCAGCAGTTCGTGCAGATGGAAGAGGCTCTGCGCACGGTTGCGATGGCGGGCTTTTATCCTGACTGGCTCAACGTGGGAGCCTCGGCGGCCCTGGTTGCCGGCCTTGCCGAACCGCTCGGCGCGCTGGCGGCGCGCTTCGGCATGCGCGCCTTGATTCGCCCCGGCCTCGCGCTCTACGGCGTGGTGCCGCGCTTTGAACCGAGCTTTGAAAAAGAGCCGTCGTCGATCGCCGCCGCGCGGGCAGCGCTCGAGCCGGCGCTCGTCTGGAAGACGCGCATCCTCGGCGTACGCACGATTCCCGCAGGAACAACCGTGGGCTACAACGGCACCTTCGTCGCCAGCGAGCCGATGAAGATCGGCCTCGTTGCCGCCGGTTATGCCGACGGGCTTGACCGCCATCTGGGCAACCATTTCCAGATGCTGGTGCGCGGCCAGCGCGCGCCGCTGGTGGGCCGCGTTTGCATGGATCACGCCATGCTTGACGTGACGGAGATTGCCGGTATTGAAGCGGGCGACGAGGTGGTCATTCTCGGCACGCAGGGCAAAGAAACCATCACGGCGCAAGAGCACGCCGATGCCACCGGCACGATTCCCTGGGAGGTTTTCACCCGGATCGGATCGCGCGTACCGCGCATTGCCGTCGAATAATCGCCGGTGTTTTCGCGTGGACAAGAGGCTCAGTCATGGACTGGGCCTCTCTTTTTTGTGCGGCACAGATTCGGCTGCTTTGAGTTTGATACCTTGACCGTCTACCTGTGTAAGGTGTAGATATTCTAGGTATGGGAAAACCAAACGATCTTGTACAGGGAACGCTCGATCTTTTGATCCTCAAGACGATTCGCCTGGAGCCGTTGCACGGTTGGGCCATCGCCAAACGCATTCAGCAACTTTCGGGTGAGGTATTGCAGGTGCAGCAAGGCTCGCTCTACCCGGCGCTGCACCGGCTTGAACAGCAGGGTTGGGTCAGAACCAAGTGGGCCGAGAGCGAGACCGGCCGTCAGGCGCGCTTCTACACGCTCACCGCCGCCGGTCGCAAGCAACTGGACGCGGAGACGGCCAACTGGAACCGGCTTTCGACCGCCATCAATCTGATCGTAGGTGAGGCCTGAGGAGGCGCGCGATGCGTTGGATCGAACAGGCGCGGATGCGCCTTCGCATGCTGCTTTTTCGCAAACAGGCGGCATCGGAGTTGGATGTCGAACTGCGCGATCATCTTGAGCGGCTCATTGAAGAGAATCGCGCGGCGGGCATGAGTGAGCGCGAGGCCCGGGCGGCGGCTCTGCGCGCCTTCGGCAACCCGGCTCTGCTGCGCGAACAGACGCGGGCTAGTTGGAGTTGGAACGGCCTGGAATCGCTGCTGCGCGATCTGCGCTACGGTCTGCGCGGCCTGCGTCATGCGCCGGGCTTCACGACGATTGCGATTACCGTGATGGCCCTCGGCATCGGCGCGAATGTGGCCATCTTCACCGTTGCGCGCAATGTACTGCTCAGGCCGCTGCCTTATCCTGAGCAGGATCGGCTGATGGCCGTCTACGAGTACAGCAGCAACCAGTTTCCGCAGAACGAAGTCGCTGGCGGCATCTACGATGAGTGGACCCGGCAGAACCGCAGTTTCTCATCGTTGGCGATGATGAGTGAGGCTAAGCTGAACCTCTCCACGGCGGATGGAGAACTGCCAGAGGAGTTGATCGGACTTCCCTGCACGGCGAACTTAATGTCCACGCTCGGCGTTGCACCCGCACTCGGCCGCAACTTCACCGCCGCCGAAGATCAACCCGGTGCGAACCGCGTGGTGGTTTTGAGCTGGAGCCTGTTCAAGCATCGCTTCAATGCAAATCCGGCTATCGTAAACCAGCAGGTTTATATCGACAAGCAGCCCTACACGGTGATTGGTGTCATGCCTGCGTGGTTTGCCTTTCCGGATACGACGATTCAGGCATGGACCCCGCTGCACCGTTACTATCCGGCCAAGTATGTTGCGCCGCTGGGTGAGCATAGCTTTAGCGTGGTGGGGCGACTGCGTGACGGCGTGAGCCAGTCGCAGGCGCTGGACGATCTTTCCGCCATTACCCTGCGCATCCACGACGCGCATCGCGACGATGCCTTCATCAGCACGGGCGCAGCCATGGTTCCTCTGCTCAAGGACATGGTCGGCGATATGCGCAAGCCGATTCTGCTTATGTTTTCCGCGACGCTGTGCGTGCTGCTGATCGCCTGTCTGAACGTGGCAAATCTGCTGGTGGCGCGGACTGCCGCGCGGCGCAGAGAGATGGCGATTCGCACTGCGCTCGGCGGAGGCCGCATGCATCTGATCCGCGAGCGGCTGGTGGAGAGTCTTCTGCTCTCGTCGGCGGGCGGCGTTGTGGGGCTCGTGCTGGCTTGGTTGGCCGTGACGTGGATTCGCCTCACCTTGAGCCGCATGGAGGTGGTGCGCGCCGATCTGATTCGCATCGACGCGACAGCGATGTTTTTTGCCTTGGGGCTGGTCGCACTCTGTGCGCTGTTTGCCGGAATCATTGCCTCGTTCAGTCTCTTCAATCACCAACCGCTGGCCGCGCTTCAGGATGCATCGCGCGGCTCAAGCGTGGGGCGTGGGCACGCGCGCCTGCGACGCTCGTTGCTGGCCATGGAGGTGGGGCTGACCGTGGTTCTTCTGGTTGCTGCCGGACTTTTTCTGAAGAGTTATCAGCGCCTGCGTTCGGCCGACATGGGTTGCATGACGCAAAACCTGCTCACCATTCGTCTGGGACTTTACGGCGGCAGCTATCACGACCCAGCGCAACGCGTGCAGTTTTATCGTGCGCTGCTCGAGCGGGTTCGTGCACTGCCCGGTGTGGAGTCGGCAGGCTTTGGCCGCGCTGTTCCGGGCCAGGGCCACTGGGGCGACAACGCCTTCACCATCGTCGAGCATCCGCCACTGCCGCCGGGAAAAGCACAGTTTGCCATTGACCGTGTTGTGGACTCACAGTTTTTTCCGACGCTTGGCATTCGGCTGTTGTGCGGTCGCAACTTCGACGACAACCTCACGCTCGAGCATGCCAATCAGACCATCATCAATCAGGCCTTCGCAAAGAAGTTTTTCCCGGGCGAAGATCCGCTCGGCAAGCACCTTCGTTATAACGATAAAAACTGGGAGGTCGTGGGCGTTGTCGGCGACACGCGTGCCAATCTCGACGAAGACCCAAGGCCGATCCAGTATTACCCGCTTTTTGCAGGCGATGAAAGCAATGGCCGGCTGGTGGTGCGCTCCCGCGCCGATGTGGAACGTTTCGTGATGCCGATTCAACGCATTGTGCAATCGCTCGATCGCGATCTGCCGGTGACCAACGTGATGACCATGGAGGAACTGCTTGCGCGCAAGACGCTGGCGCAGCGATGCAGCATGGTGCCCTTGATCGGCTTCGGCGCGCTCACGTTGTTGCTGGCCGCGGTGGGGCTGTTCGGTGTGCTCTCGTACATCGTGGCGCAGCGCACGGGCGAGCTGGGCATCCGGTTGGCGCTCGGTGCCTCGCGTGTGCAGGTGCTGCGCCGCGTGCTGGCGGATGGACTGAAGCCCGCGCTCATCGGGCTTGCGCTCGGTCTCGCCGCCAGTGCCGCGCTGGTGCGGCTGATCGGTTCCATGCTCTATCAAACGCAGCCGCTCGATCCGACGGTTTTTGTCGCGGTGGGAATGGCGATGTTGCTGGTCGCCATCGCGGCCTGCCTGCTGCCGGCCTGGCGCGCGGCCCGGCTCGATCCTATGGTGGCCCTGCGCACGGAGTAGGATCTGGCAGGGCTAGCGGAGTTAGCCTGTTAGCGGGTTAGTGGAGTTAGCCTGCGAGCAAGTTAGCGAAGTTATCGCGTTAGCGAGTTAGCTTGTTAGCGAAGTTAACTGGTGAACGAGATCGCAAGTAACGTGCAAAAAAGAGGCGCGGAAGAAGATCTTCCGCGCCATTGCATTTTCCAGGATGCAAACACTCTTATTGCGTTACGGGTTTTGCCGCCGATTGGTTCCGTGGAACTTTCAGGTGGCGGGCATTCGGCGCGGCGGGCGTGGCCGGTGCGGCAGGCGTGGCCACGGAACCGGTTTCGCCGCCGCGCTTGATGCGCAGGTCCCCGTTGTTGGTGCTGACGGTAATGCGGGCGTGGCCGGAACCGATGCGGCCGGTCAGGGTCTTGTCCTCGTCGCCCATCGTCGCCAATTGGAACTCGCTGACGATGTCGCCATTGTGGGTACGGCCATTGATGGTGGCCGAGGCCCGCGCGGGCAGCGTCAGTTCAATGTCGCCCTTGTTGTTCTTCACGTCGATGTTAAAGTCGCCGGTGGGTGCGACGGCCACGCGGCCATCGCGATTTTCAACCGTGCTGTCGCCCTCGATCTGGCTCAGGTCCACGTCTTTGGAATGCGTGCTGACGCGTACCGTGCCCTTGGCTCCGGTCAGCCGCAGATCATCGGAGTCAAGCGCGAGGTCGCCGGGCAATGATGCCACCTGCAGGTCGGTAATCGAGGTGTGCAGACTGAGCGGACCACCGAGGCTTTCCAGATGCACCTCGCCGAAGATCTCGCCGCTGATCGAAGTGCGGCCCGTGATCTGCGAAATGGTCAGATCGTTGCCATCGCCGACCAGCGTCAGGTCGCCGGTGATCTGGTGCGCTGAAAAGTCATGCCGCCGGTTGCCGAAGTGGATCTGCACCGGACCGGCAATGCCGTTCAGATGCGTGTCGCCGTTGACCGCGTAGACGGCCAGTCCGGCACCGAGCCCGGCCACCGTCAGGTCGCCCTTGCTTGAGGTCACGGTGACAAACGAGCTCTTCGGCACGGTCACAGTCAGGTTCACGCGGCCGCTGGCATTATTGCCCGCGCGCACCTCGACGTTGCGGCCGTTTACGTTGAGCGTTGTCTGCTCGGCGTCGAAGATCTTCTTCGCCTCTTCGTCGGAGTTGGCGTAGGCCACCTGATGCGATTGCACCTCGACGCTCTGCCCGTCGCCGGCGGTAATACTCACATCGCCGCGCGCATTCTGAATGTTGATGATGGCGCCCGCAGCCACCTGCTGCGCGAGCGGTGCAGCGTCATTTTCGTGCTCGGGCTGGCCGAGGTTGTTGAACAGATCCTCGGTGCCCTTGAAGCCGAAGGTGCCTCCGCCCCAGTCACGATGCCATCCGGCGGCGCACATGCCCAACAGAGCCACCAGAACCAGCAGGCCCACGTAGCCACGGCTGCGGCGTACCGGCGTCGCGCGGCGCAGGTCAAGCGCCCACTCGCCGAGCAGAGCCAGGCCCGCGCCGATCAGCACCAGCGGCCACCAGCGGCTATACCAGGCCCAGAACTCTCCTGCGGGAATTTTGCCGGAGAGCATCAGCAGGGCCAGGACGCCGATGCCGATCAAAAGCACCGGGCCGATCAGCGAAGGTACGCGTGGCCCATAGGCACCGCGATACTGCGCCTTCCATGCCTCGCGCTGGGCCTTGTAGGCGGCCTTCTGCTGCTCGCGGTAGGCCTTCCACTGTTCCTTCGGATCGTGGGGCGTGTAGGGCGGCGGGGGCGGCATATTGGGGGTGCTCATTGTTGGCCTCCGTCATCCTTTTTCACCAGCTCATAGGTCACCGGCGTCAGCCCGGTCAACGGTGCAGTGGGCGCCGGCGCGGGGTAAGTGGGCGGCA
This sequence comes from Acidobacteriaceae bacterium UBA1307, assembly GCA_002307235.1. Taxonomy (GTDB): domain Bacteria; phylum Acidobacteriota; class Terriglobia; order Terriglobales; family Acidobacteriaceae; genus Telmatobacter. The sequence continues at coordinate 54,211 of DBTV01000004.1, forward strand.
CCGGCGCGCCCGGTTGGCCGGGGTACGGCGGATAGCTCGGAGCGCCCTCGCTGGCCAGGGCCATACGCTCGGCCAGCTTCAAAACGCCAATCAGGATCAGATACAGCGGCCAGCTATGGCCCCAGCTCAGAATGTCTGCCTGGTTCAGCAAGGCGTTGACGCCGACAAGAAGAAGAAATGCAGGCCCATACAGGCGGCGGATGAAGAGATAGCGAGTCATTTCGAACCTCCTTGCGACTCATTCCAGCGGCGGATGACCAGCCAGATGCCCAGCCCGATCAAAAGGATCGGCCAACTGTACTCAAGAACCTTGCTCGAAAACACGTCGAGCTGCCCGAGCAGAAACAGAGTGCCGAGAGCGATCAGCAGAATGGCTCCCACGGGCGCTTGCCGATGATGGCAATGCGCGGGCGGCGGCGGAGGAACCGGGGGAAAGCCCGGCGGTGGTGGCACGGGGCCTGGCGCGGCATAGGGCGCAAAGGGCGCCTGCTGCGCCGGTCCGGGTTGCGCCGCGGCAAAGGGCACGCCCGCGGGCGGCGGTGGGGGGGGAGGGGGCTGCGAGCCCAGATTGAAGCGGTTGCCGATCTCGTTCAGCCCGAGCGGATCGGGCAGTGGCAGTCCGTCGCGCCTCGCCTTGGCCGTCTGATAGGCCTCGAAGACCTGATAGAAGACCCAGGCGGCGATGAACAACCCGAAGATGCCATTCACGTCGGCGGCGCTGACCAGCACGGCGAAGATGCCCACATGGATCAGGCCCTTGATGAACTGGCCGTTGTACATGGCGCCAACGCCCGGGATAAAACCGAGCAGGCCGGCCAGCACCGGGCTGGGGGCGCCCGGCGGCGGTGGCGGCGGCACAGCGAAGGGCTGGGCCGCCTGCCAGGCGTCGATGCAGTTGCCGCACAGGATCATGCCTCGAGCGGCCGGGCGCAGCGCACTGGCTGCAACGCAGTCGGTGCACAGGGGTTTGCCGCAGTTCTGGCAGTAGGCGGTGGCGGGGGTTCCTGCATGAGTTACGCAGTCCATGGTGTGCTCCTTTCCAGGGGTTCTTCAGTGGAGCCGCCCAAGTGCGCGTGCCCTGTTTGCATCCTCAACGATGTTTCGAGAAAGTCCGATCTCTCACCGCTGCCTGGCAGAGCCTCGAAAGGGAGAATGCGGGAACCGCCATCCTTCTTGGGAGTCTTTGACTGGCCGGGCGCGCCCGGTGCCGACTGCGGCTGCGGCGCGGTGTCTCCGCCGCCGGTCGAGCGGCGCAGCTCGCGCACCCGCGTCTGCACCTCATACACAAAGCGGAGATGGTCGTAGTAGCGGACGATGGGCGTCGAGGCCGTCGTGATGCGCCGTTCCAGATAGGAGCGCATCGCCGTTGGCCGCAGATCGCTGGCCTTGAGTTGCGTCAGCCGCACGCCGGTCAGGTTCAGGGTCAGTGTGATCGAGAAAAAGGCCATCGCAGCGGTCATCATCAGCCGTGGCTCGGCAAAGCGGCGCAGCGTGCCCATGAAGCCGGGCTTTTGCCAGGCTGGCGGCACCGGCAACGCGGCCTCGGGCCCACTTGCCAGACCGAACCCTGCCTGCTGTCCCGGTCCGGTCTGCGCCAGAATCTTATCGAGCAGTCCGGCCGGGACCTCTGGTTCCGGGGATAAAAACTCCAGCCATTCGCGTCCGCGCCGTGCCTCGTCAAACAGCACCGTGCAGGCCGGGCACTGCGCCATGTGGGCCGAGAAGCTGGCTTCGTCCTCCGGCTTCAGAAGCCCATCCAGAGCGTCCGCCAAAAGCGCCTCCCACTGTCCGCAGGCAGGGGAATTGGGAAAATACATGCGCTCTGCCATGGTTACATCACCTCCCGTTGATTACGCTCCAGCAGGCGTGCCAGTTCGGCGCGGCCCCGGCTGATGCGAGACTTCACGGTTCCTTCGGGGATGCCCAGCACCTGGGCGATCTCCTTGTAGTCCAAATCCTGTAAATCGCGTAAGATCACTGCCTCGCGCAACTCGACGGAAACGCGTGCCAGCGCCTGTTGTACCATCGTGCCGATTTCCTTTTTGGCCATCGCCTCGTGCGGCGAAATCTCGTGCGAGTTCAGCCGGTCAATCGGTGCCAGTTCGTCGCTCGCATCCCAGCCCTCGTCGAGCGAGTCCGTCGTTCGTTGGTTGCGCGTGCGGCGGAAGTTGTCTACAAGCAGGTTGCGGGTCATGGTCGTGATCCACACCTCAAGGCTGCCGCGCTCGGCGTCGAAACGCGCGAGGTTCCCGTAAATCTTCAGGAACACATCCTGCGTCAGATCCTCGGCGTCGGCCGCATTGCCGGTGAACCGGTAACAGATGCCGTACACGCGACGGTGCTGCGAGCGGACCATCTCGGCCCAGGCGCCCGAGTCACCATCCATGCAGCGACGAACGAGTTGGCTCCAATCAACCTGCAGAGGACGTGCCTCCTGACATGGCTGGGTCGCAACCGTCGTGCCGGCCAGGGTTTCCGGCGTTTCCGCCGCCCAACGCACCGGCTCGATCGGTCGCCGGGTTTGCTTTCCCGGTCCCATCAGCCCCATCACGCTCCAGCTTAATGTACCTGCGCACTGCATGGGGGTAGTTACGCAGGATCTTTAGCCTTGGTTCCCTTGCCGCCTTCGGGAAATCGCCGGGAAACCTTTTTCATCGCCAGAATCTCTTTTTGGGGGATTGGTCCAGACGGAACGGGGTGGGAGCAGGGGTGGGAGGAAGCAGGGGCACGCATGCCCCTGGAGCAGCAGACCATGTGCAGTGGACAGTGAGCAGACTGCCCACTGTCCACAGTGCACTACGCCTGGCTGTCGTAGACCACGCGGCCTTCGCTGACGGTCCAGCGGATCTTGCCCTGCATGGTCCAGCCGTCGAAGGGCGTGTTTTTGGACTTCGAGCGGGTTTCGGCAACCTTATAGCTCCATTCGGCCTTGGGGTCGAAGATGACCGCATCGCCGAAGCTGCCCACGCCGAGCGCTCCACGGCCCTTCATGCCAAGCAGCCCGGCAGGCTGGCCGCTCATCAGGCTGATGACGCGGCTCAGAGGCAGCTTGCCCTCCTTGTGCAGCCAGCGCAGCGCGAGGCCAAAGGAGGTTTCGAGGCCGAGGATGCCATTCGGCGCCTGATCGAACTCCACCTCTTTTTCGTGCACGGCGTGCGGCGCGTGGTCGGTGGCAATGGCGTCGATGACGCCGTCGAGCAGTCCCTGCAACAGAGCGTCGCGGTCAGCGGCCGAGCGCAGCGGCGGACACATTTTGGCGTTGGTGTTGTAAAAGCCAACGTGCTCGTCGGTCAGCAGAAAGTGGTGCGGTGCAACCTCGCAGGTGACGCGCAGGCCATTGCGGCGGGCCTGACGCACGGCGGCGAGTGCCCCGGCGGTTGAAATGTGCGCCACGTGCAAGTGCACGCGCGGATCGCGCAGTTCGGTCACGAGGCGGATGTCGCGCTCGACGAGGCTGGTTTCTGCCTCTGCGGGCATGCCGCGCAGACCGAGCCGGAAGCTGGCCGGGCCCAGATTCATGGTGCCGCCCTGGGTCATCCGCGTGTCTTCGGCATGCTGAATCACGCACAGGCCAACGCGCGCGGCGGCAGACAGAGCCTCACGCATCACGCTTTCCTTGAGGATCGGCAACCCGTCGTCGGAGACGGCAACGGCACCGGCCGACTTCAGCGCGGCGTAGTCGTTGATAGCCTCGCCCTTCATGCCGCGCGTGGCGGCGGCGATGGGGAAGACGCGAACATGGGCGCCACGCTCGGCCTCAAGCATCCAGCGCGTGGTCTCGACCGAATCGTTGACCGGCCGCGTGTTGGGCATGGTGGCAACGGCGGTAAAGCCTCCGGCGGCGGCAGCGGCCGTGCCCGAGGCAATGGTCTCTTTGTGCGACTGGCCGGGCTCGCGCAGATGCACGTGCATGTCGATCAGGCCCGGCGCGACGACCAGACCGGTGGCATCGAGCACCTCAATACCGCTGATGCCCTTGAGCTTGCCGGGGGCTGCAACCTCGGCCACATGGCCGTCCCGGATCAGAATGTCCTTCGGTGCCTCGACTCCGGCACCCGGGTCAAGCAGCAGACCTCCGCGAATCACCAATGCTGTCATGCCCGACCTCCCTGCGCCTTCATGGCGCGTTCCACCACGGCCATGCGGATCGCCACGCCGTTGGTCACCTGTTCGAGAATCGCCGACTGAGCGCCGTCGGCCACGCCGGCGGTAATCTCAAGCCCGCGAATGATCGGCCCCGGATGCAGCACGACGGCCTCAGGCGCGAACTTGGCCAGACGCGGCCCGGTCAATTGATAACCGGCGATGTACTCGTCGCGATCCAGTTGCTGACCGGCCAGGCGCTCGGCCTGAATGCGCAGCATGTTGATGACCTGCGAACGCCCGAGCGCCGCCTCAAAGTCGCGTTCAATTTCAATGTTGGGTCCGGCCGAGGCGGCCAGTTCCGGCAGCAGAGCCTTCGGTCCGCACAGAATCACATGCGCGCCCAGCCGCGGCAGCAACAGCATGTTCGAGCGGGCAACGCGGCTATGCAGAATGTCGCCGACAATCGCCACGGTGACGCCTTCAAGCGTCTTCGCGTTGACCTCGGTCGCGCCCGCGCGCAGATGCGCCAGAATGGTGCGCAGATCAAGCAGAGCCTGCGTCGGATGCTCATGCATGCCGTCGCCCGCGTTCAGAATCGGCAGCCGGGTTTCGCCCTCAAGCAGCCAGGGCGCTCCCGAGGAGTTATGGCGCAGAATGATCGTCTCGGCGCCAAGCGCGCGCAGGGTCAGCCCCGTGTCCTTGAGCGACTCGCCCTTCTCAATGCTCGAGCTGAGGTTCGAGACCAGCGTCGTATCGGCGCCGAGCGCCTTGGCGGCCAGCTCAAAGCTGGTGCGGGTGCGCGTTGACGACTCGTAGAACAGCAGGGCGACACGGCGCTTGGCCAGAATTTTGGCGCGTTCCAGCGGGTCCATCTGTTCAAGCGCAGTGGCCCGGGTCAAAACTTCGCTCAGTTCCTCAAGGTTCAGGTGCAACACCGAGAGCAGTGAACCGGAGTTGTAAGGAAAAGGGGAGGGAGGCACGGGCGGCGTGGAAAGCGGACGACGAAGAGTAGGTGCAGCTGCGTTCATAGGTTTGATTTGTACCGGAGCACACGGGCTCCGGTCCGGTTTGAGGTTGTTGCCCGCGGCCCAACGGAAAACGGGCATGGGCGGCACGCGCACGGGGCGCGCCGCGCGGAGAGGTCGATCTACTCGTTGACCTTCTCGACCAAAAGCACCTGCTCGGCGCCATCGACTTCCTGGAACTTGACCTCGATGATCTCGCGGCTTGCGGTCGGCACGGTGCGGCCCACATAGCTGGCCTCAATGGGCAGTTCGCGATGGCCACGGTCGATCAGCACGCACAACTGTACGCGGCGCGGGCGGCCGTGGGCAAACAACGCATCGAGCGCAGCGCGCACGGTGCGGCCCGTGTACAGCACGTCATCGCACAGCACCACGTCGCGGCCGTTGATGTCGAAGCCGATGGCGCCGGGGGTGACCACCGGACGCACGTCGGCCGTCGTCAAGTCGTCGCGATAAAACTGAATGTCGAGCACGCCGGTATCCACCGTGCGCTTCTCGATGCCGGAGATCAGCTTGCCGAGCCGCTCGGCCAGCGGAATGCCGCGCCGCTTGATGCCGACCAGCGCCAGATCTTCGCTGCCATTGCTTTTTTCAACGATCTCGTGGGCCAGACGGACCAGCGTGCGCTCGATCTCCGAGGCAGACATCAGACGGCCCTTCAGGCGCAGGTTCGGACTTTCTTGGGCTTCGCTCATGATTTTCCTTGTGCCTCGCGTCTCTCGTGGGATCATACGAGGCTTTTTGAATTTGGGCAAGCAATCGAGAATGCGATGGTGCAGCCTTCTCCCTAGAGCTGCGGACGACGCGCGCGAGCGGCCACACGAGCACCAATCACGCCGCCAGCCACGGCGAACACAAGCAGAAAAAACATCAATAACGAAAGGGTGGCAAGCAGCCATCCCGCCCGGCCCTCGGCAGAGAGCAGCGCGGCGCGGGTCGCGGCAATCGTCTGCGCATCGACGCCCATCGACGTCCACTGCTGCACCAATTGCTGACCGACAAGATTCTGCCACAAATCGTCGAAGAAATTCGTCTGATGAGACCAGAGTCTGGAACAGAAGAGAATCACGCCAGTGGTGGCCATCGCCGTCGAACCGCCAATCAGCCCGGTCACCAACCCGATGCGGGCTCCGGCGCCCATCGTGATCCAAGCCGGGGCGCGGCCGCGCATATACAAGAGCACCACCCAGTTGGCCGCCAGCGCCATCAGCAGTGTGCCAAAGATGCCCAGTGGTGAAAGCATATTGCAGGCAATGCCGGCCGGAATCGCCAGCACCAGGACGAAACGCAGGGCACGCTTCCAGTCCACCATGCTGGCATCACGCGGCTGGGCCTGCTCCGCGCCACTCGATTCGAGCGCGGTGGCACCCTCGCCCGTAAACACCAACTGCGGCAACCCACACGAGGGACAAAAGTTCGCTCCCTCTTCAACGGCTTCACGGCAGCGACGGCAGGTGGTCTCCATACCTACAAGCCTAAAACATTCCCCCGGCCCATGCCGATGATCGCGCCAACCCTATGCAGATACATGGAACGACGGCTTCTTTTTGCGAGGCGCCCGGCGGAGCCCCACCACACGCAGCAACGATGCGAAAAAACCGTGATGGCAGACGCGGCAGCGCACTGGATATTTTCCCAGCAGCACATGGAAAAGATAGGACAGACGAAAACGCGAGGTTCTTACTTTCGTCCCATAGCAACGCGGGCAGGTAGACTCTACTTGCATTTGATTTTCCCCGAGACGTGTAGTGAATTAAATTTGGACAACTATTACTTTGGTATATCCTAAAGTGCGTACATTAGTCACATTCGCGGTCGAAAATTTTGGGAATTTTATTGATCCACAAAAAAACTCCGGTGGCTCCAGAATCAGATTCTGGGCAGCCCCGGAGTTCTCTTTGCTGGATACTTCTGAATCTACTGTTGCGCCAACCGTGCCGCGACGATCTCTTCGGCCTTGGCCACAGTCTCGTCGAGCGTCAGGTGGGTCGAATCGAGCAGGATCGCGTCCTCGGCCGGACGCAGCGGCGAATCGGTCCGCGTGCGGTCACGCTGGTCGCGCTCGCGCAGTTCGCGGATCACCGCGGCGGCGTCAATCGCCGGCTTCGGGCCCATCTGGTCGAAGCGGCGCTGGCCGCGAATCTCCGGGTCGGCATCGAGAAAAATCTTCACTTCCGCCTGCGGAAAGACCACCGTGCCAATGTCGCGGCCTTCCATCACCACGCCGCCCTCGGTGCCGAGCTGCTGTTGCAGCGCGACCATCCAGGCGCGGATCGGCGGAAAGACGCTGACCTTCGAGGCGGCCTGCGTCACCTCGGGGGTGCGAATGGTGGCGGTGACCTCTTCGTTGTCGAGCAGAACGCGGTTGCCCTCGGCCGTCGGCTCCAGGCGGATCGCGGTCGTCGCCGACAGCGCGATCAGTTGCGCCTCGTCGTCGAGCGCCACACCGGCCCGCAGGGCCTTCAGCGCGAAGGCGCGATACATGGCGCCGGTTTCAAGGTTGAGCAGGCCAAAACGGCGGGCCAGGTGGCGGGCAATGGTGCTTTTGCCCGCCCCGGCCGGCCCGTCGATGGCCACAATCGGTTTGCGTAAGTGCTGCCCGTTCGTGCTCATTTATTTGTGCTTCTTTGCCACCGGACGAGCCGCGACCGGACGCTTGGCACCGCCGGACTTGGCAACAACCGGCTTGCGGCTGGCCGGGCGCGCCGCCGGGCGGGCCGAGTTGGACTTGTGCGCGGGCTTCGAGGCTGGCTTGGCCGCGGGCTTGGCGCTGAACTTGGGCTTGGGCGCCGAGGACTTCGCGTGGGCGCTGACCGGCTTGGATGCGTGGCTGGTCGGCTTCGACGCAGGCTTGGCATGCGCCGGAGCGTGGCTGCTGCCCGTGCGCTTGGCGGCGGGCTTGGCCGACGGAAAGCTGCGATGCGACGCGGCCGGACGGGCATGCGTGGCCGCGCTGGCAGGGCGCTTGGCCCCGTGCGAAGACGCTGCCGGCTTCGACGGACGCGTATGCGCCGCCGTCCGTACCGTGTGCGCGCGCTCGGGGGCGGGCTTGGGAGCCTCCACCTTCGCTTCCGCCTTAACTTCAGCCTTGGCCTCCGTCTTGACGGCCTCGGGCCTGGCTTCCACCTTGACCTCGGGCTTCGCCTCGGGCTTCGCCTCGGCCTTGGCTTCAGCCTTGACTTGAACCGCGGTCTCGGCAACCGAAGCCGCCGGAGTTGCCTCCACGGGCCGGATCGTCGGACGCAGAATCGGCGAGGTCACAGGAATCACCGGATGGTAGACCGGAGCGATGTGCTCCTCTTCGCGCTCAAAAAAGAAGTTGGAACCGGCCGAAGTGCTGGCATACATCGTCGGCGAGGTCGAGAACTCCGGCAGCGTGCCGGCCACGTAGAAGTGCGGCGCATGACCGAGAGAGATCGTGTGTACCTGACGGGTGGCCACCAGGCCACGCAACACCTCGCGCACCTTGCTGCGCGCCGTCAAGGTCGACAGGAACATCTCCACGTCTTCCATCGTCGCCGCAATCACGGCCTGCAGATAGATCGAAGCCAGCACCGAGATCGCCGTCACCTGCGAGGTCGAGGCGCCTTCGGCAATGGCCTTCTGATGGCTGTGCTTGAGCAGTTGCCACTCGGCCGCCTTGCCCGGCGACGAGACGATCGGGATGATGCGCAACTGCTGCCAAAGCTCGGCAATCGCACGCAGCACGGCACTTTCCGTCACGCCGTTGCCCAGGTCGCGCGCCAGTGCCGAGGCCGTGGCATCGCCATTGGCATCAATAAGTTTGTAGGTTTGCACCGCCAGCGGCGAGACCTGTCGCGAGCCGGTCAGTTGTGGAATCCGGCGCCAGTCGCGGTCGCCGCGCAGAGCATACACGTAGGGCAACACCCAGGTCGCCACCACGTAATCGGCCTGCTCGCCGGGAATGCCCAGCAGATTCAGCCGAACCACCACGCCGTCCTGCTCCAAACGGACCAGCAGCTCTTCAGCAAGAGCAATCAGCTTGGCGTCGGGCGTAATATCGTGCTCGCCGGCAATCGCTTCAACAAAGGTCGGCGCGACCGATGTGGTAATCTGCCGTTTCGGCAGAAAAAGACAGAGTCCAGTCTCTTCGATCCACGTACGGGCATCCTCGAAGGTCATGGTCCCGCGTCCGTTTTGGCGCAACCGCTCGGCGCGCGAAGCTTCTAATTGCTCTGATGTCAAAGACAAACCCTCACTTCCAGGCTGGCGTACCACCGTGCAGCACACGCCCCTAGGGGCATCGCAGCGGCCTGTCCCTCCATTTTAGACGCGATTTAGATACGATGGAAGGCCTTTAATATCTCTTTCCAACTGTAAAGAAGGGCAATCGGGCGTCCATGGGGGCAACTTGTCGGCATTTGCGTGCGCGATAATGCCGAAAGTAACCACTCCATCCGCTGCGTATCGAGCGGCATGTTGACCTTGACCGCCGCATGGCAGGCCATGGAGGCGGCAATGCGCCCGCGCAACGCGTTAAGGTCTTCCTTTTGATCGAGTTTCGCTGACTCGTCCGCCGTCTGCTCGATCACCTCGGCCAGCATCTGCTCCAAATCCGCGCCCTCCAGCCCGACCGGCGCGGCTTTGACCGCAAGTGTCTGCGGGCCAAAGGGTTCCACCTCAAATCCGTTCCGCTCAAGCTCCTCCGCGATCCGCGCGAAAACAATCATCTGATCGGGCTTCAGCTCCACCAGCAGCGGCATCAGCAGCCGTTGGCGCTGCATTTTTTCGACCTCGCGTTCGGTGAGAATTTTTTCAAAAAGGATCCGCTCGTGGGCCACATGCTGGTCAATGATCCAGAGTCCGTCCTCGCCAGTGGCCAGAATAAATGAGTCGCGAAGCTGCCCGAGGGCCTTTGCCGTGGCCAGATGGCTCAGTGAGGACGCCGCCTGCTCGGCCTCCACGGCCAGCGCCGCCGCCGCGGGCGTCGCCACCACCGGTTGTTGTCCTTGGGAGCCCGGAGCATTCTCGAGGGGCGTAAACATCGCCGTCGCCGCCTCGCCCCACTGCCGCAGATCAAAACCGCCCACCGGCGTCTGCACCGGCGGCGCAAAGGGCAACCGGCCCGAAACCGCAGCCGGAATCTTCGGGGTCAGTTCAAATTTTTCCGCCTCTTCCCGCGCCATCTCCGGGACAAACGGCTCGGAGTCGGGTGCGCCTTCGCCACGGGCGGGCATCAACGACGGGCTGGCCGTCGGCTGCGCGTCGATGGCATTCAAAAATCCAGCGGCGGGCCGGGCGTGCATCAGCGCCAGACGCAGGCTATCCCGCACAAAATCATGAATCTGCCCCTGCTGGCGGAAGCGCACCTCGGTCTTCGAGGGATGGACGTTGACATCGACCTCCTCGGGCGGCATCTCCAGAAACAGCAGCACCACCGGGTAGCTGGTCGGCGGAATCACGTTCCGGTAGGCCTCGCTGATGGCGTGCAGCAGCAGCCGGTCGCGGATCAGCCGCTTGTTGACGAAGATATAGATGGAGTTGCGGTTGAGCTTCTGGAGTTCGGGCTTTGAATAAAATCCCGTCAGCCGAAGCTCGCCCGGTGCGCGTTCCGGCTCCTCCGGGTCGCGTTTCCAGGGCGGCGGCGCGGGCAGCCCCGAGCGCTCGAGCGCCCGCTCGGCGGCCACCGGCAGCAGTTGCGCCAGCGTATCCTTGCCGAAAATCTGATAGATACGCTCGGCCGTGCGCTCGACCGGCGGCGCCAGCACGATGGTGTGCGTGGCCGAAAGCAGCTCGAAGTGCTTCTCCGGGTAAACCAGCGCGTAGTGGGTCACCAGCGCCGTCACATGCTGCAACTCGGTCGATTCGGCACGCAGAAACTTGCGCCGCGCCGGGGTATTGAAGAAGAGATCGGCGACGGTGATGGTGGTGCCGCGCGGAATCGCCGCATCCTCGACGAAGAGAATCTTGCCTCCGGCGATCATCAGCCGCGTGCCCGCCCCGTCCTCGCCCGTGGCGGTTTCAAGCGTAACGCGAGCCACCGAGGCAATCGACGGCAGCGCCTCGCCACGGAAGCCAAGTGTGGCAATCGAAAGCAGATCGTCGGCGGTGCGCAGCTTCGAGGTGGCATGGCGCTCAAAGGCCAGCAGGGCATCGTCGCGATTCATACCGGAGCCGTTGTCGGCGATGCGGATCAGTTTGCGTCCGCCGGCCTCAACCTCGACGCGAATGCGCGTAGCACCGGCATCGAGTGCGTTTTCAAGCAGTTCCTTGACGACCGACGCGGGCCGGTCGACCACCTCACCGGCGGCGATCTGGTTGGCAACTTGGTCGGAGAGTACGCGAATGCGGCCCATAAGAAATTAGAGTAACCCGAGCGGCGGCACGATGCGCGCTTCAAGCCAGAAATGCAAAACGCCGCCCCCGAGGAGCGGCGCGCGTAAATTCCATGAAAACCTGCGGCTAGACGCCAACGCCGAACTCGTCGCTGACACCCTCACCGGCCTTTGAATAAAAGTCGTACGGGGTGCGCTTTTTGAACTTCGAGCGGCTGCGCAGCTCGGCTCCGATGTAGATGCCGAGGGCGGCGACGGCCATGCCGACCGAGAGCCATCCGATAATTTTCAGGGCTTTCGAGTCTTTCTTTTCTTCGGTTTGAGCTTCTGCGGCGGCGGCATTTTCCAGTTCTACAGCCATGACACAAATCCCCTTCCTACGGTTTTTATGATAGCGCAGTTTGCGCGGCGGTTTCTGAGTGAATTCAGTCCGTACATCGGCTGCTAAGTGCTTCTACGTGAGCCGCGACGCGCTGGTTCCAGGATTGTTTTTCCGTCTCGGGCAAAAAGCTGGCCGCAAAGGAATTTTGTGCCAGTTGCGCCAGTTCGACCGGCGAAAAATTCTGCTCGGTGTGCGCCTTCATGTACTCACCCAGCAGATCCGAGCCGAAAAAGGCCGGGTCGTCGGAGTTGAGCGTCACCAGAAGCCCCGCCTCAAAGCAGCGGCGCAGGGGATGCTCGGCAAAGCGCGAGCACTGGCCAAGTCGCACATTCGAGGTCGGATTCATCTCAAGCGGAACACGCCGTGTTTTTAACTCCTGGACGAGAGCAGGGTCCTGAATGGCAGACAGCGCGTGGCCGAGCCGCTCGGAGCCAATCGAAAGAGCCTCGCGAATGGCCTCGGGGCCGGTGGTCTCACCCGCATGATTGGTCAGCCGGAGCCCGGCGGCCCGCGCCTCGGCATAGAGGACGCGATAGGGCTCGGAGCCGGTCAGCCGCTCGTCCCCACCAAGGCCAATGCCGATGATCGAGGGATATTGTTCGCGCATCGAAGCCGCCGCGCGAAAAACCCGCTCGCCCTCTTCGACGGTGAAGTGGCGCACGGCGTCGAAGATCCAATAGAGCGAGAGGCCCAGCTCCTGGGCTGCGCGCGCACGGGCGCGTTCAAGACCCGCGAAGATGGCCGGGAAGGCTGCTTCGCCCTCCGCCTGCCAGCGGTAGATGACGCCCACCGAGAGGAAGACCTCGGCGTGGACAATGCCCTGATCGGCCAGATGCTGGGCCATGCGCCAGGCCGCCAGCTCGTAGTCCTCGGGGGTCACAAGCTGGTCGCAAACCGCTTTGAAGGCCTGCAGAAAGCCGGTGAAGTCCGTGTAGTGGTAGAGAGCCTCGGCAGCCTCGGGGGCGATCGGCGCATGGCGCTGGCTGAGTTCAACGAGGGTCGAAGGCAGAATGGTGCCCTCAAAGTGCAGATGCAGCTCGGCCTTGGGAAGCCGATGAAGAAACTCCAGAATTTCGCTCACAGCCTGAGTGTATCGAAGTTTGCCTCCGGCGATCTCTTCCGCGAGAGGAAGAACCAAACTCTAGTGCCATGGCCCGAACGCAGGGCCCCTGCTTTCGCCGCGTTGCGGGCAGCCCACCTTGACCTGCGAAAAAATGCACGCTGAATGCGAGTTCTACCGCGTTTACCTGCAATTTTGCCTGTGCTGTACTGAGAGCAAAGGACCGCCCGACTTCTCTGACAAACGCTGCAGAAGGCGATCGACAAGGACATCAACCATGCATATCTCCTCTCTGACACAGCAACTTTTGCAAACCTCCCTGCGAGTTGCACTCTGCGCTTCCGTTGCCTCCACAACCGCGATTCTGGCCCGGGCGCAGAGCCCGACGGCGGTTCCGGTACAGTTGCTGCAAACGCTCGATAGCGCGCACCTGAATCCGGGCGAACTGGTGCGCATGAAGACCATGCAGCCGGTGGTTCTTCCCCAAGGACGGGTCCGCAAGGCGGCGATTCTGGAGGGTCACGTCGTGGCCGAACAGGCTTATCGCTTCAGCTCAGGCCCGTACGCCAAGCCATTGCCTGCGACGTTGTCGATTCAGGTGGACGCGATTGAGACCGACGCGGGCCGACTGCCCGTGCAGGCAAGCCTGCGCGCTCTGGCCGGTCCACTCGAGGTGGACGCCGCTGGTAACCGCCAGTATCAGAACGAGTTCGACACCCAGGGCACGATGCGCCTGATCGGCGGAGAAGAGCTTTGGCCGTGGGACAAGACGATCCGCGGCAAAGACAGCGCCGTGGTGGGCTACGTGCGCAAGCAGGGCAACATTGCGCCTCTGCTCGGCAGCGTCCGCGCGCAGGCCAACGATGAGCCGCTACACTGCGCGGCAACGCAGCACGAAGAGGCGATTGCCGTCTTCTCTGCCGACGCCTGCGGCCTGTACGGCATGGACAAGACCGTGCTCACCAACACGGGAGCGGCGCAGGGCGCCATCACCTTGCAGCGCGCCAATGGCGATGTCCACGTGGAGCGCGGCAGTGCGGCGCTGCTGCTGGTCTCCGCGCTGTAGGCAGCGTCTTTGACACAGTAACCGCAAGCGGCCTGGGCATTACGCCCGGGCCGCTTTTTGCTGTAAGCAAAGACAAGCGTCCACGCCCAGGTAGCGCCGTTTCGGGCACAGAAACAGACAAAGGCCGCGCAAAGGCGGCCTTTGTCTGTGCGCGCATTGCGCCTACAGTCCGGCGAACTCCGAGCGGAAGCGCGAGTAGCAGAAGTAGATCACCAGGCCGATGACCAGCCAGATGAAGAAGGCGACCCAGGTCATGATCTCCAGGCCCATCATCAGAATCAGGCAAAAGACGACGCTGAGGACCGGGAAGAGCGTGCCGAGCGGGGCGCGGAAGGCGCGCGGACGGTTCGGCTCGCGGTAGCGCAGGATGATGACGGCGACCGAGACCAGCACGAAGGCGAACAGGGTGCCGATGTTCGACAGGTTGGCAACGGTGCCAATGTCGAGCACGCCGGCCGGAATGCCGACCACGAAACCGGCGACCCAGGTGGCAATGGCCGGGGTGCGGAACTGCGCATGGATCTTCGAGAAGATGCCGGGCAGCAGGCCATCGCGCGACATGGCAAACCAGATGCGCGCCTGACCAAGCTGGAAGACGAGGATCGAGGAGATCATGCCGAGCATGGCTCCGACCAGCACAAAGAGGCGAATCCAGTTGAGCCAGGGAGCGTGCACGCTGAGAAGCTTGAGGGCGTTGACGACCGGGGCGGCGTTGTCGCGGGCCCAGTCCCAGTGGACGATGCCGCTGAGCACGATGGCCACGCCACCGTAGAGGATGGTGCAGGCGGCCAGGGTGGCGAGGATGCCGATAGGCATGTCGCGCTGGGGGTTTTTGCACTCCTCGGCCGCAGTCGAAACCGAGTCAAAGCCGATGTAACTAAAGAAGATGATCGAGCCGCCGGTCAAAACGCCCCAGTAGCCGTTCGGCATGAACGGATGCCAGTTGGCGGGCTTGACGAAGCTGGAAGCGGCGAAGATGAAAGCCAGAATGGCCAGCATCTTGACGAGCACCATGATGTTGTTGGCGCGGGCCGACTCGCGGATGCCGCGAACCAGAATCACGGTCAGCACCATGACGACCAGAAATGCCGGAATATTGAATCCGAAGTGCCAGCCTGCGTTGTAGATGCTGTGCCCGGCAAGGTCCTGAAGGCCGGTGGGCAGATAGGCGGGCGAGATCCAGCGGGCGGGGGGGTGAAAGCCAAACCAGTCGAGAAAATCGACTAAATGCGCCGCAAAGCCGACGCTGACGCTCATGTTGGAGAAGGCGTATTCGAGGATCAGATCCCAGCCGATGATCCAGGCCGTTAACTCGCCGAGCGTGGCGTAGGTGTAGGTGTAGGCCGATCCGGCGATGGGAATCATCGACGACAGTTCGGCATAACAGAGGCCGGTAAAGACGCAGACAATGGCCACCAGCACCATGGAAAGCGCGAGAGCGGGTCCGGCGCCGGGCCGCCCGTCCATGGCCATGTGGTAGACGAGGTAGTGCAACAGTGGAGTGCTGCCAATCGAGGGCGGATCGATGGTCTGGCCAGCCATGGCCGTTCCAATGACCGTAAAGATGCCCGACCCGATGACGGCACCGATGCCCAGAGCGGTCAGCGACCAGGGTCCGAGGGTCTTTTTCAGCGCACGGGAGGGCTCTTCCGAATCATGGATGAGCTTATCGATCGACTTGCAGGCGAACAGTTGGCGAAACAGGGCAGTTCTCCTCATCTCCCGGCAGGGAGAGAGCTGGGGTCTAGATACAGTTCTGTTGAGGCAATAAGGGAGGGGGTCCCGGCCGAGCGAATCGCGCCGGAACCCCTTAGGCAAACGTCTATCGACAAACTGTCGGCGTTAGCGCTTCGACTGACCGCGAACCAACTTCTTGACCTTCTGTTTGTTCGAGCCACGGGGAGTGGTGCGCTTTGCCTTGGGAGCCGCCTTCTTGCGGGCAGCACGCTTCAACTGCTTGCGTTCCAGTTTGTCTGCGATTTTGGTGGTATCGGCCACAGTCAAAAACCTCTTTCGGTTAATTCTTTACAGAGCTGCCCGCACGCGGGGCCAGTGTAAACATTATGGTAACAGGGATTGAACGCGGGGAGAAGCACCTCCAGCGTTTGGCAGTACACTTTCTGGGCGGGCGAGGGGAGTCCTGGGCATGGCCGAAGAGCGGGTGCTGGCGATCAATCCCGGATCGACGTCGACCAAGATCGGCGTTTTTACCCGCGCGGGCGCGGAGTGGACGGCGACCGTACGGCATGGCGACGAGGAGGTGCGGCGCTTTGCCGGCCAGCCCATGCTGGCGCGGCTCGGCTACCGGGCAGGCGTGATTGCCGAGGCGCTCGGCGCGGCCGGATATCACGAGAAAAATTTTGCGGCGACGGTGGGCCGGGGCGGAATGCTGCCGCCGATTCCCTGCGGAACCTACGTGGTCGACGAGGCCATGGTTGAGGCATTGCAGGCGGCGCGGCGCGGCGAGCATGCCTCGAACCTGGGCGCGCTGCTGGCGCTGGCCTTTGCGCGCGAGGCGGGCGTGGCGGCCTACACGGTCGATCCGGTGACGGTGGACGAGTGGCAGCCGGTGGCGCGGCTCTCGGGCTCGCCGCTGATCGAGCGCAGAGCCATTGGCCACGCGCTGAACACCAAGGCCGTGGCACGGCGCTTTGCCCGCGAGCAGGGCACGCGCTATGAGGATCTGCGGCTGGTAGTCGCGCACCTGGGCTCGGGGATCACCGTTTCGGCACATGCGGGCGGGCAGATGATCGACAACAACATTCTGGGCGAGGGACCATTTGGGCCGGACCGCTCGGGGGCGCTACCCGCGCTGGAACTGATCCGGCTCTGCTTCAGCGGGCGGTTCGCGCAGAAGGAACTGGAGCGGCGGGTCTTCGGCGAGGGCGGGCTCTTTGCCTATCTGGGCACGCGCGACCTGGCGGAGATTGAGCAGCGCATTGCGGCGGGCGAGGCGCAGGCCCGGCTGGTGGTCGAGGCCATGATGGCGCAGATTGCCAAGGAGGCGGGCGCGATGGCGACGGTGCTTGCGGGCCGCGTGGATGCGCTGCTGCTGACCGGCGGCATGGCCTACTCGGCACGCGTGGTCGAGGGGCTGCGCGCGGCGCTCGACTGGATTGCACCGATCCATGTGTACCCCGGCGAGGACGAACTGGAGGCTCTGGCCGCCGGCGTCTTCCGCGTGCTCGACGGCGAGGAGCAGCCGAAGCATCTGCGCGAGGCGATGCTCGCGCCTGCCGAAGAGAAGCCGACGCGCGCACCGCTGCGCTTTGGGATCGATTAGATTTTTTCGAGGTGCGCGAACTTTTCCATCAGCTTCTTCATGCCATGGCGGGTAAACATGACGGTGAGCTTGGCGTCTTCGCCCTCGCCCTCGCGGATCAGCACCGTGCCCTCGCCGTATTTGGCGTGGCGCACGCGCTGGCCTTTTTTAAGGTGCAGCGTACCACTTGGCCTGGCCTGCTCCGCAACCGGCTGCGCCAGCGCGCCGGGCGCAGGAGCCTTGCCGCCGAAGAACTTCGCAATGTTATCGATGCTGTTTTTTTCTTCCTTGGGCGCAGTCGACGCCGAGGAAGACTTCGGCGGCTTCATCCATGAGGCGACGAAGGGCTTGCCGCTGCCCGGCTTCGAGGACGAGGAAGAATCCTGGCTCTCATTCTCGTAGTCGTAGAACGGGTTGTCCTTCTTTTGCGGATAGGGTCGGCTACCATAGCCACGGGCCGAGCCATAACTTGCCCCATAACTCGAGTTACGAGCAGAGTTATACCCCTGCGACAACGCCTGCATCTGCGCGCCGAGATTTTCGACCAACTGCGTCGGAATCTCTTCAAGAAAGCGCGAGGGCAGAGCCTGCTCAGGCGCTTCGTTGCCGTAGCGGCGGCGATAGTTGGCGCGGGTAATGATGAGCGTGTTCATGGCGCGCGTCATGCCGACGTAGCAGAGGCGGCGCTCCTCTTCGAGCTCCTCGGGGTTCTGCAAGGTGCGCGAGTGCGGGAAGAGTCCTTCTTCGAGACCGACGAGAAAGACCAGCGGAAACTCGAGTCCCTTGGCGGCATGCAACGTCATCAGCGTCACGCGCGCATCGGGATCGATCTTGTCGGTGTCCGAGGCCAGCGCCGCATGATCGAGAAAGTCGGCCAGGGTTTCGCCACGCGTCTCGGCATCGTGCGCCGCGTTGGCCAGTTCCTTCAGGTTTTCGACGCGGGTCAATGCCTCGGGCGTGCCCTCGGCCTCAAGCGACTTGATGTAACCCGAGCGATCGAGAATGAAGCGGATCAACTCAGGCAAGGTCGCCGCATCGCCCGGCGCGCGGAAACCTTCGTTTTTTGCTTCCTCTGGACTAGATTCCTGCGAAGGTGCGGGTACTTTCTTTTCGGCCTTCGGCTCGTCGGCAAAGGGTGAAAACAGCGAGGCGTCGAGCAGTGGCATCTGGTCTTCGTGACCGCCGAAATCAAAGCTCGTATTGGCATCTTCGGCGGCGGGTTCAGACTCGGCGGCACCGAAGGAGAAGTCGGTGTCGCCATCAGCCTCTGCGGCCACATCGGCCGTGAGCTTGCCTGCGAAGTCGGGGTCCATCATCGCCTGCGCATCGACGATCAACTGGCGGAAGCCATCGAGCGCCATCAGCGCGCGCGACGAGAGCAGCTTGTTCTTGATTGCCTCGCCCAGAATCTCCCAGGTGGAGCGGCCCGTCTCGAGCGCAAGCCGTTCAAGGTGCTCGAGCGAGGTTTTGCCGATGCCGCGCGTGGGCACGTTGATGACCCGCTGCAGCGCCATCGAGTCATGCGGATTGCGCACCAGACGCAGGTAGGCGAGCAGGTCCTTGATCTCGGCGCGCTCGTAAAAGCTGAAGCCGCCGACCATGGTGTAGCTGATGTTGTAGCGGCGCAGAGCCTCTTCAATCAGGCGCGACTGCGCGTTGGTGCGATAGAGCACGGCGCAGCGCTGATCCTCGTCGGGCGCGGGCTGCTTGCGCAGGTGGCTCTTGATGCGGTCGGCAACGAACAGCGCCTCGTTTTCGCCATCGGGCGCTTCATAATAGCCGATCTGCGAGCCGCCCTGGCGATCGGTCCAGAGCTTCTTGCCCTTGCGGCGCAGGTTGTTGGCAACGACCGCGCCGGCGGCTTCGAGAATCACCTGCGTCGAGCGATAGTTCTGCTCGAGACGCACGATCTTCGCATTCTCAAAATCCTTTTCGAAGTTGAGAATGTTGTTGATGTCGGCGCCGCGCCAGGAGTAGATGCTCTGGTCCTCATCGCCGACGGCGCAGACGTTTTTGCGCTCACCGGCAAGCAGCTTGAGCAGCTCGTACTGCGGGCGGTTGGTGTCCTGATACTCGTCGACGAGCAAGTAGCGATAGCGGCGCTGATAGCGCTCGCGCACCTCGCTGGAGCTCTTGAGCAGACGCACGGCCTCGAGCAGCAGATCGTCAAAGTCCATGGCGTTGTTCTTGCGCAGCTCGGACTCGTAGCTTTTGTAGATGTGCGCGATGCGCTCGCTGTTCGGGTCCTTCGAGCCGAGGAAGTATTCCTGCGGATCGACCATGTGATTTTTGGCCCAGGAGATGCGGCCGAGCACGGTGCGCGGCGTCAGCTGCTTGGTGTCGAGCCCCATGCGGCGCATGGCCTGCTTGACGATGTTCTGCTGGTCGCTCTCGTCGTAGATGGCGAACGAACGCGTCAGGCCCTGATCGCCGATGCGCAAGGCCTCGATGTCGCGGCGCAGAATGCGCACGCAGAGCGAGTGGAAGGTCGCGATGAGCGGCTTGGCCACTGAGCGGTTGCCGATCATTTTTTCGACGCGCGCGCCCATCTCCTTCGATGCCTTGTTGGTGAAGGTGACGGCGAGAATCGCGTCGGGGGCGACGCCTTTTTCCTCGATGAGCCAGACGATGCGGTTGGTGATGACGCGCGTTTTGCCTGATCCGGCGCCGGCCAGGATCAGCAAGGGGCCTTCGGTGGTTTCGACGGCCGTGCGCTGTTCGGGATTCAGTTTGGCAAGAAGAGGATGCAAGGCTTATCTGTCCGCGGGGAAGGTTTCCTTTCCCAGTTTAACGTCCGCGCGCTTGGCTGGCCCACCGAATCTGGCCCCTGAACCAACCCGTGACCCACGGCTGAGTTTTTTTGCGCACAGGTGGTGCAAAATAAATCCATGCTCAATTTTGCACGTGGAACGGCGCTGCTGATTGGATTTTTACTCCTGGGGCAGTGGACGCACCGTCTGGGCTGTCCGATTCCGGGCGGCGTTGCTGGACTTTTATTGCTTTTTCTGGCGCTGAACTTCAAGATTGTTCCCCTGTCGTGGGTGGAAAAAGCCGCGGATTATTTTTTGCATCACATGGTGTTGCTGTTCGTGCCGGTCACCGTCGGCCTGATGGATGCGGGCGGAATGCTCAAGCAATCGGGCGTGGCGCTGGTGGTCACACTCTTCGTAAGCTTTGTGGTGACGCTGACGGCAACCGGGCTGCTGGCGCGCTGGCTGCTGCCCTATGACGCCAACTCCGGGGCCGACGTGAGCGGCGAGATTCGCCAGACGCTCGAGGAACAGCCATGAGCGCGACCACCCTGCTCGCCCTGCCCGTCGTCAGCGTGGCGCTGTCGATTGCGACCTATACGCTCGGACTCAAGCTGCATCATCGCTGGCGCTGGATTCCGCCGATTCTGGTGGCGGCCGCGCCGATTATTTTTCTGCTCATCGCCGTGCATGAGTCCTTTGACACCTATAACCGGGGCGGCGCGTGGCTGACCTGGCTTCTGGGCCCGGGCACAGTGGCGCTGGCGATTCCCATGTATCGCAACGGACTGGCGCTGCGCCCGTCGCTGCCGCGGCTGATGATTGTGGTCAGCCTGGGCTCGATGGTCGGCATGGCCTCGGCCGGGCTGACGGCGTGGCTGTGCGGCGCGCCCCGCGCGGTTGTGGTCTCGCTGCTGCCCAAGTCGGTCACGACGCCGATCGCCATCGAGGTCTGCAACCAACTGGGCGGCATCCCCTCAATCACGATCATGGTGGTGGTGATCACCGGCGTGCTGGGCGGCAGCTTCGGCGTTTCGATTCTGCGCGTGCTCCACGTCAACAGCGCGCGGGCCATCGGCGCGGCGATTGGCACCACCTCGCACGGAGTGGGCACGGCCAGCCTGATTCATCGCTCCGAGCGCGAGGCCTCGGTCTCCGCCTGGGCCATGGCCGCCTCCGGCATCGTCACTTCGATCGTTGCCACAATTTTAAAAATTTTCATGCATTAAATTTCAAAGACAAAGACAAAAACGGAGTTATGCCTACAAACAACGGCATAACTCCATTTTTTATTTCTGGCACGATCCCTCCGTACGCCGAGTTATTCTGAGAGCGAGATGACGACAAACGACAAGAAACTTCGCAGGATTGCGGTGTATTGCGGCTCGGCCAATGGAACGGATCCGGCCTTTCTCACCGAAGCGCAACAGTTAGGCAAAGAGATTGCCGCGGCAGGGCTTGGGCTGGTGTATGGCGGTGCCAGCGTCGGGCTGATGGGCGCGGTGGCCGACGCGGCGCTGGCGGGCAACGCCGAAGTGATTGGTGTGCTGCCAGAGATTCTTGCCGGAAAAGAAATTGCACACCAAGGACTGACCAAGTTCGAGGTGGTGCCCACCATGCACGTGCGCAAGGCACGCATGGTCGCACTGGCCGACGCCTTTCTGGTTTTGCCCGGCGGCTTCGGCACGCTCGATGAGCTGATGGAGGTTGTCACCTGGGCGCAACTCAAGATGCACAAGAAACCGTGCATTCTGCTGAACACGAAGAGTTACTGGAATGGCCTGCTCGAGTTTCTCGACACGAGCGTCAGGGCTGGATTCATCAAGCCGGAGAACAGAAATCTGCTTATCGTCGCCAAAGATGCACAGGAAGCTGTGCAACTTGCACTGAATTCCTTCTAACTCGAGAAGTTAGAGGATAGGATGGTCGGTATGCCAAACAAACTCCGCTGGGGCGTACTCAGCACCGCCAAAATTGCATTGACGAAGGTTCTGCCCGGCATGCAACAGGGCGAACAGACGGAGATTGCGGCGATTGCCTCGCGCGATCTCGACAAGGCACAACAGGCCGCCGCCAGGCTCGGCATCGCCAGGGCCTACGGCTCGTATGAAGAACTGCTGGCCGACGCGGAGATTGACGCGATCTACAATCCGCTGCCGAACCATTTGCATCTGCCGTGGACGATCAGGGCCGCCGAGGCAGGCAAGCACGTGCTGTGTGAAAAACCCATCGGGCTCAACGTGGCCGAGGTCAGGCAACTGATCGCCGTGCGCGAACAGACCGGCGTGCAGATCGCCGAAGCCTTCATGATCCGCTGCCATCCGCAGTGGCTCCGCGTGCGCGCGCTGCTCAACGAGGGGCGCATCGGACAACTGCGCTCGTTCTCGGGCATCTTCAGCTACAACAATCAGGACCACAAAAACATCCGCAACATCGCCGCATACGGCGGCGGCGGGCTCTACGACATTGGCTGTTATCTGGTGCAGGCGGCGCGGTTCACCTTCGGCGCCGAGCCCCGGCGCGTGGTTTCACTGCTTGAGCGCGACCCACAACTCAAGATCGACCGGCTCAGTTCGGCACTGCTCGACTTCGAGGGCGGACAGGCCACGCTGACCTGCTCGACGCAGATTCTGCGCCACCAGCGCGTGGTTCTGCTTGGCACAACGGGACGCATTGAAATCGAGATCCCCTTCAACGCTGGCCCCGACCAGCCGGTGCGCATTCTCGTCGACAACAGCGGCGAACTCGATGGCAGCAGCACGCAGGTGGAAACGATTCCGGCGGCCGATCAGTACATGTTGCAGGGCGAGGCTTTTGCGCGCGCGGTGCGGGGCGAGGGCACGGTGCCGGTTCCGCTCGAAGACTCCCTCGGCACCATGGCAACGCTCGATGCGCTCTTCCGCTCCGCGCAAACCGGGCAATGGGAAGCGCCGCACGCGTAACTCCGAAGTAACTTTCTCCGGGCAATATTTCTCTTTGGATAAAAACTTTTTGCCCAAAAACAAACCGGCGCGGAAAACTCCCACGCCGGCTTGAATCAATGTCAGGGCCCGTGTTACTTGGCCGGAGAAGCCTTTTTCTGCGCTTCCCAACGGCGTTTCACAGCTTCCGCAATCCGCTTGCGGCCTTCCGGAGTCAGATTCCGCTTCTTTGCCTTCTTTTTGCCTGCCACGGGGACAGCCAACGGGTTTTTCTTGGGGCGGCCCACTTTCTTGGTTGCCACACCGCCACTCAACAGCGTACGCGCCTGCTCCAAAAGAGCAATTTCGCGATCAATCGACGCTAAAATCTCTGAAACTCCCATAGATTCTCCCTCTCGATCCGGCGAATGGAGCAACCTGCCAACATTAAGTCGCTATATCTATAGACGATCCGCCAGTCACCTTACAAGATAATTTGTTATTACTTGTTTGGCAATCGAGATACCGACCCGAAAGGATACAGAAAGAAAAGTTTTTTTCATTCTGTAACTCTTTCGGGCGGGAATTCTCAAAAAATGAATTATGAATTTCTTACTTCGTGGAGGCCGCAGCGCACGCGGCCAGATCCCGGCAAAAGGCGTCAATCCGCTTCTTGTCCGCATCCCAGGCGAACATAAAGCGAGCCGCGCCGCCGATGAAGGTATAGAACTTCCAGCCGAGAGCGTGTAGCTTGCTGTAAATCTCCTCGGAGGCATCGAGAAAGACTGCATTGGCCTCGACCTTACCCTGGACCTTCACTCCGGGCACGCCGGAGACTTTCTCGGCAAAGTAGCGCGCGCACTCGTTGGCGTGCTGGGCATTGCGCAGCCAGGCACCGGATTCGATCAGTCCCACCCAGGGCGCGGAAAGAAAACGCATCTTCGAGGCGAGTTGGCCGGCCTGCTTGCAACGATAGTCAAAGTCGACCGAGAGCTTGCGGTCAAAAAAGAGCACCGCCTCGCCGACGGCCAGCCCGTTTTTGGTACCTCCAAAGCCGAGCACATCGACGCCAATCTTCCAGCTCAGCTCCGCCGGCGTGCAGCCGAGAGCCGCGCAGGCATTGGCGAAACGCGCGCCGTCCATGTGCAGCGACAGGCCGAGCGACTTGCACTCATCGGAGATGGCGCGAATCTCGTCGAGCGAGTAGACCGCGCCGTTTTCCGTCGACTGGGTGATGGTGACCGCGCGCGGCTTCGGATAATGGATATCCTTGCGCTTGGTGGCCAGTTCGCGGATGCCGGCCGGGGTCAGCTTGCCACCGACGTTGCGCATCGACAACAGCTTTGAGCCATTGGAGAAGAACTCCGGCGCGCCACACTCGTCGGTTTCGACATGCGACAGATCACAGCAGATCACGCTGTGATAGGACTGGCTGAGCGCGGCCAGGGCGAGGGAGTTCGCCGCCGTGCCATTGAAGACGAAATAAACGTCGCAGTCGGTCTCAAACAAGGAGCGGAACAGGTCCGAAGCCTTGGCCGTCCATGGGTCATCGCCATACGAGGTGACGTGGCCCTGATTGGCCGCCGCCATTGCGTCCCAGGCTTCCGGACAAATGCCCGCATAATTATCGCTTGCAAACTGTTGTGCCAATTCCTCTGGCGCGATGGTTGTCATGAGAGCTTCCTTTGTGCAGTGGGAGATGAAAATTGTCTGGCGACAGCCCGAGCAAAGACGCATCGATACGACAAGAGGGATTCTCCGCAGAAAAAGCCTCTCTGCGCAAAGTTTTTCGGACCCTCTGTAGGGGCGCGTCGTCCGAAGACCGGGTTGTATCCGCGACAAGTCAAAAAAAGGTGAAAACTGCAAGGACCACGGCAGTAGCGGCCCTGCAGCACACGGCTACATTCTGGCTCTATTTATGCGCTTTCAGGCCGTTTTTTGCCAAGAAAAACGGCCTGAACTGCGTTGAAAACTACTTCAACAGCGTCTGTGTGCCCTCAACGGTAAATTCGGCCTCAGCGTGCGACGCGGCCTCGTCGGGCTGCGCGCCGGCTACGGTCAAGGTGTACTTTCCAGGCAGGATAGCGCGATTGCCCGCCTCGTCGACGCTCGACAGCGAGCGCGGATCGAGGATGAGCTTCACCTGTTTTTTCGAGCCGGGCGCAAGGTTTACCCGCTCGAAGCCGACGAGCGTGCGCACGGGGCCGTCCTTTTGCGGCGTCTTCAGATAGGCCTCCACGACCTCGTCGCCCATCTGGTTGCCGGTGTTCGAGAGGGTAACGGTCGCGGTGAGCGGGTCGCCCGCCTTGATGGACTCGGCCGAGAGCTTGACCTCGTCGTACTTGAAGGTGGTGTAGCTGAGCCCGTAACCGAATCCCCAGAGCGGCTTTCCGGTGAAGTAGCGATAGGTGCGACCCTTGAGCGCGTAATCGGTGAACGCGGGCAGACCGTCGAGGCTCGCATAGAAGGTGATCGGCAGGCGACCGGCAGGATTGCTGGCGCCAGCCAGGGTGCGCGCAATGGCCGAGCCACCTTCGACGCCCGGATACCAGGCCTCGAGAATGGCCTGCGCGTGCTCTTTGGCCCAGTTCAGGCTGACGGCCGAACCGCTTTCGAGCACAACGACCAGCGGCTTGCCGGTGGCACCGAGGGCTTCGAGCAGCTTCTGTTGCGGTACGGGCAGGTCGAGGCTGGTTCGGTCACCACCGTCGAAGCCGTCGATCTTGATCGGCATCTCTTCGCCCTCAAGCTGCGGCGAAAGGCCGACGAAGGCCACGACGACATCGGAATCTTTAGCGCGCGCCACGGCCTCATCGATCTGCGCCTGGGCGGGAGCATCCCACCTGAGCGTAACGCCTCCCCCGGCCCGTTCCCCGGAGTGCGCGTACTCGAAGACGAACTGGTGCGCGTTGGTGTCGGCAAAGTCGAAGGTAAACGAGGGCTTGAGCGGACTATCCATGGGCCGGGGCGCAGTGGGCGAGGCTCCGGCGGCGGGTTTCGGGTCAGCCGAGACCTTGCGCAGGTTGCCCTCGGAGACGACCTTGCCATCGAAGAGCACGCGATAGCTTTCGGTCGGCGAATAGGGAAAGCTGTCGCCTGCCTCGACGGTGAAGGTGTAGTGACCGGCGGCGGGCACGGTGATCGCACCCGACCAGCGCACGGAATAATTCGGCGTGGCAATCTGCGGCACCGGCAGCGCGGTTTCCCAGTCGGCCTGCACCAGAGGCTCAAGCAGCGTGGCCTGGGGACGGCCGGTCCAGTCGGGCGAGGCAAAATACTCCGCCTTGAGGCCGGGACCGAAGGCGGTGCGCGGCACGGGAACGCCCATGCCGGTGGCCAGCACCGAGCCCTGCGCGTACACCACCGCTCCGGCGCCAAACTGTGTCTTCATGCCGTCGAGCGGGGTGACCGGATGCAACGGCGTTCCCTGATAGTTGCCCATCAACGAGGACAGCAGATCGGCGGTAGGGCCGATGACGGCGATTTTGCCCGGCTTGCCGCGCAGAGGCAGCACGCCTGAGTTCTTCAGCAGCACGATGCTCTCTTCGGCGGCATGGCGGGCGATGGTGCGGTTGCGTGCGATCAGAGCATCGGGGGCGTGCGTGGCATCGAGCGAGCTCCAGCCCATCGGATCAAAGAGACCCAGCGCGAAACGCGCGGTGAAGAGCCGTTCGGCGGCCTGGGTCACCAGCGCTTCCGAGGTGAGTCCCTTGCGCACGGCCTCGCCCAGCGTGTTGAAGCCCGGCGTCCAGATGCTGCAGGAAAGATCCGTGCCTGCCTCGAGCGAAAGCACTGCCGCGTGCAGAATGTCGTCGGTCTTCTTGTGGCCCTTGTTCACATCGACGATGGCGCCGCAATCGGAGACGACAAAGCCCTTGAAGCCCCAGGCCTCGCGCAGGTGGTCCTTGAGCAATGCCTTGTTGGTGCAGGCCGGCCAGGTATCAATGGCGTTGTAGGCGCACATCACGCTGGCCACCTGACCATCAATGACGGCGGCGCGAAAGGCGGGCAGATAGGTCTCTTCAAGGTCGCGCGGCGCAACGTTGACGTTGAAGCCGTGACGCAGTTGCTCGGGGCCGCTATGCACGGCGAAGTGCTTGGCGGTGGCCACGGCGCGGGGATGCTTGGGGTCAGCCCCCTGCACGCCATGGATGAAGGCAACACCGAGCTTGCCGGTCAGATACGGGTCTTCGCCGTAGGTCTCCTGCCCGCGCCCCCAGCGCGGATCGCGAAAAATATTGATGTTGGGCGACCAGTAGGTGAGCCCGAAGAAGATGCCGCGGTTGCCCTCGGCCTGCGCCTGGTTATATTTGGCGCGGCCCTCGCTGGAGATGACGCCGCCCATGGTTTCAATCGCCGAAGGGTCCCAGGTGGCAGCCATCCCGATGGCCTGCGGAAAGACCGTCGCATAGCCGGCGCGGGCGACGCCATGCAGAGACTCGTTCCAGGTCTGGTAGTCAGGCACGCCAAGACGGGGAATCGACGGAGCCCAGTCCTCAAGCTGGCTGGCCTTCTCGTCGAGTGTCATGCGGCCAACCAGATCGCGAGCGCGCTCGGCCGGCGCGGCCTTCGGGTCCAGATAAAGCGGCTGCGGCGCGGTGGGCAGATCGGCCAGTTTGGCGGGCGCAGCAGCCACCGGCGCGGGCTTCCATTGGGCCGTGTGCGCTGGCGGCGCCGCGGTCTGCGCGGCGAGGGTAGCAACCAGCAAACAAGGCATCAAGGCAAGAGTGGAACGGTGAAGCAACATGAGGAGCTCCTTCAACAGGCAACGGTCGCGGCCGAGGCGGTGCTTCCAAGATAGCGCCCGAGACAGCCGATCAAAAATCACCCCGAGGATACAACCGCAGCCCGTCTTAGTAAATCGGTTTTTCTATCTATTTTTCTCCCCCGCGCTTTTCCCTGAAAAACCCCCTTGAGCGGCTGCTAGGATCAAACTATGTTGCGAGTCAAATTGTTGGAAGCCGGTGCGCAAGCCCCCAAGGTGGCGCATCCGGGTGAGGATTTAGGGTACGACGTGTTTGCGCTCGAGGGCGTGCAACTGGACCCACGCACGACCGTCAAGATACGCACGGGCATTGCCGTCGAGGCGCGCGATCCGCGCACGGGCGATCCCCTGGGCCTGCTGGTCCGCGACCGTTCATCGATGGCCGCCCGCGGCCTGGCAACCACCGGAGGCGTGATTGACGCCGGCTACCGGGGCGAGATTCTGATCCTGATGACCAATCTTGGACCGGCGACGCTCGAGATCGAGGCCGGCGAAAAGGTCGCGCAGATGATTCCGGTGCCGGTGCGCACGGGCGTGGTCGAGCTTGTCGAGACGCTCGAGAACTCATCGCGGGCCGAAAAGGGCTTTGGCAGTTCCGGCCGCTAGAGCATCTCTCCTGAAGGTACAGCGGGAGTTGATGCTGCTTCGTTGACGCGACCAACAGGGAGCGGCAACCTGGCGGTACTCCCGCCACTTTACCGCATCTGGAAAGAGGCTCTAACCCCTTGCGGAACTAAAATGGCCGGGCTTGCGTAGAAGTAGGGAGACCGGATGCTGGCGTGCGTACGCGTGCGCCAGCGTCGATATGTACAGCCTTTCTTCTGCATAGAGGTGAGGGCAAGCCGGCGACCCCGTGCGCCGGCCGATGCGCGGGCAGATTTTGCATTGCGCAACGAGACAGGAAAGCAGGTCCGACCATGCAACTGACCGAGGCATTCAAACTCGCGCTGCAATCGCTGTGGGCCAACAAGCTGCGCTCCATTCTGACGCTGATCGGCGTGGTGATGGGCGTCGCGTCGGTCATCATGGTGATCACGCTGGTCAACGGCGCGAACTTTTATGTCAGCACCAAGCTGACCGGTTACGGCGCCGACGTATTCACGGTTTCGCGCATGCCAAGCGTGATCATGTCGGGCGAGGAATATTTCCGTTTCAACAAGCGCAAGATTCTGCGCAATGAGGACTATCTGGCGGTCCGGGAATCCTGCACCGAATGCAGCGAAATCGGCGCCGGCGCACGAAAGACCTCCAACCTTTCTTATAACGGACACTCGAGCAACAACACGCAGATTCGCGGCTTTACCTCGTCGATGCTTGCGCTGGAGAACATCAACATCGACACCGGCCGTGGCCTGACGCCGGCCGATGACGAGCACGCCACGCACGACGCCGTCGTTGGCTACGACGTGGTGGACAAGCTGCTGGGCACGGGCGATCCGGTGGGCAAGGAGATTCGCGTCGACGGCCAGCCGTACACCATCGTCGGCGTGGGCGACCGCAAGGGCAAGACGCTGGGCCAGTCACAGGATAACTGGGTCATGATTCCGCTCGCGGCCTACCAGCAGACCTACGGCACCAATGACTCGATCCGCATCTACGCGCGCGCCAAAAGCGGCGCGGACTCCATGGTGCGCGCACAGGACGAGGTACGCGTGCTGATGCGCGCCCGCCGGCACCTCAAGCCGGGCATGGACAATGATTTCGAACTCGAGACCAACGACACGTTTTTGCAGATCTGGAAAAACATCAGCCAGATGTTCGCCATGGTGGTGATCGGGCTGGCCTCGATTGCGCTGGTGGTCGGCGGCGTGGTCATCATGAACATCATGCTGGTGGCGGTGACCGAACGAACGCGCGAGATCGGCGTGCGCAAGGCGCTCGGCGCAAAGCAGCGCGATATTCTGCTGCAATTTCTGATCGAGAGCGCCACCATGTCCTCGGTGGGCGGCGCCATTGGCGTACTCAGCGGCATTGGCGTCGGCAAGCTGATCACGGTGGTCGTCGGGTTTCCGACGAACGTACCACTATGGGCCATCTTTCTTGGCCTGTTTCTGGCCGGCGGCGTTGGCGTCTTCTTCGGCGTGTATCCGGCAAGCAAGGCGGCAAAGCTCGATCCGGTCGATGCACTACGGGCCGAGATGTAGATGCGGCGCCTTCGCCTTCATCGAAGGCACACAATGCGTTTCTGGCTTCGAGAAGAGGCCAACCACAGTGAGTATCTTTTCCGGTACGTCGAACACTGAGAACTGAGAGCGGACATGGCGAAGGGGCAAAATCTCGAATCGGTCAAAATGGCGCTGTCGACGGTGCGCACCAACAAGATGCGCTCTGGGCTGACGATCCTCGGCATCGTCATCGGCGTCACGACGGTCATCACCATCTCGTCGGTGATCAACGGCGTCAACAACCGCGTCTCCAACTGGGTCAGCTCACTCGGCTCCGATGTCTTCTGGGTCTTTCACATCCCCGTGATGGGCGTTGACCCGACGACCGAACAGCTCACGCGCAAGAAGCTCACCATGGATGATGTGCTTGCGCTGCGCAAGCTGCCGCACGTGGCCGCGGTCGACGGCTCCAAGCAATATTCCAAGGCATTCAACATCGGCGACGCGAGCGTAAAGTACAACGGGAAAAAGGTCGGCGGAGCCATCCTCGACGGCTCAACCTCATCGATCAGCGATGTCTCCGAGATCCCTCTGCGCGAAGGCCGCATCTTTACCGATGAAGAGGACGCGCGCGGCGCCCACGTCTGCCTGATCGGCAACGATACCTGGGAACAGTTGTTCGGCGATCAGCCGGCCGTCGGCAAGCAGATCACCGTCGAGAGCGGACTCTATACCGTGATCGGCGTGCTCGAAAAACGCAAGCAGGCCTTCGGCAACGGAAAAAACGCGGAAGACAATCAGGTCTATTTTCCGATGGGCACCTTCCACAACCTGCACCCGGAGGTGCGCGACCTGTGGATCAGCGTCAAGTATGACGACCCGAAGAACAAGGCCCTCGTCGAAGAAGAGATTCGCGAATTGCTGCGCGTGCAACGCCACGTCAAAACGCAGTCCGACGATAACTTTGAGATCTTTGGGCCCGACTCGCTCTCGAAGCTCTGGTCGCAGTTGACCGGCGGACTGGTGGCCTTCATGATCGCCGTCTCGAGCGTGGGCCTGATGGTGGGCGGCGTCGGCGTGATGAACATCATGCTGGTCTCGGTGACCGAACGGACACGCGAGATCGGCGTGCGCAAGGCCATTGGCGCAACCAAACGCACCATCCTGACGCAGTTCACCACCGAGGCCGTCACGCTGTGCGCGGTGGGTGGCATCATCGGCGTACTGCTCGGCGCGCTCATCACCTGGACCATCTACTTTTTGCCGATTGGCCTGCCCGCGACGCTCTCGCCGCTGTGGGTCATCATCGGCTTCGGCGTCTCCTGCGCCATCGGTCTGGTCTTCGGCATCTATCCGGCATGGAAGGCCGCCAACCTCGACCCGATCGAGGCGCTGCGGTACGAGTAAAGCAGGGACGAGATGGGGTTTGGTCCGCCAAGACGGCCTCGATTCTGCTACTCTCTGGCCCCCTGCCCCTCGTTCTCCGGCGGCAAGTGTAGCGCGCTGAGGCAGGGGCACGGAGGGGCGTCGGGCATGCGAGAATGGTTTGCTGTAAACGTTACGCATTTGGACCTTCCCCCAAGCAACGGTGGTTTCCGCCTGGGCGCGCGAAGGAAGATTTGCTCTTGCTCCGGCTCCCACAGTGGCGCAGGATGTGTTCATGGCATTTTCTTAAGTTTGCAATAGGATGTTTCGAGGAGAAGACAAGCAGATGAGCGCGAAGATCAAATTTGGCACCTCGGGTTGGCGGGCCATCGTGGCCGATGAATTTACCTTGGCGAACATTCGTCTGGCGGTGGCCGGCATTGCCGCGCACGTGAAGACGCTGCCGGCTCCGCACCGCGTGCTGGTGGGCCGCGATCCCCGCTTTTTGGGCGAGAGCTTTGTGCATGAGGCGGCGCACGTGCTGGCAGGGGCGGGCGTGACGCCGATCGTGATCCCGGAGGCGGCGCCGACGCCGGCGATTGCCTATGCGGTGCGCACTCTGAAGAGCTCGGGCGCAATCAACTTCACGGCCTCGCACAATCCGCCGGAGTATAACGGCATCAAGTACTCGACGCCGGACGGCGCACCGGCACTGCCGGAGACGACGCAGAAGATTGAGGCCGCGATTGCCGCATTGCAGGCCAGTGGCGCGCCGATTCCTGTGGCCGAACCACCCGCCGCAGGCTTTGAGACGGCCGATGTGAAGGCGGCCTTTTTGCAGCGGCAGACGGAACTGGTGGACCTGAAGATCATTGCGAAGTCGGGTCTGAAGATTGTCTATGATCCCTTCTGGGGCGCCGGACGCGGCTACCCGAGCGATCTGCTGCGTGCGGCGGGCGTGAATGTGGCGACGGTGCACGATTATCGCGACGTGCTTTTTGGCGGCCATGCGCCGGAGCCGGACGACCATCTGCTGGGGGACGCGCGGGCCAAGATGAAGGAGACGGGCGCGGGGCTGGGCATTGCCACCGACGGCGATGCGGACCGCTTTGGCGTGCTCGATGCCGACGGCACCTTCATCCAGCCGAATTACATCATCGCGCTGCTGTTTGATTATCTGGTGGAGACGCGCGGCTGGAAGAACGGCGTGGCAAAAAGCGTGGCGACGACGAACCTGATCAACGCGCTGGCCGAGTACCACAAGGTTCCGCTCTACGAGACGCCGGTGGGCTTTAAATATATTGGCGAATTGATTAACCAGGACAAGATCGCCATTGGCGGCGAGGAGTCAGCGGGGTTGACGATTCGCGGACATGTGCCGGAGAAGGACGGCGTGTTGGCGGGTTTGTTAGTAGCGGAGATGGTAGCAGCGCGGGGCAAATCTCTGGGGGTGCAGTTGAAGGAACTATTTGGCAAGGTTGGTTCCTACTTCCCGGTTCGGGAAAACTTCCGCTTGACCGCAGAGGCGAAGGACAAGTTCACTGAGAAGTTGAAGACTGATCCTCAAGAGCTCGGCGGCCGAAAAGTAAAGCAGGTGGTTCGCACGGACGGTTTGAAGCTGGTGCTTGAGGATGGCTCGTGGGTCTGCTACCGGCTTTCGGGTACCGAGCCGGTGGTCCGCGCCTATTGCGAGGCGCGCAGCGAACATGACATGGAGGCCTTGCAGGCGGCAGCCAAGCACTTCGTGCTGTCGTAGGCAGAGGTTTACCAAAAAGAGCAGGGATGCAGGCAACGAAGCAACAAATCGAGAAGAAGAACGCCAGCGCGCCGCCGGAGCCGATGAGCCTGAGGGCTCAGGCCTGGACGGCGCGCGTCTGGCGTCCAACGGGAACGGTGGTTGCCATCGGGCTGGCGCTGCTGCTCACCTGGCATGTGATCAATGGCCAGCACGGGCTCTCGGTATGGCACCAGATGCGGGCAGAAGATCGCTCGTTGCAGAAGGAGATTGGCGATCTGCAGCAGGAGAATCAGGAACTGCGCAAACAGATCGAGGGCTTGCAGAAGAATCCCGACGCGATTGAGCGGGCAGCGCGGGAAAAGCTGCACTATGCGCGGCCAGACGAGGTGATCTATACGCTTCCCCCCAATGACGGACAGGCAACAAATCCGGGGAAATAGCAGGGTCTGGATCAACGACTGTACGGATGCGAAACAGCCCAAAGATAAATTGATTAAACCCATAAAAAACACTTGAAAGTTCTGTGTTTTTTCCGATAAACATAACAATCGAAGATCTCGGATGGAAGAAGGAGAGCTACAGTGGGAACTTCCGTCTACCTGACTGAAGTACAAAACCGCCCCGAGCCCTTGACCCCGATGTGGATGGGGCGCACGGGTGTTGAACTGATTGACAAGATGCCGCAGCGGCCGGTGCTGTTGCGCGTGCAGGCCACGGGAGCCACCTTGCGCGGCGAAGTGATTACGCTGGGCAGCACGAAAGCCTGCGTCTTGCCGGTCGATCCTCTGCTGATCTGGAACAATACCGCAGTCTCGGTGAAGTTCCGGTTCAAGGACACGGTCTACACGCTGTCGGGAACAACCGTCGACAGTTATCCGGATCGCAGCTTCACCTTTGCTTACGACGAAGTCACGCGGCAGCAGATTGTGACGAGCTATGCGGAGGTTTTGCGCGGTGCTGGGTTGATGGAAAATCTGGCGGCACCCGGCAACGCGACGCTGCCCGGCACGCAGGCTGGCAGCGTTGCCGCGAACGCCGTTGCTCCGGCCCCGGCCGAAGATGCCGCGCAAAAAAACGCCGCCCCAAAAGCGGACGCGGACGAAGAACACGCCAAGCCGACCAAGGCCGAGATTCTGCACTCGGTGGCCAAGAAGATGCCGGAGGAGTTGGGCGAAGCGTTTCTGCGCGATGTGGAGATTGAGGCCGCGCTGCATGTGGTCAACGACAAGAAGTCGCTTCCCTGCGAGCTGATTCGTCTGGGCGAGGGCGGCTGCCTGACCTACACGAAAGAAGCGATCGAAATTGGCCTGGGCACGGCAGTGGAGATTCGCTTCAGCGCGCACGGGGTACCGTATCGCTTCCCGGCGTTTCTGCAGGAGTTTACGCATCCGCAGGTGCAGCAACTGCTGTTTCAGGAGATGAGCCCGCGCATTCGCACGCGGCTGCGGGAGTACCTGAAGGAGATCTGAGGCGGTGCTGCGAGGGCCAGCAATTCCTTTTGATTGAAGCAACGTGCAAGCCCGCTTGTGCCGATACCGGCGGCGGGCTTACACTTTGTGCGCGTCACAAAGAGAACGTTTTCTTAAAGGAAATCTGCCCCTATGAAACCTTCTTCTGATCGCGCCGCGAAGACGATGCACGTCGACCGGCGTCAGTTTGCCTTGGGACTTGCCGGACTTGCCGCGGCCACCTCGACCGCCCTTGCCGAACAAACCGCGACGCCCGCAGCCGCAGTGCCAACACCGGCAAAACCACGCGAGCCTCAGCCCTTCGATGCGCCGCTCGAATTCCATCGCGCAACCGTCACGCCACGGCTTGCGCCGTTTGCGCTCGACGAGGTGGAGCTTGGCGATGGGCCACTATTCAAGCTGCGCAGGTGGAATCGCGACTACATGCTGCGACTCGATGCGGATCGCCTGTTGCACAACTTTCGTCTGGCGGCAGGATTGGCCTCGACGGCCAAGCCACTCGGCGGATGGGAAGAGCCGAAGAGCGAGATTCGCGGACACTTTGTGGGGCACTATCTTTCAGCCTGCGCGCTGATGGCGGCCTCATCCGGCGACGCCGAGGTGCGCAGACGTGGCGAGCTGCTTGTGGCCGGTCTTGCGGAGTGCCAGAAGAGCTTTGGCGTAAACGGTTACCTGGCGGCCTTTCCCGAGGAATTTTTCACGCGGCTTGATCAGGGCAAGGAGGTCTGGGTGCCCTTCTACACGGTCCACAAAATTTTGGCCGGACTGATCGACATGCACGAGTATGCGGGCAACGCGCAGGCGCTTGCCGTCGCCCTCGGACTCGCCGGCTGGATTGACGCATGGACCGCAACCAAGACGGAAGCGCACCTGCAGGAGATTCTGCGGGTTGAGTTCGGCGGCATGGCCGAGTCGTTCTACAACCTCGCGGCCATCACCGGCGAGGATCGCTGGGCGCGCGTTGGCGACCGCTTCGAGAAGAAGAGCTTTCTGAATCCGCTGGCCGCACGGCAGGATCTCTTGCAGGGCCTGCACATGAACACGCATATTCCGCAGGTGATTGCGGCCGCGCGGCGCTACGAGATCAGCGGCGATCCGCGCTTTCGGCATGTGGCCGAGTTTTTCTGGGAAACGGTGACCACCTCGCGCACCTACGCGACGGCCGGTTCAAGCAACGAAGAGCACTGGAAGGCACCGGCCTATCAACTTTCGCAGGAGATCGACAAGGGCAATACGCACCAGGAATGCTGCTGCTCATACAACATGCTGAAGCTGACGCGCCACCTGTATGCATGGGCGGGAACGGCAGGCTACATGGACTACTACGAGCGTGCGCTGTTCAATCACCGGCTGGGCACGATGGAGCCTGAGACCGGCCACACGATGTACTACTTCTCGCTGGCGCCGGGAGCATGGAAAACATTTTCCAGCGAGGACGCCAGCTTTTGGTGTTGCACCGGCTCGGGCGTCGAGGAATATTCGAAGCTGAACGACACGCTCTACTTTCACGATGCCGAGGGCGTGTATGTCAATCTGTTCGCATCGTCGACCCTGCACTGGAAAAAACGCGGCATTCAGATCGAACAGACGACGCGCTTCCCGGAGGAAGAACGCACCACGCTCACCGTGCACACGTCGCCCGCACAGGCATGGACACTGCGTTTGCGCATTCCCGTCTGGGCTGAAGGCGCAACGGTGGAGTTGAACGGGCGCGCGCTCGAAACCGTGGCCGAGCCCGGCGGCTACCTTGCGCTGCATCGCGCTTGGAAGCCGGGGGACCGCATCGTGTTGCAGTTGCCGATGCGGCTGCGTGTCGAAGCGCTGCCGGACGACGATCACCGCGTGGCCTTTACGTATGGGCCGCTGGTGCTGGCCGGGCAGTTTGCGCGCGTCGGCGTGCAGGACGAAAAACAGCGGTACACGATGGGCCCGGAGATGAAGGGCGCGCCGCTCGCGGTGCCAACGCTCACGGCTCGTGGCAAGGATTTGACGGAGTGGATCAAGCCGGTGGCGGGTAGCCCGCTTACCTTCCGCATGGAGGGCCAGTCCGAGCCGATCACGCTCAAGCCCGTCTGCCAAAGTTGGGATCGCTACAACGTCTACTGGAGGGTTTCCTGAGCTGTATCGACAGGAGGGGTGCCCAGAATTGCGGACAAACGGCAAGACCTGTGGGAGAAAGAAGCAACCGCAGATCCTTCGACGCACCACCTCCAGGCTGAAGAAAACGCCGGGAGCCCCGTTCGCTCAGGATGACGGGCTTGTTCTTTGGCCGTTGCTGATGGCATGAATTCTGTGTCGGTACTGCATCAACTTTTGACAGACAAAAAGCGAGGCCCGTCTGGTGTTGCTCCAGGCGGGCCTCGCTTGGATTTGCGTGGCAATTATGCGTTGATGCTCTGCTTGGATCGTGGCCGGTCTTCCGGCTTTTTGCCAAAGGTGGCGCTGGGCTCGCTGGCCAGTGAGAAGCTGAGGCGGGCACCGGCGACGAGCTCTTCGTGACCGATCCAGGAGCGGGAGTGCGCCTTGCCGTTGAGCGCGACGGAGCGGATGTAGGCGCTTTTCTGGCTGGCGCGATGGGTCTCGACGAGCAGCTTTTTGCCCGAGGCCAGAGTGCACTCGACGCGATCGAACATCGGCGCACCGAAGACGTACTGGCCGCCCACCGGATCGACGGTGTAGAGACCGATGGAGCTGAGCACGAACCAGGCGGACATCTGGCCGCAGTCCTCGTTGCCGGCGATGCCGGTCTCGGGGTCGTCGGCGTACATGGTGGTGTTGATCTGGCGGACCCATTTCTGCGTTTTTTCTGGTGCGCCGGCATAGGCGTAGAGATAGGCGATGTGGTGGCTCGGCTCGTTACCGTGAGCGTACTGGCCGATGAGCCCGGAGATGTCGGGCGGTGCATCGGCACCCAAATCGGAGGGCTGCTCGAAGAGCGCGTCGAGGTGCTTGATGAAGGCCGCATCGCCGCCCATGAGCGCGATGGCTCCGGCAACATCATGCTGCACGCCGAAGGTCGTCTGCCAGGCATTGGACTCGGTGTAGTCGCGCCACTTTTTGGAGTGGCCCATGGCGATGGGATCGAAGGGCGTGGTCCAACTGCCGTCCTTGAGTTTGGGGCGGTAAAAGCCGGTCGAAGCATCCCAGTAATTGCGGTAGTTCTGGGAGCGGGCGAGGAGCTTTTCGGCCGTCTCCTTTTCGCCGAGCCGCGCGGCCAGGTGCGCGATGGCCCAGTCGTCGTAGCAGTATTCGAGGGTCTTCGAGACCGACTCTTCTTCGAGGTCGGCGGGGATGAAACCGAGCGAGCGGTAGTGGCCGAGTCCGCGATAGTCATCGACGAAGGCGCGCTTTTTAAGGGCGATGAGCGCGGTCGGATAATCGACCCCCTTGACGCCCTTGATGCAAGCCTCGGCGATGACGGCAGCGGAGTGATAGCCGGTCATGCAGGCCGTTTCCTTGCCCTGCAGAGGCCAGACGGGCGGCCCGTCCGGGCTTTCGACGGCCATGCGCACCAGCGATTCGATGATGTCGGGCGAGCGGTCGGGATGGAGAAGCAGCAGCAGCGGATGCTCGGCGCGGAAGGTGTCCCAGAGCGAATAGGTGGTGTAGTTGTGGCGGCCAGGCAGAAGGGTATGCGCCTTGCCGTCCATGCCCCAGTAGCTGCCATCGACGTCATCGAAGAGGGTCGGGGCGAGCATGGTGTGATAGAGCGCGGAGTAGAAGGTCGTCTTCAGCTTCTCGTCCGCGGTCTCGACGCAAATCTTGCCGAGTTGGGCGCGCCAGAGTGCGGCGGCGGCGGCGCTGACCTTGTCGAACTCCCAATGGGGCAGCTCGGCGGCAAGGTTCTTGCGTGCGCCCTCGGTGGAGACGCCGGAGAGGCCGACGCGCAGCAGGATTTTTTCTTCGGCTTTGGTCTTGAACCAGACGACGGCCTGCAGGTGGCTGCCCTTGGTGCGCGTGGCCGCGTCGGTTACTGGCTTGCCATCGCGATAGAACTCGATGCGGTCGAAGGGGCGCGAAAACTCGAAGGCGGCAAACATCTGGCGGCCATTGCCCCAGGCGTTGGTGGCGTGGCCGGCCACGATCATGCGGTCGCCGGTCTGGCTGGCCTCGCTCCAGATCACGCTGCTCGGTTTCTTCACGTCCCAGTAGTAGGAGTGGCCGAAGTCGAGCAAGATGTAGCTCTCGTCGCTGGCCGGGAAGCTGTAGCGATGAAGCCCGACGCGCTCGGTGGCCGTGAGTTCGGCCTCGATGCCGGAGTCGTCGAGCTTGACGGCGTAGTAGCCGGGGCGCATCCGCTCATTGGCATGCGAAAAATGCTGTCCATAGCCGGTGCCGGGCTCGCCCGGAGTGAGCTTGAGCGCGCCGGTGCGCGGGACGACGAGGAAGTCGAGCAGGTCGCCGCATCCGGTTCCGCTCAGATGCGTGTGGCTGAAGCCGAGAATGGTCTTCTTCGAGAGGTGGTAGCCCGAGCACCAGTCCCAACCATCGGCGGTGCGCGTTGTGTCGGGGCTCAACTGCACCATGCCGAAGGGCACGGTGGCGCCGGGATAGGTGTGCCCGTGGCCGCCGGTGCCGATGCGTTGATTGACCCAACGCAGGGGATCGCCGGAGGGAGTGTGAGCGCCTGATTTTGCGGGCTTTGCCAAGGCAAGAGGCAAGGTGGAGGCCACACCAAGTGCGGAGACGGCCTTGAGAACGTCGCGGCGGCTCGGGCGTGGATTCTTGAGAAAACTCATCGATGGAATCTCCTTGATGATTTGTTTTCGGCGCAGGGTGGCCTATTGTTTGAACGAAATTGCGGAAGAAAAAGCCGCAGCCTCTGGCGAAAACCCTCCCTGAAGAAGACGCCCCCGGGGCTTGCGCGGTCAAACAGGGGGAAAACTTCGGGTGGAGCCATTGTATACGGGAACGTTCCCATCAGAGAATATGCTTAGTGCAGGTTCAGTACGCGAACTGGTGCGCACCATTGCCAGCGCTCTAAGGTCAAAGGAACAGCCAACCCGTGTGTCGGTGGCGCGACGGGGGATGAACGCGCCCGGCCGGCTCGACGGAGAGACAACGGAGAAGCCTCCATGCAGCATGCCTGTTATCGCAAGTTTGCGGCCTTTGCCGCCTTGTTTTTTGCTTTGGTTCCAGCTTTTTTGCGGGCGCAACACCCCGCCGCGCCCTTGCCGGTTTGCGCGAGCACTTTGCCGGCCAGCGATCTAGACCGCAAGATCGATGCGCTGATTGCGCAGATGACGCCGGAGGAGCGCATTGCGCAACTGCAGGACCGCGCGCCGGCGATTCCGCGGCTGGGCATTCCGGCCTACAACTGGTGGAACGAGGGGCTGCACGGAATTGCGCGCAACGGCCATGCAACGGTGTTTCCGCAGGCGATTGGACTGGCCGCCAGCTTTGACCCCGTGCTGCTGCACGCGGTGGGTGAGACGGTCAGCACCGAGGCACGGGCAAAGTTCAATCCACATCGCAGCGAAGACTCAGCGCGCTATGCCGGGCTGACCATCTGGTCGCCGAACATCAACATCTTTCGCGACCCTCGCTGGGGACGCGGGCAGGAGAGCTACGGCGAAGATCCGTACCTGACCGGGCAACTCAGCACCGCTTTTGTCGATGGGCTGCAGGGGCCGGAGACGAATTTTTATCGCCGCACCGATGCGACCGCCAAGCACTTTGTGGCGCACAGCGGACCGGAGTCAATTCGCGACGGGTTCAACTCGAAGGTCACCGCGCAGGATCTGAGCGAGACCTATCTGCGTGCCTTCCATACGCTGACGACGGAGGGCCACGTCTCGTCGATCATGTGCTCGTATAACGCGGTGAACGGCGTGCCGACCTGCGGCCACGACGCGCTGCTGGGCAAGACTGTGCGCGGCGACTGGGCGTTCAGAGGCTACGTTGTTTCTGACTGCGATGCCGTGGGCGAGATCGCCGACTACCTGCACTACACCGACGACTCCGTGCACGGCTCGGCGGTGGCGCTCAAGGCCGGTGTTGATCTGGATTGCGGCAGCACCTATCACCACCTGAACGCGGCGCTCAAGCAAGGGCTGGTGAACGAGGCCGAGATTAACCTTGCACTGCATCGGCTGTTGCGCACCCGGCTGCAACTTGGGATGCTGCAACCGGCGGGCTGCTCGCCCTATGAAAAAATCGGCCCCGAGCAGGTTGATACCGCTGCCAGTCGCGCGCTTGCGTTGCGCGCCGCCGAAGAATCGATGGTGCTGCTCGAAAACAAGAACCATCTTCTTCCCTACAATTTTGCGGGAAAAAAGATTGCCGTGATCGGACCAACCGCCGATTCGATTGAAGAGATCGAGGCCAACTATCACGGCACTGTGCGCAATCCGAAGACGATCTTCGAGGGACTGCGCGCCGCGCTTCCGGCCAAGGTCGAGATTCGCTATGCGCAGGGCGCAAGCCTTGCCGAAGGGCTCGCTGTACCAGTCGCTCGCACCGCGCTGACGCACGATGGCCAGCCGGGTCTGATTGGTGAGTATTTCGCCAATACGAACTTCGGAGGGACGGCGACCGTCCGCCGCACCGATGCGCGCGTCGACTTTGATCTGGATCGCATTGAGCCCGCCGAGGGCGTTGGACCCGCATACTCGATTCGCTGGCAGGGGCTGCTGCAACCGCCCGCCGCGGGCCACTACCGGTTGCGCGTGCAGGTGGATCGCTGCTTCGACTGCAAGGGCCACGACGGCTACCGGCTCTGGGTTGATGGCGAGAAGAAGCTCGACGACGATGGCAGTGCGGACAAGCGCCCCGACAGCATTGCCTTTGACTGGAGCGATGCGAAGCCGCACGCGATTCGGCTGGAGTTGGCGCACACCGGCGAGGATGAGGGCATTCATCTGCTGTGGGAAGCACCCGCCGCCGCGCAGCTTGACGAGGCGCGCCGCATTGCGCGCGATGCCGACCTGATTATTGCCGCCGTAGGTCTGTCGCCGAATCTGGAGGGTGAAGCGCTGGGCATCAAGATTCCCGGCTTCAATGGCGGTGATCGCGAAACGCTGGAACTGCCTGCCTCGCAACGCGCATTGCTGGCCGCGCTCAACGAACTGCACAAGCCGGTGGTGGTCGCGCTCAGCTCAGGCAGCGCCGTCACGCCCGACACCGCGATGCAGAAGGCGCAGGCGATTCTCGAAACCTGGTATCCGGGTGAGGCGGGTGGCGAGGCGCTCGCGCATCTGCTCAGCGGGCAGGCGAATCCCTCGGGACGGCTGCCGGTGACGGTGTATCGCTCGGTCAATGATCTGCCCGCGTTTACCGATTACTCGATGGCGCATCGGACCTATCGTTATTTCGACGGGCCCGTGGCTTATGGATTCGGTTACGGCCTCAGCTACGCGAGCTTCAGCTATGCAAAGCCAGCGGTTTCGGCGCATCGGCTGAGCGCGGGGAAAAGCCTGAACGTGGCCGTCACTGTGCGCAACACAAGCACGCATGCGGGCAGTGAGGTTGTGCAGCTTTATGTGAAACCGCCGGCGGGCAACGGCACGCCGCGCATTGCGCTCACGGGCATCGAGCGCGTCTCTCTTGCCGCAAAGGCCAGCCAGCGCGTGCGCTTTAGGCTCGCCGCCGACAAACTCATGCTTGCCGATGACAAGGGCGCATGGCGGCTTGTTCCTGGTCGCTATGAGATTTATCTTGGCGGCGCGCAACCCGGCAGTGAACAAAAACCGGCGGGCAGCTTTGAGGTGGCTACCCGGCACTAAAGCATTTTCCCAGTTGCTGTAGAACGAAAGCAGGATG
The DNA here is from genome assembly GCA_002307235.1 of Acidobacteriaceae bacterium UBA1307. Classification (GTDB taxonomy): domain Bacteria; phylum Acidobacteriota; class Terriglobia; order Terriglobales; family Acidobacteriaceae; genus Telmatobacter. Next base: position 96,241 of record DBTV01000004.1, read on the forward strand.
CCGAGGGTCTTTTTCCTCAAGAAAAAGACCCCTTGCACGCAACCGGACACTGCACATGTATTGGAAAAAGGCTCTAACGCTTAACCGTGCACAATGCGACGCAGCGCGTTGGCAAAATCTCGCCGCGCGCTGTGCCGCGTAATTCCATAGGTAGCCGGGTAGCTGATCAGCATGACGATCAGCCCGTGCATGCAGGCAAAGCACTCACGCATCTTCTCTTCGAGCAGCGCGCGCGGCGTCTCTGGCGGCAACAGCGCACGCAACTGTCCCCGGAAAAACTCAATCGCGGGCTTGGCCACCTCGGCGCGCATCCGCGCCGCATTGGCGTCGGGCAACGGCGTCAAAAAGGCTAATCGGTAATAGTGCGGATTTTCTGCGGCGAGCTCAATCATCTGGCCTGCCGCCTCGATCAGCCGCTCCTCGGGCGAAAGAATGTGGCCGAGCTTCTCATTGATGCGCATGGTCTGGCGGTCATATAAATCCACGCACAGATGCGTAATCAGCGAAGCCTTGTCGGGAAAATGCCGATACATGGCCATCTGCGAGCAGCCCGCCTTGTCAGCGATGCGGCGCGCCGATACGTTCTGATATCCCTCTTCGGCAAAAAGGAGGCTGGCGGCCTCGACGATGCGATCCTTCAGGTCAGTGCCAGCCTTGGGCTGTGCCGCCAACGCGTCCGTGTGTTTTGTGCGGGGGTTTTTCATGCGCTCCGAGCCGTTTTCGATTGTACTCTTTCGCTGCTTCTTCGAACGATACGCGACAACAGGCCAGGTTTACGATGTATACAATTTGCATGTTTACGATGTACACTACCTCTAATGGCGGGATTTCGTTCTTCTATACTTTTTCGAATTACAAACGCTTCTCCTGTTGGTCGCACTGTATCTCTTGCTCTCGCAACCCTTATGGCTTGCACGCCGATCATGCAGGCGCAAGCCTCGCTTGCCTGCGTTGGACGCGCGGAGATTGCGTCCAACTGCTTTTACGGAACGAGCACCGCGCCGACCCCGCCTGCGATCGACGTTACGCATCCGTATGCGCTCGATGAGCTGATCGACATCGCCGAGACGAGCCATCCACGCACGCGCGCCACATGGGAGCAGGCCAAGCAGGCAGCAGAACGCGTGGGCATTGCGCGCGCCGCCTATCTGCCAGAGTTTGCCCTGCTGGCCTACTTCGGTGACGAGCGCATCATCAGTCCGTTTCCCAAGCCTCTTGCGCCGCGCGGTTATACGTTAGCTGAGATGCCGACGGTGGCGCCGAAGATCGGCATGGCCTATGCGCTGTTCGACTCGGGCGCGCGCCGTGCGCAACTGGACCAGGCCAAGGCAGCACAGCTTGCCGCCACGGCCCACTTTGCGCGGACCAATCAGCAGGTTGCTTACGATTTGGTGCGCGCCTATTATGCCGTGCTCACCGGCGAGCAGCGGCTTGAGGCCGCCGAGCAGGAGTTGCGCACCGCGCGCACGACGCAAGAGGCCGCCGAAGCGGAACTGGCGCAGGGCCGCGCCACCTTGCCCGATGTGCTGAACGCACGCGCCGAAACCGCGCATGCCACCTATGATCGCGAAGCCGCCGATGGCGCGGTGCGCGAGGCGCGTGTGGCACTGCGAGAGCAGATGGGGGCCGAACCCTCGGACGAGATCCGCATTGCGCGACCGACGGCGACGCCGGAGACGCTCGAGGTCACGCAATCGATTGAGACGCTCGTGCATGGCGCGTTGGAACATCGTCCCGATCTGCAGCAGATTGCCGCGCAGCTTCAGGCAAGCGAGGCCACGATACGCGAGGCCAGGGCAAAGATGCGGCCAAGCGTGCAACTGAGCGCGCAGCTTGGGCAAACGGCGCTGTGGCCCACTTCGAATTATGGCGAACTGGGTGCAGCCGACCAGACGACCTGGAATGCCGCGGTGAATTTTCGCTGGAACCTGTTCGATGGCGGCAAGCGCAAGGCCGAAGTGGTGGCGGCGCAGTCGGCCGAGCGTGAGCGCGCCGCAGAGTTGCGCGAGGAGCAGAATCGCGTGGTACGCGAGGTCTGGACCGCCTACCTTGGCTTCCGCACCGCGCAGCGCAAGCATGAAGCGGCGATGAGCATGCATCGGGCCGCGCGCGCCTCCTATGATGCGTCCTTCGATGCGTACAAATACGGCGTGAAGAATTACATCGATGTGGCGGCTGCGGAAAAGCAGTTGTCCGAATCGAATTTTACACGCGTTGCCGCCGAGTCCGAGCTGTGGACACGCGCACTGGCGCTGGAGTTTGCCACGGGCCACTTGCTGCGCAGCACGCCGGCACCCGTGCACCAACCCACCGCGACAGGCGGAAAGTAAGGGACCGAATCGATGCGCATTGCTCGACAGATTCTTTTTACACTTGCGGTCACGGCGATCACAGGCTGCGGCCACTCGCCCATGCTCGACATTGGCGGCTCGTTTTTTCCGGCATGGCTTCTTTGCCTTGCCGCAGGTGTTGCCGTTGCCATGGTGGTGCAGATTTTTTGTTCGCGCCGGGGACTGAGCACGCAACTGGGCGCGCCGATCCTGTTTTTCCCGAGCCTCGCGCTGGCCTGCGCCTGCCTGCTGTGGCTCGTACTGTTTCGATAAATGGAAGGAAGATAACGCGTGCAGTGGAATAGAAAATTCACGGCGGCCGCTGTTGCCGCGGCACTCGCTCTCGCTACCGGCGGCGCGGTGCTCTATCAGGTCAGCACGCATCCGCGCACCGATGATGCAACGGCACGCGCCAACTATGTGCTCTTTGCCCCCGAGGTCAAAGGCCGTCTGACGACGCTCGCCGTCAAGGACAATCAGTTTGTGCACAAGGGCGATCTGCTCTTCGCCATTGACGCGCGGCCCTATGAATACGCGCTGACGCAGGCCTTGGCCGATCAGCAGCTTCTTGAAAAACAGATCGACGATGCGGGCCGTCGCATTGCGGCCGAGACCGGAGCGGTGCGTTCGGCCCACGCCGGGCTTGCCTCTTCGCGCACGCATGTCGTGGTTTTGCAGAATGCGGCGCAGGCCGCGCAGGCCGCCACGCAGCGCAGTGATGCCGCCGTTGGTTCTGCCGAAGCGCAGCTCAAACTCGCGAACAATACTTTGCATCGCATAGAGCCGCTGCTGGCCAAGCAGTACGTCACCGTCGAGCAGGTGGACGAGGCACGCACCAGGGTGCGCGTTGCCGAACAGGCGCTGGCCGAAGCCCGCGCCACCGCCGTGCAGGCGCACATGCTTGCCGCGCAGGCCGCCGCGCAACACGAAGAGAGCAAGTCGGACGTCAATGCTTCGCAAGGGCATCTGGAGCAGAGCGTGCATTCCGTCGATACACTCGATAGTCTTGTGGCGCAGCGGCCCATCAAGCAGGCACAGGTGGACAACGCGCGGCTCGATCTTGAGCGCTGCCGTGTGACGGCGCCGTTTGACGGCTACGTGACGAGCCTCAATATTTCCGAGGGTGAATATGCCAAGCCCGGCGTGCCCATCTTTACGCTGATCGATGCCCGCGTCTGGTACGTGACGGCCAGCTATCGCGAGACGGCGCTGCGTCATATTCATGCGGGCCAGCACGTGGATGTGTACCTGATGAGTGCGCCCGAGCGGCGCTTTGACGGCGTTGTGGAAAGCATCGGCTACGGCGTCGCGCCCGACGACAGTGCCACGGCCAACGGATTGCCGCAGGTCGAGCGCTCTCTCAACTGGGTTCATCTTTCGGCGCGGTTCCCGGTGCGCATTCGCATCGAGCATCCTGATGCCGCGCTGTTTCGCATGGGCGAAACCGCCACCACCATTCTTCGTTAGGAGCGCATGGAAACTCGCCTTCGAGAATCGGTTCCGCCCATCGAGCTGATCCGTCAGGAACTGTTGCCCTTTCACGGCCGGCTCGCTGGCTCGCTGCGCACCACGCTGGCCGTTACCCTCGCCGTCATCGTGATGGTGGTCTTTCGCATGCCCGCCATTGCTCCTGGCGCGTATCTCATCTTTCTTCTCTCCTACGAGACGCCTTATCTCACCTTGACGACGGGTTTTTATTCGTTCTGCTTTCAGTGCGTCGGCGTCGGCTCCACCTTGCTGCTCATCATGGTCTCGGGCAATGCGCCGATGGCGCGCGTGTTGGGCACGGCGCTGTTCAGCTTCATCGCCGCATATTTGATGAAGACCATGCGACGGCGCGGGGCCATGGACTTCGGCGTTTTTTCTTTGACCAGCCTGGAGATGTGGGACATGAAAGCGCCGACGCAATCGCTGATTGCGCTCTCCATGTGGCCCATTGCGACCGGCGTCATCGGCATTCTTTCTGCCGTTCTCATCGAGTACGTGTTTGCGCGCCGTGATCCTTTTTATGCGCTGCATCGCGAGTTTGAAACGCGCGCCAAGGCCATTGAAGCCTTTCTTCGCGCTCTTGCGGGCGATGAGGCGCAGTGCAATCTGCGCAATGCATCGAAGGAACTGATCCGCCTCTCCTTTGCCGGGCAAGGCAGGATGCAGGCGCTGCTCGAAGAGATCTCCAACCGTCGCGAAGGTGCGCCTGTTTACGTTGACGAATATCCGCTGATGCTGCCGCATCTGTTCCGGCTGCTCGATCTTGCCGCGCAGCTTTCGCTCGTGCGCCGCGACGCGCTCCAGCAAGCCGACTGCGCCGCGGCCCTTGCGCTTGCGGATTTTTGCAGCTCTCTTGGCAAGCATTCGTTACACGAAAAACTCGTCGCACCCGCGATCAGCGCCGAAGCCTCGAGTCATTTTTTCGCCATGCAACAGGCGGCGGCCGCGATTGCCCGCCTCGAGCCGCACGAGGCCGTCCGTTGGCAGCCGAAGGAGCGCGGCGCAAAGCCCGCGCCGCCGTGGTTTGTGGCCGATGCACTGCATAACCCGGCCTATTGGAACTATGCCCTGCGCATCTGCCTGTGCACGACGCTGGGGTACATCCTCTACATGGCGCTTGACTGGCCAGGCCTTTCGACGGTCGTGCTCACGGTGCTCATTGTCGGCCTCAGTTCGACCGGAGCCATCAGCCAAAAGATGGTGCTTCGCTTTGTCGGTGCCACGCTCGGCTGCGTTGTACTCGGCATTGGCTCCATCGTTTTTCTGTTTCCGCACATGGATACGATCGCCTCGTTTGCCTTGCTGATCGCCGCGGTCGCCTTTGTCTGCTCGTGGATCGCGCGCTCGCCGCACATCGGCTACATCGGCATGCAGATGGCCTTCTCGTATTTTTTAATCGCCTTCGAGCGGTTCTCCGCGCCGGTGTCCATGACGCCCGCGCGGGATCGCATCATCGGCATCTGCCTCGCCTTTGTGCTGGTCTGGATTGTCTTTTTGGAGATTGCTCCGGTGCGCACCGTTGCCCAAATGCGCATTGCGCTCAGCCATGCGCTCGCGGCGCAGGCGGAGATGCTTGCACTGCTTGGAAAGAACGATGAGGCCAGCGCGCGGCGCCGCGTCAAGCTGCACGAGACCGTCGCGCGCCAACTTGCCGCCGTGCAGTCCATGTCGGAGATGATCTCCTACGAGATCGGCACCGAACGCCAGCGCCATTTGCGCCGCAGCAATCTTTTGCTCGAAGCAAGCTACTCGGCGGGAGATTTCTTTTTGATGCTTGCCGCCGATGAGCGACGCACGGCGCGTGCATACGCACTGCCGCTGGCGGAGGCGCTCAGTGCCGAGTTGCACACCTGGGCCAAGGCCTTTGCGCAAACGCCCGAGGTTACGCCCGCACTCACCCGGCTGATGGAAAAGCCCCACGCCGGGGCCAGCGAAACCTTCGAGAATCTGCGCCACGCGCTATGGAATTATTGCTCCAGCTTTCATGAGCAGGAAGCATCCTAGAGATTTTTTTCGACCGATGTGGCCCGGCGAAAGACAGAGAGGGACTTTCAAGGCAGAATCAAGCGAGAGGTTGCCTGCAAACAGAAAAACGCCCGAGGACTTTTCCCCGGGCGTTTTTTCTATTCTTTTTGGGCGGTTCTCAGCGCAGCATCTCCGGGTTCGCCACCGACTCGAAGCGCGATGCGTCGCGGGCGACAATCGTCAGCCCCGAGGGCGTCACAAAGTAGTGCCGCTTGTCCTCGACCGGGTCATAGCCGATCACGGAGCCTTCGGGAATGTGCACGTCGCGATCGATGATCGCCCGCCGGATCCGGCTATGGCGGCCAATGTTCACGTGCGAAAAGATAATGCTCGACTCGATCTCCGAGTACGAGTTCACGCGCACGTCCTGCGAGATCACCGAGTTGTAGACCGAGCCGCCCGAGATGATCACTCCGGCCGAGATAATCGAGTCAATCGCCATGCCCGACCGGCCCGGTTCGCCGAAGACGAACTTTGCCGGAGGATATTGCCGCAGCCGCGTGTGGATCGGCCAGGCCTTGTCGTAGAGGTTGAAGACCGGCGAGACCGAGCACAGGTCCATGTTGGCCTCATAGTAGGCGTCGAGCGTGCCCACGTCGCGCCAGTACCGCGCCTGCTTCTTGTTCTCGTCCACAAAGCTGTAGGCCATCATCTTCTTTTTGCCGAGCAGCTTGGGCAAAATGTCGTGGCCGAAGTCATGTTTCGAGCTCTCGTCCTCGGCGTCTTCCACCAGCGCCTTGATCAGCGTCTTGGTGTTGAAGATGTAGATGCCCATCGAGGCGTCCACCGCGTTCGGATCGACCGGCGAGCGGAAGCTGGTCGAGGCCGGCTTCTCTTCAAAGCCGATGATCTCGCCCGAGTGGCCCACCTCGACGACGCCAAACCGCGTCACCTCTTCGGGGGCAATCGGCAGCGTGGCCAGCGTCACCTCGGCCTTGGTCTCGATATGGTGGTCGAGCATCCGGCTGTAGTCCATCTTGTAGATGTGGTCGCCGGAAAGAATCAGCACGTAATTCGACGGCTCGCTGCCGATCGAGTAGATGTTCTGGTAAACGGCGTCGGCGGTGCCCATGTACCAGTTCGAGCCGGTGCGCTGCATCGGCGGCAGCAGCTCAAAAAACTCGCCCAGCTCATGCGTGCCCAGGCTCGACCAGCCGTCGCGAATGTGCCGGTTCAGGCTCAGCGCCTTGTACTGCGTCAGCACGTAAACCCGCCGGAGACCGGAGTTGATGCAGTTGGACAGCGTGATGTCGATGATGCGGTAATGGCCGCCAAAGGGTACGGCCGGTTTGGCGCGGTCGCGCGTCAGGGGAAACAGTCGTTCACCGGCACCACCGGCCAGCAGTACTCCCAGCGTTTCTTTCATGCTCATCGAAATGAAACCCCGCTTGTCTCCAGAACTCGGCCTGCAACCCGCGTGGGTGGCGCCTTGTTGGCTCACCCCGTCACGAAGAGCTGGCCTGTGCGCCTCTCCATCATGAACGTAAAGCATTTTCGGAATCTCTATAGACCGAAAGCAAAGGGCTCAGTGGCTTTTTCTTCAAGAAAAAGCCCCCGTGCACACCGCTTGCAAAATCTATGTGTATTCCAAAAAATGCTCTAGAACGCTGGAGAATATCATAACCAGATCAACTTAGCAGCCTATCGTCGTCACAGGCGGCGACGCGGGCTTCCTGAATCCCACAGGAGGGTGGGCGCGTCCCGGTGCGGGAGCGGTGTTTCCGTCGCAAAAAAGAAAACGGCCCGAGCCCAGAAGTCGCTGAAGACTTGAGCTCGGGCCGCCGGTATTTCCTGCGGTTACCGCTTCTTCTTGAACTTGTACTCGAGGCCCACCGAGATCGCGAAGTTGATGTCGGTCTGCGAAATCTTCTTGCCGTAGTTGGTGTTGTAGTGCGTCAGCACCGCGTCCGGCGTAATGCGGAAGACCCAGCGCGAGGAGCGGTTCAGGTCAAAGTGCCCGCCCATGATCACCGCCGGAGCCAGTTGGTCGTTGTAAAACGCGACGACCGACGGCGAGTTACCGCGCAGGTCGCGCTCAAAGTTGCCATAGACGCCGCCCGCCAGCACATGCGCAATCAGCGCGCCGTGCTTGTTGTGCGGACCCAGCCACTCCGGGCCGCCGACAAAGAAATATTGCGCGACGAACGGACCCTTGATGTTGGCGGAGTTGGTGCCCGCGCCGCTGGTGCCCACATAGCCGCGCACCGAACCTTCCGCACCCCAGTGCTTCGAGAGCCAGTAGGAGCCGGTCAGGTCCAGGCCGCCCAGGTTCGAGCCCTGCAACAGGTTCGGGCCGGCCTTCATGTGGTCGTAGGCCATGCCGAGCGAAACGTCATAGCGGTTGTCATAGCGCACGCTCGCCAGAGGATCGATGGCGATATAGGCGCCGTTGGGCACCGTTGACGCGGGCGTGCTCTCGGGCGTGCTCGTCGATGACGAGGAGCTGGAGCTTTCCTGGGCCAAGGCCCGGCTTCCGGCGCTGAATGCCAGCGCGGCGATCACGGCAATAGAGGCGAAACTACGTACTGAAAGGCGCATCACTCCACAGCTTACAGGACCGAGCCGACGCAGACAACGCGCCGCTGGGCAGATTTTTACAGCTCACACTGTTCGGTTAGACGCGCCCAAACCAAATACCGCATCGTTTTGAGCGTCTCAACACTTTCGCTGAAGGCCGCGCGCACCGGGCTGGGCGGCGTCAACGGCGGCGCAGCATGCACCTGCCAGTCGAGGGGCAGCGACTGCAGAATGAGCGCGGTGCGCGGCAAGTGTGCGGCAAGTCCAACAATCTCAGCCGATTTCAAGCCACGCTGCCGCAGAATGCGTGTCGCGAAACAGGCGTTCTGCGCGGTGTTGCGGGCCTGATTTTCGATGAGCACGGCGCTCGGCGGAATTCCTTCAGACTCAGCCACCTGGGCCATCGCCTCGGCCTCAACGAAACGGTTGCGGGCCGCGCCGCCGGTAAAAATAATCCGGGGAGCGATGCCGCGCTCGTATTCGCGGACAGCCTCGTTGACCGCGGCCAACTGGCGCGCCGTCGGGTGGCCGTCGCTGTCGGTGGGGGTTCCGAGCACCACCAGCGCGTCAAAGCGGGTGCGGGCGGAGTTGGCGGTGGGTGCGGTTTTGCGGGCAAGAATCGCCCAGCCAATCCAGCCGCAAAGCAGCAGAAAAATCACGAAAAACAGCTTGATTTGGCCAGTTTTGCGCTGTTTTTTGAGCAAAGAACCCCGGTGGCGCACGTAGGAAACCTCGGCGCGGCGCGCAATCGGCGCTCGGCGGGGCGGAGCGATAGACACGGCGATGATCCTCCACCTTCACTCTATCGGATCATCGCCGTGTGAAATCTATCCAAGCTGCGCGGGGGTACCCCAAGAGGAAAACACCAGCTCTTCGAGCGACTTGCGCTGACGTTCACTGGACTCCATCGCGCGCAGTTTTTCATCGGAGAGAAGCTCCGGCTCACCCTGGTAGCCAAGCGCAACTGCGATGCCCAGCTCGTAATCGGCAGGGATCGAAAAGAGTTCACGTGCCTTGTCGCGCTCAAAGCCGGCCATCTGGTGGGTGGTCATCCCGAGGGCGGCCGCTTGCAACGTCAACTGCCCGACGGCCGATCCCAAATCATAGAAATCATAGGAATTATCCGTGCCGTTATGGGCAAACGTGCGCTTGGTGACGCCCAGAATCAGCACCGGTGCCGAGGCGGCCCAACCCTTGTTGAAGCCGATCAACGAGTCGAGAATTTTCTCGAAGGCCTCGGAGCCCTTTGCGCCGACGATAAACCGCCAGGGCTGTTCGTTATAGGCCGAGGCAGACCAGCGGGTGGCCTCGAAGATGAGCTTCAGATCGGCCGTGGAAACCGGGCGATCGGCAAATGCGCGCGAGCTCCAGCGATGGAGAAAGACCGGCAAAACGCCGTCAGTTGCAGGGGCAAGTTTCTTTGAATGTGCTTCTTGTGCAGTCAAACCCATGAGAGAAGGGACTCCAGTCATTTTTCTTCTCTTAGTAGGATTCGGCGGCGCCGGGGAAGGATTCGCAGAAGCAGGGACCGAGAGAACAAGAGAAGTAGGGAACAGTGGTCAGTCAATCAACTGACCACTGCTCACGATTCACTGTTCGCCAGTCCCTGCTCCCTAGTCCCTTCGTCCCTGTCCTACGGATAGATCCGGTGCAAGGTGCGGGCGAAGGGGATGGTTTCGCGGACGTGGTCGAGTCCGCAGATCCAGGCCACGGCGCGCTCAATGCCCATGCCGAAGCCGGAGTGCGGCACCGATCCGTAGCGGCGCAGGTCCAGATACCACTGGAAGGCCTCGACGGGCAGATTGTGCTGCTTGATGCGGTTCATCAGCAACTCATAGCTTGAAACGCGCTGCGAGCCGCCGATCACCTCGCCGTAGCCCTCGGGCGCCAGCACGTCGACGCAGAGCGCGTACTTCGAGTCCTTGGGGTCCGGCTCCATGTAGAAAGCCTTCACGTCAGCCGGGTAGCGATGGACCATCACCGGGCAGTCGAACTGGTTGCTCAGATAGGTCTCGTCGGGCGAGCCGAAGTCGTTGCCGTACTCGAAGGGATTCTCTAGCTTGCCATCCTTGAAGGCCTGGTTGAGCATCGCGGCGGCCTCGTCGTAGCGCAGGCGCGGGAAGGGAGCCTTGATCTTTTCGAGCTTCTCGATGTCGCGGCCGATCGTCACCAGCTCCGGCCGGCGGTTCTTGAGCACGGACTGAACGATGTGAGAGATGAAGTTCTCGGCCAGTTCGAGCAGGCCGTCGAGGTCCAGGAAGGCGACCTCCGGCTCGATCATCCAGAACTCGGTCAGGTGGCGGCGGGTCTTGGATTTTTCGGCGCGGAAGGTGGGGCCGAAGCTGTAGACCTTGCCGAGCGCAAGCGCGGTCGACTCGATGTAGAGCTGGCCGGACTGGGTCAGGTAGGCCGGGTCGCCGAAGTAGTCGACCGGGAACAGGGTCGAGGTGCCTTCGCAGGCGGCCGGGGTCAGAATCGGCGGATCGGTGCGAATGAAGCCACTCTGGTCAAAGAATTCGGCGGCGGCGCGCATGATCTCGGCGCGAATGCGCAGAATGGCCGACTGGCGCGGGGAGCGAATCCACAGATGGCGGTGCTCCATCAGAAATTCGGTGCCGTGATCCTTGAGCGAGATCGGGTACGGGTCGGACTCGGGGACGCGCTGCACGACCTCGATGTTTTCGACGTCGAGCTCGAAGCCGCCCGGGGCGCGCTGATCGGCGCGGACTTTGCCGGTGACAACGACCGACGATTCCTGCGTCAGGCCCTTGAGGGTCGCAAAAACCTCGGGGCTGACGCTCTTGACGTGGGCTACGCCCTGCACCGTGCCGGTGCCGTCACGAAAGATGGGAAACAGAAGCTTGCCGCTCTCCCGGAGGTTATACAGCCATCCATGCAGCGTCACGGACTGGCCGTCGTGCTGGCCAAGCGTGGCGATGGTGGCCAGGGGAGCTGGCGTTGAAGTGTTTTCTTCGGACATACGCGATTCCTATCGGCCGAGGGCTCTGCAAGCCGGCCTGACGGTTTCTTTTTAGGATAACGCGGCTCAGCGATCAGTGCGGCCAAGCAGCGCGGCGAGGGCCTGATCGATGCGGGGGTGGTCGAAGTGGAAGCCGGCGTGGGTGAGCTTGTTGGGGTAGACGCGCTGGCTGGCGAGCAGGGTCTGGTTGGCCATCTCTCCCATGGCGAGGCGCAGGGCAAAGGCGGGGACGCGCAAAAGCGCGGGTCGGTGCAGGGCCTTGCCGAGTGCCCGGGTGAACGCGGCGTTGGTGACGGGCTCGGGCGCGGTCAGATTCACCGGGCCGCGCAGCGAGCGCCGCTCAAGCAGAAAGAGAATGGCCTCGACGGCGTCGTGCAGGCTGATCCAGCTCATCCACTGGTGGCCGCTGGCGATAGGGCCGCCCAGTCCCATGCGGAACAGGGGAAGCAGCTTGGCCAATGCGCCGCCGCGCGGTGAGAGAATCACGCCGGTGCGCAGATGGACGACGCGAATGCCGGCCTTGCGGGCGGGTTCGGCCGCCGCCTCCCACTTTTCGCAAAGTTCGGCCAGAAAACCGTCCCCCACCTGATTGCCCTCGTCGAGTTCGGCGTCACCACCGTTGCCGTAGAGGCCGACGGCCGAGGAGACGAGCAACGCCTCGGGCGGATAGCGCAGATGGGTCAGGGCTTCGGCCAGAGCGCGGGTAGACTCGACGCGGCTGGTGAGCAGCGTGCGGCGGTAGCTGGCCGTCCAGCGATGGCCGGCGATGTTGGCACCGGACAGATGAATGGCGGCACGACAGCCCTCGAGGGCCTCGGGGTGAGCGAAGGCCGGAGTTCGCCCTGGATTCCAGAGCAGAGTGCCCTCCCCACCGGGCGAACGAACCAGTTGCAGAAAACGGATTTCGCGCCGGGTCATGGTTTGCCGCAGAGCGGTGCCAAGCAGGCCGGATGTGCCAGAGAGAAGAATGCGAGCGGACATGGTCAGACCACCTCCGCAAGTATCATGCATCGTTTCTTCTAGAAAATAAAGAGTTTTTACGCCAAAAAAACGTTTACCGATGGAGAAAAAATTTTGCTGTGGACAAAAGCAGCATGGGCAATCCATTCTGTTTCACACAAAGTTTAAGTGTGGCATGGAGGCAACCATGGGGATCGCAGCAGATCCGATCATGGACGAGATGCAGCGGGCACAAGCCGATGCGGAGACAGCAGAACGCTTTATTGAAGAAAAGCGTATCGGCGAGCGCATTCGGCGGTTGAGGCTGAAAAAGTCAATGGGGCTGGTGGACCTGGGACGACATACAGGGCTTTCAGCCAGTTTTTTATCGCAGTTGGAAACGGGCCGGGTGGTGCCGACGCTGCGCAACCTTTCGCGGATCGCGATGGTGTTTTCGAAGGATCTCTCGTATTTTTTCGAGAACGAGAACTCGTCGATTCTGCGGATTCATCGCAAAAGTGAGCGGGTACGGATGCCGCAGACCGGCGTCGAGATACCGAGCTACTACTTTGAAAGCATGGGCTACATGGTGCCTGACCGCGCGATGGACCCCTACTTTGCGGAGTTTCTGCCCTGCGTGGAGGAGGCCGAACCGCGCACGCACATGCACGCCGGTTTCGAGTTTCTGTACGTGATGCAGGGCGAGCTGTTGCTGCACCATGGCAGTCAGACGGCGCAACTGGCGGCGGGCGATGCGGTCTATTTCGAGTCGGGCACGCCGCACTCGTATACCTGCGCGGGCACCGAACCCTGCTCGGCGATTATCGTGACGGCGCAGCAGACCATGACCCTGGCGCAAGCGCACCCGCCGTCGTCGGCCCGCGTAACGGCGGAGCGGAAACTGTTTTAATCTTTCTTTTCCTCCAGCAAGGAAAACGGCGGCGGTCCCGAGTGGGATCGCCGCCGTTGTTTGGTGTGGTTGCAGGCTTATTGCACCAGATTGCCGTTGATGTCACGGACCTCGACGGGGCCGAGGTCGGCGTCCTTGAGGGTAGGCTCGATCTTGGCGCGATCGCCAACGGTGATGATGATCAACTGATCGGGGTGCAGGTACTGCTTGGCCGCGCGGGCAATTTCGTCGGCGGTGATCGCGTCGTATTTGGCCGGCAGCTTGGCAAAGTAGTCGAGCGGACGGTTGTAGACGAACAGCGACTGCACGGCACCGGCGATGGCGTTGTCTGTTTCAAACTTGCCGGGCAACGAGCGGACCGAGGCTTCGCGGGCTGCAGCCAACTCGGCTGGGGTCGAGGGCGCGGTGAGGAACTTGCGGATCTCGCCGAGCATCTCCTTGGCCGCCGGAGCGGTCACGTCGGTGCGGACCAGCGCGTTGGCGGAGAACAGGCCACCGTCGCGGTAGTGCGGAAAGCCAGAGGAGGCTCCGTAGGTGTAGCCGTGCTCCTCGCGCAGGTTCATGTTGATGCGGCTCGCAAAGCTGCCGCCAAGGGTGTAGTTGAGCATCTGCAGCAGCTCGACGTCGGGCGAGTTTTCTGCCACGCCCGCGCCCAGAGCGTAGAGCGCCGACTGCGGCGCGCCGGGCTTGTCGACAATGACCACATGGGTGGTGGCAACGGTTGGGGCGGCGGGGGCAGCGGGCGACGGAATGACCTTGCCCGACCATGCGCCGAAATACTTTTTGGCCAACGACTCGGCCTGGGAACGGGTCAGATCGCCGACTAGAACCAGAGCGGAGTTCGACGGGCCGTAGTGGTCGTGATAAAAGCTCGCGAAGTCCTCGGTCTTGAGGCCGGAGATGCTCTCAGTGGTGCCACTGCCCGACTGGCCATAGGGCGCATCGCCGAAGAGCAGCTTGGGGCCGACGCGGCCGGCGATGGCGCTGACGTTGTCGGACTCCTGGCCGATGCGGGTCAGTCGCTGTTTGCGGTGGCGCTCGATGTCTTCGGTGCGGAAGCCGGGGTGCAGCGCCACGTCGGAGAGCAGGTCAAGGCCGGTGTCGGTGTGGGTGCTCAGCAGGCTGAGGCCCACCGAGGTGGAGTCGGTTCCGGCATAAGCGTGGATCGAGGTGCCGATGCGCTCTTCGTCGCTGGCAAGTTTGGTCAGATCGCGGGAGACGGTGCCGTCGCCCATGATCTCGGCCGACAGCGTGGCCAGACCGCTTTTTCCTGCCGGGTTGTCGAAGCTGCCAGCGCGAGAGACCAGCGATGCGGTCAGAATCGGCAGCGAGTGGTCTTCGACGAGCAGCACCTTCAGACCGTTGGACAGAGCAAACTCCGTGGGCACGGGCAGGTGGACGCTGGGCGCGGCGCCCGCAGCGGGCGGCGTCTTACGCCATGCCTCGGCGGCTTCAAACTCGGGCGAATAGGGATTGACGACCTTGACCTCGGCGTCGGTGTTCTCGGGGCTGCGCGGCACGTCGTCAAGCACCTTTTTGCCGGGCACGCAGTAGACGACAACCGCCGAATTCCTGGTCAGATATTTGTTGGCCGCAGCCTTGGCGCTGGCCGGGGTAACAGCTTCGGCCATGGCGACGTCCTTCGGCAAAAAGCCGGGGTCGCCGGTGTAGTGGTTGTACTTGTCGAGCGTGTCGGCAATGCCGCCGAAGCCGCCCAGCCGTTGTAAGCCAGAGATCTTGCTGAAGAGGTTGCCGGCCTTGGCCGCCTCGATCTCGTCGGTCGTCGGGCCATCCTTTTGCAGTTTGGCCAACTCATCCCAGAAGATCGCTTCCAGGTCCTCGAGCTTGACGCCGGGCTTGGCGGTGATCTCGCAACTGACGATGCCGGTCAACTGCAGACTGCTGGCGTAGCAGCCGACGCTCTGCGCCACCTGTTTTTTGTAGACCAGCACATCATCAAGGCGGCTGACCTTGGCCATGCCCAGGGCGTAGGTGGCAGCGTCGATGCTGTAGGAGTCCGTCGTGAAGATGCGCGGCGTCAGCCAGGAGATGCTCAACCGGGGCAGCTTGACGGTGTCGGTGACGGTGATGCGCTTCTGCGCGGTGATGGCCGGGGTCACGACGTTGACCGGCTCCACCTTGGGGCCAGCCGGAATGGGGCCGAAGTATTTGGCCAGCAGCGTCTTCAGCTTGGCCGCGTCAAAGTCGCCGGCGATGGCGATGGAGGCGTTGTTCGGTGTGTAGTACTGCTGGTGGAAGTCGCGGACGTCGGCGATGCGGGCCGATTCGATGTCGGCGTGACTGCCGATGACGTTGCCGTAGTAGGGGTGGTCCTTGGGGAAGAGCAGGTGGAAGGTGGCCTCGTCGGCGGCGTGATAGGGACGGCCCTCGCCCTGGCGGCGCTCGTTGCGGACCACGTCGCGCTGGTTGGCGAGCTTGACGCGGTCGAGGCCCTCCATCAGAAAGCCCATGCGGTCGCTCTCGAGCCACAGCGCCAGTTCAAGCTGGTTGGCGGGCACGGTCTCAAAATAGTTGGTGCGGTCAAAGTTCGTGGTGCCGTTCACGTCGGTGGCTCCGGCCGATTGCACATACTTGATGTGCGCCTTTTCGCCAACGTGCTCGGAGCCCTCGAACATCATGTGCTCAAACAGATGCGCGAAGCCGGTGCGGCCGGGCCGCTCGTTGAGCGGACCAACGTGATACCAGAGGTCGACCGAGACCAGCGGCAGGCGGTGATCCTCATGCGTGAGCACGGTCAGGCCATTCGGCAGGGTGAACTTTTCGTACTTGATCTCGGGCAGCTTCTGCTTGGATTGGGCAAAGGAAAGCGTGCTTGCGCAAAGCACGCCAATGCCCAGAAGCAGAGTCGATAGATATCTAGAATAGGAACCGGTCACGGAGCTTCTCCTCGTGTGGATTCAATAACCCAGGTTGACAGGATTATACGAGTGAAAGCAGCAACGGGTTCCTTCTGTCTCTCGCGTCCTGCGGTCATGGATCCCTATGGGTGAGAGACGCAGACGGAGGCGGGAAGACAGCCGGAAAAAATCAGATTTTTACCTGCTCGAAGTAGGCGGCCACCTCTTGCCAGTTGCTGACGCGCATGTATCCGGTGACGGTCATGTTGTGCGGAGCCGAGTAGAGCAGGCCGGTGCCCTCGAAGCAGGCCAGATTCGACGGCAAGTCATCGATCAGATAATCGGCGCGCAAAATCCGCTTGTCGCCGCAGAAAACGTAGTTGGTGGGCGGAATAAACGGGAAATGCCGCTGCAACCAGCGATATTTGGGCCCGAGCGAGTTGGGCACGATCATGGCCTGGGTGGCGATGTAGAGGTCAAAGCGCTGCGACAGCGCCTTGAGCACCGGCTGCGCATCGGCCATCACGTCGAGATCCTCAAAGAAGTCCTCGGCGTCGAGAAAGGCGCGCAACTGCTGCTGACGGTCGAAGGGTGCAACCTCCCAAAGGCCCTTGCCGACCAGATCCTCGGGGGTGACGGCGTCGTCGAAGGTCTCGTTGTAACGGCGCAGAAACTCGGCCAGAGTGTCGGCCATGACTTCATCCATGTCAACGCAGATGCGGCGCAACTGTTTTTTCTTGGTCATCTCTCTGCGCAAGGGTAACAGGAGGAAGCGTACCTTCGGCTGTGATCACCGGAACAGATGCGGGACAAAGCAACTGGTGTTTCCCGTGATCTGCCCTTTCGATTCACGGACACCGAGCCCGGCCGGTTCGCCGTCGATGAGCCAGGAGCCGAAGACGGCCGTCTTGCCGCCGCCGGTGGCCATCGACGCCAGCGCCTGATAGACATAGCCGGGGGCGCTGACGCCATCGAGCGAACCCGCGGCGCAGTGTCCGTTTTCGACCAGCGCGATGCCTGCGCCCTCGCGGCCAAAGAAGGGCTTGCGCACGTAGCTGGTGAGCTCGTGCGGGCCGTCGAGATAGGCCGGAAGCAGAAGTTCGTGGCCGGGGTTTTGCTCCCAGAGAATCGCCAGCAGCGCCTTGTTGGACCAGAGCATCTTCCAGATCGGCTCAATCCAGAGCATCGGCCCCCACTGGCGGCGATCCTCGGGCGGTCCGTAGCCAACCAACGGCGCGGCGGGTGGCAGCGTGGAGAGCGCTTCGGGCGCGAAGGTTTCGGCAAGCATCCACTCCCAGGGATAGAGCTTGAAGAGCGTCTGGATAGGCTGATCTTCGAGATCGACAAAGCGGTGGTGTTCGTCGTGCCAGCCGATCTCATGCATGGCGAGCGCACGCGTGGCGAGCCCTGCCTGCTCGGCCGTGTCGCGCAGATAGACCGTCGTCATGTGGTCTTCTTCGCTGCCAGCGTCGGCAAAGTGAACCGGCGCGGGAACGTAGTCCTTCAGGTCCTTCCATTTGGCAACGAGTTTTTCGTGCAACGAATTGAACTGATCAGCCTCGGGAAAACAATCCTGGAGCCAGTACCACTGCGCGACGGCGGACTCGACGAGGCCGGTGGGCGTGTCGGCGTTATACTCAAGCAGCTTGATGGAGGTGCCGTCGTAGGCCAGATCGAGTCGGCCGTAGAGCGCGGGCGGTTCGCTGTTCCAGGCGGCACGGATGGCCTCGGCGGCGGTGGCGGGAATGCCCATGGCGGCCAGGCGATCTTCGGCGAGAATCGTGTCACCGGCTGCCAGCGCCAGTCGCTGCACCTCGGCGGTCGCGGCCTCAAGCCGGTCGATCTCCGCCGAGGAAAACTCCCAGTAGGCGCTCTCGTCCCAGTAGGGCGCGCCGTTGTCGAGGGTGTGAAAGGTGAGGCCGACGCGCTCGACGCGTTGCTGCCAGTCCTTGCGTGGAGAGATCGTGAGTCTGCGCATTTATTCGCCCCCGCCAAAGCCGCCCGAGTGGCCGATGGCACCGAAGCCGCCACGGGAAATGCTGCCGCCCATGACTGAGTCGCCGATGTGCCCACCGCTACGGCCACCGTAGATGTAATGCGCGCCACCGTAGCCGCCGCCGGTGTACTGGCAGGCCGAGTTGGGCAGCAGGCGATTCCGTGCATCGACGCAATCTTGGCGCTGATCGCGGCAGGCGGTGATGGACAGGGCCAGTGCGGCCAGCAGTGTGAGCGGAACGTCCTTCGAGCGGCGCATGAGAGACTTGGTTCCCCTGAAAATTTATCGGTAGGTTGCTCTCATTATCGTAGCGCGTCGGCGTGCGTTGTTCACCTGGCGCGCTGTGGTTCACGCGTGGGCAGGTCGTCGGCTTCAAGCTGGCGCAGGTTGTGCGGCGCAGCGGGCCGATAGGCGATTTCAGAAAAGCTCACGACAAAGTGCGGGTTGGCGTCAGAGTGCGCGGCGAAGCCGACCTTGAGCGTGTCGGCGAAGGCCTGCTCGAAGTGTCGCGCCAGCCGCCACTCGCGCCCATCGCGTGAAAAATGCAGCGAAAACTCGTCGCCGTGGCGGGCCAGGGCCAGATAGACGAAGGGCGAGGCGATGGTCTCGCTGTTGGCATCGTCGGAGCGATCGCGGGTGACGACGGTGACCACGGTCGCCTCTTTGTGCGCCGAGTTTTCAAAGCAGAGCTTAGCCCAGTGCGTCTCGTCCTGATAGAGCACCAACGCGCCCACGTCGTAGCGCTCAACCAGTTGCGCGGAGACCCGGGCGACCAGCGTGAAATCCTTGTCGGCCGAGGCCAGCACCATGGGTGCATTCACCATGTTGAAGCCGCCTCCGGGGGCGCGAAACAGATTCGTCCCGGAAGAAGGCGCAATGCGCAGGGCGCCGAAGCCAATACTGACCTGGCCCTTGTCGGCGTGCAACGTATGCCAGCCACCGGTCCGTTGCGGCAGTCCGGTCCACTCAATAGATTTTTCTTCGCTGGCTTTTGGGATTTGGCTGTTGCCTGTCGCAAGAAAGAAGAAAAATAGCGTGCAGAATAGCAACGCCGGTTGAGCCACGCGTCGGTGCATCTTGTGCTCCTTGAGGAAAGGTCGTTGACACTCTAGCACCGCGCAGGGAGCCTTGGTAAGCGAGAAATGCTATGCAGTGCGCGGTCGCCGTGGCGCGCGCCCCTGGCCGGGAGCCAGCGTGGGCCGGTCTTCGGCGGCGATGGCTGCGGAGGCGGGTTGGTAGTAGAGCATGCGGCCGCAACTGTCGCAATGGGCCCGCTCGCCCTCGCACAAGTGCATCCAGACCTGCAGGCGAATGCCCATGCGGCAGCCGGTGCACTGCTGGTTGTCGGCGCGCGCAATGCCGACGCCAGCGCGGGCGCGGGCGATGCGGTCAAACTCGGCAAGCAGATCCTCGTCGATGGTGGGCCGCAGCGCCTCGGCCTCGGCCTGTTGCGCCTTGATGCCCTCGCGGTACTCGGCCTCGCGCGAGGCCACGCCTTCGCGGATGGTGGCAAGATTCGCGGAGGCTTCGTCGAGCTCTTCCTGCGCGGCATGGCGCGTGGCCTCTTCGGTCTCGCTGCGTTCGAGGCTCGCAAACTCTTCGGTCTCGAGCCGGTCTGCCTCGCTGGTGGCGAACTCGATCTCGTTTTCAACGGCGGCGGCCTGCTCTGGGGTCTTCACCACGTCAAGCTGCACGCGGAAGCGCGTGGCCTTGTCGCGCAGAGCGGTAATCTTCTGCTCAAGATCGGCGCGCTGCTTCTCTTCTTTTTCAAGAGAGGCGGTGGCTGCATCGGTTTTCTTCTGCGCGGTGCGTTGCGTGGCTTCGGCCTGCGCAAGCTCGGCGGGAAGTTTTTGAAGCTGCTGCTGAATCCGGGCAGCTTCTGACAGAGTGGCCTGCAAGTGCGCTAAACGCTTGATCTGCTCATCCATGGGTGCCTCAAAGTCTATGCTATCGAGGCGGCAGGGCGGAAATCGCGGTTTCTTTTTTTGCGGAATTTGCCGCCGACAGAGGTCGTGGCTGCGTCCTACACTGTGTGTACGACGGTTTGGCTTGCGCCAGAGTCCTTTGCACGAGGGCGCGGACAAACACGGAGGAGATTCCATGCATGCACGTACGTCCAAGGCCCACATTGCGCAGAGTTGTGCCACCGCTCTGCTTTTGGGAGCAGGAGTATTGACCGCCGCTGCGCAGGGCGCCAAGCCCAGCCCGCGCAACCGCGCGCCCATGGTGCAACAGGCGGCGACGCAACCCGCGGCTGTTACCAGCGATCGCGACTGGTGGAAGAACGCGGTCATCTATGAGATTTATCCGCGCAGCTTTCAGGACACGAACGGCGACGGCATCGGCGATCTGAACGGCATCATTCGCCGGCTGGATTACCTGCGCGATCTGGGCGTCGACGCCATCTGGCTAACGCCGATTTATCCCTCGCCCGAGGTCGACTTCGGCTACGACATCGCCGACTATCGCGCCATCGATCCGCAGTATGGCTCGCTGGCCAACTTTGACCGGCTGGTGGCCGAGGCCGGCAAGCGGCACATTCGCGTCCTTATGGACATGGTGATGAACCACACCTCGGACAAGCATCCGTGGTTTGTCGCCGCGCGCTCCTCGAAGGACAATCCGTATCGCGATTGGTTTGTCTGGCAGGACGCGAAGGGCTTCACCAAAGACGGCAAGCCGATTCCGCCGAATAACTGGCAGTCTCTGTTCGGCCACTCGGCCTGGCAGTGGGACGCGCCGACGCGGCAGTTCTACTATCACAAGTTCTACTCCGAGCAGCCCGATGTGAACTGGCACAATCCAGCGATTCACGCGGCCTTCGCGGACATCGTGAAGTTCTGGCTCGGGCGCGGCGTCGGCGGCTTCCGCTTCGATGCCATCACGACGCTCTACGAAGATCCGTCACTGGCCGACGAGGGCACCATCAGGGACAAGGATGGCAAGCCAGTCATCAATGCCTACGGCGACGTACAACTGGACGGCTCGAAGACCGACAACCAGCCCGGCCTTCATGAGGTCGTCAACGAGATGCGCGTGGTCAGCGACAAGTTCAACAAGTCCGTCTTCCCCGGCACGCGCGTACTGATCGGCGAGACCTACTTGCCCAATGTGCAGGAGCTGGCAAAGATGTACGGGACTGTGGCGCGGCCCGAGTTCCACCTGCCGATGGATACGCAGATCGGCATGATCAACAAGCTCGACGTGGCCAGCTTCCGCGCGAAGATCAACGATGCCCAGACGCAGCTGCACGGCAATCCGCCGCTGCTGCTCTTCGACAATCACGACAATCCGCGCATCGATGTGCGCTATGGCGATGGCGTGCACGACACTGAAATTGCCCGCGCGATTGCGACCGTGCTGTTTGCCACGCGCGGCTCGGCGCTGTTTTATTACGGCGACGAGATCGGCATGAAAACCACGCCGCCCGCGCGCAAGGAAGACGTCAAGGACCCGGTCGGCATCATCGCCTGGCCCGTTTTCAAGGGCCGCGACGGCGAGCGCACCCCCATGCAGTGGAACGCGACCACCAACGCAGGCTTCAGCACCGCCGCCAGCACCTGGCTGCCCGTTCCGCCCACCTATTCCACCGTCAATGTCCAGGCACAGCAATCCGATCCGGACTCGCTCTTCGCCTGGTACCAATCCCTCATCCAGCTCAAGAAGACGAACCCCGCCCTCGCGCGCGGCCAGCAAGCCATGCTCGACTCCCAGAACCCCAAGGTCCTCAGTTGGGTCCGCCGCGTTTCAGGCTCTCCGGCCGTCATCGTCAGCGCCAACTTCACCGCCGAGCAGCAGACCGTCAGCCTCGCCGCCCCCGGCTCCGAGTCCAAGGTCAAAACGCTGCTCAAGACCCCCGGTGCCGCCGACCCGGCCACCAACGGCTCCATCGTCCTCGGCCCCTTCGGCGTCTACATCGGCGAAATCCAGCCCTGAGGCAGGCGGCCTTTTCATCCGAGCCAAAAAAGCGACGGCGACTCCCATTCGGAGCCGCCGTCGTCGTTTTAGCTTTCAGAGCCCGCTCTTCGCTTCTCCATTTTTTAGGAGTTCGAGGAGATTCCTATTAAATGTCGTAGTCGTGATCTTCTTCGGTCGCCTGATCGGCCCCGGAATCCCCGTGTGCCTCGGCTCCCTGCAGTTGCGCCAGCGTTTTTCGGTAGTACCAGGCCGCTGCCAGTCCACCAAGAATGCCGGATGCCGCCGCCACAACACCCACCTTCAGCCAGCTGGACGCAGCCTTCTGCTGCACTCCATCGATTTCGGAACTTACTGAATCTAAGCCGCTTGCAATCGCTGTCACGCCGTCTGTCTCAGCCACTGTTCGTCCTCTGGGCATGCCCAATCAACCACACTTCATAGATGCGCGTGCTTTGAAAAAGTTACCAGTGTCATAATGCGGTAAAATATCAATTTTTGTATTTGCATTCTCCTGTTTCTATAGTAAGGTGTAGATATCCCAGTTGGGAGTGGCTCACATCAGCCTCTTAGCTGGAAGCAATTTGCGTCACTGGCCTCCCGGCACGAACAGAAAACGTTCGTGCCGCCTTTTTTTGTGCGCGGCTTTTTCTGCTCACTGTCGCTCGCCGCCAAACCTCACTCCAGTTTAGAATCAGCCCGAGAGAGGGGTATATGTCCAACAGCACAACCTCCCGCTGGATATTAGGCCTGGCCGTCTGCATCTTCACCGCCGCCAGCTACGCGCAGTGGTCTAACCCCGCCGATGACATTCCCGCCTACCACCCCTCCGCGCCGCTCAAGGTCAGCGCTCTGCCGCCCATTCTCGCTGGCCCCAAGCTCCGCGGTGACAATTTCCGTTTTCCCTGGCAGGTCCACGTCTACCAGCAGGCCGCGCGCATCGGCAACGTCCTCTATCAACTCCCCTGCAACTGCCGCTGCGACCGCGCACTCGGCCACACCAGCCTGCGCAGTTGCTACGAGGGGCTGCACGGCACTGAGTGCTCCACCTGCGCCAAGGAGGCCTTGTTCGCTTACCGCGAAACCAAGGCCGGCAAGTCCCCCGCGCAGATCCGCGCCGCCATCGCTCGCCACGAGTACGAGTCCATCGACCTCGAACGCCAGTAGCGCGCTCGTCTATCGGCGCGAATATCGGAATCAGGCTAGAATAGAAAATGCAGCAAAGCCCCCAAAGGGGCCGCGTGCACCTGCTGGTTCAGGGATCTGCCTGGGCCGCAAAAAGTGGGGGCGTCACGGTTTCGACGGTATCGCTTGCGGCACGGAGTCATGTCGGGGTGTGGGCACCCGTAATCGCCTGCAAAACTAAAGTTGCCAACGATAATCTGGCACTTGCAGCTTAATTAAATAAGCTGCCGTCTTCCACGGCTTTGCCTACGGGCTGTGAGCGGACGTCATACAGTGGGCTG
The DNA here is from genome assembly GCA_002307235.1 of Acidobacteriaceae bacterium UBA1307. Classification (GTDB taxonomy): domain Bacteria; phylum Acidobacteriota; class Terriglobia; order Terriglobales; family Acidobacteriaceae; genus Telmatobacter. The sequence goes on from DBTV01000004.1 coordinate 119,665, forward strand.
GCGTGAGCAGCTCGGTCCGTGTTGCTTGCGCGAGATCATCGGACTAGTTTCCGGCGCATCTTGTCCGTTCTGAGTTCCGG
>DBTV01000052.1:0-166 GCA_002307235.1 Acidobacteriaceae bacterium UBA1307
GTGGCCATGCCGACCGCGATACCGCTCGAACCGTTCACGATCAGGTTCGGGATGCGCGTCGGCAGCACCGAAGGCTCCACGGTCGATTCGTCGTAGTTCGGCACGAAGTCAACCGTCTGCATTTCGATGTCGGCCAAAAGCTCGCCGGCAATGCGCTCCATGCGGC
>DBTV01000052.1:429-27652 GCA_002307235.1 Acidobacteriaceae bacterium UBA1307
CGGCTTTCGGTGTAACGCATGGCGGCCGGCGGATCGCCGTCCACCGAGCCAAAGTTGCCCTGGCCGTCCACCAGCGGATAGCGCATGGAGAACGGCTGCGCCAGGCGAACCAGCGTGTCGTAGATCGCCGAGTCTCCGTGCGGATGGTAGACACCCATGGCCTGGCCGACGACCTTGGCGCACTTGGTGAACTTTTTGTTGTACTCCAAGCCCATCTCGCTCATCGTGTAAAGCACACGACGATGCACGGGCTTCAAGCCGTCGCGCACATCGGGCAGCGCGCGGCCGATGATCACCGACATCGAGTAATCAAGATAGGAACGGCGCATCTCTTCCTCGATGTTGATCGGGATGAGATTGCCGCCCGGCGGAGTGCCGCCGTCGAGTGGAAGCTGTGGGTTTTTATCGTCTGCCATGATGATTGGTCGAAGCTTGGCGGAGTGTGGCGGAAGAAATCCGCATCAGGAACAGCATGGGCCGGGTCCCCAAGTCTTCTCCGTTTATTTTACGCGGCGGCCCCGGGTTTCCACAAGGAGAATCTTTCGGAATAAGTTATTGTTTTCCTTGAGTTTATCTTGGAAATTCGGGATCGTTTCGCGGCGCGGAGCTGGCGGCGGCCGAGCGGCACAAAAAACAGGTTTTTGGGCCGTTTTCGGCCGGGAAAATAGCGGGGAACCGGCACGGGGCTCTTTCCGTTTACCGATTTAGAATCAACGGCTCATAGAAAAAATTGCATGCCAAAGACCGACCAGAAGCTGTGCCGCGACCAGTGTTGCGCCCAGCGCGAAGGCCGCTTGCGGGTGCGCGCCCTCGTAGGCATCGGCAAAGACGCCGGCGACGAAGGTGAGCAGAAAGGGAATCGCCCAAAGCCAAGGTGCGCCAGCACTTGCACCAAATGCAAGAAAAAAGAAGACCATCGCGCAGAGCAGCGGCGTGGTGTTGCCAAAGTAGCGCGAGCGGCGCGTGGCGGCATAGAGCAGCAGCGCGATCCCGGTGGCGAGGGTAATGCCGATTTCACCCGTGGAGAGGAAGAATTGGCGGGCGGGAGCCAGCGAAAACTGGAAAGAAGTCGGCGCGAACTGGAAGCAACTCCTGCAAAAACCGGCGCAAATCCAGTGCAGCAGGAGCGAACCCAGAGCGGCTGCGGCTAAAACCGGAAAGATCGGCTTGCGCCGTCCCTCGCCGACCCAGAGCATGAAGCCGAGTCCGAGCGCCAGCGTCAAAGCCAGCGCAGCGAGGTGCGCCGTGGCTGCGGCGGCAAAGGTGAGCGTGAGCAGCACGATGCGCGGACGCCATTTGCGGCGCGGCCCCTGCATGGCGTGGGCGACGCCGATGGCGGTGTAGACGCCGCTGTAGAGGCCGAGCGCGGCCAGAATCTCCGGGTTTGGGGTGGTCGAAATCGCCAGAATCGCCGGAGAGGCGCAGTAAAGCGCGATGGCCGTGTAGCCGCCCCGGTTGCCGTAGAGCCGGCGCGAGACCCACCAGAGGCAGCCGCCGAGCAGCAGGCTTGCGGCCAGAAAGGGCAACCGCAGCAGCAGGCGCGCCAGGGGCGAATCGTGTTCAAAGCTGAGCGCGGCAAGCCGTTCGTCGAGCAGGCCGTCGCCGAGGGTGTGGCAGGCGCTGGTCTCGGCACCGGTCCAGAGGGCGTGGCCGCAGCGGGCATAGGTGAGCTCGCCCGTGGTGAGCGGACGCCGCAGAATGACCCCGAGCCCTTGCACGAGCAGCAGCGCCAGAAAAGCGGCGGCGATACGCTGGGGAAAATTGAAGCGGAAGCGGCGTAGAACTCCGAAACGATGGGTCATTGCGCTCAAGTCACCCTTAGTGTAAACGCCGGGCGCAGGACGCTTGCGGGGGAAGTGGTTGAAATTCGTCAGCTTGTCATATTGTGGATTGCCGGTGTTGCGCGGGCCTGCCTATAATCGCGGGTCATGCTGACACGTCGTGATTTTGTCGCTCTGAGTGCTGCTTCGGCGCTGGGCCTTGCTTCGGCGCGCCGCCTGGCCTTTGCCGAAGGCTTTTACCGCAACCCGATTCTGGGGGGCAATCACCCGGATCTGAGTCCGCTGCGTGTGGGCGCGGACTACTACATGACTCATTCGAGCTTTGATTACGCGCCGGGGCTGTTGGTCTGGCACTCGCGCGATCTGATCAACTGGCGGCCGGTGGCGGCAGCCCTGCACAAGTATGTCGGCATCGTCTGGGCGCCCTATCTGTGCGAGCACAAGGGGCGATATTTTATTTATTTCCCTGCGAATTACGTGATCAACGTGGTCCATGCCGACCGGCCCGAGGGGCCGTGGAGCGAGCCGATGGATCTGGGCATTCATGCGATCGATCCGGCGCACATCGCGGAAAATGGGCGAAGGTTTCTGCATGTTTCGGGGGGGCGAGTGGCCGAGCTGACCGACGACGGGCTGGCCGTGAAGACGCCGCTGCGCAAGGTCTTCGACGCATGGCCGGTGCCTGCGCCGCCGCGCATGGAATGTACCTGCCTGGAAGGGCCGAAGGTGCTCGAGCACAACGGCTGGTTTTATCTGAATGTGGCGGAGGGGGGAACGGCGGGCCCGGGGACGAGCCATGCCGTGATTTCGGCGCGCAGCCGCCATGCCGACGGGCCCTGGGAATACTCGCCCTACAACCCGATTGTGCGCACCGGCTCGCGCGAGGATCGCTGGCTTTCGGTGGGTCATGGCCGTCTGGTGGATACGCCCGGGGGCCGCTGGTATATGACCGTGCATGGCTATGAAAATGGCTATCGCACGCTGGGGCGGCAGGCGCTGTTGCTGCCGATCGAGTGGACCGCCGATGGATGGTTCCGCGTGCCGGCCGGCGTTACCGCCGACTCCGCCTTGCCGTTGCCGATTCCGGGCTCATCGCAGCAACCGTTCTTTGATCCATCGGACGAGTTCACCACGCCGGAACTTGGCTTGCAGTGGAGCTTCTGGCATGAGTTTGATCGCACGCGCTTTACGACGGGCGACGGGGCGTTGCGGCTGAAGGCGCAGGGAGCCTCGCCACACGAGTCCGCGCCGTTGACGGCCTCTGTCGGCGGCCACAGCTACACGGTCGAGGCCGATGTGGAGATCAGCGAGGGCTGCGAGGCGGGCCTGATGCTCTTCTACAATCCCGAGCATCAGACCGGGATCATGCTCTCGGAAAAAGAGATGGCGGTGATCTCGCCGGTCTACTCCTTCAAGAGTCCGGTGAAGGAACATGCGCGGCGGGCGACCCTGCGCCTGGTCAATGACCGCGAGGAGGTCGACTTCTATTACCGGCTGCCGGGCCAGCCCTGGCGGCGCATGGAGACCTCGGTGGAGATCTCGGGGATGCACCATAATGTGCTGGGCGGATTTCTGGACATGCGGCCCTCGTTCTACGCCTGTGGACGGGGTGAGGCGACGATCCGCCACTTCCGCTACTGGCCGGGCGTCGAAGTTCCGGTATAAATCTTGCGCGAGCTCGGGGGGGGCGCGGTTGGCTTGGCGCACCCCGAGCCGCTACACTTGGCTGAGAGTGGCCATCAAGGACAATGCGCCGGAACGGCTCGTCAGCGCGGCACGCGCCGACGAGGAGCAGAACTTTGAGCTGAAGCTGCGCCCGCGCTGGCTGCGCGAATTCATCGGCCAGGCCAAGGCCAAGGAACAGTTGGCGATTGCGCTCGAGGCGGCCAAGTCGCGTGGCGAGGCGCTCGACCACGTGCTGCTCTTCGGCCCTCCGGGGTTGGGCAAGACCACGCTGGCGACGATCATCGCCAATGAACTCGACGTCGGTTTTCAGCAGACCTCGGGCCCGGCCTTGCAGATTCAGGGCGACCTGACGGCGATTTTGACCAATCTACATGACCGGCAGGTGCTGTTTCTCGACGAGATTCACCGTATGCAGCCGGTGCTTGAGGAAAAGCTCTACACGGCGCTCGAGGACTATCAGCTCGACATCATCATCGGGCAAGGTCCGGCGGCGCGTACGCACGTGATGGAGATCAAGCCGTTCACCTTTATCGGCGCGACGACGCGGCCCGGTCTGCTCAGCTCGCCGCTCCGGGCGCGCTTCGGTATTCTGCTGCGGCTGGAGTTTTATACCGAAGAGGACTTGCAGATTATCGTCGCGCGTTCGGCCGAGGTGCTTGACGTGCCGATTGATCATGAGGGCGCGGCGGAGATTGCGCGGCGTTCGCGTGGCACACCGCGTATCGCCAACCGGCTGCTGCGCCGTGTGCGCGATTATGCGCAGGTGCGCGGCAATGGCACCATCGACCAGCCGACGGCCAGCGCTGCGCTGACCATGCTTGAGGTCGATGCGCATGGCTTTGACGAGATTGATCGCAAGCTGATGAAGATCATCATCGAAAAGTATGACGGCGGGCCGGTCGGGCTGGGCACGCTGGCGGCGACGCTTGCCGAAGAAGAAGATGCGCTCGAAGAGGTCTACGAGCCGTTTTTGATTCAAATCGGATTTCTGGATCGGACCCCGCGCGGCCGCGTGGCGACCCGTCTGGCCTATGAGCACTTCGGGTTTCCCATGCCCGGACGCCAGGCGCAGTTATTTTAGTCATTTGTGACGTTTTCGCTCCATTTTTGGCGGTATGATTCATCTGCGAAGCCTGAGAAATTGCACTGGCTGAGGAGGTCGATGCGATGGCGTTGACGGAATCTACGATGTTGGAGCTGGGCTCTCTGGCTCCAGACTTTGCCCTGCTGGACGTGGTGAGCGGAAAGATCGTTCGTCGCGATGATTTCCGCGAAAAAAAAGGACTGCTCGTCCTTTTTCTCTGTCCACATTGCCCATACGTGAAGCATATCCAGAAGAGTCTGGCCGAGTTGGGGCGTGATTTTCAGGGTGCGCCGCTGGGCATCGTCGCCATCTGTTCGAACAGTGTGACGGTTTCTCCGGCCGACGACCCGGAGGAGATCAAAAAACAGGCCGAGGCCGCCGGGTTTGTCTTTCCGTATCTGTTTGACGAACGGCAGACGGTGGCGAAGGAATATCGGGCGGCGTGTACGCCAGATATCTATCTTTTTGATGGCGATTTCAAGCTGGTCTATCGCGGCCAGTACGATTCGAGCCGGCCGGACAACACGATTCCGGTGACGGGCGAGGATCTGCGCATGGCGATCAACATGCTGCTCGCGGGCCAGTCCATTCCCACCGAACAGTTTCCGTCCATCGGTTGCAGCATCAAGTGGAAGCAGTAAGAGCGCGGGGACGAGGCAGGCACACACTGCGTCTGCCTCGTCTTGACGCCCCCCGGCAATCTCGTGGGCGACATTCAGTGATGACGACCTGCTAGCTTCGCTAACGACGCTAACTGGCGAACCTCGCCAACACCGCTAACTTGCCAACGCCGCTAACGTGCTAACGCCGCTAACGTGCTAACACCGCGAACTACGCCAACGCCGCCAGTCCCTTCAGGTATGCGCGAAATCTGTCGCCGAACTCGGGCCGCTTGAGTGCGAACTCGACGGTGGCCTGAAGCATGCCGAACTTGTCGCCGGCGTCGAAGCGTTTGCCTTCAAAGGTGTAGCCGAAGATCTTTTCTTCCTTTAACAGCGCGAGAATGCCGTCGGTGAGCTGGATTTCGCCGCCAGCGCCGGGCGTGGTTTTTTCAAGCATCGCGAAGATGCCTGGCGAGAGCACGTAGCGGCCGATGATGGCCTGTTGCGAGGGAGCCTCTTCAAACTTGGGCTTCTCGACCATGCCGGTGCAGTTATAAAGGCGCGGGTTGGTGGGGTTGGCCGAGCCGGCCAGCACGCCGTAGGCGCTGATCGCGGGCCCTTCGATGGTCATGGTGGCCAGCACCGATCCCTGTTCTTTTTCGTAGACGTCGATCATCTGCTTGATGCATGGGGTCGTGGCGTCGATGACGTCGTCGGGCAGCAGCACGGCGAAGGGTTCATTGCCGACCAACTGCTTGGCGCAGAGCACGGCGTGGCCCAGGCCCTTCGGCTCCTTCTGGCGGACGTAGCTGATGCGGGCCATCGACGCGATGCTGCGCGAAAGGGCGAGCAGTTCCGTCTTGCCCTTGCGCTCGAGCGTGGCGTCGAGTTCGTAGTTGATGTCGAAGTGGTCTTCCATCGCGCCCTTGCCGCGGCCGGTCACGATGATGATGTGTTCAATGCCGCTGGCGATGGCCTCTTCGACGCCGTATTGCAGAATAGGCTTGTCGACAAGAGCAAGCATCTCTTTGGGGATGACTTTGGTTGCGGGAAGAAAACGGGTGCCGAGGCCTCCGGCGGGGAAGACTGCCGTGCGAACGCGCTGACTCATTCTGGCTCCTTGGGGATGGAATGTGCAGGGATAAAATCGATAAATTTGTTGTAGAAAAAACAGCCTATGGCTTGAGAGTACCGCAAAAATGAAAAGAAAATCATCCGCACACTCTTTGTACGGATGATTTTCTCACAATGTTTTTCTTCTATATGGATGCTCAGGGCGAAGAAACGTTGCCCCGTTTAAAGCGCCGGTGAATCGTCGCCCAGCATGGCCTCACGCACAATCTTGATCGGCGGGAAACCCTGGCTCAGAAACTCGTCGTGAAATTTCTGCAGGTTAAAATTCTTGCCCTGTTTCTTTTCGAGATCCGCGCGCAGCTTGAGGATTTCCAGCTTACCGAGCGTGTAGTAGAGATAGGTCGGGTCGCCCGCGCCGCGCTTGGTTTCGACAATTGCCGACTGCTTTGACTGATAGCCTTCCTTCTCAAAGAAATCTTCGGCCTGCTCAAAGCTCATCTTGCCGGTGTGCATCTCGATGCCGACGATGAAGCGGGCATTGCGCAAGAGCGCATCCTGCAGTTGGCCGAGCCGGATGAGCTTGGCCTCGCGCGCATCTTTTGCACCGAGTCCCGGCTGTCCGTAGCCCTCGTCGAGCATCATCTGTTCGGTGTAGTGCGCCCAACCCTCGGCGTTGCTGTTGGCGCCGAGAATCTTGCGAATGCGGCTTGGCGCGCGCGGCACCCACAGGAATTGAATGTAGTGGCCGGGGTAGGTTTCATGCACCGCCGTCGAGATGATGGTGCCCACGTTGAAGCCGTGCATGTAGCCTTCGACCTCCTCGGGCGTCATCTTCGGGTCGGGCAGCGTCACGTTGAAATAGGCCTCGGTGGCCTTGGTTTCAAAGGCTCCCGGCGTGTCCATGCTGGCCGTGGTGGTGGCGCGCATGAACGGCGGCGTCTCTTCAAGTGTGGGTCGCACATCGCTCGGAATGGTGACGATGTGATGCGAGTGAATGAAGCCGATGATCGAGTCGAAGGTGGAGCGGAAGGTGGCCATCAACTGATCGGGCGCGGGGTGAATCGCGCCGAGTTGTTCGACGACCGCGCGAGGCTCCTTGCCGGGCTCAAGCTCGTGAGCGATGGCGTTGAACTGCTGCTGATTTTTGCGCAGATCGGCCCAGCCGATTTCGAGCAGTTTGTCGAGCGGCAGATCGACCATCTCGTCGTAGACGAGCTTCTTGTGGAAGGTCTCGGCGCCGATGCGGAAGTTGCCATTCGAACGTGGTAGAAGGTCGATCTTGAGCCAGGCGGCGTAGTCCTTGAGCGCGGCGACGACGGCCGCATTCGACTGCGCGAACTCGGCCTTGAGCGCAGCGTCCTGCGCTTCGGTGAAGGCGAGCGGCACGTCGTGCTCGAAGAAGCTTTCAATGTCGGGCAACTGCTCGATGGCGATCTCGGTGAAGATGCGCGGCGGATTTTTCAGGTTCTTCTTTGCCTCGGCAAAGAGCGCGGGCATTTGTTTTTCGCGGGCGATGAGCGAACGCAGCCGCTCGTCAGGCGAGGCAAATTTGCGCTCCATCAGCACGAAGGCCGCGTTGGCGCAGGTCGACGAATAGTTGTCGGCGTTCTTCTCCCACGGGCGAATCACTTCAAGGGTGAGCAACTGCGAGCGGATGTTGCCGAGCACCAATGCCCGGTCGCCGCGCGTGGTCGGATTCAACTCCGAGGCGGGAACGGCTTCGATCTTTGTCTCGGCCTCGTGCAGTGCGGCGCGCTCGGCCTCAATGCTCTTTTGTGAGTAGTCTTCGAGCTGGCCGTCGCGGTTGTGCAGACCCGTCTGTGTGGCGGCGCTTGGCTGATAGCGGAAGTAAACGTTGTCGAGATACTGGTTCGAAAGCTGCTCGAACTTTTGCTGCCAGTGATGGTCGGCAGCCTGCGCGGAAACGGTCATGGTGGCTCCCAGAATTGCGGTGGCTAAGATTGTTTTCATGCTGTCCTCTATTTTTTAACGGGTGGTGCGGGCTCGGGTGCGAGCTGTTCGAGCAGGTCGCGAATCTCCAGCAGTGTGTCGTCGGGGCGCGTGGCCGCGATGGGGAACCGGAGCACGCCCTGCGGCGTGAACTGCGCGCCGCGCTTGGCGTTGCGCGCGACCAGCTTCATCAGATGCTGTGGATCGACGTGCGCGTTTTCCATGAAGCGGATCTGCAACTCGCCGCGTTTGCGATCAATCTGCGCAATGCCCAGCCGCTCGCCTTCAAGGCGCAGCGTGGCGGCTTCGAGCAGATAGATCGTCGCATCGGGCAGCTTGCCGTAGCGGTCTTCCATCTCGGCGCGAATCACGTCGATGGTTTCGATGTTTTCCGCGCCCGCGATCTTTTTGTAGAGTCGCAGCCGCTGGTTTTCCTCGGGAACAAAGTGCTCGTCGATGCGCAGCGCGATGCCCAGATTGAGTTGCGTGGTGATGTGTTCGGTGACCTGCTCGCCCTTGAAGCTCTTCACGGCCTCTTCGAGCATCGAGGTGTAAAGCTCGAAGCCGACCGACTCAATGTGGCCGCTCTGTTCGCCGCCGAGCATGTTGCCCGCGCCGCGCAATTCAAGATCGAGTGCGGCAATTTTGAAGCCCGCGCCGAGGTCGGAAAATTCCTTGAGTGCCGCCAGCCTGCGTCGCGCAATGTCGGTGAGTTGCTTGTCGGGCGGGATCAGCAGATAAGAGTAGGCGCGGCGATTCGAGCGACCCACGCGTCCGCGCAACTGATAGAGCTCGCTGAGTCCGTGCCGATCAGCGTTGTTGATGATGATGGTGTTGGCAAGCGGAATATCGAGGCCGTTTTCGATGATGGTGGTTGCGATCAGCACGTCGTACTCGCGATGCATGAAGGCCAGCATCACCTTTTCGAGTTCGCCCTCGCTCATCTGTCCGTGGCCCACGATCACGCGCGCCGCCGGAACCAGCTCCTGAATGCGCGCGGCATATTCGTAGATGGATTCGACGCGGTTGTGTACGAAGTAGGCCTGGCCGCCGCGCTCCAGCTCCAGCTCAACGGCCGAGCGCACCAGCTTCTCGTCGTATTTGGCGACGACGGTCTGAATCGCCATGCGATCCTTGGGCGGCGTCTCGATTACGCTCATGTCTCGCAGTCCGACCAGTGACATGTGCAGCGTGCGCGGAATCGGCGTGGCGCTCATCGAGAGCACGTCGATCTGGCTGCGCAGCTGCTTGAGCCGCTCCTTGTGGCGCACGCCGAAGCGTTGCTCCTCGTCGATGATGAGCAGACCGAGATCCTGAAATTTGACGTCCTTCGAGAGCACGCGATGGGTGCCGATGAGAATGTCGATCTTGCCGGTCTCGACGCGCTCGATAATCTCCTTCTGCTCCTTGGGCGTGCGGAAGCGCGAGATCATCTCGATGGTGATGGAAAACTGTGCAAAGCGTTTTTTGAAGGTCTCGAAGTGCTGAAAGCTGAGTACGGTGGTTGGCGTCAGCACGGCCACCTGCTTTGAATCCTGCACGGCCTTGAAGGCGGCGCGCATGGCCACCTCCGTCTTGCCGTAGCCCACATCGCCGCAGAGCAGACGGTCCATGGGCCGCGTCGATTCCATGTCGTACTTGATGGCGCGAATCGCCGAGAGCTGATCGTCGGTCTCGTTGTAATCGAAGGAGTCCTCGAAGGCGCGCTGAAACTCGTTGTCCTTCGAGAAGGCCATGCCTTCGGCGGCCTCGCGCGCGGCGTAGAGCTTGATCAGTTCGCCGGCCATGTCCTGCATGGCCTTGCGGACGCGGGCCTTGGTCTTGGTCCACTGCTGCGTGCCGAGCTTGTTGAGCTGCGGCGCGGGGCCGGCATCGGTCGAGCGATATTTCTGGATCAGGTCGAGCCGTGTGAGCGGCACGTAGAGCTTGGCGCCCTCGGCGAATTCCAGAATCATGAACTCGACCGAAAGCCCGTCCTGCTCAATCTCCTTGAGCCCCTGATATTGCGCGATGCCGTGCTCGACGTGAACCACGTAATCGCCGATGGTCAGGTCGCGGAAGTCGGAGACGAAGGCGGCGGTCTTCGATCGCTTGGGCGCGGGCCGCGCGGCCACGTCGGCCTCGTCGGAAAGATCGTTCGCGCCAAAGACCATCAGATTCGATTCGCCAAAGCTGACGCCCGCGGCGATCTGCGCGCGCACAATCGTTGGCACGCTCGCATCGACGGTCTGCGTGCTGGCCTCTTCGACCACGGCCTCGCCGGGGCGTTGATTGCGGCTGCCGATGCGGTAGGGAATCTGGTGATCGTGCAGCGTGGTGGCGAGCCGCTCCACATCACCCTGGTTCGCGGTGGCCAGCACCACGCGCACACCAGTGTCCATCAGCTTTTTGATCTGCTCGGTGAGCGCAGCGACCGAGCCGTGAAAGCGCAGCGTGGGCCGCGTCGGCAATTCGATTTCGCCGAGCGTCACGTCCTCGTCGAGCACGTCGACAGAACCAAGCTGATCAAGGTCGAGCCCGGTCTGCGCATTCAGCATCTCCTGCAGCCGATCCGGCGGCAGATAGATGTCCTCTGGAGTGACGAGCGAGCCGATGCCTGAGCGGTCGTGCCGTTGCTGCACCTTGTTCCACCAGCGGTCAATCTGGTTGCGGACCATCGCCGGCTCATCGAGCAGAAGCACGGTGCGCGGCGCGAGTTTGAGCAGCGAGGTCTCGGCTCCGGCGACCGGCGCAAAAAACTCCCAGCCTGGAAAGACGCTGACGCCTCCGGCCGCGGCGGCCTCAATGGCCATGGAGCGCGCCGTGTCATCCTCGTCGTCGCCGGTGACATCCACGCGGTCTTTGGTGAGTCGCGCATTGACGGCGGCCAGCAACGATTCGACGACCGGCGTTTCCGTCAGCGGCATCAGCAGCGTTTCATCGAGGGTGGCCAGCGAGCGCTGCGTTTCGGCATCGAAGGTGCGGATGGTCTCAATCTCTTCGCCGAAAAATTCAATGCGCACGGGCCGCTCGGCCTCGGGCGAATAGATGTCGAGAATGCCGCCGCGCCGGGTGAACTGGCCCGGCATCTCCACCAGATCCATGCGCGTGTAGCCGATGCTGGCCAGGTGCGAGACGAGCGTTTCGACGTCGACCTCTTCACCGCGATGCAGCGTGACGGCCAGGCCCGCGTAGTAGTCGCGCGGAAACAGCCGCATGGCCGCTGACTCGATGGGGGCGATGAGCAGATCGATGGCGCCGGTCGACAGCTTCCACAGCGCGGCCGCGCGTTGCTCCTGCACGTCCGGGTGCGGCGAAAGATTTTCAAAGGGCAGCACGTCATGGGCGGGCAGGCGGACGACGCGGTTGGCGTCGAGCGCGCCGGTCAGCTCGCAACTGGAGCGCACGGCCAGCTCCAGCGTTTCGGCGGCCTTGTTGTCCGCCGTCAGCACAATCACGGGCCGATGTGCGGCGCGGGCGATGAGAGGAATGTAGAGAGCGCGGGCTGTTTGTGTCAGTCCTGAGACACGACGACGCCCCGTGGCGAGGCTTAGATGCCTGCGCACGCGTTCAAAGCTCGGGGCGTGCTCCAGCTCCGCGAAGATTTCGCGGACAAACGGGAGAATCATCAGCTTGAGTGTAGCAGCGCCGACAGCGGCGGCGCTGCACCTTGATTAGTGTTGCTCGCGCGTGATGGCGAGCGGAAAGTTTTCAAGCAGGTCTTGCAGGTTGTCGACCTTGAGCGGAGCCAGGGTGAGCCCGACGCGGCTGGCGCCGTGGAAGGTGGAGACGGCGTGGAAGTAATAGACCTGATTGGCCTGGGCGGTAAACTCCAGGGCGGCTTCGGGCTGCTGGTCGCGGCTGAAGGTGCCCGGATCCTGCCAGTTGGCGCAGAGGGCGTGCTTGCCCGGATCGACATCGATTACGAAGTAGTTGGTTCCACGTCCGGCACCGACCCACTGGCCGTCGAGGCCGACGCGCGTCGTGGGCCGACGCAGACCGGCTACGTCATCATCTTGAAAATAATAGACCTGTGCGCGCCCCGGCGTGGGCAGGTGGGGGTGAAAGCCCGGGTCGGAGCTGACGCTGTAGCGCAGGTTCGGGTCGCCGCAGCCGTTGTGCGTTGCGGGAGCGGAATTTTGCGCGGCCACGGGCAGCGCGCTCGCGGAAAGTACCAGAAAAGCAATGAAAAATTTGGTCACGGCCGTTTCCTTCAAGAAAGGCAATCTAGGGCAATGCCCTTCCATAGATCGACGGAGGAGAGGGCAAAGCGTCACGTGGCCTGTGGCAAAAAGGCCACAGCAGGGATCCGGTCGCGGCCGGGCGCAAGTTGCGTTATACTGATCAAAGCCCTGAGTAGGCAGAGAGGCTTCTGCGTGCGTGGGGCGAATCTCTGGACCGCGGCAGTGAGGCGGTCCCCATCGAGAAAAACATGCCCAAGTTGAAGACTCATACGGGCGCGAAGAAGCGCTTCAGCAAGACTGGCACTGGCAAGATCAAGCGTGGCCAGGCCAAGATGCGCCATATTCTGACCTCGAAGGCTCCGAAGAGCAAGCGCAAACTCGGTAAGATGGTGCTTGTTTCCGACGGTGACTACGCGAAGGTCGCGCGCATGATTCCTTATGCCTGATCCTAGGCGCTAGCGCCCCAGAGGCGCAGCGCTTGTGGTTCCGCAAATGCGTCGCGGAACCGGCATCCCGGCAGCTATTCCGGGAAACGCCAGAACAGCAGGCTTGTAACAAGCGTGTGAAGAGGCTTATCGCGCCGCCCCAAAAGGGCTTGGCGCCTCCTGCCTCCAGCCGCGAAACCCAGACGCAAAAACGGAGAAACAAATGCCCCGCGTAAAACGCAGCACGAAGAGGAATGACCGCCGCAAGAAGATTCTCAAGCGGGCAAGCGGTTACTTCCTTACGAAATCCAAGCTCTATCAGGCGGCACAAGAGGCCGTCGAGCGTGGCCTGAAGTTCGCCTACAGCGGCCGCAAGCAGAAGAAGCGCCAGTTCCGTTCGCTGTGGATCGTCCGTATCTCGGCCGCCTGCAAGCTGAACGGCACCAGCTACTCGCAGTTCATCAACGGCCTGAAGAAGGCTGGCATCGAGCTGGATCGCAAGATCCTGTCCGACATCGCCATCAAGGATGCCGCCAGCTTCACCAAGCTGGTTGAGCAGGCCAAGGCCGCCGTCGCCGCCAAGTAAGCGCGTTGCGCTTCGACAAAAAGCTCAAGTGAAAAAGCCCCGGGTTTTCCGGGGCTTTTTTGCGTTTGAAAATGTATTTGCTGATTGCTTTCCACACTGCGATGCACCTGTGACGGCATGCACATTGCTTTCCGGATGCGTGGTTCTACTCTGTTGCTCGAGGCCAGCCAGCCACTCACGCAATCGACAGAGGAAACCATGTCCACTTTCATTGTTCCGCGTACTGTGTATCAGGGGCCGGGCAGCTTGGCTAACCTGAAGTTGCTCAAGGCCACCAAGGCCGTCATCGTCACCGGTGCTGGCTCCATGCGCCGTCTGGGCTTCATCGACAAAACCCAAGCCATTTTGAAGGAAGCCGGCATTGCCTCGGCGATCTTCGATGGCGTTGAATCGGATCCCTCGGTCGGCACGGTCCGGCGCGGTCTGGAGTTCATCCGCCAGGAAAAGCCGGATCTGATCATCGGCCTGGGTGGTTGCTCGGCCATCGACGCGGCGAAGGCCATGTGGGTCTTCTACGAGCATCCCGAGTCGACCTTCGAGGAGATTTGCAAGCCCTTTGCCATCAAGCCTCTGCGGGCCAAGGCGCATTTTGTGGCCATTCCTTCGACCAGCGGCACGGGCACCGAGGTGACCTGCGTGACGGTGATTACCGATCACGAAAAAGGCACCAAGTACCCCATCGTCAGCTACGAAATCTGCCCGGATGTGGCGATTGTCGACGGCGAGCTGGCCGTGGGCATGCCGCCCTCGGTGACGGCCAATACCGGCATGGATGCGCTGTCGCACTCCTGCGAGGCCTTTGTGGCCGCGCTGGCCTCGCCTTACAGCGATGCGCTGGCCAAGGAGTCGATCGAGATCATCTTTGAGGAACTGCCGAAGGCGGTGGCCGACGGCAAAAACGTGGCGGTACGCCAGAAGATGCACGATGCCTCGTGCATGGCCGGCATGTCGTTCTCGAACGCGCTGCTCGGCATCATTCACTCGATGTCGCATCAGGCCGGCGGCATGTTCGGGATTCCGCATGGCCGCTCGAACGCGATTTTGATGCCGAACATCATCCGCTTCAACAGCAAGAGCACGGCGAAGTACGAGATTCTGGCCGATCTGCTGGGCAAAAAGATGGCCGAGGATTTTGCGCAGAGCTGTGACGAGCTTCGGATCAAGGTCGGCATCGAAAAGAGTTACAAAGAATACGGCATCGATGCGAAACTGTGGGCCGAAAAGCTCGATCAGATGACCGAGCACGCGCTGGCCGACCCCTGCACCGGCGTGAACCCGCGCCAACCTACCTTCGATGAGGTGAAAAAACTCTTCCAGGCCTGTTACGACGGCGTGGTGGTGGATTTTTAAACGAACGAAACGATGATGAATGGCGGGCGGTCTGATGTTCGAGAGAGCTATCTCCCGAATTTTTCAAGCCGCCAGCCGTACATTGTCTGCAATTCCTCTGTGCGGTGGCGGGTCATCGCTTCGAGGCAGGCATATTTCACCATGGAAGCGGCACTTCCGCCTCGATAAAGACCCTCTTCGGCGGAGCAGTTTGCGTCTCGAAACTGAATCCAGATTCTTTGAGCCTGTTGAAGCGCGTCCCGGCCATCGTTATCGAGAGAACGCATGGTGCGCTGGTAAAGCTGGTTGAGCTTGAGGTCGGCCTTTCGATCTTCCGCCACAAAACAGGCGGTTTCTTCGGCACCGGTCGAGGGTTTATTGCACGGCGCGTCTTTGGCGTTCATGTGCTGCGCGAAGACGCTGTTTGCGCAGAGCAATAACCCCATGAATGTGAGCAGTATCACTGTGGCGCGATGATTGGGCATCGAACCCTCCTGGTTTGTGGCGTTGATACATCGTAGCGCCAATCCTTGCCCGCAGATCGCGCGTCCAGTGCGCGGTGGTTTATCCTGAAGATTACTCACTATGAATGCAGAAATTCCCAATCTGACGGCATTTGACGAAGCCTCGCTTGAGCGGGCCTTCGCCGCGTTGACCGATGAGGCGCGCCAGGCGGCCTCGACGATCGAAAACGAGGCGGGCGTCGAGCAGTTTCGGCTCGAGTGGCTCGGCCGCAAGCAAGGTCGGCTGAACGAGGTCTCGGGCAAGTGGCTCAAGGCCGCGCCGGTCGAGGCCAAAAAGGCTCTGGGCCAGCGCTTCAACGAGCTCAAAAAAACGGTCGAGGGGTTGCTCGAATCGGCCGCCGGTGCCGGACCCTCCGATGCCGCTTTGGCCGCCGAGGCCATCGACATCACGCTGCCGGGCACGCAGCGGCTGCTCGGCGCCGAGCATCCGATCACCAAGACGCTCAATGAGATTGTCAGCGTCTTTGCCTCGATCGGTTTTTCGGTCGGCGTTGGCCCCGAGGTCGAGACCGACTTCTACAACTTCGAGAGCATGAACTTTCCGCCCGGGCACCCGGCGCGCGACACGCAGGACACGCTGGTGATTGCCAACCAGGAGCGGCGCACGCAGCGCGACCGCCTGCTGCTGCGCACACACACCTCGCCCGTGCAGATGCGGACCATGGAGTTGCAGCCGCCGCCGGTGCGGATCGTGATTCCCGGCAAGGTGCACCGCAACGACGCGGCCGACGCCACGCACTCGCCGATCTTTCATCAGGTCGAGGGTTTGTGCGTCGATGAGAACATCACCTTCAGCGACCTGAAGGGCACGCTCGATTACGCGATGAAGGCCTTCTTCGGTTCGTCGGTAAAGACGCGCTTTTTCCCGAGCTTTTTCCCGTTCACCGAGCCGAGCGCCGATGTGCAGATTAGTTGCATCTTCTGCGGCGGCAAGGGATGCCGCAAGTGCAAGGACTCGGGCTGGATTGAGTTGCTCGGCTGCGGCATGGTGGACCCTGCGGTCTTCGCCTTTGCGGCGGAAAAGCAGCCGGCCTATGACGCGAAGAAGATCTCGGGCTTTGCCTTTGGCATGGGCGTTGAGCGCATCGCCATGATGAAGTACGGCATCAGCGAGATTGGCCAGTTTTATTCGGGCGACATGCGGTTTCTGAAGCAGTTTGTGTAGCGGGTTAGCGCGCCTTCGGCGCATGGCGGGTTCGCAGGTTTGCGGCACGGGGAGCGAAGATCGTGGCCAGGACCAGGCATTATCGCGATTTGTTGGTTTGGCAAAAAGCGATGGATCTTGTCCGCTTTGTCTATCGGGAGACCGAGGCTTTTCCTCAATCAGAGGTGTTCGGTCTACGTTTGCAGATTCGTCGTGCGGCGGTGTCTGTGCCGAGCAATATTGCCGAAGGGCATGGCCGGTTGACGGATCCTCAATTGCGCAATGCGCTGGGCATAGCACGCGGATCGCTTTATGAACTGCAAACGCAGATTACACTTGCGGGCGATTTGAAGATGGTGAGTTTGGAGGCGGCAAGCCAGATTCTTGAAACCTCCACTGAGGTTGCCAAGCTCATCAACGGATTGATTCATGTGCTGGAGCCATAGAGCTTCGGCTAACTTGCGAACTCGCTGGGACGCGCCGAGCGCGAGCGAACTCGCTGGTAGAGAGTTGAGATTGCAATGAAGATTTTGACGAAATGGCTGCGGGCCTACCTGCCGGAGATTCCCGCCGACGATCACAAACTCGCCGAGGACCTGACCCTGCGCGGCATTGCCGTCGATGGCGTCTACGATCTTGGTGCGGGCAACGGCTCGTATTTTGAGATGGACGTGACCACCAACCGCGTCGATGCGATGAACCACTACGGCGTGGCGCGCGAGGCGGCGACGATCTACGGATTGCCTTTGCCGACGGTGCAGTATGCGTTGCCTGCGGCGCGTCCGAATGCGACGCCGGTGCGGGTGAGCATTGAGGCCAAGGATGCCTGCGGCCGTTACAGTGCGCGCATTCTGCGTGAGATCAAGATCGCGCCTTCGCGCGACTGGTTCGCCGGGGCCGAGGTCGTGACCTACTTCGACCTGCTCGAACAGAAGAAGATTTCGAATGCCGTTGATGCCTCGAATTACGCATGGCTCTCGATTGGCCAGCCGACGCACGCCTTTGATTTTGACAAGGTGGAGGGCGGCATCGTGGTGCGCCGCGCCAAGGCGGGCGAAAAGCTGAAGACCCTCGACGGCATTGAGCGCACGCTCGACGCCGAGGACCTGGTGATTGCCGACGAGGTGAAGGCGCTGGCGCTGGCTGGGGTGATGGGCGGCTGGGATTCGATGATTACGCCCGAGACCAGGAACGTGCTTGTCGAGTCGGCATGGTTTGAGCCGATGGCCGTGCGCCGCACCGCGCGTCGCCACGGACTGCACACCGACGCGAGCCATCGTTATGAGCGCGGCGCGGATTTTTCTGCCGCGCGGACCGGCTCCGACCTGGTGGTGAGCATCCTGCTGGCCTCGGGTGGCTGGATCGATGGCAACATTGTGGATGAGTCCGTGCCCGCCTTTGCGGAGAAGACCGCCGAGCGCAAGCCGGTGGCGCTGCGTCTGAGCGAGGTGCATCGTATTCTTGGAGCAACGGTCGACGAGGCCGGCATCACGGCGGAGATTGTCGAAACCGTTCTGGCCGCGCTTGGGTGCAAGCTCGTGCGTGATGAGGAATGGGTTACAAACTTCGCCCAATACGCCGTCGAGCAGGGGGACAATAATCCTCAGACAGTTGAGGGAGCTAAGCCTTGCTGGCAGGTGACGTTGCCCAGTTGGCGGCTCGATGTGGAGCGCGAGATTGATCTGATCGAAGAGATTGCGCGCGTCTACGGCTATAACCGCTTCCAGAACACGCTGCCCGCCTTTCGCGGTGGCGTGCGTCCGCTGCCGTGGGCCGAAGGCGAAGCCGCCGTGCGCTGGACGTTGCGCGCCGCCGGTTTCCACGAGGCGATTTCGATCACGTTCTGCTCGGCGGCCGATGCGAAGCTGACCGCGCCGCAGCCGGGGCAGGTGGTTCCGCTGGGTAACCCGCTGAGCGAAGAGGCTGGCGTGATGCGGCCCTCGCTGGTGCCGGGGATGCTGGCGATGGTGGCCGGCAATCTGCATCGCGATGTGAGCGACGTGCGGCTGTTCGAGTTGGGCACGGTCTTCAGCGGCGCAACGGAAAAGAACGGCGCGGTGGAGAAGGTGGACGAGCGTCCGGCGCTGGCCTTTGGCGCGGCGGGCAACCTGCCACAGCAGGGCGCGCTGCACGCAGGCCGCGCACTCGACTTCTTCGACGTGAAGGGGATTGTCGAGCAGGTTGTGGGCCGCTTTCAGGCGCGCAGCATCTACTTTGACCGCTTCCCGGCCGAGGACGGCATCACGCCCGAGTGGCTGCATCCGTACCGCGCGGCGCGCATTGCCGTCGAGGGCACGACCGTTGGCTGGTTTGGCCAACTGCATCCGCGCGAGGCCGCGACGCGTAAATTGAAGGACACGGTGCTGGTCGGAGAAATCTATCTGGACCGGCTGTATGCCTTGCCGTTGCGCAAGCCCGCATCGCGCGATCTGTCGCGCTTCCAGCCTGTGCGCCGCGATTTTTCTCTGGTTTTGGACGAGAGCGTTGCCTGGGAAAAGGTCGACGAGACACTGGCCGCGCTGGCGCTGCCGGAGCTGGTCGACTGGCGCGTGCGCGAGGTCTTCCGCGACAAGAAGTCGTCGAGCAAGGAATACTCGCTGCTGCTCGGCACCACCTTCCAGGCTGCCGACCGCACGTTGCGTGAAGAAGAACTGAATCGGTTCCAGGAACTTGTGGTTGCGGCCGTCGGCAAGGCCGGCGCCCGGTTGAGAGGCTAGGCAATGAAAATTCCCGCACAGATGCGCGCGCGGCGCAGGGCTTACGACATAGATGCGTGGCAGAAAACGCGTACGAAAAATCCGTACTGGATGCTCTATACTTGCACGGAAAGAGCCGCACATTTGCGGCGGGAGAATCGAATGCCGGAGTCTTTCTGGGAGTCTAATGTGGCCGTGGAAAACGCGCCGCAAACCGAGTCGGTGCAAGCCACGGAAGCACAGGAGCCGCAGCCTGCCGTGTCGCTGAGTGCGGATGAGTTTTCGGCTCTCGAAGAGCGTGTGTTGCGTACGGTGCAACTGGTCAAGACCGAGCGCGAGGCGCATGCTTCGGCGGCGGCGCGTGCCGCTGCGGCGGAAGAGCAGGTGCGCGATCAGGCCACTGTGCTTGATCAGTTGCAGAAGGAAATGGACAGCCTGCGCGACGAGCGCGACCACGTGCGCAAGCGCATTGAGCAACTGCTTTCGCAACTGGATTCGCTGGAGCTGTAAGCATGGCGAGTGATGACCCGCGGAACAATCCGGCGGAATATGTCACGGTCGAGATCTATGACCAGACCTATCATCTCTCCGGGCAAAACGCGGACCATGTGCGCATGCTGGCGGCGCAGGTTGATGCCAAGATGCGCGCGGTGGCCGAGCAGGGCCGTACCGCCGATTCTCTGCGTGTGGCCGTGCTGGCGGCGTTGAACTTTGCCGACGAGCTGGCGCAGGCAAGCATGCCGGCCGTGCACGAAGGACAGGACCGCGCGGCAAACCTGCGCGGGCTGCTCGACGAGGTTCTTGACCAGCGGCAGATCAGCTGAAGAAAAAGCCACCTGCATATATCTCGGCGAGGGCACGGTGCCCCGGATTTTGCTCGAAAGTCCGTACCGGAAACCATCATAAAAGCGCATCTTCCTCGGGAGGATGCGCTTTTATTTTTCAAAAGAGCGGAAGAACTTCAAACTAGAATAGCCGTAAACATCCGAACCAATTTTTCTGCATGGGGCCAAATTGATCATGTGTCGATTGTCTGCGCAGTTTTCTCGCTATGTGCTGTTTGCCGTGAGTTTGCTGGCCATGGGCTGGCAGCTCGGAGGCGAAGAGCGTTTTGTGGACGCCCCCGTCAAGCCCGGAGAGCCGACCAAGCCGGAGGCGCGCAAGGCCTATGCCTCGGCGATGGAGTGGGCACAAAAAGGGCACCAGAATATTGCGATTGACGAGTTGCGCGAGGCCAATCAGAAGGATGGCGGTCGCTGTGTCGAGTGCCTGCGGCGTGCCTACGCAATGGCGCTTGAGTTTGGCGAATATAAAGACGCGGCAGAGATTGCGCATGACTGGCTCACTATTGCTTCGACAGATTCCGAGCGAGCCGAGTTACATGCAAAGATTGGCGAGGCTTTGCAGCGGCAGGGACTGGTCTCGAAAAAGAAAAATGATTTTGCAGAGAGTTGCGGAGAGTACAAGAGAGCGATTGCGCTCGATGCGCACGCCTCTGCCTTGCATTATGGCTATGGGATTTCTTTGGCACTGATGCGCCAGAACGAGGCGGCGCGCGCCGAGTTTAGAGAATTTCTGGCACAGGAAAAGGGGAGTCCCTATCTGCGTTGGCGCGCGGAGCGTTATTTGGAGCACATCGATCTGGCGCGGTTTCCGCTGGTGCCCGACTTCCATGTGACGACGCTTGAAGGCAAGTCAGTGAGCCGGGATAGCCTGGTTGGCAAGGTGGTGCTGATCGATTTTTGGGCTACATGGTGCGCGCCTTGCCGCGAAGCTTTGCCACAGGTGCGCAAGCTGGCGGAAGATTTTGTCGGCCAGCCTTTTGTCTTGCTGAGCGTGAACCTCGACCAGGACGAGGAAAAGTGGAAAAGCTTTGTGATGCGCAATGCAATGCATTGGCCGCAGGCGCATGTGGAGGGTTTTCATGATGCGCTGCCGAGCCTGTTTGGCATCAATGCCATTCCCGCGACCTTTGTGATCGATGCCGACGGCGTTTTGCAGGATCAGCACGTGGGCGATGCCGCCATCGAGGGCAAGCTGAAAAAACTGGTTGCGCAGGCGGTCGAGATGCAGAAGCGCGCCCCCGAGGTTGCACATGCGCCCAGTGAGCAAGGTGCGTTGTCGCAAAAATAGTGCGTTTGGAGACCCGTTTGGAGACCGGCACTGAAAAAACGCGCCCGTAAACGTACCACAGGTCTGCTGAGCAGAACAAGACTTGTAATTTGGCCCGGTACACCATACTATCCGAGTTAGAAACCGGCCTGCTAAGCAGGTGCGGAGATCAACGCTGGTTGAACCAACATTCATTGAACAGGGGTTCGACTCGAAAAATCGGTTCTGTGTGCCGTGTCCGCCAGTCCGGAATGCCTAATGAACCGCGGAGAACTCCACCGTCTAAGGACGGGTTCACCAGCGCATCAACCACGGCCCCGTGGGTCGGCTTCTATTCTCATAACGCGCCGCCAGTCGGCATGGCGCGTTTCCGTGGAAATTCCCCTGCAGGCTGCCCGGCCTAGTATTCTTTTCCTTGTGCATTCTGTTTTGAATCCCATTGGCGCGGCTCTGATTCCCAGCGTGGGCGTGGTGCTGGCCGAGCGCAGTGCGCATGTTCGACTGGCTTTGACCGTGGTAGTCGAAGTCCCTGATGAAAGCGAGGCCATTTATGGCTAAAACCACCAAGACTACTCAACCCGTTAAACCCGTTGTGAAGAAGTTTGCGCACCCCGGCGCGATGCTGCTTTCGGCCGATGAACCCATTGCGTTTCCCCTCGTGGATGAGACCGAGGAGGTTGACTTTGACGAAGAAACGCCGCTCGAGGTGGTGCCCGCGACGCCGGTGATCGATCCCGACGCGCCGTTGCCGAGTGAGCTGACGGTGGCCGAGGAGTCGGCCGGCCAAAGGCTCGATGCCTACCTGGCGGCGCAGTTGCCCGGCGTCAGCCGCTCGCGCGTGCAACTGCTGCTCGAGCAGAAGGACGTGCTCGTCGATGGCGCCACGCCGAAGGCCTCGCTCAAGCTGCGCGGCGGCGAGCGGATCGAGATCAAAGGGGAACCGCGTCCGGCCCCGCTCCGGGCCATTGCCGAGGACATTCCGCTCGACGTCGTCTACGAGGACAGCGCCCTGGCCGTCATCAACAAACCGGCGGGCATGATGGTGCACGCCGGCTCGGGCCAGACCGAGGACGAGCGCAACCGTGGCACGCTGGTCAATGCGCTGCTGTTCCGCTTTAAAAAGCTCTCCGCGCATGGCGGCGACCTGCGGCCGGGCATTGTGCACCGGCTCGACAAGCTGACCAGCGGCCTGATTATCGTGGCCAAAAACGATCGCGCGCATCAGGCGCTGTCGGCGATGTTTTCTGCCCACGAGGTGAAGAAGACCTACATTGCACTGGTGCAGGGGCTGGTCGAGCGCGAGCACGGCACCATCAATGCCGCCATCGGCCGCGACCCGCTGCGGCGCATTCGCATGACGACGAAACCTACCGAAAATGCCCGTTCGGCCGTCTCACACTACGAGGTCGTGCGTCGCATCACCTGCCGCTTTGGCCGTTTCACGCTGGTGCGCGTGCGCATCGAGACCGGGCGGACGCATCAGATTCGCGTGCACATGGCCTCGATTGGCCATCAGGTCGTCGGCGATACGCTCTACAGCGGGTCGGGGCAGTTGACTGATCAGGTTGCTTCGCAGGCGGCCACCTCGCGCGCGGCGCGGCGCAAACAGGGGCCGGAGCGCATCTATCTGGATCGCAACTTCCTGCACGCAGCTGAGCTGGAGTTTGCGCATCCGATTACGGGCAAGACCCTACGGCTGGAGGCTCCGCTGCCTGCCGAGTTGGTGAAACTGTTGGCGCGCTTGGAAGGCACCGAGGCTGGTGCCTAAAATGGATTCGCCGCCGCGCTCGTGTGTGCGCGGCGATTGCTACAATGAGGGAGCTATGACCAGAGAGTTTATTGGCCTTCTGTTGGCGACGGCGCTGGGAACCGCAGTGCTGACCGCTCAGCAACCCGCGGCGCAGCCCGCACCGGCGACGCAAGCCCCGGTGGCGCAGGCCCCGGCCGAGTCGGACGATGCGTCGACGATGGACATCGGCGCGCCGACCATCAAGATCGGCGTCAATGAGGTCAACCTGATCTTTACGGTGACCGACAGGCATGGTCGCTACAACCCGAACCTCAAGCAGAGCGACTTTGCGCTGCTTGATGACCAGAAGGCTCCGGCGCACGTCACCTCCTTCCATCAGCAGATCAATCTGCCGCTGCGTGTTGGCTTGCTCATCGACGCCAGTAGCTCGATTCATTCGCGCTTCCAGTTCGAGCAGCAGTCGGCCACCGAGTTTCTGTTGCAGACCATGAAGTCGCGCAATGACCGCGCCTTTGTGATGGGCTTCGACGTGGTGCCGAATATCACCGCCGATTGGAGCAACAATCTTGACGCGTTGCAGACCGGCGTCAATCGCCTGAAGCCGGGCGGCGGCACGGCGCTCTATGACGCGCTCTACACGGCCTGCCATGACAAGCTGCTCGGCATTGGCCGCGGCCAGGAGCCGGTGCGCAAGGCCATCATTCTGCTCTCGGACGGCTCCGACAACCAGAGCCATGTTTATCTGAACGAGGCCGTCAAGGAGTGCCAGCGCTCGGAGACGATCATCTACGCCATCAGCACCAACTGGACCCCGAGCCGCGGCGAAGGCGACAAGGTGATGCAGCAGTTGGCGACCGATACCGGCGGCCAGAGCTTCTTTCCGCCTTCGGTCGAGGACATCTCGAAGAGCTTCACCGACATTCAGGAGGAGCTGCGCAGCCAGTACGCGCTCACCTACACGCCGGCCGACTTCAAGATGGATGGTGCCTTCCGCCCGATCTATCTGTTCTGCAACGACCGTCGCTATCAGGTGCGCGCCCGTAAGGGCTATTTCGCTCCGAGGCAATAACCTCTTAGCGTTCACTGATTTTTATCAGCACCCGGGCCGCGCTTCCGCAAGGAGGCGCGGTTTGTCGTTTGCACAGAAAAGGATGCACTGTGTGGGTGTTCCGTTTCAGAACGGGGCTTCGCAAATGGTTCGTATTTGATTCCCTCTGTAAATCCTCTCTCTTTGTTCTGTCTCATCTTTCCGTTTCCGCGATGAAATAGGAAGGACGAATCCGGCGATGTGCTTCCTGGTGTCTGTTGAGAAGTAGGAATTTTCCAATGTGCTGATGGCGCTGGAAAACAGAGCACGGAAACGCTGCAGCCGCACGAGCGGCCACGGCGCGGGGGAAAATGCGGTGATTCGGCAAGCCATATCGTGCGACATCTGTGCGGCGGAAAAAAAGCAGACCAACCATTGGTTTGTCGCCTATGAACTGAACGGGGAACTGCGCATTGGCGGGTGGAGTTCGCGCAATCGCCTGCGCGCCGGTTCCAAACATCTCTGCGGGCAAACCTGCCTTCATAAACTGGTCGATGACTTCATGGCGCGCTCGATTGCCGTGCGTGCGCATAAGGGCGAGGACGATGCCGTGGACGAGCCGGTCGAGATCGCAGAAGAGACTGCGCCGCTGCTTGCCGCGAGCAAACTGTCCACGGACACGAGCCTGACCTCAAGCGCAGCATTTGTCGAGGAGGAGTCTTCGGCGCGGCTGTTGACGCCGCCCGAGCCTCGCTCCACCGTTCGCATTCCGGCCTCGCTGGTGCGCATGCCCGAGCGGGTCAGCCAGGACGACGGGCTTCTGCGCGAAGAGGATGCGGTGATGCATTCCTCGATGCGCAACTGGCACGCCGAGGCCTGGGAACGCGAGCGCGAGCGCGAACTGCGCTCGAGCGCCCGTTTGCGTTCCAATCGCTAAAGCAGTTCCGCGCCGGGTGCTTCCGGGCTCTCGAGCATCGCCAGCAGCCCCGCTTCGTCGAGAATGGGAATGTTGAGCGAGCGCGCCTTTTCGAGCTTTGAACCGGCCTCTTCGCCTGCGACCACATAGCTGGTCTTCTTGCTGACCGAGCCGACGGTTTTGCCGCCGGCATCCTCGATTTTTTTCTTGGCCGCCTCGCGCGCAAGCGTCGGCAGCGTTCCGGTCAGCACAAAGGTCAGCCCGGCCAACTGCGTTGAGCGCTGCTTCTTTTCGGCCGTCAGATCGACGCCAGCCTTTTTCAGGTGTTCTATCAGTGCGCGATTCGCCTCTTGCGCGAAGAACTCCTGAATGGCCTCGGCAATGCGCGGACCAACCTCATCGACGCGCTCAAGCTCCTCGGCCGTGGCGGCTTCAAGGGCTTCGATCGAGCCGAACTCCTCGGCCAGCAACTCGGCCGTGCGTTCCCCCACGAAGCGGATGCCGAGCCCCATCAGAACCCGCGCCAGCCCTGCCTGTTTCGAGCCCTCAATCTCAAAGAGCAACGCTCGCGCTGATTTTTCCGCAAAGCGGTCGAGCGCCAGCAGTTGCTCCTCGGTGAGCGCGTACATGTCGGCGATGCTGGCCACCAGCTTGTTGTCAAGAAGTTGCTGCACCACGGCCTCGCCCATGCCCTCGATGTTCATCACACCGCGCTTGGCAAAGTGCAGCAGGGACTCGCGCAGTCGCGCCGGGCAGTCGGCATTCACGCAGCGGAAGTCCACCTCGCCTTCGACGCGCACGGCGGCGCTCGAGCACTCAGGGCAGGTGGTTGGAAAGGTGTAGGTCTCGGCTCCGCGCTCATGCTCGGCGTCTTCGACGACCTCGACGACCTTGGGAATCACGTCGCCGCCGCGCTCGACCTTGACCCAGTCGCCGACGCGCAGGCCAAGCCCGGCGATGAAGTCGGCATTGTGCAGCGTGGCGCGGCTCACCGTGGTGCCGCCGATAAACACCGGCGCAAGCTCGGCTACCGGCGTCAGTTTGCCGGTGCGGCCCACCTGCACGGTGATGCTTTGCACCTGTGTAATGCCTGCCTGTGCCGTGAATTTGTAGGCGATGGCCCAGCGCGGGGCGCGCGCCGTCGAGCCGATCCGGTTACGCGCGGCGATGGCGTTCACCTTGAAGACCACGCCGTCGATCTCGTAGCCGAGCGTGGGCCGTTGCGCCTCAATCGCGGTGATGAAGGACATCATCTCATCGATGGAGTGCAGCAGCCGGTGATGCTCATTGACGCGAAAGCCGAGCGTCTTCAGTGCCGCAAGCGTTGTCTGCTGGTCGGCTTCGAGATACTGGCCCCCGGTCAGCAAAAAATAGGCGTAAAAGTCGAGCTGCCGGTTGGCAACCACCTTCGGATCGAGCGTGCGCAGGGTGCCCGCTGCCGCGTTGCGCGGATTGACGGCCAGCGGCAGTCCTTCGGCCTCACGCTCCTCGTTCAGCCTTTCAAAGGAGCGGCGCGGCATGATTGCCTCGCCGCGTGCCTCGAATGCCTGCGGCAGTCCGAGTTTTTTGAATGTTTCTGCCGGGACAGAGAGCGGAATGCTGCGAATGGTGCGTAGATTGGCCGTTACGTCCTCGCCGGTCTGTCCATCGCCCCGCGTCAGACCGCTTGCCAGCCGCGCGCCGCCGTCGGCGGTCGCCTCGTAACGCAGCGCCACGCTCAGTCCGTCGAGCTTGAGCTCGGCCACGTATTCGAGCGGAAGGTCGCCCGCCAGCTCGCGGCAGCGCGTCTCCCATGCCGCCAGATCCTCGGCCGAATAGGCGTTGTCGAGCGAGAGCATGGGGCGGGAGTGCTCGACCTTGCGAAAGCCCTTGGCCGGTGCGCCGCCGACGCGTTGGGTGGGTGAGTCGGCGCGGAGCAGCTCGGGGTGCTCGGCCTCGAGCTTTTTCAGCTCGTTCATCAGTGCGTCATAGTGTGCATCCGAGATTGCAGGTGCATCCTGCACGTAATACAGATGTTCGTGGTGGCGCAGCTCCGCGCGCAGCTCGGCGGCTCGTTCGTCGGGGGAAGAGAATAGCTTGGCAGTCGTGCCCATGGGTTGAATTATAGGGATCACGCATTCCATCTGCAGCAGGGCGGTCTACGATAGATCTCAAGCCATGGAACCCGTTACGCACTTTCTTACCGGAGCCTGCATCGCGCGGGCAGGACTGAATCGCAAAACCGCCTATGCCACCGTGGTGGCCACCCTGGCCGCCGAGGCCGCCGATCTTGACGTGCTCTGGTCGTTGGCGGGCCCGGTCGAGGGACTCAAGCACCATCGCGGCATCACGCACACCCTTTGGGCCGCGCCGGTAGTGGCGGGGGGGGGGGGGG
>DBTV01000052.1:27813-43430 GCA_002307235.1 Acidobacteriaceae bacterium UBA1307
GGCCACCCTGGCCGCCGAGGCCGCCGATCTTGACGTGCTCTGGTCGTTGGCGGGCCCGGTCGAGGGACTCAAGCACCATCGCGGCATCACGCACACCCTTTGGGCCGCGCCGGTAGTGGCGGGGGTGGTCGTGGGCGCCGTCTGGCTCTGGAGGCGCTGGCGCAAGCCCGCAGCCCACGCGCAGGCTATCCGCTGGGGCTGGCTCTACGGCACGGCGTTGATCGCCGCCCTCAGCCATCTTCTGCTCGACTGGACCAACAACTACGGCCTGCGGCCCTTCTTCCCCTTCAACCCGCGCTGGTACGCGGGCAGCTTCGTTTTTATCGGCGAGCCGGTGTTGTGGGCTCTGCTGATTGCGGCGACTGTGCTGCCCGGGCTCTTCGGCCTTGCGGATCAGGAGATCGGCGCACGTCGCAGGCCCTTTCGTGGGCGCGGTTGGGCGATTTTTGCACTCGCGGGCATGGTCATGCTCTGGTGCTGGCGCTGGTCGGAGCGTGCGCAGGCCCTCGCTGTTCTTCAGAACCAACAACTTACCTCGGAGCCAGCACGCCGTATCGCGCTCGAGCCCTATCCGCTCAATCCCTTTCGCTGGCACGCGATTCTCGAGACTGCCGACTATTACCAGACGGCCGAGATGAACACCCGCACCGGCGTAATCGAGACAGACGCGACGCGCGATTTACTGTATAAACCGACAGATACAGCCGCCGTCGAGGCAGCCAAACGCACCGCGCTCGGCCAGGTCTACCTCGATTGGGGCCGTTGGGCCGTGGTGCGCGATCTGGGGCAGCAGCCGATTCCTGGCCTGGAGCCGCCGACGCTTCTGCCAGGGCGCCGTTGGACGACCGTCAGCTTTACGGATCTGCGCTTTGGCTATTCTTTTCTTGGATCTGGCAATGGTGCGCATCACCCGCTGGCTGGTCAGGTCTACATTGTGGACGGACGCGAAGAGGCGGGGATGGCGCTGAATGGACGCGTGCAAAGATAAATAGTGTTCATAGCATCAAAAAATATTTCACTTTAAGAAAAGTGAAATATTTGACCGATCCTCACTGTGCCCCGAGAATAGAGAGACAGAGTTTGCCGGCCGATGGATGTGTAGGCCCGCGATGCGGGTCAGGTCGGCAAGCCCGAAGATTTGAGGATGCCATGATTGCCTATCTGCTTGTACTGGTTGCCGTGCTCAGCCGTCTGCTGCTTGTGGCGGGGGGAACGCCGATGCATGTCGGCTGGATGAACTTTACCGCGGTCGGCGGCGTGCTTCTTTACTTTGGCGCGCGGCGCAACTGGCGTGAGATGGCTATGCCGCTGTTGGTTCTGATGGCGACCGACTACTTTTTGACGACCCGCGTCTACCACTTCAGCTTCGAGTGGCAGGGCTACATCCCGACCTGGATCTGGTACATCGCTGCGATGGCTCTGGGCCGGATTCTGTTGCATGCGCGGACCAGTGTGTTGCGGATCTCGGCCGGAGCGCTGCTGGGGCCGACCTCATTCTTCCTCGTTTCAAACTACGCGGTGTGGGCTTCGAGCGGCATGTATCCGAAGACGATGCCGGGGCTGGTTGCGTGCTATGTGGCCGGGCTGCCGTTTTATCGCAACGACACAATGTCGACGGCGCTGGTTTCTGCCGCGCTGTTTGGCCTTCCGGTGCTGGTGCGCCGCATGCAGACGGTGTGGCTTGCGCACCATCCTGCGCAGCAGGCTTAACGTGGCGAGGTTTGTTGTGTAGCTCGCAACGGCGGAACGATGAGAGGGGCATGGACATACGTCCAGCCCCTTTTTCTTGCGCAAAAAAGAGTTATAAACTTTCTCCCGTCGCTCTGCGCCGAAGCCGGTATGTCTGAGTGGTTTATTTCTCAGGAAAGGCAGCTTCACACAAAGCAGGCAAGAGAAATTTTGTTGGACAACGGCATCCGGCATCTTGCGCACGATGCAATATTTCTTGAGAAGAAAACGGACGATCAAAGTTTGCATGCGTGCGAAGGTTTGATGCGCGCAGGTGATTTTTTCTGGTTTATCGAAAAACACTGTGCTATGGTGGCGCTATTCCAATCAACCTAATCCGGAATCCACGAAAGAGAGGATCTGCGGGTGCGTATT
Organism: Acidobacteriaceae bacterium UBA1307; assembly: GCA_002307235.1. GTDB lineage: Bacteria > Acidobacteriota > Terriglobia > Terriglobales > Acidobacteriaceae > Telmatobacter. The sequence goes on from DBTV01000052.1 coordinate 29,917, forward strand.
GTGGAAATACTTTCAAATCGTTTTTTGTTCTATAGAGTGGCCTCGTTTGCGTTCTTTTTTCTGGTTGCTGCCGCCGCGTTTAATGGATATTACGATAAAGTCGGTTTTGCAGATTATGCCAAGGTCACTTCTGCGAGTAATAGTCCTTTGACGTTGCACGGGAGATTTACGCTGGAGTCGAGCCTGGACGGCACGGCTGATCGGCCTTATGTGCTTCGCCGATTGGTTCCGGGGATTGCCAATCTATTGAACCAAATTGTTCCGGCGCGCTGGGTCGACAAATTTTATAATGCCAGAAACAATGATGGAACTTATCTGCATGACAAGTTTTCTAAGTCGGATGTAGAACGGGATCGTAACTATTTTTTGCGCTATTGGGTCGTGTTTGGATTGGAAGTCTTGTCTTATTTTTTAACAGCAATTGCGTGTTACAAGTTTTGTGTGATCGCCGGATTTTCAAAACCCTCTTCCGCCTTGACCACAATGGCCTTTATGCTGACGATTCCATATTTTATGGAAAATGGAGGAGGAACGTACGACAGCCCTGAGATGCTTTTCTTCTTTTTGTCGGCGGCTCTGGCCATACAGGGGCGCTGGCTTTGGTTGATTCCATTGGCGGCGATAGCGACCATCAACAAGGAAAGTTACTTATTGTTTCTGCCTGTTCTCTATCCGTTATTACGGCAGAACTTCAAGGCAAACCAGACGCTCTATCGCCTGGGCGTGATTGCTGTTCCCAGCGTGTTTGTGAATCTGTATCTGCATTGGGCCTACCGGCTGAATCCTGGTGGAAATGTAGAGGTGCATCTCTATCAGCAGTTGCTGGATGTCAAGGACGTGGTGCTGATGTCGCATCCTCACATGACCTATGGAATTCTACAGCCGAGGACGGAAAATATTTTCTCGGTACTGTTCCTGCTGTGGGCAATTCGTGTGGCCTGGCCGTCGATTCCGAAAATGTACCGCCAACATTTCTGGATTGCCTTCGGAATTAATGCCCCTCTGTTTCTTGTCTTGGGAGGAATTGCGGAGATTCGCGCATTGAGCATGCTCTATGTCAGCTTTGTCATTCTTCTGGCGATGCTCTTTGAGCGGTGGGTGCGGGATGCGCGGGAAGCATTGCTTCCAGCAACGCACAATGAGGAGGAGCGTTGCCTCGTTTCCTGACAGTGAAGCCATGCCTGCATATCGCGCGTGCCAACCAGGGCGATCGCTAAGAAAAAGTCGACGGCGCGCGGCGAAACGGGCATGTGCGTGCGGTCAGTGCCAATCCTTTTGCGTGCTTGCTACACTGTGGATTCTGCTACGGGAAATCGTGGTGGAAGCTGCGGCCGCAGGCGCGGCCGAAAGGATGCGCAATGTTCGAAAAGATGCAGCGTCGTGATCTGTTGCGGCTTTCGCCGCTGGCCTTGGCCGCAACCGTGGGACATGTTTCGGTGGCCGAAGCGCAACCCGAAACACATGCTACGAGCGCGGTATACAACGTGCACGATTTTGGTGCGAAGGGCGATGGCAAGACCGTGGACACGCCCGCAGTGAACAAGGCCATTGCCGCCGTTGCCGCCGCGGGAGGCGGAACGCTGGTTTTTCCGGCAGGAACCTATCTTTGCTTTACGATTCATCTGCTCTCGTATGTGGATTTGTATCTTTCGCGCGGCTGCACGATTCAGGCTGCCGATTCGCCGAAGATGGGCGATGCGACTGGCTACAACGGCGGCATGTACGATGCTGCCGAGCCGAACGAGCCCTGGACGCCCTATCAGGATTTCGGGCATAATCACTGGCGCAATTCGCTCTTCTATGCTGAAAAACAGCATGACTTTTCCATTCTTGGTCCGGGCCTGATCTTTGGCAAAGGGCTTTCGCACGGCATTGACCATGAGGTGCGCGGCGGTTATTCGGTGTATCGTGCCGAGCAGGCGGGCGTGGGCAACAAGGCCCTCGCCTTCAAGAACTGCCGCAATGTACTGCTGCGCGATTTTTCGATTTTGAAGGGCGGTCACTTCGCACTGCTCGCCACCGGCGTCGACAATCTGACCATCGATAACCTGATCGTTGATACGGATCGTGACGGCTTCGACATTGATTGCTGTCGCAATGTGCGTGTCTCAAATTGCACCGTCAATGCGCCGTGGGATGACGGCATCTGCCCCAAGTCGAGTTATGCACTTGGTTACCAGAGACCGACGGAAAATGTAACCATTGCGAATAACTTTGTCACCGGTGGTTATGAGTTAGGCAGCGTGGTTTCGGGCGCGTGGAAGCGGTTTGCCGATGACGCTCCGGTGCCGCGCCAGGGACGCATCAAATGCGGCACGGAATCGAATGGCGGATTCCGTAACATTACGATTACTGGAAATGTGATCGAGTTATCGAAGGGGATTTCTCTCGAAACCTCGGATGGCGCACTGCTCGAGGATATTGCGATCACGGCAAACACCCTGCGCGAGACCATCGATGCGCCGCTGTTTCTGCGCCTGAACCGTCGCAATCGCGGGCCCAAGGAGACGATGCGTCCGGGCACGTTGCGCCGCGTCGTGATCTCCGACATTGTAAGTCACAACGCGGCGGCGTCGACGGCGTCGATCTTTTCCGGTGTTCCGGGAAATGTGATTGAGGATGTGAAGTTATCGAATTGTTACTTCGGCCATGAGGGTTTGCCGAAAAGAATGCGCGTGCGTTGGGGCACAACCTTTGAGCCGATGCCGGATTGGCGCGGGGTGCATGTGCCGGAGTTAGAAAGTGACTATCCCGAGCTTTTGCGCTTTGGCCCGACGCCCTGCCATGGCTTCTTCGTGCGGCATCTGCGCAACCTGGAGATGGCGCATGTCGAGATTGCGCCCGAGGCAGAGGATCCGCGTCCTGCCTTTTGGCTCGAGGACGTGCATCGTGCCGACTTTTTTGCCATCACGGCGCCGCGCCAGAATAACTTTTCTCTGCACAGCGTCTCTGATTTTCGTCTGGGTTGGTCACGCGCCGCCAAGGACGCGGAGATTGCGCAGGCCGACGAGCAGGTTCTTTAGAGTCTCTACTCCGGCACGAGCTCGCGCAGAATCTCAAGAAAATGATCGAGCAAGGGGGATGCGTGCGAGGGCATCCAGACGGCGATGGTTTCGACAATCTCCGTCTGCCCCGCCAGTGGCCGGTAGACCACGCCGGTGCGGCGCAGATTCGAGATGGAGGCAGGCACAAGCGTCACGCCGAGTCCGGCGGCGATCAGCGAGATCATCGTCGGAATTTCGGTGGCGACCTGGTGCGTTTCCGGCATGAATCCGGCCAGGCGGCAGATGTCGATCACCTGCTCGTAGAAGCCGAGGCCAAGGCCCGAGGGCAACAGAACCCACGGGTCGGCGGCGAGCTGGGCCAGCGGCACGGCGGGCAGGCTCGCCAGGGGGTGCGCGGCGGGCAGCGCCAGCAGCAGTGGTTCGGTGTGTACGGTCAGCGTCTCCAACGCGGTGTCGTGAATCGGTGGACGCACGAAGCCCACCTGAATTTCGCCACTGCGCAGGGCGCGAAGCTGCTGCGGCGTGGTGACCTCGCGCAGGGAGATGTCGATGCCAGGATAGCGCTCGCTGAGCTTGAGCACGACCGTCGAAATCGTGTCCTCATACGCAGCCGAGTTGATCATGCCGATGGTCAACTGTCCGCTGCGACCCTCGCCGGCCAGCCGCGCGGCGCGTTCGGCCCGCTCGGCGGCAGCCAGCGTTCGCCGCGCCTCTTCAAGAAAGGCGATGCCGGCCGCGGTCAGCTCCACGCGGCGATTATTGCGACGCAAAAGCAGCGTGCCGAGCTCGTGCTCCAGCTTTTGAATCTGCTGGCTGAAGGGGGGCTGGGCAATGCCGAGTCGCGCAGCGGCCCGGCCAAAGTGCAGCGTTTCGGCGAGCGTGACGAAGTAGCGATACAGACGCAGTTCGACCATATCTAAAATGTATCAAACCATCATGGTTCATATATTTTACAGATCATTGCAAAAGGAACATCATGAAATCCATGGCTACGTGGGGAAGTTCCTTTGCTGCATCCTCGACGCTGGATGCTTCAAGTCGGCAGACCGCTGCGGTGGTGCTGGCTGGTTTCTGCGCCTTTCTGGATTTGTACGCACCGCAACCGATGTTGCCCGAGCTGGCGCGCACCTTTGGCCGCACTCCGGGCCAGATCAGCCAGCTGATTAGCATCTCGACGGTGGCCGTGGCGTTGGCAGCTCCCTTCATTGGCCTGCTGGGTGACCGCTGGGGGCGCAAGCGCGTCATTGCGGCCTCGGCATTGCTTTTGGCCGCGCCGACCCTGTTGGCGGCCACGGCGACCAGCTTTGGGCAGTTGATGGTCTGGCGGTTCTTCGTCGGCCTGTTCACGCCGGGCGTCTTCGCGTTGACGGTGACCTACATCAACGAGGAGTGGGCTGCGGGTGGCGCTGGCCGCACCATGGGCGCCTACGTGAGCGGCACGGTTTCAGGCGGCTTTGTGGGCAGAATGCTGGCGGCCTTTGTCGCCGGCCATGGCGACTGGCGGATGGCCTTTGTGGCTCTGGGCATTCTGAATGCGATTGGTGGCGTGGCGATCTGGCGGTGGATGCCGGTCGAGCAGCATGCGACGCGGGCCACGCGCGGGCTGGGGCGGACCATGCTCGGGCACCTGAAAAACTCTCGGTTGCTGGCCACCTATGCCGCCGGTTTCTGCGTTCTTTTCTCGCTGCTGGGCGTTTTCACCTACGTAAATTTTTTGCTGGCGGCTTCCCCTTTTCACATGAATTCAGTGGAGTTGGGCCGCGTTTTTGTGGTCTATCTGGCGGGCGCGGCGGCGATGCCGCTCTTTGGCCGTGTGATTGACCGGCTGGGGCAGCGGCGCTCGTTTGCCGTGGGGATGGGGGTGGCCTTTGTCGGCGTGCTGCTGACGCTGATTCCTTCGGTCCCCGCCGTTTTGCTGGGACTGGCGCTGTTCTGCATGGGCATCTTCGCGGGCCAGTCGGCGGCCAGTTCTTACATCGGCCGCGCGGCGACCGGCGCCAAGGCCGCGGCGGTGGGGCTCTATGTGACGGCCTATTACATTGGCGGCAGCTTCGGCGCGGCGGTTCCCGGCGTCTTCTGGAGCCGTTATGGATGGACCGGTTGCGTGGCCCTGATCGCGCTGATTGAGCTGGCGACGGCGGCTCTTGCCCTGCGCTACTGGCGTGGCGAAGAAAAGCCAGCCGAGCCGAGCGAGGGCATGCTTGAGAGCGCGGGTGGCGAGGCGTAGTCCGGTGCGCCGACAGGGACGCGGGCCTCTTCGCCTGCAGGCGCTTCTGCCGATAGCCTGCTCCAGTGCTCAATGTGCGAGGCCAGAAGAACGACAAGGCTGATGTAAAGCATGCTGAGGGTGCGAATCTCTCCCGGATAGCCGAGAACGGCGAACAGGGGCAGATTGATGCAAAGGGCGATCCAGAAATGCTGGCGCAGGGCGGGGGCAAGCAGCTTCCACCCCAGTGCAATGGTCCACAGCAGAAACAGCAGAGCCAGAATGTTTTCTGTCGGCGGCTGCAGAATGCCATAGGTCGCGCGCGGATGCGACAGCAGAAGAATATCGCGCACGCTCTTCAACTGATCGATGAAGTGGACCTGCGCGTTGCCGCCAGGGTTATAGCGAAAGATCCAGTGCACGTAGACGTTGACGAGGATGCTGGGAATCGCCACCAGGGCGAGGGCAAGGCCGGATTTTTCGCGCGTCAGCCGCTGGCGTAAAAACGGATAAAGAACAGGAATAAACGGCAGATAGCTTTCCTTGTTCAGCGTGGCGAGGGCGGCCAGCGGCATCAGCCAGGCCCAGCGCCCGCGCAGGGCTGCCATGGCGGAGAGAAGGAAGAAGAGAATCTCCGGGCAGTCATAAAAATATCCCCACGGCTCCAGAAAATAGGGCAGCAGCAGCATGAAGATGCAGGTGGAAAGGGCGGAAACCGGCCTCGAAAACCCATACATGCAGCAAAAGTGGTAGCAGACGATGGTCGTTAAAAAGTAGGCCAGCAACTCAAGAAAGAAGAGAATCCAATAGCGCGCGAAGTAGGTGCGATCCCGTTCGACGATGGAGGGGGAGAACTTTTCGTGGAGCAGGACGCCGTCGCTGTTCCGCGCGCGGTAGAGCCTGTCGACGAGGGTTTGCGGCAGCAGAGCGTTGAGGGCATTGGCCGTCGAGGGAAGCAGGGTCCGAAAGACGAAGGGGCGATCGGCGGTTTCATCGAGCGCCGTTGCCAGCGTGAAGCCCTGATGCAGCGCGACCGCGCTTGCGCCTTCCCCTTCGAGTCCGCCCTTGTTGCGATAGCCATGGAAGGCGGCGGCGGCGACGAGAAAAAACAGGGCATACGAGGCGATGCGATAGAAGAGGCGGCGATCGGAAAAGAAGGACGCAAGGGGCATCGGAGTGCTTTCCGGGCAGAGTTTTTGAGCGGGTTCCTGAGCAGGCCCACCCTAGCACAGCACTGCGGGCACTGCAATGAAATTGACGGGGGAAAGAGCGCGCATCGCCGCGATTTTATTGGAGATAGAAAACAGCCGCCGGACGGTGAGCTTGAATAGAAAACCAGCGCAGGGGCGGGAGGGTTGCCAGTACGGCGTTGCGCCGCACTGGCGGGGTACGTCTTTATTCCGCCTGCAATTTTGCCGCGCGACCCTTTTGAAACCACCAGAGCGCGAAGCCCGCCAGGGCCAGGGCGAAGACGCCGAGGGCAACCTGCGGGGCGTGGTGCGCGATGATGTCGACGGCGCCCGGGCCGAGCTTGATGACCAGCGCCGACAGCAGAAGCCAGCGGATCATGCGGCCGATGAAGACCGCGCCGAGAAAACTCACCACGCGCATCTCGAAGACGCCGGCGGCGAAGACGAACAGCTTCCAGGGAGCCGGGGGCGGCAGCATGGAGGGGATGATCAGGGCCAGCATCTCCTGGCTTTCAAAACGCGCGCGAATCTTTTCAAAGCGCTCGCGGTTGACGCGCTTGAGCAGAAACAGCTCGCCGCCGGCGCGGCCGAGACCGTAGGGAAGCAGTCCACCGAGTGCCGAGCCGGCCGAGGCCAGCAGGCAGTAGAGCCAGAAGTGCGGCCGGTCGTTCCAGATGTAGGCGGCCAGAAAGAAGTCCATGGGAATGGGAATGGTCGAGGAGTCCAGCAGCGCGCCCGCAAACGCGCCGCCAAAGCCCAACTTGAGGAGGGCGGGCAGAATCACCAGCTTGCACTTGACCATCAGACCAGCAAAAAAATGCTTCAAACAGGTTCCCTTTCGAGCGCGTAATCCGTCTGTTCAGAAAGAACTATTGTACGGGGCACGGGCCGGGGAGCGCGACCGCGGCCTTCCGGGACAAGCGGCTCGGCTCTTCGATACGATGACGGGGGGAGCCAAGTGAGAAGATAGAGAAAGGATACAAAGCCGGGTCGCGCACCAATGCGCAGGCCCGCCCAGGATCGAATGCTCACCAGCGAAACGCCAGAGAACGAAGACAAGCAGAAGACGCAACCAGAGCCGAGCGAAGAGGGCGGCCGCAGCCAGGTTCCGGAGTTTCTTCCTCCGTCGGGCAGCAGCTCGCGTTGGATCAATTACGACGCCCACGAACTGCTGGATCGGATCAGCGACCTCGAGGACGAGCGGCGTTGGGCGCGGCTGCGCGAGGGGATTCTGTGGGCGATTTTGGCCCACCTGGCGCTGTTGCTGGCGGTGGTTCTGTTGCCGCGCTATGTGTTGCACGCGCCGCCGGTGGTGGACCAGAACGCGCTGAAGGATAAAGACTTTACCTATCTCGATTCGCCGTCGATTCCGGCCAAGCCAGCGCCGAAGCTCAAGCCGCTTGAGCAGCCCCAGCTCGACAAAAAGACGCTGGAGGCAATGCGCAAGCAGTCGGAGGAGCAACAGCGCAGCCGGACGCCCACGCCACAGCAGCCACAGCCCGAGCCGCAGAAGCCTCAGCCGCAGCCGCAGACCCAGGCCACGCCGCAACCGCAGCCGAAACTGCCCATGCAGGCGCAACAGGAACCGCAAGCCCCGGCCGCGCACCCGGCGCCGGTTCCGGCCAAGCCGAGCTTCGCCATGGGGTCGCAGAATCCGCAGGATCAGTTGCGGGAGGCGATGAAGGGCGCGGCGCACAATCGCGGCGGCGGCAGTCCGGGCGTGCTGGGGGGCAGCGGCGGCCTGCGGCAGCATCCGGGAGCCAGCGGCGGCGGCGTGCAGGTTCTCTCCGACACGCAGGGCGTGGACTTCAACGCCTGGCTGCATGCCTGGTACTACGAGACGCAGAAGACCTGGGACCCGCTGATTCCCGACGAGGTGAACCCGCCGATTCTCAAGTCGGGCCAGGTGATGATCCGCTTCAAGGTGCTGCCCAATGGACGATTGATGCCGGGCAGCCTCGTGCTCGAAGGCCGTTCGGGCGATGTGGCGCTGGATCGCGCGGCCTGGGGTGCGCTGACCGGCTCGAACTATCCGGGATTGCCGCATGAGTTCCACGGGCCGTATCTGGAACTGCGTGCAGTCTTTCTTTATAACGAGCAGCGGCGCTAGCTAGAGTGCGGTTGTGAAAAAAGAGAGGCGGGTTCTTCGGAGCCTGCCTCTCTTTCTCTTTTGCGATGATTTTTGCAGGATTTTTATCCGAGGCCCGGCCGTGATTGCGGCAGAGCCCCGAAGCGCACCCGCCGCCGTGCCAGCGACAGGTGCAGGTTGGATGCAACGGACCAAAGTCGACCGATATGACAACCCTAGAGGTCTGACCATAAGGAAGAAATCAAGAAGATATGTTTTCCAATAATCTGAATTACTGCTATTTATACCGTGTATTTCTATGGTCGGTGTTTCTATGGTCAGACCACCAGGGGGCATTCGTCAAGTTGTTTTTAAGACACGACGGAGAAATCGCGCGATCTGCACAGAAGCCTGTCGCGAAAAAGGGTAAGATGCAATACTCTTGGCTATAGCATTTTGGGAATGGTCGCCGGCGGCAAGCACAAGGCCAAGGGCCTTTTTCTTCAAGACCTTCCAGAAATGCTCCCGAACAAGAATGAGCCGACTGATCTCTTTATCGCGCAATGTTTTATGGCAGGCCTTGGAGCACGACATGGTCAACACGGCCAAGGCCGTCGCCTACTCGGCGATGTTGACGGTTTTTCCGGCCCTGCTGGTGTTGACGACGCTGTTTGCCCAGGTTGAGGACGGGCCGACGCTGATCGGCGAAATTCGCGCGGTCTTTGAGCAGGTGCTGCCGGCCGACACCATGGACATGCTGCAGAGCACGGTGCTCACCCGGCGGATTCATTCGATTCAGGTGATTTTTTCGGCCACCGGACTGAGCCTGTTCGCCAGCCTTGGCGTGACGCTGTCACTGATGGAAGGTTTTCGGCGTGCCTACCGGTTGCCGCTGGCGGGCTGGGGATTTTGGAGCCGTCGCGCGCGCGCGCTGCTGCTGGTGCCGATTGCATTGATTCCTCTGGCAGTGGCGACGTTGCTGGTGGTCTTTGGCCGCGACATTGAGGGCTGGATGGTGGAGCGCGCCAATCACGAACTGCGCCACATCGTGTTGTTTTTCTGGCGGATGGTGCGCTGGACGATTGCCCTGGGCACGAGCGTGAGTGTGCTGACGGCGCTTTATCACTTTGGCACGCGGCGCATCGAGTCGTGGCACAGGGTGGCGCTGGGCGCGGCGGCGGCATCGCTGCTCTGGTTTCCGACGACGCTGCTCTTTGGCTGGTATGTGACGCGGATCGCCGATTACACGATGTTTTATGGCTCGTTTGGGGCGGGGATCGCGACCCTGGTCTGGCTCTACATTACGGCCTTCAGCGTGCTGCTCGGCGCGGAGATCAACGGTTATTTTTATTGCGCGCGCCAGCGCCATCCCTCTGTTGCAGAGCCGGTTACAGCCCTTGCCGAAATAAAACACCGTCAGTGATGGCACTCACCGATTTTCCCGCCTTGAAACCCCATGATGGTAAGGGGTTTCTGTCGATTCGCCGCCGTGTACAATTAGACGGGCCGTCCCTGTAGAGTTCTTCACCGCCAGACAGTGTCCCTGTGTTCTAACTTTGTACGTTTTTTGGAGATGCATCGATGTCGTTTGCAGAAATGAATCCGTCCGCGTCACCCTCCCAACGCCGCGCGAAGATTGTTGCAACCCTCGGCCCGGCTTCCAACACAGAGCCGATGCTGCGCAAGCTGATCCGCGCCGGTGTCGACGTTTTCCGCCTGAACTTCTCTCATGGTGTGCACGAGGAAAAGGCCGCATTGCTGCGCCTGATCCGCAAGGTGAGCCGCGAAGAGCACAAGCAGATCTGCATCCTGGGCGATCTGCAGGGCCCGAAGATCCGCACGGGCAATCTGAAGGATGGCAAGCCGGTTCTGCTGAAGGAAGGCGAACGGCTGACGATCACCGCGCGTGAGGTTCCTGGCACCGCCGAGCTGGTCGGCACCACCTTCAAGACTCTGGCAGAGAACGTCGAGCAGGGCTCGCGCATTCTGCTCTCCGATGGTCTGATCGAGCTGCGCGTCCGTGAGGTCATTGACCAGGACGTGGTCTGCGACATCATCAATGGCGGCATGCTCGGTGAGCACAAGGGCATCAACCTGCCCGGCATCCCGGTCCGCGTTCCCTCGCTGACCGAAAAGGACGCGATCGATCTGGAGTTTGCGCTGAAGATCGGCGTCGACGCGATTGCCGTTTCGTTCGTGCGTACCGCAGAAGACGTGCAGTTGGTCCGCAATCGCGTTTCGGCCTACGGCGGCGAAACCTGGATCATTGCCAAGCTCGAGAAGCCGCAGGCCATCGAGCACCTGGACGCGATCATGCAGGTTGCCGACGGCATCATGGTGGCCCGTGGCGATCTCGGCGTCGAGGTTCCCCCGGAGAAGGTTCCGGCCATCCAGAAGCTGATCATCCAGCGCGCGGCCGAGTATTCGAAGCCGGTTATCACCGCAACGCAGATGCTCGAGTCGATGATCGAGAATCCGCGCCCGACCCGCGCCGAAGTCTCCGACGTGGCCAACGCCATCTATGACGGCACCGATGCAGTGATGTTGTCGGGTGAGTCGGCGATGGGCAAGTACCCGGTCGAGGCCGTCTCCATGATGGCGCGCATCGTGACCGAGACCGAGCGTCACATCAAGGAAGAGAACCTGACGAAGACGCGCATCCAGAAGGCGTCGTTGTCGGTTGCCGAGACGATCTGCGAAGCGACCGCGCATGCGGCCGACGATCTGGATCTGCGCGGCATCGCGTTGTTCACCGAGTCGGGTGCGACCGCGCGTCAGTTGTCGAAGTATCATCCTTCGTCGCCGATCTTCGCGCTCAGCCCGAGCGAGGTGATCGTCCATCGCCTGAACCTGCTGTGGGGAACCACGCCGATTCTTTGCCCGAAGGTGAGCACCACCGAGGCGCTGGTCGATTGCGCCGAGAGCCTTCTGGTGCAGAACGACCACGTGCGCCCGAACGAGGTGATTGCCATCGTCGCCGGAACGCGCTCGAAGTCGGGTGCGACCAACTTCCTGCGTCTGCATGTGATCGGCGAAAAGAGCCTGAAGGGTGCTCGCTTCTTTGCTCCGGCAGAGGAAGAGAAGCTGCCCACCCCGGCCAAGGCTGAAGAGGCCGTGGTTGAGGCGAAGCCCGCCCGTGCAACGCGCGCCAAGGCTGCCAAAGTTGCCAAGCCTGCCGCCAAGCGCGGCCGTCCGGCCCGCAGCAAGAAGTAGGCTGGTTTTCCAGTCCAACAACAACGCCACCTCGCGAGGGGTGGCGTTGCTGCGTTTGGGGTGAAAGCTGTCTGTGCTACGATGACGCCGTGCTGGCTTTGTTGCTGTTTGCTCACGCTGGTTCACGGGGAGCGGCAGGGTGCGATTGCCCAACGCGGAAGAGGCGATTGTGGACGAGCGCAAGCTGCGCGAGTACTGCCTTTCGCGGGAGCATCCGCGTGGCAGGCACAAGGCGCGCGTCTTTGCGGCGGTGCTGGGCCTCTCGGCCGAAGACTCCCATGAGGTTGCTCTTGCGCTGAAACGGGCCGCGACGGAAAACGATAGTTTGCCGGGGATTTCCGATTTTTACGGGGATCGGTACATAATAGACTTCATCTGGAGGCGCACGGGCCGCGAAGCCACGGTGCGCAGCATCTGGATTGTGTTGCGCGAGGAATCCGTGCCGCGCTTTGTCTCATGCTTTATCCCGTAGCGAGGTGCCTATGGCTCGTTTGGAATTGTTGTCCGAGGTCGCGCTGCTCAAGGATCTGCCCGAGAGCGGGCTGGTGCGCGGGCAGGTTGGGACGGTGGTCGAACGGCTTGCCGACGATGCGGTCGAGGTCGAGTTTTGCGACAACGAGGGACGCACGTATGCCATCGCCGCGCTGAAGATGGACGATCTGGTGCCGCTCCATCGCGCGCCGCTTGAGCAGGTAGCCTAAAAATCTGTGTTGCAAAAAGAACACTCCAGCCACGAGGAATGGCTGGAGTGTTCTTTTTGTGCAAGTGGTTGACCGTGCAGCAGGTGCCTACTTACTCGCCAACTGCCGCAGCACGTAGAGCAGGATGCCGCCGTGCTCGTAGTACTCGATCTCCTGCGGGGTGTCGATGCGGACGGCGGCGGCAAAATCTTTCTTGCGGCCATCGGCGCTGGTGGCGGTCACGGTCAGGGTACGACCGTTCGTGAATTTTTCCTTGAGCAAGGTCGTCAGTTCGGGGAAGGAGAAGAGCTCTTCGCCGGTGAGGCCGAGCGAGGCAACGGTTTCGCCCGCCGCGAATTGCAGCGGAAGAATGCCCATGCCCACCAGATTCGAGCGATGGATGCGCTCGAAGCTTTCGGCGATGACGGCGCGGACGCCGAGCAGCTTCGGTCCCTTGGCGGCCCAGTCGCGCGAACTGCCCGCGCCGTACTCCTTGCCGGCCAGCACGATCAGCGGGGTCTTGCGTTCGGCGTAGGCAACGCTGGCCTCGAAGATCGACATCGTGGTGCCTTCGGGCAGCAGACGCGTGACGCCGCCCTCGGTGCCCGGTGCGAGCCGGTTGCGCAGCCGCACGTTGGCGAAGGTGCCGCGCACCATCACCTCGTGGTTGCCGCGGCGCGAGCCGTAGCTGTTGAACTCCGTGGCTGGCACGCCGTTTTCGCTCAGATATTTTCCGGCCGGGCTGGTGGCCTTGATGGAACCCGCGGGCGAAATGTGGTCGGTGGTTACCGAGTCGCCAAGGACGGCGAGCACGCGCGCGTTCTCGATCTCCGCGACCGGCGCGGGCGTCAGCGCCATGCCGTCGAAGTAGGGTGCCTGGCGGATGTAGGTCGAGTCCGGCTCCCACTGGTAGACGTCGCCGGTGGGGAACTTTAAGCCTTGCCAGTTGGCGTCGCCGAGGGCCACGTTGGCGTACTCGTTGCGGAAGCCTTCGCTCGAAACGCCCGCGTCGATGGCAGCGGCGACCTCGGCCTGCGTCGGCCAGATGTCTTTGAGGTAGACCGGTGCGCCGTTCGTGTCGTTGCCGAGCGGCTCGGTCTCGAAGTTATGGCCGATGCGCCCGGCGAGCGCGTAGGCGACGACCAGCGGCGG
>DBTV01000052.1:43844-44509 GCA_002307235.1 Acidobacteriaceae bacterium UBA1307
GTGCAGCCGTAGCCGACGACGTGGAAGCGCAGCTTTTCAAGATAGGGCAGCAGACCGGCCTTGGCATAGTAATCGGTGACGACGCGCGAGCCGGGGGCGAGTGAGGTCTTGACCCAGGGCGGGACGGCGAGACCCTTTTCGACGGCCTTTTTCGCAAGCAGTCCAGCGGCCATCATCACCGAGGGGTTCGATGTGTTGGTGCAACTGGTGATGGCGGCGATGACCACCGATCCGTGGTCGAGATATTTTTCTGGAGCCACGCCGTAGCGCGTCTCGACGCTGGTGGTGTGTGGCTCGGCGGCGCCGGCCAGCGCGTCGTTGAAGGGCAGGCGCGGCCATGCCTCGGCCGTGCGCGAACCGAGCGGGGCGGCATTGGGTGCCAGAAGATTCGGCAACTGCTCACTGAAGCTCGTGCCGACGTTTTTCACCAGCACGCGATCCTGCGGGCGTTTAGGGCCGGAGACGCTCGGCTCCACGGTGGCAAGGTCGAGTTCCAGCGTGGCGGAGTACTCGGCCTCGGGTGTGCCCGCGGTGTGGAAGAGACCCTGTTCCTTGTAGTAGGCCTCGACCAGGGCCACTTGCTCTTCGCTGCGGCCGGTCAGACGCAGATAGCGCAGCGTCTCTTCGTCGACGGGGAAGATGCCGCAGGTGGCGCCGTACTCGGG
>DBTV01000011.1:0-278 GCA_002307235.1 Acidobacteriaceae bacterium UBA1307
TGGCGGCGCTGCGTGTCTCCGCGAGCCGCGGGTTCACGCGGTCGGTGAGGGTCTGCGCGGGGGCAACGGTGATGGAGTCGCCGGTGTCCACCCCCATCGGATCGAAGTTCTCAATCGAGCAGATGATGATGACGTTGTCGGCGAGGTCGCGCATGACCTCGAGCTCGTATTCCTTCCAGCCGAGCACGCTCTCTTCGATGAGGCACTCGTGGACGGGCGAGAGATCGATGCCACGGGAGAGGATTTCCATCAGCTCTTCGCGGTTGTAGGCGATGCCG
>DBTV01000011.1:531-110380 GCA_002307235.1 Acidobacteriaceae bacterium UBA1307
TAGGCGATGCCGCCGCCGGAGCCGCCGAGGGTGAAGCTGGGGCGGATCAGCACGGGGAAGCCGAGCTTGGCGGCGAAGTCCATGCCGTCGCGGAGATTGTTGACGAGGGCCGACTTCGAGACTTCGAGGCCGATGCGCTGCATGGCGTCCTTGAACAGGAGCCGGTCCTCGGCCTTCTTGATGGCTTCGAGCTTGGCGCCGATCAGCTCGACGTTGTACTTGTCGAGAATGCCGGCATCGGCCAGATCGACGGCGAGATTGAGGGCCGTCTGTCCGCCGACGGTCGGCAGCAGGGCGAACTTGCCCGCGCCGTCGGTGAGCATCTCCGACTCGATGCGGATGATCTCTTCGACGTAGCCGACGGTGAGCGGCTCGACGTAGGTGCGGTCGGCGAGGTCGGGATCGGTCATGATGGTGGCCGGGTTTGAATTCACCAGCACCACCTCGTAGCCCTCCTGCTTGAGAGCCTTGCAGGCCTGTGTGCCGGAGTAGTCGAACTCGGCGGACTGACCGATGACGATCGGCCCCGAGCCGATCACAAGAATCTTCTGAATGTCATTTCTGCGTGGCATGTTTTTTCTTCTCGACCTTTTTTACTGTGGCGGACAAAACTTAGAGGGCATCTTTGCGCCTTCAAACCGTGGCCGGGTGCTAGCCCCGCCGTCGACCGGTGGAAGGGTGCTAGCCCCGCCGTCGACCGGTGGAAGGGTGCGGGCTTCAGAGTGAAGGGTACGGGCTTCAGCCCGTACATCCTCCGACGGGTTAAGAACGAGGGGCTTCAGCCCCTGAGGGAACGCGGGTTCCGGAAAGTCGATGTACGCGTACGGAGCGGAACTCTCAGCCAGCTTCGCTTCGAGCGGATTGCTGCGGATGTAGCCTAGATGCCGGTTCCAATCCTGTTCATCGCGAATGCGGTGGTCGGTGAAGCCGGGTTGCCAGATCTCGCCGCGCCACTCAAATTCCTTGCGCGCGTGAAAGCTGAATCCACCCTTGATCAACTGGACGGCCTTCTCCACCGATTCCGAAGGAGTCAGAAGCAGATGAAGATGATCGGGCATGACGACGAAGGCGTGGAGCCGATAGCTCGTTTTGCTGTAATGCCGGATCGTTTCCATGATGCGTTGCGCCCAGCGATCATGCCGGAAGAAGGGCTTGCGGCCAGAGGTTTGCGTGGAAATGAAGTAGGCCGCGCGTGCATGCTGCAATGTTTCTCGCGTAGGTCGCATCCTATTCCCTCGGGGGCTGAAGCCCCGGTTTCTTCTGACTGATTTTGCTGTACGGGCTAAAGCCCGTACCCTTCCTTCCCTGCCAAAACCTTTTACCCAAAAAACAGCGGAGCCTAGGCCCCGCTGGTCTCTCAGTGCAACAAACTTTGTGTCAGGTGCAACGTCATCCCTGCCACTCCTCCATGAGCTTGCGGAAGTCGTGGAACAGGTAGTTGGAGTCGTGCGGCCCGGGTGCGGCTTCGGGGTGGTACTGCACGCTGAACAGCGGCAGCGATTTGTGACGCAGACCTTCGAGCGTATTGTCGTTCAGGTCAATGTGCGTCAGCTCCACCTCGCTGGTGTTGATCGAGTCCGGATCGACGGCGAAGTTATGGTTGTGCGCGGTGATCTCCACCTTGCCGGTACGATTGTTGCGGACCGGGTGGTTGCCACCGTGATGGCCAAACTTCAGCTTGTAGGTGCGGCCGCCGAGGGCAAGGCCCGTCAACTGGTGACCGAGGCAGATGCCAAAGACCGGCACGCGGCCGAGAATCTGCTTGATTGCCTTGACAGCATACTCGACCGGCTCCGGATCGCCCGGGCCATTCGACAAGAAGACGCCATCGGGCTTCAGGGCCAGAACATCTTCAGCGCGCGTTTCCGCGGGAACCACCGTCACGCGGCAGCCCTCGCGGACCAGCATGCGCAGAATGTTCCGCTTGATGCCGAAGTCATAGGCAACCACGTGCATCTGCTTGCGCCCGGTCAGGTCAAAGCCCGGAGCCAGCAGCGTGTCGCCGGTCTCGTTCAGCGCTTCGTGCTCGTCAAAGGTGTAGATCGACTTGGTGCTGACGACCTTGGCCAGATCGGTTCCGTCCATTTTGCGAATGTTGCGCGCCTTCTGGATGAGAACCTCTGCATTGGTTTCAAGCGTCGAAATCACGCCGCGCATCACCCCGTAGGTGCGCAAGTGGCGGACAAGGGCGCGGGTGTCAATGTCGGCAAGCACGGGAACCTTGTACCGTTCCATGTACTCGTCGGTGACCTGCTCCGAGCGCCAGTTCGAGCTGATGGGCGAGAACTCACGGACGATCAAGCCCTCGATATAAGGCTTGGCCGACTCGTTGTCTGCCTGATTGGTGCCGTAATTTCCGATTTGGGGATTGGTGAGAACGACGATTTGGCCGGTATAGGAAGGGTCCGTTGCGATTTCCTGATAACCGGTAAGGGAGGTATTAAAAACGACCTCACCCTGGCATTCGCCGGGGTGCCCATAACCGTGGCCGCGAAAGATGCGCCCGTCTTCGAGCGCTAAAAGTGCCTGCATCGCCTCTCCGAGGTATAGATTCATTTAATTATAGCAACTGAAAGAAGGTTTTCCCAGCATGTGTGAGACACGGACGATCCACGGAAGCCCTGATGCGCGGAATCGCCAGTAAACACGCTGCATTCATGGCATAAGAAAATTTTTATGCAGGGGGCGGCGTACTTCGAGTGTGGCGAAAAAGCCACAGTGGGCGGGCGGAGTCCGGAGAAGAAATGCCCGCGCCTGAAGGCGGGATTTTCCCTCGCCTGCTTCAGGGGCATGAATGCCCCTGCTCCCTCCACGATGTGGCTTTCTCTAGTGCACCATGCCGGCGTCGCGGGCGGGCCAGTAGACGAAGGAGGCCTTGCCGTAGATCAGGGAGCGGTCGACCATGCCGAACTCGCGGCTGTCGGAGGAGATGGAGCGGTGGTCGCCGAGCATGAAGAAGCTGTGCTCGGGAATGACGGTCTCCGGGTAGGAACGCAGGTCGCGGTATTCCTCGGGCACGTAGCTTTCGTCGATCTTGGTGCCGTTGACCCAGACCTCGCCCTGGTCGATGCGCAGTCGGTCGCCGGGCAGGGCGATGACGCGCTTGATGTAACTTTTTTCCGGGTCGCGCGGATAGTGGAAGACCACCACGTCGCCACGCTCGATGGCCGTAAAGCGATAGACGAATTTGTTGATGAACAGACGGTCGCTGTCTTCAAGCCGGGGCAACATGCTGGTGCCTTCGACGCGCACCGGCTGATAGAGAAAGGTGATGATCAGGATCGAGGCTGCGGCGGAGATGAGCAGGTCGCGCAGCCAGAGCGCAACGCCGCTTTCCTGCGATGCGGCAGCGGGCTCTTGCCCTGCTTCGGGTTCTGGGTCGGCATTGTCGGGCGTCGAGGACTCGGGGACCGTGTGCATTTCCCTTTCAGCTTACAAGAGTCGAAAAGGAACTGTCCTGATCTGCGAGAAGTTTTTCTTCGAGACCTGTTCAAAACTCCCTGCGCCATGCGGCCCGCTGCGCGTTAGGATAAAACCACGATGACTGCAGACCTGGCTCCCAACGCGTCTCCGCGCTTTGCCGAAGCTCGCTCCGTGCTCGACGAGGCCATTGCCGGGCATGTGTTTCCCGGCTGCGCCTTTGGGGTTTGGGCCGAGGGCCGGGTGCAGACGATCGAGGCGCGGGGCCGGTTTACCTATGACGGGAACGCGTCCGCAGTAGCCCCGGAGACGATCTTCGATTTGGCCAGCGTCTCGAAGGTGGTGGCGACGACGGCGGCAGCGATGCTGCTTTTTCAGCGCGGTCTTCTGGAACTGGATCTGCCGGTCGGCGAGCTGCTGCCGGGCTTTGTGATTGGCCGCGCACCGGGCTCGCCTGCACGACGCGTGACGCTGCGCCACTTGCTTGCGCATAACTCCGGCCTGCCCGGTTACGTGGAGTTTTTTCGCACGGAGCGCTCGCCCGCGCAACTGCTGCGCGCCTGCCTCGCGCTCGAGTTCGAGGCCGAGCCCGCGGCGCGTTACGAGTATTCGGACCCCGGCTTTATTCTGCTCGGCAAGGCGCTGGAGGTACTGCTCGGCGAGCCGCTCGATCGCTTTGTGGGGCGCGCGATCTTTGCGCCGCTCGGCATGAGTGCGACCGGCTACTGCCCTGCCCCGCAGGAACGCGAAAAGATTCCGCCGACGGAAGAGGATAAAAACTTCCGTGGCCGCCGGATTCAGGGCGAGGTGCAGGATGAGAACGCCTGGGTTCTGGGCGGGGTCGCCGGGCACGCCGGAGTCTTTTCGAACGTGGGCGATCTGCTGTGCTTTTCGGCGGAGATTCTGGAGGCGGTGTCGCCGCTTGGCGCGCCACGGGTGTTTCACAAGGCCACGGTGGAGCAGTTCGCCACGCGGCAGGGGCCCGAGGGAAGTTCGCGTGCGCTGGGCTGGGATACGCCGTCGGCGCCGTCCTCGTCGGGCAGCGATTTTTCGCCGCATTCGGTCGGGCATTTGGGCTACAGCGGCTGCTCTTTGTGGATTGATCTTGATGCAGCCATAAGCGTGGTGCTGCTGACCAACCGTACGTGGCCGGACCGCTCGACCCAACAAATCAAAGATCTTCGGCCGGCTTTCCACAATGCCGTCCGGCGGGCCTTGCCAAGGTAGCCTTTCGGCCGGGTACAATATTTGTCGACACCATCAAAGACAGAAAAAACTCTGTATTGCCCGTTTTACAGATACAATCAGAGGCTGGGGACAGACGCGATGCTGAACAGCTCGATGATGCCGGAGACGGTTGGCGCCCAACGTAGAGACACCAAGATTGACCAAACCGCTCTGCTTCAGGAATTGATGACGGAAGGCCACAATGAGGCCTCCCTAGGGTTGGATACGAAGTCCGCGCTGGAGATTGCGCGCATCATCAATCATGAGGATGCGAAGATCGCAGCGGCGGTCAAGAAGGCGATTCCCGAGATCGCGCAGGTCATCGATCTGGTGGCGCGCAACCTTCGGGACGGTGGCCGGCTGATCTATGTCGGAGCCGGTTCGAGCGGGCGCATCGCTGCGCTGGACTCGACCGAATGCCCACCCACGTATTCAACGATTCCCGGCCAGGTGCAGTACATCATTGCCGGTGGACCCAAGGCTCTGGCTTCGGCCGTGGAGGTCAACGAGGACTCCGAAGAGCTTGGGCAGCGGGATATTGCCCGTCGTCGGCCAACCCGCAAGGATGTGGTGATCGGTGTTTCGGCCTCGGGCCGCACGCCGTACGTGGTGGCTGCCACGGCCTATGCCCGCGCCCGCGGAGCCAAGACCGCCGCGGTGACCTGCAATCTGGACACGCCGCTGATTGCCGCCGCCGACATTGCGATCATCGCCGAGGTTGGTCCCGAGGTGATTGCCGGTTCGACCCGGATGAAGGGTGGCACCGCGCAGAAGATGATCCTGAACATGATCACCACCGGCGCGCTGACCCGCATGGGCTACGTCTACGACAACCTGATGGTGAATCTGCACATGCAGAATACCAAGCTGGTCGAGCGCGGCATCCGCATTCTGATGACGGCCTGCGGCATCGACCGCCAGACCGCCGTCGACACCATCAAGAGCGCCGGTCGCAGCGTGCCGGTGGCGCTGGTCATGCTTAAGGCCAAGGTGGAAAAGCCCGAGGCGGTGCGCCGTCTGGCTCACGCCGATGGCAACGTCCGGCTGGCCGTTGAAGACAGCGGCACGGGACTGTAGAAAAGCGAAGTTCCACAAAACACGGCCAGTCATCGCCCGGATTGAGTAGACTAAGGGGCAGGATGACTGGCCATTTTCGTTTCTCCCTCCGCGCTTTTTTTCTGGCTTCTTCGCTTCTCCCCCTGGCGCCGCTCCACGCGCAGGGCACGCACCTGTGGACGCAATCGAAGATGGAAGAGTTTGAGAAGGGCACGCCGCGCGGTGTCGCCCTCACGAGCGACGGCCGCATCGTCGCCGCTCCCGGGCTTACCGAAGGGCTGACGACGCCGGCGAGCTTTGTCTGGGCGGTGGTTGCCGACAAAAGCGGAACGGCGTATCTCGGCACGGGATCGCCGGCCAGCATTCTGCGTCTGGGCACGGAGGCGGGCGCCAAGCCCGTGACGCTCTTCGCGACGAAGGATGTGAGCGTGCAGAGCCTCGCGCTGGGCCCCGACGGCCAGCTTTATGCCGCGACGCTGCCCTCGGGCAAGGTCTTTCGGATTGATCCGGCGGCGCGCGAACCTTTCGACGAGAGCAAGGCCACGGTCGTCTTTGATCCGGCCAAGCTGCCCGAGGACAAAGAGAAGAAGGACAAGAAAGAGGCGCACTACGTCTGGGCGATGAGCTTTGACGCCAAGGGGCGGCTCTACTTGGCGACGGGTGGCCCGGCGGGCGTTTATCGCATCGACGTGACCAGGCCGAACGCGCAACCGGAGCCGTTTTTCCTGAGCGATGAGGCGCATATCCGCTCGCTGGCCTGGGAGGCGAATGGCAACCTGATTGCGGGCAGCGATGGCTCGGGGCTGGTCTATCGCATTGATCCGTCGGGCAAGGGTACGGTGCTTTTTGCCGCGCCGCGCCGCGAGGTGACGGCCGTCGCCGTCGACGCGCAGGGCGTGATTTATGCCGCCTGCGTGGGCGAAAAAGGCCGCAGTCCATTGCCGCCGCTGCCCGTGCAGGGGGCCGTCGCCACCGGAGCCATGAGTCTGTTGCCGCTGGTGCCGCCGCGCTCACTGCAGGCCGTGAACCCCAGCACGTCACTGCCCGAGGGTAGTGAGATCTACGCGCTCGCCGACAATCAGGCGCCGCGCAAACTCTGGTCCGCGAAGGATGAGATCGTCTACGCGCTCACGCGTCGCGCCGATGGACTGCTGGCGCTGACCGGCAATCGCGGCCACATTCTGCGCATTGGCTCGGACGGCAGCTTTGCCGACCTGGCGCATCTCGACGCGCAGCAGGGGCTCGCCTGGGCGGCGACCGCGAAGGGCGATCTGCTGATCGGCACCGGCAATCCCGGCAAGCTCTTTACGCTGGGCGCGACCGCGGAGCACGAATATGCAAGCACGGTGCTCGACGCTGGTGCGCTGGCCCGCTTTGGCCAGATCGAGGTGGAACCCGGCGCGAGCGGTTACAAGCTCTGGACCCGCTCGGGCAACGTGGAACAGCCGGTGCGCGGCTGGAGCGAGTGGAAGCCTGTGGTGGACGGCGCGGCTGCTTCGCCCGCCGGACGCTACTTCCAGTGGAAGGCCACACTCGATGCGAACGGCGCGCTGGGAGCGGTGGGCGTGAACTTTTTGGCCGTGAACGCGGCGCCGGTCATCGACGATCTGGTGGTAGTGCCCGGTGCGCGATTGAATGTCGAGGGCAACGCGGGGGGCGCGGCGCAGACCGTCAACATCGCCTTCAGCGCGCTCGCGCAGAGCTTTGCGATTCCCAATGAAAACGCGGGCGGAGCGCCGCTGGCCGCGGCCAAGGACCGCACCGCAGTAACGGCCCGCTGGGCCGCGCATGACGCGAACGGCGACCGGCTCAACTATGCGCTCTATCTGCGTGGCGACGGCGAAAGCGTTTGGCGACTGCTGCGCGATAAGCTCACCGGCCACGCCTACAGCTTCGACGCCACGCGGATTCCCGATGGCGGCTATCAACTGAAGGTCGTCGCCAGCGACGCGCCTTCGCACACGCCTGGCGAGGCGCTCACGGCGGAAAAAATCAGCGCGCGGTTCGTGGTTGATACCACACCGCCGGTGGTCTCCGCGCTCCATGCCAGCCGCAAGGGCAACGCGCTGGCCATAGCCTTTGTGGCCGAGGACGCGACCCTGCCGCTGGCGCGCGCCGAGCTCTCGCTCGACGGCGGCGCGTGGCAGACCATCGAGCCGGAGAGCAAGCTCTTCGACCGTCGCCGTCTCGCTTTTTCCTTTACGGTTCCGCTTGCGGACGAAAAGAATGTGGAGCACCTGGTGACCGTGCGTGTCTTTGACCGTGACGACAACGTCGGCCTCGCCAAGACCGTGATCTCCGCGGAGGCCCGGTAGACCATGCGCTTTGAACTGTTGATTGCTGCCCGTTATTTGCGCGCCAAACGCCGTCAGGCCATGGTGGGCGTTGTCACCACGATTTCGATTGTCGGCGTCGCGGCCGGTGTTGCCGCGCTCATTATCGCGCTGGCCATCACCAACGGGATGAAGCACGACCTGCAAGACCGTCTGGTGGATACGACCGCGCACGTGCAACTGATGACGACCACCGGCGAAGGCATCAAGAACTGGCAATCGCTGGTCCAGAGGCTTGAAAAAATTCCGCACGTTACCGCCGCCTCGCCCGGGCTCTACGAACAGGTGCTGGTGGCACGCGGCGCGCGCGATGGCGGCGCGTTGATTGAAGGCATTCTGCCCGACAGCGAAAAGCGCGTGAGCGGTATGCTGTCGAGCGCCACCCCGGGCTCGATGGAGGCGTTGCAACCACCCGCGCAAAGCGCTGCAACCTGCTCTGCACTGCCGCCGATCGTGCTCGGCAAGGATCTGGCGGAGACCGTCGGCGCCTCGGTCGGCGACAGCGTGATGGTGATCAGTCCGCAGGGCGAGATGACGCCGATGGGCGTGATCCCCAAGTACGTGCGCTTTCGCCTCGCGGGCATCTTCCACTCGGGCTTTTACCAGTACGACGCGGAGATGGGCTTTGTGCGGCTGGCCGATGCGCAGTGCCTGTTCGACGAGCCGGATCTTCTCTCGGTGGTCAGCTTCAAGGTGGACGATCTGGACCACGCGCCGGCGATGGGCCGCGCCATTGAGCAGGCCGCCGGGCCGGGTTTTATGACGACGAACTGGATGGAGCAGAACCGCGAACTCTTCCGCGCGCTCAAGCTCGAACAGGTGGTCACCTTCATCGTGATCACGCTGATCGTCATCGTGGCCGCGCTGAATATTCTGATTGCGCTGACCATGATGGTGATGGAGAAGACGCGCGACATCGCGGTGCTGATGAGCTTCGGCGTCGATCCCGGGCAGGTGCGCCGCATCTTCATGATGCAGGGGCTGCTGATCAGCGTGATTGGAACGGTGCTGGGGCTGGTGCTGGGTTACGCGGTGAGTTGGGCCGGTGGGCACTACCACTTCATCCATCTTTCGGCCGAGGTCTACTCGATCGACACGCTGCCCTTTGCGCCGCGGCTGATCGATGCGGTCATCGTTTCGGTGGTCTCGGTCGGCATCTCGCTCGTGGCGACGTTTTATCCGGCCCACTCAGCCTCGCGAATCTTGCCCGCCGAGGCGTTGCGGTATGAGTAGACGCATTTATCCGGCGGAATCTCTTCCGCCGGGAAGCTCGAATTGGGGACAAAGGGCGTTTTGAAAGGGCACGGATTTATCCGTGCCATCGCTGGTAGAAAATGGAATGGGCTTCAGCCCCTGAGGAAAGATTTTCGGCGGCAATTATGCCAAGAACATCCCTCCGCGCCTAAAGGCGATGTCGCCTTGTCCATCTTTTGGCCCGGCTGAAGCCGGGCCCTTTCAAAACTATTTGCAGATAGCGGTTGTCAACTGTCTGACCTTATCTGGCGGAAGAGATTTCGCCGGGAAGCTCAGAGCTTTCAGCTTTCTATCGCGAACAAGGACAAATTAAAATATTTCTATTTTTTGAAAGTTTAATTAGGCGTTCAATTCTTTGATCCTCTCTACTTGCCTTTAGAAGCACCCATGTTTTTTGATTAATAGCGTCGTAGATAGGCGTATCTACCATATAGCGTTTTTTATATTGATCGTTGACATTGCTTTGTTGGATGTTTTTCTCGATATCTGTTTTATTTAAAATGCCGTCCAACTCGATTAGTCTGTCGTGTTTATTTTTATTTCGAATAGTTTCATTAAGAGTACGGCGTATTTCGGAAAGTTTGGTGCCTTGACTATATAGAGCGTTAATGACTATAAGTATGGCTTCATTACGATCAAGATACTTGACGCACACACACCCTGACTCTGGTTTTGACTTCTCGCTCAAAGCTGTCCTCGATTTTAACTGGTATCTATTTGAATAGACTATAGCAGCATTTAATTCCACCTTCAGCACATCTTTGTAGCGTCGAGTAAGAATCAAATATCGTACAGCTCTGCGTAGGCGCAAGCACCCTAACCCCACCCGTTACACTAGATCTGTATGCATCCTCCTGTTCGGCTCATTGCCATCGACGTAGATGGAACCCTTTTATCCAAGGTCGGTGGCGTGGTCAGCCCGCGCAACGGCCGCGCGCTGGTTGCCGCCGGGCAAGCGGGCGTTACCGTGGCCATTGCCACCGGACGCCGCACCGCTTATACCGCGCCGCTGCTCAAAGACTTCAATCTTCGAGCGGATATGCCTCTGATTACGTCCAATGGTGCAGTGCTGACTACGCTCGGCGGCGAACGGCTGGAGCGCAGCGTACTTGCTCCGCAGGTGGCCCGCGCGCTCTGCACGTTGCTGCGTCCTTACGGGTGCCTGGTCTTTACCTTCGACCGGCCGGGGCGCGCGGAGTTGGTGCTCGAAGATCTGCGCAGCGCCGAGGGGCGCATCGCACTGTGGATCGAGTCGAACCGCAATGCGATTGAGGTGGTTTCGCCGCTCGAAAACGCTCTGGAGGATGCCGAAGACGTGGCCGATCAACCGATTCAAGGCATGGTGGCGGGCAGCCTTGTCGCGATGCGCGAGGCCGAAGCGGCGATTCTGTCGAGCCCCTGGAGTGCCTTCTGCGCCTGCGTCCGCACCGAGTATCCGGCGCGCGACCTGGCGATTCTTGATCTGTTGCCGGTCGGTGTCTCGAAGGGCGTGGCGCTCGAACGGCTGGCCGCGCGGCTTGGCGTTGAACGCGCGGAGGTGATGGCGATTGGCGACAACTGGAACGATCTGACGATGCTCGAATGGGCCGGTCAGGCCGTGCTGATGGGCAATGCGGCGCGCGAACTGAAGGCCCACGCCACGACGCGCGGATGGAAGCAGGCTCCGCCGAATGATCAGGACGGAGTGGCTGTGGTGATCGAGTCCGCTCTGGCCAAAATACCCAACGCGGCGTTATAAGGAAACGAACGCAATGCAGCTTTCGCACAAACCGTTTTTCGCGCTCGTTGCGCTTCTGGCTTTGGCTCCGCTTGGTGCTCGCGCTGGCGAGTTGGCGATTTTGCGCAATGGATTTGAGCAGCGCTGCGACCATCATGGGGTGGTCGAGGGCAAACTGCGGCTGTTTTTGCATGCGGACGGGGAGAGCTTTCTCGAATATGCGCCGGAGCAGGTGGAGCGCTTTGAGCCGGTGCCGGACGATCCGCCGCCGCCCGCGCTGGTGTCGCAAGAACCATCGTTGAATCAGCAAGATATGCATACAATCCTGGACCACGCCGGCAAGGACCACGACCTTGATGTGGATCTGCTGGCCAGCGTCATCAAGGCGGAAAGCGGCGGCAATGCGCGCGCCGTCAGCCGCACCGGAGCGCGCGGCCTGATGCAGTTGATGCCGGGCACCGCGGCCGGCCTTGGCGTCGAGGACAGCTTCAGGCCCGACCAGAATGTACGCGGTGGCTCGGCCTATCTCAATTCCCTGCTCATTCGCTATCACGATAATCTGGCGCTGGCGCTGGCGGCCTACAACGCCGGACCGGGCGCCGTCGACAAGTACCACGGCATTCCGCCTTATCGCGAGACCCGCGCTTACGTAGCGCGCGTAATTCACGAGTTCAACCGCCGCATTCGCGCCCGCGCGTCGGCCGAGCGCGCCAGCGCCACGCGCTAACGTCTTCCGTACCAGGGAAATTCTCGCCTTCGTCCCCTCCCAAGCAGTACCATAGGGCTTGCGTCTGCGCTTCGGGCGCACGGAGTGATCTTGAAGAAAAAGCAGTGGATTGTAGCCTTGATCGTGGTGGCCGTTCTCGCCGCGCTCGTCGTTTGGGGTCGTGACCGCATTCATTTTGATTTCCGGCTCTTTCTCGATCAGGTTTCGCAGGCCAATGGGGCGCTGATCGCGCTCGGCATTGCTTGCATCTACATTGCGTACGGCTTTCGCGCCGTGCGCTGGTCTTACCTGATGCGCCACAATCAGAGGGTTTCGCCGCTGTCGCTGCTTGGCTCGCAGGTGATCGGTTTTACCGCCGTGGCCTTGATTGGCCGCGTGGCCGACCCGGTGCGCCCGTTTCTGGTTTCAAAGAAGACTGGCTCGCCGGTCAGCGCGCAGATCGCCGTCTACATTGTGGAGCGGCTCTTTGATTTTGGCGCGATGGCGCTGGTGATCTCGGCCGTAATTCTGACCTCGCCCGCCGGTTCAATGCCGCACCCGGAACTGATGCGCAAGGCAGGCTACGGCGGTTTGGCTGCAACCGTTGGCGCAGGCATCTTTCTTGTCTTTGTCCGGCTCTTCGGCAACGTCATCGCCAAGGTCTTTGAAGACCTCTTCGGCGCGATCTCGCCCAAGCTCGGCCAGGCGGCGGGACACAAGATTCGCAGCTTCCACAAGGGGCTCGACACGATTCGTTCGCTGAGTGATTTCGTCGTTTCGCTGAGCCTTTCGCTGGTGATGTGGGCGCTGATTACCGCCGCTTACGTGGTGACGCTGCGGGCCTTTACCGCGAGCCCCGAGCTGGCCTCGATGAACCTGACGCGCGGCATCATTCTGATGGCAATCAGCGGCGGCGCCAGCGCATTGCAGTTGCCGATCATCGGTTGGTTTACGCAGATTGCCGTGGTAGCGGCCTCGCTGTCGGGCCTGTTCGGCGCGGCGCCCGAGGCGGCGACGGCGGCGGCGGCGACCTTGCTGCTGGTCACCTTCCTGAGTATCATTCCGGTTGGTCTGATCTGGGCGCAGGTGGACAACATCAGCCTGCGGTCGGTTGCAGCCGAAAGTGCAGGAAAAAACCTCGAAGAAGAAGAGTAGAGATGACTCAAAACAGAAGAAGTTTTCTTGCTGCCGGAGCCGCGCTTGCGGCCGGCACTTTGTTTCGCTCGCCGTTGCATGCCTTGGCGAAGGAGGCACACGCGGCTCACGTGCCTCAACAGGTGGCCGCGCATCCGGCGTGGCTGAAGAGCTGGAATGCCGCGCTCGACGTGCTGGCGCACAATGTGCGGCCCACCCCCGGCTATCCGCACCCGGTGCTGTTTGAAGGCAGCACCTATCAGGGCATCTGGCAGGAGTGCGGTCCGCACGAGTCGCTGGTCTACGCCACGCGCCGCGCCTTTGTGCCGCCGGTCGAAGGCGTGCTGGCACCGCTCGATGTTGCGCGCAACACGCATAGCGCCTTCTTCGACCTGCAGCACGAGGACGGACAGCTTCCGGCCAGCGTCAAGACGTCGGAAAACGGTTACGGTCAGATCCAGATGGTGGTGCCGATTGCGGCGACGGCCTGGGAACTGGCGCAACTGTTGCACGACGAGCAGTTTCTGACCAAAGCCTATGCCGCTTGCAGTCGCTGGGATGCATGGCTTCGCCGCTATCGGGACACGCGCAAGACCGGTCTGGTCGAGGGTTTTTGCACGTATGATACAGGCCACGACAATAGCCCGCGCTGGAAGGGGATTCCGAATCGCTGCCCGAAGGCCGACGCACGGCTCTCGCCCGACTTGGCCTCGATGCCGCGCCTGTGCCCGGATCTTTCGGCCACCGTCTACGGCGCGCGCGTCGCTCTGCATGCGATGGCGTTGGCGCTCGGCAAACGGGCCGAGGCCGACCGCTGGCTGCACGATGCCGAGGCGATCCGCACGCTGATCATCGAAAAACTGTATTCGCCGGAGGACGCGGCCTTTTACGATCTCGACGCGCAAGGCCAGTTCGTCAAGGTGCGTTCGGATGTGATCAGCCGGGTGCTGGGCGAGCATGTGTTGAAGCTCGAGGACCGGCGCGACCGGGCCATCTTCGAGGCGGTCTGGGAACGGCAGTTGCACAACCCGGCGGCCTTCTGGGCGAAGTATCCGCTGACCAGCGTGGCGATGAATGACCCTAGCTTTGTGCGGCCAATTCCGCGCAACAGTTGGGGCGGAGCCTCGCAGGCGCTCACCGCACTGCGCGCGCCGCGCTGGATGGCGCACTACGGCAAGCAGAAGGAACTGGAGCAGATGATGCAGGCCTGGTGCGAGGCGCTGATCCGTGACGGCCGTTTCTGCCAGCAGATGGACCCGGATACCGGCGTCTTCAGCCTGCCCGATCCGGGCGGCTACTCCCCGGCCGCGCTGGTGCTGCTCGACTATTCGGTGCGGCTTTCCGAGAAGACGGGAAGCAAGAAAAAGTAAGAACAGAATGGGCCGGAGCATTGGCCCATTCTTATTTTTTGGAGGGCTCGAAGCGCAGCGTCTCCGGGCCGACGGCGCCGCCGGTCATCAGCATGCTCATGGCCTGTTCCATGGTCAGGTCCGTCTCGGTCACCTTGTCGAGAGGAAGAATCTGCAGAATCGCCGAGGTGGGGTTGATGGCGTTCGGCAGCAGCACCGAGGCCAACTGCGCGCCGGTCGCCTCATCGACCATGACGCGCGTCAAAAAGCCGACGCATTTTTGTCCGGCGATGGGAAAGTCGACGAGCACGACGCGCTGGCTCGACTCTTTTTTGGCCATCATCGTATCGAGCAACTGGCGGACCGAGGTGTAGACCTTGGCCACGAAGGGCAACCGGGCCAGCACCGCCTCAAAAAGGCGAAAGGCCTGGCGGCCGATGACCAGCGAGGTGACGCGGCCGGTGATGTAGAGCAGGGCCAGCGTCAGCACGATGGCCAGCACCGGTTGCAGCCAGCTCTGCGTCAGCCAGAGTTGTGGATAGTTCGTTGCCAGGAACCGGATCACCGGCAGACCCGCCTCGGCCAGCGTGTGGAAGAGGAAGTGGAAGACCAGAAAAGTGACAAAGAGCGGGCCGATGGTCAGGATGCCAGCCAGGATGTTGCTTTGAATGTTGCGGATGGGACGGGTCAGAAGGGTTTTCATGGCGAACTCCGGGGTCAAAGACGCATAGCCCTATTCATCGTATCCCAGCCGCGAGGTCGCGCAAGGACGAAATCTTGGCCCGTGCCCAGCAATTTTCGCGTCGGGTTTCGCCTAACGCTTTATAGTGGTAGAAGATGTGGTTGAGCGATACATTGCCGGATGAGGAGCGTGGCCGTCGTAGCCTGAAGCCGTCGCCGCGCTCTGCCGCAGCGCCGTTGTCGATGGATGCCCGGATACCGGCGCGTCCGCAGTCTTTACCGGAGCGCGTTCAGGCACAGTCCCCCGAGCCCACGCCCAAGCCCACAGGCGGCCTGGAACGCGCCGCGGGGCTCTTGCGCACGGCGCTGCCGTTCGTGCAGAGGTTTTTGCCGCTGGTGGAAGGACCGCTGGGCGCCGTGGTTTCGAGCGTCCTGGCAAGCCACGCGGCGAAGCCCTCCGCGCCGACCAGCCTTGCCGCGGGCAATCTCGCGCCGATCCAGAAGGGGCTGGCGCGGCTTGAGGAGCAGCATCAGACGCTCTGCGAGCAGGTGGCTACCCAAAACAGCTCCCTACGGCGGGTCGAGGACCGGCTCGAGAGCGTGCGCGAGGCCACGGACCGCAATACGCTGGAGCAGCAGGAGCTGATGGAAGACCTGAAGGCCGTCGGACGCAAGGTGAATGTGGTGACGGTGATTCTGGGTGGCATGCTGCTGGTTTCGATTCTTCTGAATCTAGTACTTTATCTTCATCTCGAGCGCGTTTTACCGTAATCAGAAACAGGTAACTTTCGTCCAAGAGAGAGTGTGGATATAGGTAACATTCCTATATCTATCATTAGAAACACTTTCTAATAAGAACTCGCATTGTGAGCAAAGTTATACCATCAATATATTCTTTTATCCTGTAAAACTTGTTTTACGTGATAACGCTAACCATCCAAAAATCCCCCACTTCGTTGTTGCCAGTCGTATTTTGCGCGGGCTACTATTCGACTCAGTTGAATGAGCTGCTGCGGAATTCTAGCTCAGGTTCAAAAAACTTATGTATGCCACTGTTTCAAAGTTCACAGGGTTTCACCAACATGCGTCGCTGGATCGACTCAGTGTACGCAAACGGAGTATCTCGCCATGGCATGGTATGCCTACTGCATCGGTGAAAAGCAAGCATTTCCAGAGTTAACTCGTCATCGCAAGCCTGTACCCCTGGAATCTGTGTTCGGCGTGAATGGCAATCAGGTCTTTCTTTATCCCGCCAGTGATCTTGCAGTCGTCGTCAGCGAACAAAATCCAGCCGAAACATTCAATCAGAAATGCGGTGTGGATCATGCGCGAGTGATCGCGGAGTGTTTTCGCCAGGCGACGGTGCTGCCCTTTCGTTTCGGTACTGTCTTTCATGACGATGAATCTTTGCGCAAGTCGATCCGCTCTAACCAGCGGCAGTTTCTGACAAACATCGACAAGTTGCGTGGCAAAACAGAGATGCATCTGAAGATCGTCGTCGATGACAGTGGCGTCAAGGATGCGGAACGTCGCGCCGCGGCGTCGAACATCGGAAGCCATCCATATCTGAGTGATCTTCGTGAGAACGCAATGCGCGCCCGCGAGCGCCAGACGCGTGCCCGTGCGATGAGCTTCCAGATGCACCGGCTTTTTTTGCCGCTGGACGAAGAGGTCAGTTGCCGGTTGATGGACAATGGCAAGATGGTGCTCGACATTGCCCACCTGATTGATCGCAAATACGTTGAACGTTACCAGAACAAATTCAGTACGACCAGCGCAACGATGCGCGAATGGCAGATGCAGGTCTCCGGTCCTTGGCCTCCCTACCACTTCGTCCACCGCCTGACCCGCAGTGCGCATGTGATTCAGCCGACAGCGCAGGCCGCACCCGTGGTGGCACCGCTCAGCGACGCCGTGACAGCGATGCCCGTGCTCGAACAAGCTCCAGCTCTCGCATAACTTATACAACCCTCCTTACGCAGAAAAGCCCCGGATTGCTCCGGGGCTTTTCTGTAACTCGAGGGATAACTCGAGAGTTATAGCATTTTCCCAATTTCTGTAGAGGGAAAACTGCATGCCGAGGGTCTTTTTCCTCAAGAAAAAGACCCCTTGCACGAACCCCAACACTGCACGTGTATTGGGAAAATGCTCTAGTCGTAATACTCGAGTCCGAGGTGCGTGATCAGTTCCTCGCCCTTGATGTGACGCAGGGTGTTCTTCATCTTCATCGACTGGATGAACAGATCGTGCTCGGGCTTGAGGCCTGCGGCGGTCTGCGGTGACTTCAGATAGAAGCTGAGCCATTCCTGTATGCCGAGCGATTGTAGGCTGGAGGTGCGCTTGGCCAGGTCCATGAACAGGACAAGATCGAGGGCGACTGGGGCGGCCAGAATCGAATCGCGGCAGAGGAAGTTGACCTTGAGCTGCATCGGGTAGCCGAGCCAGCCGAACAGGTCGATGTTATCCCAGGCTTCCTTGTCGTCGCCGCGCGGCGGATAGTAGTTGATGCGGATCTTGTGGAAGATGTCTTTGTAGAGATCCGGGTACTTCTCGGGCTCGAAGATGTAGTCGAGCGAGCCGAGCTTCGACTCTTCCTTGGTCTTGAAGGACTGCGGGTCGTCGAGCACCTCGCCATCGCGGTTGCCGAGGATGTTGGTCGAGAACCAGCCGCGGACGCCGAGCAGGCGGGCCTTGAAGGCAGGCGCCAGAATCGTCTTCATGAAGGTCTGGCCGGTCTTGAAGTCCTTGCCTGCGACGGGCGCGGCATTCTTCTTCGACAGCGCAACCAGCGCCGGAATATCGACGGTCAGGTTGGGGGCGCCGTTGACGAACGGGACGCCTTCGCTCAATGCCGCATAGGCATAGATCTGCGAGGGCGCGATGCCGATGTCGTTGGACTCGAGTCCCTTCTCAAACGACTCAATGGTCTGATGAACCGCTGTCGGTTCCAAAAAAATTTCGGTCGAGGCGGCCCAGAGGACAACGACGCGATCGACGGTCTTTTTGAAGGCGCGAATGTCGGCGATCAACTGATCGGCCAGCTCGCGCTTGGTTTTGCCATGCTTGATGTGCGTGCCGTTGAGGCGCTTCACATAATACTGGTCGAAGACGGCAGGCAGGGGCTTGATGGTCTCCAGATACGGCTTGATTTCGGCCAGCATCTTGTCGTTGAGCACGCTGGCGTGCGCGGCGGCCTCATAGGCCGAGTCCTCGAAGAGGTCCCAGGCGGTGAAGACCACGTCGTTCAGGTCGGCGAGGGGAACAAAATCCTTGATCAGGGGGGAATTGTTGTCGGTGCGCTTGCCGATCCGGATGGTGCCCATCTGGGTCAGCGAGCCGATCGGTTTCGCCAGTCCACGGCGAACAGCTTCAACGCCGGCAATCAACGTAGTGGAGACGGCGCCGAGGCCGACAACCATAACGCCCAGCTTGCCGGTGGCGGGCGCGATCTGCGATGCGGCGGTCTTCTGGCCGCCTTGGGTTTGAGTGGACATGAGTCTGTGCCTTCCTTTGCATCGCCGCGCAAGCGCGCGGCGGGTCAGCGCGCGACGGCTCGAGAGCCTACCGCGCGCAATTCCCTTCTGCGTCAGGCCTCTGTGGACTGCCTTCCGCGCCGGATGTGCGACCAGACGAACCACACGATTGCCGCCAGCAGCAGAACTTCAACAGCGGTGTGGAAACGATGGAACGCCTGGTAAAAGCGAGGATCGGTATGCCATTTCTCGCCCAGCTTCATGCCCGCGTAGGCCAGTCCCAGGCACCAGGGCCAGGAACCGAGAAACGTGTAGAGATGAAAGCGGAGCTGCGGCATTTTGGCGATTCCCGCGGGAAACGCGATGAATGTTCGCACCACGGGCAGCATGCGCGAGAGCAGAACGGTGATGGCACCATACTTTTCAAAGAACCGCGTCATGCGGTCCAGATCGTGATGGTTCATCAATACCCATTTGCCGTAGCGTTCTACCAGTGGCCGTCCGCCTACAGAGCCGATCCAATACGCGATCAGCGAGCCCAGATTGCAACCGATGGCGCCAGCGGTTGCGACCCAGAACAAGTTAAAACTGCCGCGATAGACCAGATAACCTGCGAAGGGCAGGATGATCTCCGATGGCAGGGGAATGCAGGCGGACTCGATTCCCATCAACGCTGCGATGCCGGCATAGCCTCCGGAGCCGATCGCGTGCGTCACAAATTCAACCAGAAAAGCAATGATTTTTTCGCTCATGAGCGTTTTCAGTATATAGGCCAAAACCCCGCTATTTATGCACCGATTTCGCATTCAAGTGCATAAAAAATGATGCACACGTATGCATCTTTCGCAGGCTGGGATGAATCTGATAGAAGAACTAGAAATCAGCTTCCCGGAGGCTCTGTTGGCAAACTTTTCACCCGTTCCGCTCACCCTTGAAGGCTCCACCGTTCTGCATCAATTCTTCCGTTTCGACTGGAAGGCGTGGAAGGCGCTCGATGCGGCCGCGCGCGCGAAGGTTGTGGCCGAGTCGCTTGCCGTGCTCAAGCGTCTGGAGCATCCGAACGAAGAGGGGCCGGTGCAGTCGGCGCTCTACTCGCAACTGGGCCACAAGGGCGACCTGGTCTTCGTCCACTTCCGCAAGAACTTTGCCGAGTTGAATCAGGTGGAGCTTGCGCTGGCGCAGACGCCGCTCTATGACTACCTGACGCTCGTGCACTCCTATGTTTCGGTGGTGGAGATGGGACTGTATGAGTCGAGCGCGAAGACCTGGGAGGCGGCCGCCGAGGCCGGCTTTGAGCCGCACACGCCCGAGTTTGACGCCGTCGTGCAGGCCAATCTGCATCGCATGGCCACAGGCATGGCTCCGCGACTTTATCCCGAGGTTCCGCCCGCGCCCTACCTCTGTTTCTATCCGATGAATCGCCGTCGTGGCGAGGAGAAGAACTGGTACACGGTGCCCTTTGCCGAGCGCCAGAAGATGATGCATGAGCACGGCATGGTGGGCCGACGCTACGGTGATCGCGTCAAGCAGATCATCACCGGCTCCATTGGCTTCGATGACTGGGAGTGGGGCGTTTCACTCTTCGCAGAAGATCCGATCGTCTTCAAGAAGCTGATCTACGAGATGCGCTTCGACGAGGTCTCGGCCGTCTATGCCGAGTTCGGCGAGTTCTTCCTCGCCCTGCGTCTCGACCTCGACAAGCTCACCGGCTGGACCGAGGGCAAGCTGTAAACGCCGCCCTGCATGTGGCTGCGCACTGCAAAACCGGAGGGAGCAGAGGCCTTCAGGTCTCTGACCTTCCGGGAGAGCTTCCTCTTCCCTGCTACGCACGCCGCACAATGCAATTGCACCTTCCATACCCAGAGACGTAGAATGCGCTGACTCTTCCACAGGAAAGGAACAGGCATCGAACATGGGTGTCTCTTGTCGGAAACGTTTACTCGGCGGGCGCTTTTCTACGAACATCATTCTTGGTTGCGCGGCTCTCGCACTATGGCTTGCGCCCTGTGCTTTTGCGCAGACGAACGCGACACCAACAGCGGCTGCTCCCACGCAAAAGTCGACGCAACGTAGTTTTGACGCGGTCTCGCTGCACCCCGGCGGCAATAAAAATTACATGATTGGCTTGGACTATCTTGGCTCCGCCAGCAAGGAAGAATTGCCAAAAGATGGTCTGGTCAACTGGAATATAACGCTGGGCTATCTCATCCGCTTTGCGTACGATCTGCGCGAATCACACGAAGTCTCGGCGATGCTAGAATCCCTTCCCAAGTGGACCCAGGGAGAGTGGTACGTTGTACAGGCGCGCGTGGAAGGCTCGCCCAAACGCGCCGAGGTGCGTGCCATGGTGCGCTCCCTGCTTGAAGAGCGCTTCAAGATTGCAGCGCACATCGAAACGCACGAAGGCGATGTGTATGCGCTCACGTACGTCAAACCAGGCAAGCAGTTCAGGCCGCATCCAACGGGCGAGCCCTGTACGAACTTTGTTCCGCTAGGGTCGGAGACCAAGCGCCCTTTTCCCTATCCTTCCTATGAACACGTTCATCCTTTTTGCGGTGTCTTTGTTCGACAACTCAGCCCCTCTAAAGATCGATTGGAGATGCTGGATGTGACGACACAGCAGATTGCAGAGTCCATTGGAGGATTCATGCCGTTGCCGGTCATCGACAAAACCGGACTCACCGGCAACTACGATGCGATCATTGATTTTTGGCAGGGGATTCCGCCAGCAAACGCCGATCCAACGATGGAAGTTGGTCAGCCCATTGAAACCAACATTGAGAAACTTTTTGGTCTGAAGTTCACCAAGCAGAAGGCGCAACTTCAAAGATTTGTCATCGACCACATCGAGCCGCCGTCGGAGAACTGATGTGCACGAAACAGCGAGGGTGCGCCGGCACGCACCCTTCGCGATAAACTCAATGTATGCCGAATCGCGCATCAACCACCAAGCCAACCACGAAGCGCACAGCGCGCGGCGCGCTGGCCCCCGAGCGCATTGAGGCGATTCTGCGCGGGCTCGACGAGGCCTATCCGAATGTGGAGTGCGCGCTGACGCACCGCTCGCCGTGGGAACTGCTGGTGGCGACGATTCTCTCCGCGCAGTGCACCGACGTGCGCGTGAACATGGTCACCCCCGCGCTCTTTAAGCGGTTCCCGACGCCGCAATCGCTTGCCGAGGCTCAGGTCGAAGAGATCGAAGAAAAAATCCGGTCCACGGGTTTCTATCACAA
This sequence comes from Acidobacteriaceae bacterium UBA1307, assembly GCA_002307235.1. Taxonomy (GTDB): domain Bacteria; phylum Acidobacteriota; class Terriglobia; order Terriglobales; family Acidobacteriaceae; genus Telmatobacter. The sequence continues at coordinate 22,115 of DBTV01000011.1, forward strand.
CAAGGCGAAGAATATTCAGGGCGCGGCGCGGGTGTTGCTTGCCGAGTTCGGCGGCAGGGTTCCTGCAACGCTGGCCGAGCTGACGCGGCTGCCCGGCGCGGCGCGCAAAACGGCGAATGTGGTGCTTGGCGTCTGCTTCGGCAAGGCCGAGGGCGTCGTCGTCGATACGCATGTCTTCCGCATCACGCGACGGCTGGGGCTGGCCAAGGGCGACACGCCGCAGAAGGTCGAGCAGGAGCTGATGAAGATTCTGCCGCAATCGCGCTGGATCAGCTTCTCGCATCAGATCATTCATCACGGCCGCGCCGTCTGCGATGCACGCAAGCCGAAATGCGATCAGTGCAATCTCGAACAGCTCTGCAACGCCAAGGACAAGAGCTGGAGTTCCTAGGGCTATGATGTACGCACAAACTCTAGCATTCCTTCTGGATTTTCTCCTCCCAAATCGAATGCGCTTTTTTTGAGAACTGCTATGGATGCAGGATTATCTGCCGTTGTGTGCGCAATGATTCTGCGAGCACCATGATTCAGTGCGTATGCACTAAGTGCCATGACCATTTCCGTGGCCAGCCCCCGACCGCGTGCAGCTTGTACGATGGAATAGCCGATTTCAACGGTTCCACTCGCATCAGGCGCACCAAGAAATCCTCCACACCCGAACAGCTCCGCGTGTTTCACTTGACGGCTGAGTGCATACCAACTCAACCAACCCTCTCCGGCATCACCTGCGGCCAATGTTTGCTCAAGAAAAAAGCCAATGGCCCCTGCATCATACTCACCAGGCGGCCAGTCGCCAGGAACAGACGCGACGCCAAGTGCACGAGCCAAATGCTCTATATCCGATAATTCCAACTCTAAATATTTTGCGGTGGCCGGAATCAGACGTAGACATGCAGTTTCAATCTGCAGTTTCATTGCGCGATTCTATCAAAGTGCCATGAACCTTTTTTCGCATTGCCCCCGCTTCCACAGCCTTGCCAACATCGGCGGTGGCCTCCAGGTCGAACTGCGTGAGGAATGTTTCGGTCGTGACCCAGCGGCGGGCGCGCTGCCCCGGTCGCGACGCCATCGGCTTGATGAGCTTGCGCCGGCGCAGTGCTTCGACCAGCGCGGCGCTATCGGCCTCGCGAATGCGCGTGATCTCGGGCAGCGTGATGCCCGGCTGCAGCGCGATCAGCGCCAGCACATCCATGGCGCTTGGGCTCGGCGGTCGCTGCGGGCGCGGTCCGCGCTCACTTTCACGCACGCGGCGCACATCCTCGGCAAACTCCGGCCGCGTCTCCATGCGCACACGCTCGCCTGAGCGCACGATGCGCCAGGGGCGGCCATGCGCGGCGAGGCTCTGCGTGAGAGTCGCAAGTGCGGCTTCAATCTCCGCAACGGAATGTGTGAGCGCATCCGCCAGCGTCGCGACCGTGATTGGCCGCGACGTCACGCCGAGCGCCGCTTCGAGCCGTGCTTCAAGCATCGGTGTACTACTATCTTCCACTTGCGGTGCAACCATATCGGAGTCTATTTTAATTCGCGTTGGCCTAATTCTCCGTCGGCTTCTCGACGTGCTCAATCGCCAAGAGAGGCACCGCCCGAGTTTCCTTTTCAAACTTCAACCCAAGCTGTTTCTTCACCGCTTCAACCATGGCCTCTCCAAAAAGACTGGCTTGGCCCTGCCCTTCCGTCTCTTCAATTCTATGAAAGGTAAAACTCAGATCGTAATGCCGCGCGTCGTCGCTGCCATCGACGATCAATTGACGCGAACCGCCACGAAATGGCATATAGTCATTCAAAAAATCGACCAGATGGCCCAGCGTCGTATCGACCATTTCGATATGATAGAAATCCCCATCCTGCCACGATGCATCGCCACAGAAATGATGCGCGGACTGCTGTTTCGTCGTCTCGCCAATCTGCGGCGCGGTGCGCTGTTCGCAGTTGCCTAACGTGTGCGGACGCAATCCTGGACCCGGCTTTCCCGCCTCAGCAAAGGCCAGAGCATAGACCGGCAGTTCGCGGCTCTCGCTACGCATCCGCAGATGCATCCGCTCCTCGAGCAGGTTGCGCACCATCACGCGAACCTCGCTTTTGGTGGGATGACCTTCGGCGCGCGCCTCAATGGAGATCGTCGTATCAGCCCAACGTCGCGACCCCTCTTCGAGCAGCAATTCCTGTTCCTCGTAGGACGGCAGACGATAGGCAAACCTGATGTACTCTTTGAGATAAGTATTGGCGGAAAACAGACCATTGAGCCGCCCGGTATCTTCAAAACTGTCCAGACCAAAATTGGTGCGCATCGGCGTTCCCGGCTGGCTCATGCGCACCGAGGCAACATCGAAGCGCAGCGACTCTTTGGCGGGTCTCTGTCCAGACGCAATTCCCGCACCAATGGTCATGATTAAAATTGCAGCAAACCTGCGCTGAAAGAAACACCACGCAAACAGCAACTGGGGAGCCTTCTCACTTAGAGACATTGAGTGCCTTCCTGATGATGGTTTCAGCCATTCTACAGGTCTGCAATCAGTGATGTTAAAGGATCTCCGGCCACATCTGAGCGCCATGCAACAACCGCAAAATGAGAAGGTGATCTTCCCGTACAAGGTAAGCGGCAATGTACGGTGTGCGTTGAATGGTCAGCTCACGCGTCCCAGCGATGCGGCCCGGCCGTCCCATCTCTGGAAAGTCGATCAGTGTCTCAATCTGTGCATGAATGCGGTCATCGACGGCAATCGCTGCTTGCGGGCTGTCCGCCTCGATGTAATCGAAGATGGTCTCGCGGTCCTGTTGCGCCAGAACGGACCATTTCAGTTGCATGACTAGCGGACCTTGGCCCGTGCGGCATCACGCCGACGCGCAAAATGGGCCTCAACGGCCTCATTCGCAAGAGCCGGCCGCGGATCGTCGATCGCTTCCTGTACCTTGGTCCGGAACCAGAGGTCATGTGCCGCGGCGTTGTTGGCCTGCGTCAGTGGCAGAACACCCTCTTTCGCTGTACGCGTCAGCAGGATGCGAACGGCATCAGAGACGGTGAGCCCCTGCTCTTCAAGCACGGCGGCCGCCCGCTCCTTTATCGCAGGGTCGATGCGGGTTTGCACCAGAGCATTGGCAGCCATAGAGTCACCTCGAACCATATTGTAATGCAGATGATGTACAAAAAATCGGAGGTTTATACCCCAAGTTTGCTGACTGCGCTCTGGCGGTCGCGTTGTTCGGCGCGGGCATAGCGGTCGATCATGGCGCGTGAGCGATGACCGGTCTGGCGCATGATCTCGCGGTCGCTGGCGCCGTTGGCCGAGGCCTCGGTGACGAACCCGGCGCGCAGGGAGTGGCCTCCGTAGTTTTCCGGCGTCTCCAGGTGCGCGCGGCGAACCAGACGCTTGACGATCTCGGCCACCGCCGCCGGCGATAGCCCACCGCGCAGCTCGCCGTAGAGCCCGACCTGCCGGAAGACGAAACCCTCGCGGATCGCGCCCGACTCAAGCCAGTTTTCAAGCGCCAGCACCGGGCAGGTGCGCTCCTGCGCGCCGTAGAGAATCTCAACCTCGCGGCCTTCGCCGGTCTGGTCGGTCTTCGAGCGCGGAATCCGGATGGTGTAGCCGCGCCGATGGCGGACCAGGTCCTCGACGCGCATCGCGGCCAGTTCCGAACGGCGAAAGGCACCGACAAAACCTACCAGAATGAGCGCACGGTCGCGTGCTCCCGCCACGGGCAGATCCGTCGTGCGTACGGCGTCGAGCAACCGCACGATCTTGTCGAGCGTCAACGGCTGCTTGCGCTGTTGTCGCGTGCCGAGCAACCGGCAGATGCCGTGATAGGTCTCGGCCAGCACCGGGTCGTCCATCTTGGCCGGTGGCCGGTAACGCGCGGCCTTGTGCATTGTATTGATGGAGGAGAGACGGCGGGTGATCGTCGCCACCGTCCGCGGTTTCTCGTTCCCCTCCGGTTTGGACAGGTGTGCGATGTAAAGAGCCACCGTCTCCGGCGTTGCCGGCAGAAAGGCCAGCCGATTTTGCTGGCACCAGCAGGAAAAATCGCGCCAGTCGGCAGCGTAAGCCCGGCGCGTGGCCTCGGACTTGGCGTTGCGGATGCATTCGGCCACCCGCCTGGCTGCTGAGTAGAGCGGATCACCGGGTTTGAGCCAGGCCAGCATTCCCAAGGCTCCGCCCGCTGGATCAGGCGGCAACACCTCTGCGAGGAAAATTTTCTCCTCGTTTTTTCGTGTTTCTAGCTCTTTATTTTGGTTTTCGGGCATGGATTTTTGGCTTTTTCCGGTCTCTCCGTGTGAGACACGTTTTTCGTCAGGAGGCAATTTGGCCGATCTACCTTCGATAAATATATATTATCGATGCCAAAAAATTGGATCGCATTTTGTGCTATATATTGCACATTTGCGCAATGATTTATATTTTAGTTAGGACGAATATGCCGGGAAAACCGATCTGGTACGACCGCATCAACGAGATTCACGACGCGCTGGAGCGCTCGAAGGCGCCGGTGCTTGATCGCGCCGCCATCGAGCGGCTCTTTGGCCTCAAGCGGCGACAGGCCATCAACCTGATGGCCCGCTTCAAGGGGTTTCTTTCGGGCAGGCACTGGCTGGTGCATCGACAAAATGTTTTGGACGAGCTCGTGCGCATTGCCCATGAACCCGGCTATGGCCGCCAGATTCGGGCGCGGCGCAAACTCAGCTCGTATGTGGAAGAGGTCAAGGCGCGGCGGGTCGAGTTCGCGAGGCCGATCGCTGCGCCGACGGAGAATCTCGTCGTGAAGGGAGAAAAACTTCCTGCGGGAGTCTACTGCCCGCGACCGGGGCAGATGGTGCTTGAGTACGCGAGCGTCGATGCCCTGCTGGCCGAGATCAACGCGCTGGCGATGGCGGCGGTCAACGATTTTGCCGGATTTTCCGAGGCGGTGCTCGGCGAGGAGCGCGAGCCGTGAGCCAACTGAGGATCACCGTTGCCGATTACGCCGGTCCGATGGAGGTGCTGCTGGCGCTGGTCCGCGCGGGCCGCTACCCGGTCGATGCGTTGCCGGTGGTCGAGATTACCGGGCTGTTTCTGGATTATGTTCGCAGGCACACGATCGATGAGGAGTTGGGCGGCGAGTTTCTCGACGTGGCCTCATGGCTGGTGCTGCTGCGTTCGCGGGCGCTGTTGCCGCAACGCGCCAACGAGCCGCTGAGCCTGGCCGCCGAGCGGGAGTTGCAAGAGGCGCTGGTCGATTACGAAACGATGCGGGCTGCGGCCGAGTTTCTTTCCAGTCGCCAGCCGCGCCGTGAGGGATTGCAGCCAGCGGGCACGCCACATGCCCTCGGTGAGCAGTCCTTGCCGCTGACCATGGCCGAGCTGATCGAAAACACGCGCAGGGCGCTCGAGACCGCCCATGCCGCGCGTGAGCTGACCGTCGTCGACCGGCTGGAGGACAGAATTGAGCTGATGATGGACTGGGTGCAGAGGGAGCTGGAGACCGAGGCGATCCAGTCCAGTGAGGAATGGTTTGCAGGCCAGCCGCACGCGGCGGCGCGTCTGCTTCTGTTGCAGGCATTGCTGGAACTGGCGGCGCGGGGTGAGGTTCTGCTGCGCCAGAGCCGGGCCTTCGGTCCGATTTTCGTCAAGGATCTGCGCGGGACAGCGCCGATCAGCGAGTATCAAAACAGAGCGCGCAGGCTTTGACGGGATAGCGGGTTTGAAGGCAATTCTCCTGGGGACGGCAGTTCAGGGGCCTGAAGGCCCCTGCTCCTTCCGATGACGGTGGTGGAAGGGGCTATGAGAGCACAGTGGCGAGTGCGGCGATCAGGCCGGGGATGTCGCTCGGCGAGGCTTCGGCGGCGGGCTCCCAGCCGGACTCGCGCAGGGTTTGACTGGTCACCGGACCGATGGAAATGGCCTTCACGCCGGCCAAGGGAAAGGCAAGGCCGGCCGCGCGGGCTGCATCGGCCAGGTGGGCGACGCTTGAGGAACTGGTAAAGGTGGCGGCGTCCATTCCCTGCTGGAGCGCGGCGCGCAACTGCGCGGGGGCTTCGGCGGGAATGCCGTTGCGATAGGCCTCGGCCTCATCGACGATGGCTCCGGCAGCGCGCAGCACCGGGGGAATCACGTCGCGTGTGACGGCGGCGCGTGCCAGAAAGATTCGCCTGCCCTCGACCCGGCCGGCGAGCGCGGCGACGAGGGCTTCGGCCACATAGTCTTCCGGCACGACGGCGACCTCGAAGCCTGCCTTGCGCGCGGCCTTCGCCGTTGCCGAGCCCACGGTTGCGACCGTGGGCTGTTTTTCTTTTTTCAGATCAAGACCGAGAAAGGCAGCGCGTTCGACGAGCCCCTGCACGGTGTTGGCGCTGGTGAGGATGAGCCAGTCGTAGCTGGGGAGAGTGCGCAGCGCGGCATCGAGCGGAGCGAGGTCTTGGGGTGGCAGAATCTCAAGCACCGGCACCTCGACCGGCTCGAAGCCCTGCGCGCGCAGCCCCTCGCTGAGTTTGCCGGCCTGATGGGCGGCGCGCGTCACCAGGACGCGCTTCACTTCTGCGGCTCCGTCGCGGTGCAGGCCAGAAGAGCGCCCGCGCCCTCGTCGAAGAGTTTCTGCGCGGTGACCTCGCCAAGTTTGACGGGATCGACGCCCTCAAAGGCCGCGGTCAGACGGACGCGGACAGCCTTGCCGGTGGCGGGGTCGGCGACAATGCCAAAGATCTCCCATGCGCCGTCTTCGGCCTCGCGACAGTGGATGCCGATGGGCACCTGACAGCCGCCGCCGAGGGCAGAGAGCGCGGCGCGTTCGGCGGTGACGGCAAAGCGCGTCGCGGCATGATCGAGGAAGCTGAGGGCTTCGATGGTTGTTGCGTCATCCTTGCGCGTCTCAATGCCGAGCGCGCCCTGACCGGCGGCCGGGCAAAACTCGCGCGGGCTCAGGCGCTGGCGAATCCAGTCGGTGTGGCCCAGCCGGTCGAGTCCGGCAGAGGCAAGAAAGATGGCCGCGACCTGCCCTTCGGCCAGCTTGCGCAGGCGCGTGTCGACGTTGCCGCGAAACTCAATCGCGTCAAGATCGGGCCGCAGAGCCTTGAGTTGGGCGCGGCGGCGCTGGCTGCTGGTGCCGACCTTGGCGCCGACGGGCAGCTCGGTCAACGCCTTGTAGTCGACCGAAACCAGAGCATCACGCGGATCGACACGGCGCGGGGTGGCGGCGAGAGTGAACAGCGCAGGCAGTTCTGTCGGCAGATCCTTGAGCGAATGGACGGCGAGATCGACGCGGCCCTCGGCGAGAGCCTCTTCAATCTCTTTGGTGAACATGCCTTTGGAGCCGACGGCGGCAAAGCTGATCTCCTGCTGGCGGTCACCGGTGGTTTTGATGATCTCGATCTCGACGGTGTGGCCTTCGGTTTCGAGCAACTTGGCGATGTGATTCGCCTGCCACAGCGCCAGTTGCGAACCGCGACTTCCTATGCGCAGCTTCATGGTTGCGCCTCCTCTTTACTCTGAACTTTTTTCGGGATCATCGGGTTTGCCGATGGGCGCGGCGGGCAGCGACCAGACACCGCAGAGGGCCTCGAGCGCGGAGCGATCATCCTCGCGCGCGGCCTGCTTGAGCGCCTGCATCGGCGGATGAAGAAACTTGTTGACGAGCCCATGGGTGAGCGCATCGACGGCCTCGCGCTGCTCGGGCGTCAACGAGGCCAGCCGCGCATGCATGCGGGCGATTTCACCGGTGCGAATGGCCTCGGCCTGCTGTTGCAGGGCGACGATGGCGGGCGCGGCGTTGACGCCCCGCTGGCGCTTCTCGAACCGCTCCACCTCCTGCTCGATGAGCGATTCGGCATCGATGGCCTCGCGTTCGCGCGCGGTGCGATGCGAGGCGGCCACCTGCTGCAGGTCGTCGATGTCGTAGACGAAGATGCCGTCGAGCTTGTTCATCGCCGGATCGACATCGCGCGGCACGGCAATATCGATAAAAAACATGGGGCGATTGCGGCGATGTTGCAAGAAGCTGGCGCCGTGCTCGGGCGAAAAGATGTAGTGCGGGGCGCCGGTGGAGCTCAGAATGATGTCGGCATTGGCGGCGGCCTCATAGATTTTTTCAAAGGGAACCACCTGCGGGTTCAGGCGTCCGTGCACCTCTTCGGCCATGCGCAGGGCGCGCTCGTGGGTGCGGTTGGTCACCAGCAGAGTTCCAATGCCCTGCTGCACCAGGTGGCGGGCCGCGATCTCGCTCATCTTGCCCGCGCCGACCAGAAAGGCGGTGCGACCTTCGAGCGAGCCGAAGATCTTTTTGGCCAGATCGACAGCGACCGAGGCAATGGAGACGGAGTTAGCGCCGATGCTGGTTTCGGTGCGCGCTTTTTTGGCGGCGGCAAAGGCGCTCTGCATGAGCGGCTCCAGTTGCCCGGCAATGGCTCCGGCGGTCTTGGCGACGGTGAAGGCTTCCTTGACCTGACCGAGAATCTGCGCGTCGCCAACGACCATCGAATCGAGGCTGGCGGCCATGCGAAACAAGTGGCGCACGGCCTCATGGTCGCGCAGCTCGTAGAGGTGCGGCAGAATCTCGTCGGGGGCGATGCCGAAATATTGAGCCAGAAATTCACCGATGCGCACCGAAGGATCCTCAACGGCAGCCAGAATCTCAACCCGGTTACAGGTGGAGACGATCATGCACTCGCAGACGCCGGGCATCTGCGCGAAGGCGCGGGTCGTATCCGGCAGCGCATTGCGCCCGATGGCGACCCGTTCCCGCACGGCGAGTGAGGCGGTGTTGTGATTGATGCCGATCAGCGCCAGTGTCATTGCAAACCGAACCTGTGTACGTGGCTAAAGAAATTTGCGGCCCAGACGGCCAGCATCACCACCAAAACGCCGCCGGAGACGTAGGCAGCCCTGCGCCCACGCAACCCGGCAATGCGACGAACGAACAGCAGGAGCACGTACACACCCCAGCTCAGGAACGAGGCAATCACCTTTGCGTCAAGAAAATAGCTTGCTCCGAGCGGCGTCTCCTGCGCCAGCACCGAGCCGATCAGCAGGCCGATCGACATGCAGGGGAAGCCGAATTCGAGCGTGACCAGCGCCACGCGTTCGAGCGTATCGAGCGGCGGCAACCAGTCGAGCGAGACCCAGCGGTGTTCATGGCCGGGCTTGAACTTGGACTTCAGCCGGTTCTCCTGCACCAGATAGAGCAGCGAGGAGAACAGGCTCAGCATCAGCGCCGCATAGGCCAGCAGCAACGCCAGAATGTGAACGATCAACCAGCCCACCCGCACGCCCGAAGAGGGGAAGGTGAAGCCGCTGCGCCCGAGCGCTGGTACAAAGACCAGGAAAAAGGTTAAAGGCAGCGCGAAAATGCCCAGCGAAATCGCTTCATAGAATCGCCAGACAACGAAAAACAGCGAGGCGAAGAGAAAGCCGAGCAATGACTCGACCTCACGCGCGCCTACCGGCATCCAGTGGTGGGCGGCGATCATCATCTCGATCAGCGAGATGAAATGAAAGAACCAGGCCATCCCGCCCAGGTGAATGCAGATCCTGCGCCAACGGTCTTTTCCGAAGAAGACGGCCGGAAAAACGGCGACAGCCGCCGTCGCATACAAAAAGGTCGCCACTCTGAGCCAAAGAAGATCCATCCGTTCTTCACCTTACCGGTCCGAAATCGCCCGCACTGTGATGCTAATCACAAAAATGCCGCAATCGACCGGCATAAGGAAGCGCATGGCCCAAATCGGCCAGAAATCCGTGGGGCGCATTCAGAGTAACGCGTTTCCCTCTAAGTGGATGAAAAGATAAGTGGTAAAGATGTACTTTTTCCTCCGAGCGCCAGATTGCCCGCAGGCGTTAAGCTGGAAGGCAGCATGATGCGTGAATCTACCCCATCTCCCGAGGTTTCTGAGCTTTCCGCCGACGCCGACCTCGTTGCGACGCCGACGGCGGCCGCGCCTCTTGAGAAAAAGCCCTCCGAACTGACTCCGTTTATGCGCCAGTGGGTCTCGGCCAAGCGCGAAAACCCCGACGCGTTGCTGTTTTTTCGCATGGGCGACTTCTACGAGCTTTTTTATGACGACGCGGTGACCGTGAGCCGCGAGCTGCAACTGACGCTGACCGCGCGCGACCGGGAGCGCTCGCAGCCGATGTGCGGCGTGCCCTACCATGCCGTCGATGGCTACCTGACGCGCCTGCTGCGCAAGGGCTACCGGATCGCCATCTGCGACCAGATGGAGGACCCGAAGCTCACCAAGAAGATTGTGCGCCGCGAGGTCACCCGCGTGCTGAGCCCCGGCACGGCTATCGACGCCGGGCTCGGACAGGACCAGAATAACTTTCTCGGTGCCTACTTTGAAGAAAAAGGCGGCAAGCTCTGCTCCATTGCGCTGCTCGATCTGTCGACCGGCGAGTTTCGCACCGCCGAGTTCTCCGGGCCCCATGCCGCCGCACAGGCCGCCGAGGAGCTGCTGCTCGCAAGCCCCAGCGAGGTCCTGCTGCCGCTCTCGCTCGAGCCGCCCGCCGCCTTTCAATCGATTCCGGCCCGCACCCCGGTCGAGGACTGGGTCTGGACCCGCGACTTCGCCGTGCCGCTCGTCGAGCGCCAGCTTGGCGTCCACTCGCTCGACGGCTATGGACTGGCGACGCATGAGGCCGCGGCCATTGCCGCTGGCGCGGTACTGCACTATGTGCGGACCACGCAGAAAAACGAGGCGCTCCACGTCGATTCCCTGCGGTTCCAGGAGCACTCCGGGGCGCTCGAACTCGATCAGGTCTCGGTGCGCAACCTCGAACTCGTCGAGCCGCTCTTCCAGGGCCAGGACGATCACGTCACCCTGTTTCGCACCCTCGACGCCTGCCTGACGCCGATGGGCAAGCGCATGCTGCGCGCCACCATTCTGCGCCCGCTGATGGACGCCCCGGCGCTGAACGCCCGTTACGAGGCCGTTGCCGAGGCCGTCGGCGATCTGCTCCGGCGCGAGGAACTGCGCCGCGCCTTTTCCGGCATTCTCGACCTTGAGCGGCTTCTGGCGAAGATCTCGCTCGACTCTGCTGGGCCGCGCGACCTGCGGGCTCTGGCGGCAAGCCTGGCGCATCTGCCCGCGCTCAAGACCGCCATCGCCGCGTTAAACGCTTCTCTATGGAATCAGTTGCAGGAAAAACTTGATCCATTAAGTGAGGTTACGGCCCGCGTTCTTGATTCGCTCGTTGAAGAGCCGCCGCTGACCTTGGCCGATGGTGGCGCGATTGCCGCGGGCATCGACGCCGAGCTCGACGAGCTGCGCACGATCTCGACCAGCGGTCGTCAGGCCATTGCCGCCATTGAGGAGCGTGAGCGCCAGCGGACCGGCATCGGCTCGCTCAAGGTGCGCTACAACTCGGTCTTCGGCTACTACATTGAGGTCACGAAGGCGAACCTTGCCGCCGTGCCTGACGACTATGAGCGCAAGCAAACGCTGGTCAACGCCGAGCGCTTCACCACGCCGGAGCTCAAGGAGTACGAGCGCAAGATTCTGACCGCGCACGACCGCTCGATCGAGATCGAAAAACGCATCTTCGCGGAGTTGCGCAGTTTTGTGCTCGGTGCCGCCGGCCGCATTCGTCGCAGCTCTTCGGCCGTCGCCGAGGCTGATCTGCTGGCCTGCTTCGCGCATCGGGCGGTGCTGCGCCATTACACGCGTCCGGTGCTTGCCGACGAGCCGGTTTTTGAGGCCGTTGCCGGGCGCCATCCCGTCATTGAGCAGTGGATGGAGGAGACGCGCGAGGGACGCTTCATTGCCAACGATCTCTATCTGAATGCCACCGATGCCGGGCCCTGCCTGCTTTTAATTACAGGCCCGAACATGGGCGGCAAAAGCACGTATCTTCGACAGTCGGCCTTATTGGCCATCATGGCGCAGATGGGCAGCTTTGTTCCGGCCGAGAGTCTGCGGCTCGGTCTGGTTGACCGCATCTACACGCGGATCGGCGCCAGCGACAATGTGGCCCGCGGCCGGTCGACCTTTATGGTCGAGATGACCGAGACGGCGACGATTCTGAACACGGCCACGCGCAACTCCTTGATTCTGCTTGACGAGATGGGACGCGGCACGGCCACCTTCGATGGACTCTCGCTGGCCTGGGCCACGGTTGAGTTTCTGCACGCGGAAACGCATGCGCGGACGCTGTTTGCCACGCACTACCATGAGCTGACCATGCTCGCCGATAAACTTCACGGCGTGCGCAATCTCCGCGTCGGCATCAAGGAGAGCCCCAGCGGGATTGTTTTTCTGCACACCATCGAAGAGGGCGCGGCGAGCAAAAGCTATGGCATCGAGGTCGCCAAACTGGCCGGTCTGCCTGCTGCCGTCATCGAGCGCGCGCGCCGGATTCTGCGCCAGCACGAGAAGCAGGAACGACAGAGCGTGCAGATGGAGTCGGAGCCCGAGCCCATGCAGATGACGATCTTTACACCGCTGTCGCAGCGGATTGTCGACCGGTTGGCCGAGACCGATGTGAATCAGCTAACTCCATTGCAGGCCTTGAATTTGTTAGAGGAACTTCAGCAGGAGCTTAAAGAAAGTCGCGGTTAAATCGACTGGGAAGGACCAAATAGTGGAACTTAGAGAGGCAGTGGGCGCGGCGATGGTGGTGGGCCTCGGCGGCACGGAGCTGGCGGGGCTTGAACGGGCCTGGTTGCGCGTGGTGCGTCCGGCGGGAATCATCCTCTTCCGGCGCAATATCGACAGTGCCGCGCAGACGCAGAAATTGTTGACCGAAGCGACAGGATTCTGCCAGAAAAACCCCTTGCGCTGCGTCGATCTTGAGGGCGGAACCGTTGACCGGTTGCGCGATGCGCTGGCTCCCATGCCCTCGGCAAAGGCCGTAGCCTTCGCGGCGCGAAGAAAAAAGAATCTTGCCCCCGAACATGGAAGGTGCGTGGCCCGAGCGATACAGGCCTTCGGCTTCAATACGCCGCTGGCTCCGGTGGTTGATTTGGGGCTCGAAGTTTCCGCCAAGGTGATGGGGACGCGAACCTCGGGCGCCACTGCCGACGAGGTTGTTTCTTATACAGAAGGCTTTATTGCCGGACTCGCCGAGATGGGCGTCGCGGCCTGCGGCAAACACTTTCCGGGCCTCGGTGGTGGCACGCTCGACTCACACGAGGCGACGCCGTTGATTGATCGCGGCATGAAAGAAATCTGGCAGCAGGATCTGGCACCCTATCGGGCGCTGGCCGACCGGCTGCCGATGGTCATGGTCAGCCACGCGGCTTATCCCCGGACGGCGGCGAAGGCGACGCCGGCCAGTGTCTCCCGCTTCTGGATCGAGCGGGTGTTGCGCGGCCGGATCGGCTACAAGGGATTGATCTTCTCGGACGATATGGAGATGGGCGGCATTCTGAAGGCCATGCCCATGGAAGAGGCAGCCGTGGCTGCCCTGCGCGCTGGAACGAACCTGATCGAGATCTGCCACAGCCCGGAGCTGATTCTGCGCGCCTACGAGGGATTGCTGCGCGAGGCGGAGGGTTCGCGGGCCTTTCGGACACTGTTGCTGGCCCGCGCCAGAGAAACCGACAGGCTACGAAGAAAATACTTTGCGGCAAAGCCGGGGCGCGTTCCTACGGAGGCACAACTTAACACGCTCGCCACGCGGATTCGACGTTTTGCGGTGACGGTCGAAAAATATCAGCCCACGGAGGCGCAATGAGTCCGAAAGCAAAGACCGCATCGAAGGAAATGATCGTGGCCGGAGTGATGAGCGGCACCTCGGCCGATGGCATTGATGTGGCCGTGACGCGGATCGCGAGTGGCGGCAAACGGCCAACAATTGAGCTGCTGGCGCACGAGGGCTTTCGTTATCCGGTGGCGTTGCGCCGTGCGGTGCTGGCGGCGATGAATGCCGAGGCGACCTCGACGGCGGAGCTGGCGCGGCTGAACTGGCGGCTGGCGTTGGCCTATGCCGAGGCGGTGCGCGCGACGGCGGAGCGGCACAAGACGAAGCTCGACCTTATTGGTTGCCACGGGCAGACGCTCTACCATCAGTCCGCGCCGACGAGCTACGCGGGCAGGCGCTTTGCCTGCACATGGCAACTGGGGGAGCCGGGGGTGCTGGCGCAGGAGACCGGCGTGCCGGTGGTGGCCAACTTTCGGCCTGCCGATATGGCTGCCGGAGGCCAGGGCGCGCCGCTGGTTCCGCTGCTCGACTATGCGCTGTTTGCCGACAGCCGGCGCGGGCGGGTGCTGCAAAACATTGGAGGCATCGCGAATTTCACTTCGATTCCGGCGGCATCGGGACCGGAAAAGATTCTGGCCTTCGACTCCGGTCCGGGCAACATGATTCTGGACTGGCTGGCGCAGGAGCTTTATGGCAAGCCCTATGACCGCGATGGCGCGTGGGCCGCGCAGGGCTCGGTGCTGAAGCCGGTTCTGGCGCACGCGTTGAAGAATCCGTATTTCAAGCAGAAGCCGCCGCGCACGGCCGGCCGCGAGCAGTTTGGCCGCGAGTATTCTTCTCGTTTTTTGAACGAGTGCCAGAAGATCAGCAAGAAGCCGGAGGACGCGCTGGCAACGGCGGCGGCGCTGACGGCAGAGACCATCGCCCAGGCTTATCGCCGCTTTGCCCACCCCACGATGCAGGGCCGCGCGGTCGACTATATTGTTTCGGGCGGCGGGGCGCGCAACCGCACGCTGATGGCGATGCTGAACCAGCGGCTGGCGCGGCTCCACTGCCAGTTGGCGACGAGCGAAGAGTTTGGTTTGCCCGCCGAGGCGAAGGAGGCCGCGGCCTTTGCGCTGCTGGCCTGGCAGACGTGGCACGGGCGGCCGGGCAACGTGGCTTCGGCGACGGGAGCCAAGCGGCCGGTACTGCTGGGGCAGGTTGCGTATGTGTGACGGCACGGCGCAGGGGCTCAAGCCCCGCTCATTATCGATCTGGCTTTGCGGCACGGTTGAAGCCGTGCCCTTTTACAAAGCCAGTTTGCGGCGGAGTCATTGCGCGAGCGGTGAGGTTGGGCCCTTTTACAAGGCTTCCCTGCTTTGGGGCTGTCTGTTTGCGCTCGTGCTCGCACTCGGCGGCTGCCGGGGCACGCAGCGCGATCTGCGGACGGTGGTCTTTTTGATCGAGAGCAGTCCGACGAATCTGGACCCGCGCATTGGCACCGACGCGCAGTCGCAGCACATTGATGAGTTGCTCTTCGATGGGCTGGTGGCGCGCGACGAGAACTTCCACTTTGTTCCGGCGCTGGCGACAAGCTGGGAGCAGCCCAATCCGCTGACGATGGTCTTTCATCTGCGGGCGGGCGTGCGCTTCCACAACGGCAAGCCGCTGACGGCGAGCGACGTGGTGTGGACGATCCACTCGATGCGCGACGGGGTGGTGGTTTCGCCGCGCGCGGCCGCGTATGCGAGTATCGCTTCGGTGGAGGCGCGTGACGCGCTGACGGCCATCTTCCACTTGAAGCACGCCGACAATTTTTTGCTGACGAATCTTTCGACCGGCGCGATGGGGATTGTGCCGGAGGGCGCGGGCAGGGCCTTCTGGAAGCATCCGGTGGGCACGGGGCCGTTTCGTTTTGTGAGCCAGCAGATCGATCAGGATGTGATCGTCGAGCGCAACCTGGCAAGCTGGCAGGGGGTGCCATCGCTTGAGCGGGTGCGGTTCTCGGTGGTTCCCGATGCGATTACCGAATCGCTGGAGCTTGAAAAGGGCTCGGCGGATGTGGCGATCAATTCCCTGCCGATGGATGCGCTGCCGCAACTGGCGCGGCGGACGAATCTGGCCGTCGAGGATGTGCCGGGCACGCAGATTCAGTATCTGGCCTTCAATACGCGCGACCGGCTTTTGGCCGATGCGCGGGTGCGGCAGGCGATCTCCTGCGCCATCGACCGTGGGTTGATTGTGAGAACGCTGCGGCAGGGGCGCGGGCATGTGGCCTCGAGCCTGCTGCCCGTGACGCACTGGGCATGGTCTGATACCGGTCCTCACTTTGACTACGATCCGGCGCAGGCCGAGCGGCTGCTTGACGCGGCCGGTTACCGGCGCGGCGCGACGGGTGTGCGTCTGCATCTGACGATGAAGACCTCGACCGACGAGGAGACGCGGCTGCTGGCAGCGGTCTTGCAGCAGCAGTTGGCGCGGGTCGGCATCGCGCTTGATCTGCGCAGCTACGAGTTCGCCACCTTCTACGCCGACGTGACGCGCGGAGCCTTTCAGCTCTATTCGCTGCGCTGGATCGGCGGCAACGAGCAGCCGGACATCTTCACCTTTGCTTACGCGAGCACGAGCTTTCCGCCGAAGGGCGCCAATCGCGGCCATTACCGCAATCCGCAGCTTGACGCGCTGCTGGCTGACGCGGCCGAGAGTCCGGATCAGGAGCGGCGGCGGCAGGATTACGTAGAGGCGCAAAAGATTCTGGCGCGCGATCTTCCCGCCGTGAACCTCTGGTATCGCGATACCATTGTGGTGCATAACCGGCGGCTCACGCAGGTCACGCCCACGCCCTCGGGCAGCTATCGTTTTCTTGCCACGGCACGGCTTGTGGAACGCGTTCCAAATAAGTGATCCCTTTCGGTTTCCTCCCTGCTTTCTCACAAAAACCTTCAACCTTTTACCCGCCTCGCACGTCTAGTGGAAAGAACGCAGATTCCACAGGACGGCGAGGCCGTCTGGAGATGGCAACGATGTATCGTACGAATTTATTGCGGCAGTCTTCGCGGCAGTCTTTCTGGATGCTTGCGGTTTTCACGAGCCTACTGCTGGTCGCGGCAGGCCACGCGCAGACGCCGGCGCGCGTACTGGGCACCATCACGGAGGTTCATGGCGCGAACCTGACGGTGAAGACCGACGCGGGGCAGGCCTACCCGTTCACGGTGGCGCCGACGGCGGTGCTCAAGCAGATTGCACCGGGTGAAAAGGATCTGAGCAAGGCGGCGGCGATTCCGCTTACGAGTCTTGCGACTGGCGACCGCGTTCTGGTCCGGTTCGATCCGAATGCTGCGGCGGGCAGCGCGGTTGCCCTGCAGATTATCGCCATCAAGCAGGCGGACCTGGCCAAGAAGCAGGAGGCGGACCGCGAGGACTGGCAGCGGCGCGGCGTCGGCGGACTGGTGAAGAGCGTCGACGCGGCCTCGGGCACGATTGTGATTTCGAGCGGCGCCGGTGCGGCGGCCAAGATGCTGACGATTCATGTCACCAATGCCTCGGCGCTCCGGCGTTATGCGCCGGCCTCGGTGCAGTTCGATAAGGCGACGCTGGCTCCGATCACGGCGATTCGCGTGGGCGACCAGGTGCGCGCGCGCGGCAACAAGTCGGCCGATGGCTCGGAGGTAACGGCCGAGGATCTGGTCTCGGGCAGCTTCCGCAACATTGCGGGCACGGTGATCGCGGTGGATGCGGCGGCCTCGACGCTGACCGTCAAGGATCTGGCAACCAAGAAGTCGGCCACCATCAAGTTCACTGCCGCGTCGCAGTTGCACAAGCTGCCCGATGAGGCGGCGACCAGGCTGGCGTCGCTGCTCAAAAGCGGCGCTCAGGGCGCGGGTGCGCCTCCGCAGGGTGCGGCCGGTGGCCGTGGTCCTGGTGGTGGCCCGGGCGGTCATGGCGGCTTTGACGCGCAGAGCCTGTTGAGCCATGCGCCCACGGTGCAACTGGCCGAACTCAAAAAGGGTGAAGCGGTCATGCTGGTTGCCACCGACGGCGATTCTGAACTGACCGCGGTGACACTGCTGGCCGGTGTCGCGCCTCTGCTTGAGGCTCCGGCAGCGAGCAATTTGCTCTCCAACTGGAGCATGAACTCCGGTGGAGAGATGGGCCAATAATTCATTCGATTTCTTTCTGTGCTTCGGCGCAGAAGGGGGGAAATTCGTGTTTCGAACCTTGCTTCGGTTCTCTCTCTTTGCGGTTGTTGTTGCGTGTTTGGGGCTTGGCGCCGGATTGCTTTCGGCGCAGGCTCCGGCCGCGACTCCGGCAGCGACCGCGACAGGCGCCAGCATCCATGGCAGCATTGTCGATCCGGCAGGCGCCATCATTCCCGGCGCCAGGATCACGCTGACCAACGCGCTTGGCGTCGCGGTGGCACACACCACGGCCGATGCCGCCGGTCACTATGAGTTTGCCAATCTTCCGGCGGGCAGCTACATTGTGCAGGCCGCTGTTGATGGCTTTGCGCCCTTCACCTCGCCGACCTTGCAACTGGCCGACGGGCAGGCCAAGCGCGTGCGCATTACCCTGGCCATCCAAACCGAGCAGCAAAGCGTTGTCGTCACCGACGATCAGGGCCCCACGGTCAGCATCGACGCGGATAGCAACGCCAGCTCGGTCGTGCTCAAGGACAAGGATCTCGATGCGCTGTCGGATGATCCGGATGAGCTGTCGAACGAGTTGACGGCGCTGGCCGGGCCTTCGGCCGGACCCAATGGCGGACAGATCTATATCGACGGCTTCACCGGCGGCACGCTGCCGCCGAAGTCGGCCATCCGCGAGATTCGCATCAATCAGAATCCCTTTTCGGCCGAGTTTGACCGGATCGGCTATGGCCGCATCGAGATTCTGACCAAGCCGGGCACCGACAAGTTCCACGCCCGTGGCTTCGTCCAGGGCAACGACAAGTCCTTCAACACCGGCAACCCGTTCACCAAAAATATTCCGGACTATCACAGCGTGCAGTACAACGGAAATGTGAGCGGCTCGCTGTCGAAAAATGCCTCGTACTTCATCACTATCGAGGGCCGCAACACGCAGGACGCCAACATCTACACGGCCTACGTGCCGAGCTTCGACAGCACGAAAGGACAGTACTCCTACAACTACGACACGAACGGCAATCCGCTGAATCCGACCACCGGCGGCGTGTTTGCGCCTGCCACCCGCTTCGAATTTTCGCCGCGGCTGGACCTGCAACTGGGCGCAAAGAACACGCTGACGATGCGCTTCCAGTACGAGCGGAGCAGCTCGAGCGGCAGTATCGGAACCACAGCGCTGCCAACGACGGCGACCGGCATCACCTCGTCGGAGTACTCCTTCCAGGCGAGCAACTCGACGATCATCACCGATCACCTCGTCAACGAAATGCGCCTGCAACTGCGGCGCTCCATCAGCACGACAACGCCGGTCAGCAACGCGCCGTCGATCAGCGTGACCAGCTACCTGTCGGCGGGCGGTAGCGGCGGCAACGCCAGCAGCCACTCCGACCACATGGAACTGCAGGACATGTTTACGCTGTCGGCGGGCGCGCATGCCATCAAGTTCGGCGGCTGGCTGCGCGACAACCGCGCATCGGAGTCGACCAACTCCGGCTACAACGGCTCGTACTCCTTCAAGACGCCTCAGGACTACGTCAACACGCTGAATGGCGCGAAGGCGATCCGCACGCTGAGCTTTACCAGCGGCCAGCAGGACTTCAAGGTGAAGACCTACCGCGCCAATGTCTTCGACGCAGCGGCCTTCTTCCAGGACGACTGGAAGGTGAACCGCTTTCTGACACTGTCGGGCGGCGTGCGCTTCGAGAGCCAGAATCACATCAACGACCACGTCGACTTTGCGCCGCGCGTGGCCTTTGCCTACGCCCTCGACGGACACAAGGACAAGAAGCAGGCCAAGACGGTGCTGCGTGGCGGCTATGGCTTCTTCTACGACCGCTTCGGTATCAACATGGGCCTGACGACGAACAATGGCAGCGCCAGCAGCCTGTTGAGCACCACCATCAACAATCCGATCTGCTTCAATGCCGACAGCCTGAGCAATATTGGCTCGACGCCGCAACAGATCATCCAGGCCTGCACCGGTACGGGTAGTTCCAAGGGCACGGCCATCTCTCAGATTCAGTCGCTCGACGCGAACTATCACTCACCTTACGACGAGCAGCTTGGCATCAGTGTCGAGCGGCAGTTGAGCAAGGCCGCCACGCTGTCGACCACCTACGTGCATACCTTCGGCGTGCACCAGACGGCCACACGCAACGCCAACGCCTACGAGGCCGGGAGCTATCAGTACGGCAGCACCACGCTGACCGGCACGCGGCCCAACCCCTCGCAGGGCATCGTCAACGAGATCTATCCCGAGGCGGTCTTCAAGCAGAATCAGTTGATCGTCAACTCGAACGCGCGCTTTTCGCCGACCTTCAACCTGTCGGGCTTCTACGTCTTTAGCGACGCGAAGGGCAACTCTGGCACGGCCTCGAACTCTTGGAATCTGAACCAGGATTACGGTCGCACCTCCTTCAATCGCCGGCACATGGTCTTCCTGATGGGCGGCTACACTGCTCCGTTTGGCATTGCGCTCAGCCCCTTTCTCGTGGCGCAGTCGGGACGCAGCTACAACATCGTTACCAACAACGATCTGACCGGCGATACGTATTACAACAATCGTCCGGCGTATGCCAATGCGGCCAGTTGCAAGGCCGGCGCCAGCAACGGACGCTATGTCAGCACCAGTCTGGGCTGCTTCGATGTAACGCCAGACCCCGGTGCGAAGCTGATTCCGATCAACATGGGCAAGGCTCCGTCCGCAGTCGCCTTCAACCTGCGCGTTAGCCGTTCCTTCGGCTTCGGTCCCAAGACCGGCGGAGCTGCAGGCCCCAATCAGGGAGGACGTCCGCAAGGTTCTCTCATGGGCGGCGGTCCTGGTGGTGGACCTGGCGGCGGTGGCCATGGCGGCGGTGGACGCGGGGGGATGGGGATGGCCTCGACCGGCCACAAGTATTCGCTCAACCTCAGCGCTCAGGCTCTGAACCTGTTCAACAATGTCGACTATGGTTCGCCTTCGGGAACCCTCGTGCCAACCTATAACTCGACCACGCAGACCTACGGACCGGGCAACCGCTTTGGCGCCTCCACCAAACTGGCCGGCGGCATGTTCGCCTCGCCGAGCAACTCCGCCGTACGCCGCATCTTCTTCCAGGCGGCTTTCAACTTCTAGGACAACGTCACTCAACAGAACAAGGCCGGAGCGCGATGCTCCGGCCTTGTTGTTTGCGCACGACTGTTTGTTTATCGCGCCGCGCCCATCGTTGCTCCGCGCACGCGGCGGAAGGCATCGACCAGCGAGGTCGCCTTCCTCTGCTGACGCAGTTTTTCGGGCGGGGCTTTGCTGGTTACGTGGATCAGGCGCGTCTCACCCGGCAGCAGGTCGAAGTAGTTATCGTCGAGCTGGACGTCGAGATTGCCAAAGCTGAGGTCAACATCGCGTGCCAGCACCGGTGAGCTGACGCGCAGCGTGTAATGGCCCTGCGCGCCCGTCAGTTCTGTTGTGAGCGCGGCTGGTTTGAGTTGCACCGCCTTGGTCGGCGCCAGATAGAGCAGATTCCGCGAGAGCATCTCGGTGCCCCGCGTCAGCTCGGCCACGACGAAGACCTGCGCCGTGTCGGTCGCCCCGGCGTCGGCCAGTCGTTTCAGCGGCCAGTCGAGAGAAACCTTGCTCGCCAGCGGCGCGACCTCCACCGGCTTCGATTCCTCGAGCAGCGTCTTGCCTTCCATCGTCATCAATCGCGCCCGCAGCGTGAGTTTTTCCGCCGCGGTCTTGTCGGAGACGATGAAAAATTTCACTGCGCCCTCTTCCACATGCGGCGAGATGAGCACCGGCGCATAGAAGCGCCGCGCATAATATTGCAGCGCCTTCCAGCGTCCGGCGTAGTCGATCGAGGACCAGGAGGCCACCGGCCAGCAGTCGTTGAGCTGCCAGAAGAGCGCGCCCATCGTCTGGGGCCGCGAGCGGCGGAAGTGCTCGGCGCCGATCTTTACGCCTTCGGCCTGCAAGACCTGACTCACGTAGAGAAAGCTCGCGAAATCCTTGGGCTCGTCGTAGTCCTTGAGCAGATACTCGCGAATGATGGCGTTGCCTGCGGCGTTCTTCTGGTGTGCCTTCATCACCGGGGTAAAGATATTCGCGCGGTCAGCCGCATCGGTAAAGCTCTCGACGGTCCGCAACTCGGGAAAGGACTGAAAGCCGAACTCCGAAACAAAGCGCGCATGGTGCTGTTCGTAGGCCGTGAATGAGGAGTGCTGATGCCAGACATCCCACAGATGCTCATCGCCCGAGCGATAACTCGCCGTCAGCTTTTCGCCGTTGGCCGAAGGCGAACTCGGCCAGTAGGGGCGGTCAGGGTCGAGCGCGGCCACGACGCGCTTCAGCACACCGTCATTGTCGTTAAACATGCGCACGTAATCATCGAAGATGTGCTTGCGCACCTCGGGCGCCAGTTCGGCGCGCGGCGACCAGTTGTAGGCCAGCTCGGTCTCGTTGTTGCCGGACCAGAGCACAATCGAAGGATGCGCGCGCAGCCGCTTGACCTGATCGCGCGCCTCGGCCTCGACATTGCGCTCGAAGCTCTCCGAGCCCGGTTGCCAGTCATTGCCGAACTGGAAATCCTGCCAGACCATCAGCCCCAGCCGGTCGCAGAGCGTGTAAAACGCATCGCTCTCGTAGTAGCCGCCGCCCCAGTGCCGCAGCATGTTCATGCTTGCCGCGCGCGCCGCCGTGAGAATCTGGCGCTGCCGGGCGACTGTCACGCGGTTCGGAAAACTGTCGAAGGGAATCACGTTCGCGCCCTTGGCAAAGACCGGAATCCCGTTGACGACGAAGGTGAAGCTGCGGCCCCATGCATCCGGCTCGCGGCGCAACTCGACCGTGCGCAGGCCCGTTTCCACCGTCTTCGATTCTGCATTGGAGCCCATGCCGACCCGCGCCGTGAAGCGATAGAGCGGCTGCGCGCCGTAACCGGCCGGATACCAGAGCTTGGGCTTGCGGATCGTCAGCGGCAGCTCGACGCGGTTGCTGCCCGCGCGCAACGCAACCGTTTTCGTGATCGACCCCGGCTTGCTCCCCTGCGAGGAAACCAGCGTCAGTTGCCCGCTGCCGGCGCGCGCGGCCTCGACGGTGATCTCGGCCACCAGTTGCGCCGCGTCCTTATCGAGCTTTTTTTGCCGGATGGCGAGCTCGTCGATGCGCACTGCGTCCCAGGCCTCGAGCCGCACCGGCTTCCAGAGGCCACTGGTCACAAAGCGCGGTCCCCAGTCCCAGCCGAACTCGTAGGCGGGCTTGCGCAACAGCGTCTTCGGCTCGGTCTTCGAGCGGGCGATCCAGGCATCCTTCGCCGCCAGCTCCGCCGCCTTCGCCAGGGGCGCGGCAAAAACGACATGGAGCGTATTCCGCCCGGCACGCAGATGCGCTTTGGCCGGAACGCGCCAGGTGCGGAAGCTGTTGGTGGCCTCGAGAATCGGCGCGCCATTCAGCCAGATTGTCGCCGGTCCGTCGATGCCGTCAAAGACCAAGTCAACGTTGGACCGCGCCAGCAGGGCCGCGCTCACGTTGAAGTTGAGCCGATATTCCCAGCTCTCCTTTTCGATCCATTGCAGCTTCGCTTCGTTGTCGCGCGCGAACGGGTCGGGGATTTTTTTGTTGGCGAGCAGGTCCAGATGCACATCACCCGGCACCGACGCCCTCAGCCATCCATCCTCGGCGGAGGCGCCTTTTTTTACCTGCCGAAACTGCCAGCCATGATTGAACTGCACCATGAGGTTTTGCGCCGCACCTAATTGACTCGATGGTGTTTGCGCCTCAACCGCGCTGCCCCCGATCCCCAACAACAAACCAGTCCACAGACAGCCGGCGGCCCAAGCATTCCGCATGCATCGTCCTTTCCATTGGCGAGAAAAACGCGCGCCGACTTCGCGCACGTCTTCAGGGTACTCCGCTGGGCAAAGCCAGAGGCTTCAGCATTGGCCCCCAAAGCGCACGCGATTCCCTGTTTGTGTCGCGCAACGATGCATTTCCTTGCCGGATGCGCGGACAAGCGCTCCCCATCACGCGACGGAGATGGAAAACGGCTATTCCCATGCGGGTCTGATGCCGTAGGATATTTCTTCAATCTCCATTTTTTATCTTGTAGTTCGGGGCTTACATGGCAAAACGCATTCCTACGATGAGAGATGTGGCGCAGCTCGCTGGCGTCGGCACCATGACTGTTTCCCGGTTCCTCAATGGTTCGGCAACCGTCTCGCGCGAGACGGCCGAACGTGTCGACAAGGCGATCCATGCCCTGCACTACAAGCCGAACCAGATGGCGCGTGCCCTGCGCGGACAGCGGAGCCGCTCCATCGGCCTCATTCTTCCCTATCTCTACGATCCGTTTTTTGCCATCTGCGCGCATGCCATCACTGAGGTCGCCAAGCAGAACGGTTACACCGTGCTGACCACCACCTCCGACGAAAGCCCCGATGTCGAGTACAACGAGGCCGTGCAGATGTTGCAGCGCTACGTCGAAGGCCTGATTCTGATTCCGGCCAACAACGGCAAGACCCGCATCAATCGCGTGCTTACGGGCCGCGTTCCCCTGGTCAGCTTCGATCGGCCCATTGACGAGCCCGCCTTCGATCAGGTGCTTGTCCAGAACCAGCTTGGCGCCCAGCGCATGGTTGAGCACCTCATCGAGCACGGCCATCGCCGCATCGCCTTCATGGGACTCAGCCGCAGTCTTTACACCATTGAGGCGCGCTTCAAGGGCTATCAGCAGGCGATGCTCCACGCCGGTCTTGAGCCGATTGCCAGCTTTGACTGCGCCACGCTCGAAGGCGCACGGGCGGCACTCGAACAGCAGCTTGGCACCCCTGAGCCCCCTACCGCCTGCTTTACCGCCAACACCCTCGCTTCGACCTTTGTCGTCGCGGAGCTGCACCGGCTCGGCATCAAGACGCCCGAGCAGGTTGCTCTGGCCGGCTTTGACGATTTCTTTTTTGCCGCCACCCTCTCGCCCGCCCTGTCGGTCGTCCGACAACCGGTTGAAGAGTTGGGCCACATTGCCGCCGTGCAGCTTTTTGACCGGCTCAAGAGCAGCGTTCTGCCGCCGACCGGCACGCGCACGGTGCTCCCTGTCAGCCTCGTCCTGCGCCAGTCCTGCGGCTGCACGCACACAGGCGAAAAGGTTATCGAATAGCGGTCTTTCGCGCACAGAGCCCCGCGGCGGCAAGCACGACCAGCTCCGGCATCACCGGCAGCCGGTAGCGTCCCACCGCCTGCACGCCTCCCGAGACCGCCAGAAAGTACAGGGCCACGCTCAACAGCAGGGCCAGCACGGGCCTTGCGATGCCGCCCCGCACGATTCCCCGCGCAGCAAACAGGTAAAGCGCCAGCAACCAGGCCTCGAACAGAGCCATCCAGACCAGCCGGCCCGGATGCAGATGCGCCATGCGCCCGAGGGCGCGCAACGGGTCGGAGCTGACCACGCGCTCCGGCGCATCCTCGGCACCCAGCAGCTTCAGAAGGTCGGTCGCGCACGGCGTCAAGGCCACCAGCAGTGACCCGGTGACCTGCTGCCGCAGAAAGATTCCCGGATGCGCGGCCAGAATGTGCTTTGCCGCGGTGGTCTGTTCGGACAGATGCCCCACCCCCGGCTCCATCACGCCAAAGTAGCCGAGCGCGCGCTGTTCGTCGACCAGCGTCGTACCGGCTCGCGCCGCCAGCACGCCCGCCGCCGAGTAGTAGTACAGATTGCGCGCGGCGATGCTTGAAAAACCGCCGAAGCCGGTTTCGACCCGGTTGCGAATCTGCCAGAGCGCGAGCCAGGGCAGGGTCGTGGCCAGCAGCACCGCGAGGCTCCATGCCAGCCAGCGCTTCTCTTGCCAGAAGAGAATAAAAAACAGAGCAATAAGAGCAAAGGGCAGAAAATAGCCGACGGGTCGCACGAAGATTGCCGCCGTCAGCGCCAGCCCGCCCAGGGCCAGCGCACGCAAGCTCCGCGCCTGCAGAAAGACCACCAGCCGTTCGAGACTCAGCAGCAGAAAGAGCAGAAAGAGCGTCTCCGAGAGCAGACGCACCGAGTAGATTACCGCCACCGGCTCGAAGGCGAAGAGCCACGCCGCGCACAGCGCCACGCGTTCGCTCGCAAACACCGCCCGTGCCAGCCGCGCCACCAGCCAGACGCAGAGCAGGCCGAGGGCAATCTGGGCGAGCGCGGCCAGCGCCGGTCCTGCAAGGCTTGTCGCCGCCAGAAAGAGCGGATAGCCCGGCGTGCGATCAACCTCCGGCAACCCCGCCGTCACAAAGCGGCCGTGCCAGAGCAGATTCCGCCCCGGCTCCAGATAGCTGGCCGTGTCGCCACTGGTGATGACCCGCGTGCCGGTACGCGCGAGCGCCATTGCCCACAGGCCCAGCCGCACCAGCGCTGCCGCCAGCAGCGGCGCCATCGGTTTCAGGCCCATGTCAGCTCTTCCAACAGGTCGGCATACTCCTTCTCCCAGGCCTCGACGCGCGAGGCAAGACTGAATTTTTCCTCGATGCGTCGCCGCGCGGCCTGCCCGATCCTTTGGCGCTTTTCCCCGGAGAGCTGCATGGTCTCGCGCATGCCCCGGGCCAGAAAGGCAGGATCCTTGGCGTCGACCATGCGCCCGGCCGCGCTCACCAACTCGAAGACGCCGCCCACGTCGGTCGCCACCACTGGCTTTTCCATCGCCATGGCCTCGGCGACGACCAGCGGCATTCCCTCCCAGGCGGAGCCGAGCACGAAGCCATCGGCCGCGTCATAGAGAGCCTCCAGATCGCGCCGCACGCCGAGCCAGCGGAGTTTGTCCTCGATCCCCAACTGGCGGGCCAGTTTTTTCAGTCCCGCCGCATAACGCGGTTTGCCGCTGCCCGCGATCCAGAGCCGCGCCCTCTCTTCCTGTTGCGCAAGCTGCGCAAAGCCGTGCAGAAGATTCGGCAGATCCTTGGCCCTGGTCAGCCGACCGGCCGTGAGCCAGACAAACTCATCGGCCACACCCATCGCCGCGCGCGTCTGCTCGCGCCGTTCACGGTCCGGCCGAAACTGCTCGGTGTCGATTCCGTTGGGAATCACCTTGATCTTCATGCAGGGCGTTGCGCCCAGCCGGACGTAACGCATGGCGGAAAGCAGGCTGACGGCGACGGTCTGTTCCGCCCAGCGGTCGGTAAGACGATAGGCCACCAGACGCGGCCACGGTCCTTCATAGATGTTGTGGATCGTCGAGATCACCGGCGCCTGCAGGCCGCCGCGATGGAGCAGGCGGGCAAACAGATTGGCATGGAAGCAGTGCGCATGGACCAGATCGGGCTGAAACGTGCGCAGAATCTCGCCTGCCGGGCGCAGTTTGCGCAGAAAATCGAGCGGGTTTTTGTGCATGCCGAGCCGATGCACGGGCAGCTCCGTCGGCCATTCCTGCTCGACCTGCTCGCCTAACACCAACAGAGTCAGCGTATGATCGCGCCGTGCCAGTCGCTCGGCCACAGCCACCGCCTGATGCTCGGCTCCGCCTAAGCCGAGCGAGGTCAACACAAAGGCTATTCGCATCGCAGATTTCACCCTGGAATTTGGTGGAATGATCATACCGCCGGAAACCTCCTTTTCGGGGGAATTTCTGCCTTTTTCTCTCCGAAAGAGAACTATCCTGCCTTTTTTGTTTGCTAAAGGGTTCTTCACCAACAAAATAGTTATGCAAACCGAGCTCGCCAGGCTGTACAATCCTCTGGAGGTATCCCATGGCCGGAGACATTCAGCTCACGTGCAGCGATTGTGGACAAGAGTTCACTTTTACCGCTGCAGATCAGACGTTCTTTCAGGAACGTGGTTATTCAACGCCCAAGCGCTGCAAGAATTGCCGTCAGGCACGCAAAAACGAACAAGGTGGATCCGGTGGTGGTGGTGGTTATCGTTCAGCTCCCGCACAGGGAACGCCCGTCATTTGTTCTGGATGCGGGCAGCCCACTACGGTTCCGTTTGAGCCGCGCGGGGATCGTCCCGTCTATTGCCGCGACTGCTATCAGGCCCGCAAGGGCAGCAGCAGTGGTGGCGGACGCGGTCGCGAACGCTACTAACTAACAACTCACCGAGGTCTCCGGTTTTCCTCCCCGCCGGAGACGAGTGCCCTTCCCGCTGATTCGGTGCCCGCGCTCCACACGCAGAGGTTTTGCGTGCATAAGGGTGTGCGCACCGCGTCTTCTTTCTTCTCACCCCCAGAAAATTTCATGCGAAGATCGCCACCGAGAGCCTCAGCTTTATCGGTGCGATACTTCGTGCGCGCTCGTGCATCCAATACGTACGATCTGCGGTCTTTCTTTATAGGAGAGGATTTTCATGGAAGTTCAAGTTACGCATCTTGGCAACGTTCGCTTCAACGTGCAGGCCCGCAACCATTCTCTGATCTGCGATCAGCCGGCAGAGAACAAAGGGGACGACAGCGGCATGACGCCGCCCGAGCTGATGCTGGCCGCGCTCGCGAGCTGCGCCGGTTATTATGCGGTCGAATACCTGAAGACGCGCGGGCTGACCGAGACCGGCGTCCGGGTCAGCGTGAAGGCCGACAAGCTCAAGGGCCCGGCCCGGCTCGGCAACTTCATCGTGCAGGTCCGTTGTCCGGTCGCGCTTACCGAAGAGCAGACACTCGCACTGACGCGCTCGGTCGAGCGCTGCCTGATCCACAACACCCTGCTGAACCCGCCGCAGATCACGCTCGAGATCGAACAGCCGGAGTAAGACAAAAGGGCGGGCGTGCTGGCCCGCCCTTCTGGTTCGTTTGGCCCGGCTGACAAAACGAAGTAGGCCTGTGAAGGAACGTGTGACGGAGCAACAACCGCGGATCCCCGTCGACTACGCCCAGGGCAGGCTTTCGACTCACCACCCCCTTGGCTGAAGAAAACGCCGGGGGGCCCGTTCGCTCAGGGTGACGACCGCTTTTTAGGCTGGGTGCCGTATTCTTTGCCAGCAACAAAAGCGCGGAAGGGCTTGGCCCTTCCGCGCTTCTTTAAGCAAAACTTAAAGTAGAAAAGATTACAGAATGCTGGCGCTTTTGCGGCGGGCGATGACGGTTGCCTTGCGGCGATCGGCCGAGGCATGGTCGATCTGCTTCCAGAAGCCGACAAAGTAATCGATGGCCGAGATCGTGGAGACGGCGACGGCAAAATAGATGGAAGCCACCGCGTACCAGTAGACCGGAATGATGACAAAACCGACGTGCCACTGATACCAGCCGTGAGCCAGAAGGCAGGAGACAACGGCGACGATCTGCACGACCGTTTTGAGCTTGCCCAGATCGCTGGCCTGGATGGTGAAGCCCTCCGAGGAGGCGATCGAGCGCAGGCCCGAGATCAGAAATTCGCGGCCGATGATGACCACCGTGATCCAGACCTTGACGATCTGCGGCATGTAGGAGACGAGCGCGACAAGGGCGGCGGTGACCATCATCTTGTCGGCAATCGGGTCAAGCAACATGCCGATGGTGGTGACCTGAGCGCGTTTCCGTGCCAGGTAGCCATCGACGCCATCGGTGATCGAGGCCAGAATGAAGAGAATCGAGGCCAGCAACTCCTGCGTGCCGTCGCCCTTCCACGGAAAACTGCTCGACAGAATCCACAGGAAGATGGGGATCATGACGATGCGGCTTAACGTGAGGGAATTCGGCAGATTCATTGCGTTTACCTGTCTCCGATACTGTTTATTATTGCACCTGAAGACGGATCAGAGAACAGGGTCGCGGTGGAAAGCGCGTCAAAGTGAACGGGCAGCAGAGTTTTTCCGACTCCGCTGCCCGTTTGCTGTGCCCGTGGCGCTTGCGCCTATGCGTAGATGCCGCGTTCGCGAATGGTGTAGGCGACGCGATCAATGGCCAGCATGTAGGCGGCGATGCGGTTGTTGACGTTGTGCGCCTCGGCGTAGCGAACCACGTCGTCGAAGCTGTCGATGAGAATCTGCTCGAGACGCTCGTTGACCAGCGCCTCCTTCCAGAAGTAGCCCTGGCGATCTTGCACCCACTCGAAGTAGCTGGCGGTGACGCCACCGGCGTTGGCCAGAATGTCGGGCACGATGAAGATGTGCTTTTCGGCAAGAATCTCATCGGCGACGGCGGTGGTGGGCCCGTTGGCCCCCTCGACGACGATCTTGGCCTGAATCCTGGCGGCATTGCGGCTGGTAATCACGTTCTCGGTCGCGGCCGGAATTAGAATCTCGCACTCGCTGACGAGCAACTCCTCGCTCGGCATGGCCTCGGCATCCGGGAAGCCCAGCACCGAGCCGTTGCGATATTTGAACTCGGTCAACTGGTGGACGTCGATGCCATTCGGATTGAAGAGACCGCCATCCTTTTCGGCGATGCCGATAATCTTGAATCCCTGCTCCTGCATCAGGCGGGCGGCATTGGAGCCAACGTTGCCGAAGCCCTGAATGATGACCCGACAGCCCTGCACATCCATGTTGAGATACTTGAGGCTCTGCTGGCAGGCGACAAGAACGCCGCGGCCGGTGGCCTCAAGCCTGCCGCGCGAGCCGCCGAGGTTGAGCGGCTTGCCGGTGACGACGCTGGTGACGGTGTGGCGGGCGTGCATGGAGTAGGTATCCATGATCCAGGCCATGGTCTGCTCATTGGTATTGACGTCGGGAGCCGGCACATCCTTTTCCGGTCCGATGAAGTCGCTGATCTCGGAGGTGTAGCGGCGGGTCATGCGCTCCAGCTCGCCCTTGGACATCGACTTGGGATCGCAGATGACGCCGCCCTTGGCTCCGCCGAAGGGAATGTTGACGACGGCGCACTTCCAGGTCATCCAACTGGCCAGGGCGCGCACCTCATCGAGGGTGACGTCGGGCGTATAGCGGATGCCGCCCTTGGCCGGGCCGCGGGCAATGTTGTGCTGGACACGAAAGCCGGTAAACATTTCGATGCGTCCATCGTCCATCGTGACGGGGAAATGCACGATGATTTCGCGTGCCGGGCTGCGCAGGAGTTTCCACAAACCCTCATCCAGGTTCAACTTACGCGCCGCAAAATCAAAACGGGCGCTTTGCGCTTCCCAGGGATTGATCTCCTGGTCCAATGAAAGTTTCGGACTGCTCGTCGTTGCCATTCAAGTCTCCATGGTCGGCTCGGCGCGCTGGGTTGCGTGAGTCGGCCCCGAGTGAGTCTAGGTCAGCCGGGGTTAGGAGTCAAGCGCGCCCACGGCGGCGCGGCAGCCCTTCCGTACCACATCGCGCAGATTCCGGTTCCGGATTGGGCGTCGCGCGATTAGACTCTCAGCCATGACGTTGCGCACATTGTTGGGCTCCACTCTGCTGCTTGCCGCTCTGGCCGCGCCGCTGCTGGCGCAAAACGCCGGCTCCCCGGCCGAGGCCACGGCGCTGGTGCGTCGCGCGCTGGTCGGAAACCAGCGGAGTCTTGAGGCGCTGCGCAACTACATCTATGTCTCCGATGTGACTGAAGAGGAGTACAAGGACAACCGTGTGGTGAAGACGACCGTCACGCGGCGGGAAAACTTCACCATCGATGGAGAGCCGGTGAGGCGCACGCTGCTGGTGAATGGCGCGCCGCCCGCCGAGAAGGATCGTCGCAAGGAAGAGAAAGAGATCGACGAGAAGATGGCCGATGCCCATGGGGCCAATCCCAAGCACAAGCAGGAGCGCGAAAAGAAGGCCGCGAAGGAACTGGCCGAGGAGATTGCCCTCCGCGAGGACGTGGCCGAGGCCTACAACTTCACGATCCTCGGCGAAGAAACCCGCGAAGGCCACCGGCTGGTGAAGATCGGAGCCGAGCCGAAGGATGGCTTCAAGGGCAAGAGCCGCTTCAAAGCGATTTTCTCCGTTTTGCACGGGGTTCTCATTCTCGACGCCACCAGCAATCAGTGGATCGACATCCATGCCTCCATTGTGCGCAAGCTGGGCAAAGGCCCCATGTATATTGGACAGGAATCATCCATTCATCTGCATCAGGCGCAGGTGGCCGACGGACTCTGGGTCTTGAGTGACGGCAACGTTCGGATCAATTTGCGTCTGCTGTTCTTTCATAAAAACATGGGCCTGCGCGTCAGCGATCACGACTTTCACCGCTTCGGCGCGGAGGTGCGCATGGTCGAGACGGCCGAGACGCCGGCGACGCAGCCCGCAAGGGCGAATCCATAGCGCGCGCGAAACAGGGCCGCGCGAAAAAGCGCACGCCCATCAGCGCCAAAACAATTAAACTGGGGCTGTGAAGACTTCGACGCGTTCCGCTCTGCCCGCTCGCAAGGAGTTCCTGGCTCTGGCCAAGGAACACACGCTCGTTCCCGTCTACCGCACCCTGACCGCCGATCTCGAGACGCCGGTCTCGGCCTTTCTGCGCGCGGCCTGGTCCGAACCCGAGTGCTGCCTGCTTGAGAGCGTTGAAAACGGCGAACAGGTGGGCCGCTACACCTTTATTGGCCTCAAGCCCTTCAAGCGCATCCTTGCGCGCGGTCGCCAGATCACCATCACCGAGGGTCGCAAGAAGACGCGGATCGAGGGCGACGCCTTCGCCGTGCTGCAGGAACATCTCTCAGGCCAGAGACCGGCGCGGATTCCCGGACTGCCTCCGTTCAGCGCCGGTGCCGTGGGCTTTTTCTCCTATGATGCGGTGCGGCTGATCGAGAAACTGCCGGAGAGCGCGGTCGACGAGCTGAAGGTTCCCGACGCGGCGTTGCTGTTTTTCGACGAGATTCTGGCCTTTGACCACGTGCGCAAACAGATCTGGCTGGTGGCGACGGCCGATGTGCGCCGGGAAAAGCCCGCCGTGGCCTACGAGAAGGCGATTCTGCGGCTTAACCGGCTCGAAAAGAAGCTCTCCCAGCCGCTGCCCAAACTGCCGAAGAAAAAACTCGCAGGCAAGCTGAAGGTCAGCTTCCGCACGCGCAAGAGGGATTTTCTGGCCGCGGTCACAAAGACCAAGGAGTACATCGCCTCGGGTGACATCTTTCAGGCAGTCATCAGCCAGCGTTTCGACGTGGAGCCGGGCGTCGACAGTTTCCAGATCTACCGCTCGTTGCGCACCGTCAATCCGAGTCCATATATGTTTTTCCTGAGATTTTCGCTCGAGGACGAAGCGCCGACCGCCAGGGGAAAAAAGAAAAAACAACCCACGGTGGTCGAGGTGGCGGGCTCGTCGCCCGAGTTGCTGGTGCGCGTGCACGAGGGCAAGGTCGAGTACCGCCCGATTGCCGGAACGCGGCCGCGCGGGGTAACCGAGGCCGAGGATCAGGCGCTTGCCGACGAGATGATCCACGACGAAAAGGAGCGGGCCGAGCACGTGATGCTGGTGGATCTGGGCCGCAACGACGTGGGCCGCGTCAGCGAATTTGGCTCGGTCAAGGTGGACCGACTGATGTTCATTGAGCGCTACTCGCACGTAATGCACATTGTCAGCGCCATTGAGGGCAAGCTAAAGCCGGAGCTGACGGCGATTGACGCGCTGCGGGCCTGCTTCCCTGCCGGAACGCTGTCGGGCGCGCCGAAGATTCGCGCCATGGAGATCATCGAGGAGCTGGAGCCGGTGCGCCGCGCAACCTATGGCGGCACAGTGATTTATGCCGACTACTCGGGCAACCTCGACTCCTGCATCGCGATCCGTTCGCTGCTGTCGGTCGACGGCAAGGGCTACGTGCAGTCGGGCGGCGGCGTGGTGGCCGACTCGACGCCGGAGTTCGAGTATCAGGAGTCGATCAACAAGTCGAAGGCCGTGCTTCGAGCTATCGAACGGGCGCGCGAAATTTAGCAATCGCTTAGATCGAATCACAAAGAAAAGGGGCAGCCAATCCAGGCTGTCCCTTTTTTGTACGCGCATCTTTGCGTTCTCTTATGAAACTCCGTTGTTGGGCGATCTCTCTATCACTATAGGAATCTTAAAGAAATCTCGTTATGTTGCCTAAAGGACGGTGCATACACGGCTGGTATGCCGCCCTGATCGACAAGGTCTTGCCCATACAACCGGTGCGGACAGTTCGAGAACGCGTGGCATGTACAGAAAAGAGGGCCCACAGTCGCGAACACCAAAAAGCCAAATGAAAGAGCTCAGAGAACCAGCGAAAGGATGACTTCATCATGGTTTCCGGTTTACAAGAAAGAAATTCCATACTCACTGGGGTGGCTGCCTCGCAGGCCGTCAGTCCCGTCGGAAGCGTGGACTCTTCTTACGACGATGCCCTAGCTTCTCTGTTCACCTCCATCGCTGCGGGCGATACGGAGACTGCGCAGACGGCTCTGGCTGCCGTGAAGCAGTTTCCCGCCGCGCAATCAGACGCGAGTTCGCCGCTTGGATCGTTTCTGGCAAGCGTCTCCGATTCACTCGACAGTGGTGACATCGCCGATGCGCAGTCGGCCCTGAAGACGCTGAAGACCTACACGGTCAGCAATGCCAACGATGAAACGAGCAACTCCGAGAGCACATCGCTCGAGACGAGCTATTCGACCACCACCTTTGGTGAAAATGTCTTCAACCTGTCGAGCGCCCTTGGTTCGCAGAATCTGAACGACGCCATCGATTCCTATAACGACCTGACCACGTTGGTCACCAACCAGAGCTTTCTGAGCTCTTCGACCGATCTGGCCGAGCGGCTGGCCGACGATGCTCCGGCAACGACGCAGTTGCTGCAGATTGGCTCCAGTCTCGAAGCCGGCAACATCACCTCGGCCCAGATGGCGCTCGATGGTTTTCTGGCCAGTCTTTCCGCGGGCTCGTTGATTAGCGCCAAGGCATAGAGCCTTTCTCCTGATCTTCAGGAGAAGGCTTCCGCCGGTCGCCCTGTGCCGTGGACGTGCGCAGGCAGAGGTCCGCAAGAGGATTGTCGCGAGTCTCCAGTCTTCTTGCGGGCTTCTTGATGTGAGATGGCTTGAGCGGCATGCCGCGCTCGGTTCCGTTTAAGAACTGGCAATAGCCTGTTCCAATCCGAGATTGCCGTAAAGCCTTTCTTCTTGTTCTTTCCTCAAGTTTTTCTGTTCGCGGCCCACACTAAACCAAGAAACACGACTCAATCCGGATCGAGCGGACTCCAGTTGAGTAATTTCTTTGCGAAAGGACCGTTCCTCATGCAGATCTCTAGTTTGCAAAGCAGCGCGACATTGTTATCGTCGCTCACGAGTTCGACCACATCCTCTTCGACGAGCAGCTCGAATGCTTTCGACAGCGCACTGTCCAATCTTGTTTCGGCAGTTCAGTCCGGCAATGTAAGCGACGCGCAAAAGTATTTGGCCGAGGTGGAAAAGCTGCAGCCGAGCGATGCTTCGTCGAGCTCCAGCTCAAGTTCGAGCGCCAGTTCGCCACTGGGCACCTTTTTGTCGAGTGTATCGACGGCTCTTGCGCAGGATGACATCAGCTCGGCGCAGTCGGCCCTGACCACGCTCGAAAGCGCATCCAGCTCTTCGACAACGGCAAGCTCAAGCAGCACCGACACGGTCACGCTGTCGAGCACTGCCTCGACCTCTTCGAGTTCGTCGGAGATGACCTCGATTGAAGCCACGATCTCGGCGTTGCAGAGCGAGATTCTGACGCTGTTCAGCGCGATTGCCAGCGGCGACACCAGCAGCGCACAGAACTCCTACAGCTCGCTGACGGACATGCTAAGTTCGAACGGAACACTGTCGGCTTCGACCGGCGCGAGCAGCTCGGACAGCACGAACTCGACGGACAGCACCAGCTCGACACTGTTCGATGCGTTGGGCAGCACGAGCAGTTCTTCTTCAACAGCGGCTTCTTCTTCGACCGTGAGCAGCTCGGGCGATGCATCGACCGATGCCACGCTGACCAGCCTGCTGTCGCTGCTCGGCTCCTCGCTGAGCAACAATGACATCTCAAGCGCGCAGAGTGCACTCAGCAACTACTTCAGCAAGATCGACGTTGGCTCGGTGGTCAGTACTTCGGTCTAGATCACCACCGCGCTCGTGGCGGTGCCATCGCCTCGCAACCGCCGCGAGAGCCGGGCCAGCGTTCCAACGTTGCCGATCCATCCCTCACGGACAGAAGCCTCTTCTGCCCTTCGGCGCACGTGTTCCGTGGCCCGGCAATTTTTTGTTCGAAAATCTTTTTCTCGAAAAGCTATTGCTCGAAATTGCTGCGATACGCGCGCTACTCCGCACCGAAGATGCGACGGAAGAAACGGCCCACGCGCGAGAAGAAGTTTTCATCCTTCTGTTTTGCATGGCTTGAAGCCGTCGGTGTTTTTGCAGTGTCCGAGGCGGGCGTGTGCGTGGCGGCATCGCTGCCGTTATGCACGAGAGGCGCGGTGATCACCGGGCCGTCGCTCGGCTTGGGCGCGGCCATCGGTGCAAGGCCTTCACTTTGCGCCAGCGGAAATTCATTGTCTTCGCTCTTGTCGGGCGGGCAACCACAGGGTTCCCTCTCCGTGTCGACCACTTCGTGCAGGCTGCCGTGCTGGAAGCTGACGCGCTGGCCGGACTGCACACGATAGGCGCCGCCCTCGAAGAGACTCGAAACCAGCACATAGGGCGCGTGCGGACTGGCGTTGTCGATACAGGTATCGCCCTTGTCGCCGAGCCGCACGGCGATCTCGCCGGTGCCCGCGCCGCTGACAAGAATCCGAAAATCGGGCGTCAGCAGCACGTCGGAGTTTTGCCCGGCCGCGCTGCGATTGGCCAGATTCAGCTCGAGTGCGCCACGGTCGAGCGCGAGCAGAAGCCCCGGCGCGCCGCCATCGGTCGGCACGCTCGCATCGGCGGCAAGGCGCACGGTTGTCGAGGCGCACAGATGCAATTCGCCCCGGCGCGGCAGAAGAACCTTTGCCGTGCGCGTGCCGGCGGTAATGGTGCCGCTTACGGCAATCATTGCCCGGTCGCCGGAGACCTCGAGCGCGCCGGTCACCGTCGGACCGCCGTGCCTGCTGTCGAGCGGAATAATGGCAATGGGGGTTGGCTGCGCGGTTTGTTGCGCCTGTGCGGTGGACCCGGCGCACAGCGCCAGAGCCAGAGACCATCCGAAGTTGTGAGCCCGTCCGTTCATGATTGGCTAAAGGTCAAGAAAGTTGCGGATCATCTCGTGACCGTGCTCGGTGAGCACGCTTTCGGGGTGGAACTGCACGCCTTCAATGGGCAGCGTGGCGTGGCGCAGGCCCATGATGACCGAGCCGGTCGCATCGCTCGTGCGCGCGGTGACCTTGAGCGCCTTGGGCAGCGACTGCTCGCGGACCACCAGCGAGTGATAGCGCGTGCAGGTCAAAGGCGTGGGCAGTCCAGCAAAGATTCCCTTGGCGTCGTGCTCAACCTGGCTGACCTTGCCGTGCATCAGCGTGCTGGCGCGGACGACCTCGCCGCCGAAGGCCTCGCCGATGGCCTGATGGCCCAGGCAGACGCCGAAGATCGGCACCTTGCCGGCCATGTGCCTGATGAGCGGAATCAGGATGCCGGCCTCGCGCGGCGTGCAGGGGCCGGGCGAGAGCAGAATCCGGTCCGGGTGCAGGGCTTCGACCTCTTCGGGCGTCACCTCGTCGTTGCGGCGCACCACAACCTTGGCCCCGAACTCGCCGAGATACTGCACCAGGTTGTAGGTAAACGAATCGTAGTTGTCGAGAACGAAAACCATCGTGAAGCCAGTGTAGCGCGTCTGGGGCCCGCGCGGCGCTTGCATCAGGGCCAACCGCTCTGCCACACTGAACGCGATGATTCTACATTTCTTCATTCGCGGCCGGGTGCAGGGCGTCGGCTTCCGGTGGTTCGTGCAGCGGCAGGCCTCTTCGCTCGATCTGCGTGGCTGGGTGCGCAATACCGAAGAGGGCGAGGTCGAGGTCGTGGCTTCGGGCCCGGAGGCCGATCTGGAGGCACTGCGCGCGATTCTGCATCGTGGGCCGCGCGGCTGCCGTGTCGATCACATTGACGAGTTTTTCCTCGACGAAGAGCATGTCGGCGCGTTAAGCTCTTTTCGCATCGACGGAGCCTGGTAGAGGCGCCGTGTTCTCCCGCACCAGCCCGAGCTTTTATAATCCCTAAGTGGAAGTAGAACCGCGATTCAGTCCGTTCGCATCCACAGACAGACATTCGCTGAGGAGCAACGGTTCATGCCCGAGATCACCGAGACCATTGATATGATCGAAATCGAAAACCTGAAGAAGCTGGTTCGCACCGTTCCGGACTTCCCCAAGCCCGGTATCCTTTTCTACGACATCACGACGTTGCTCAAGGACAAGACCGGCTTTGCCAAGCTGATCGACGCGATGGCGGCGCATTACATGGAGCAGAAGATCGATCTGGTGCTGGGCATCGAGGCGCGCGGCTTCATCTTTGGGCCGGCGCTGGCCTATCGCCTGAATGCGGGCTTTGCCCCCGTGCGCAAGCCGCGCAAGCTCCCCGCGCCAGTGGCTCGCGTCACCTACGATCTGGAGTACGGCAGCGACACGCTTGAAATCCACAAGGACGCAATCGAGCCCGGCCAACGGGTAGTGATTGTCGACGATCTGCTGGCGACCGGCGGCACCATGGAAGCCACCGTCAAGCTGGTCAAGGAACTGGGCGGCGAGATCGCCGGTCTGGCCTTCGCCGTCGAACTCGACTTCCTCAAGGGCCGCAACCGCTTCCCCGGCTACGACGTCTTCAGCCTGCTGCACTACAGCGAATAATTTTTCTCGTTTTGGTGGAGAGAATTGCTGTGAAAGCCCCTGCTCCGGAAGGTTCGGCGCAGGGGCTTTTAGGCTGATGCAAAGCGGTGTTTTGAAAGGGCACGGATTCATCCGTGCCATCGATGGCATAAAAAAGAATGGGCTTCAGCCCCTGAGAGGGCGGCGGAAAGTAAGCTCTAAACATCTCTCCGCGCCTAAAGGCGCAATCTCTTTGTGTTCTCGTTTGGCCCGGCTGAAGCCGGACCCTTTCAAAACCAATGTGCAGATTAGTTTTTGCCGCAGACAGGAAAGCCTCTGCGCTGCATTACTCCGGGGTCTGCGCCGTTTCCACAATCTGTTCGGCCGGATCGTCCTGGAAGCTCTGCGCATCGGCAAAGCGGTAGCCGACGTAGACATCGGTGAGCAGGTAGATCGGGCTTGAGGCGTCGTCTTCGATCTTTTTGCGCAACTGGCGGACGAAGGTGCGAAGGTACTCGACCTCTTCGCGACAATCGCCACCCCAGACGGCGGTCAACAGCTTGGCATAGGTCACGACGCGGCCGGCACGGCTCATCAGGCAGTGCAGAATGTCGAACTCCTTGCGCGTCAGGTGGACCTGTTCGCCGCGTTTGGTCACGGTGCGCTTGACCGGGTCGAGCAGAATTTCGCCAATGGCGATCGGTGCATCCTCGGCACGCTCGGGGGCGCGGACGCGACGGACGGCGGTGCGAATGCGGGCGATCAGCTCGCGCATGCTGAAGGGCTTGGTCACGTAATCGTCGGCTCCCTGATCGAGCGCCGCCACCTTATCCTCTTCCTGATCGCGCACGGTCAGCATCAGCACCGGCAGCCGCGGCGCAAAGCTGCGAATCCGCTTCAGCGTCTCGATGCCACCGATGCCGGGCATATTCATGTCGAGCAGAACCGCATCGTAACCGCCGGCGCGCAGCAACTGCAGCGCCTCTTCTCCGCGCGAGGCCTCGGCTACCTGAAAGCCGAGTTCGAGCAGCGGAGGCCGCAAGGCTCTGCGGATAGCGGATTCATCGTCAACAACCAAAATACGGATTGCGGTCGCGTTCATTGCGCATTTCCTTTCTGCACGGAGTCTGGAATCGACGCGAAGAACGTCGTCCCCTCCTGCTCATCACTGGTCACCCAAACAAAGCCGCCATGCAGCAGTGCCACGCGCTTGGCGACCGAAAGCCCGATTCCCGTTCCCGAGGCGCGGTTGGCCAGAGCCCCCGACCGATAATAGCGGTCGAAGATCCGTTCGCGGTCGGCCATGGGAATCTCTGGTCCAAAACTGTGTACGGACAGGATAACCTCTCGCTTGGCCCTCTCGGCCCGGATGGTGATTGTCGTCCCGTAGATTGAGTATTTACAGGCGTTGTCAATGTACTGCGTCAGCAGCATCATGATCAACTGCCGGTCGCAGTGCATCACCATCTCATCGTCGTCGAGCACGACGGCGGTCTTCATGCTGGCCAGCCGCTCATGCACGCCAGCCATCGCCTCTTCAATCAGCGCGCCGACGCCGACCGGCGAAGCGTTGATGCGCACCTCGCTGCCATCGAGCCGCGCCGTCGTCAGCAGGCGCGTCGTCAACTCGTTCAGCACGCTGGTCTGCTCATCGATCAGACTCACCAGATCGGCCTGCCCCACGGAGAGCTTGCCCATCTCGGCCAACCCGGTCGAGGCCGCGCGAATCGCCGTCAGCGGCGTCTTGTAGGCGTGCGCCAGGCTGTCGAGCACGGTCGCGCGCAACTGCTCGGTTCGCCGCTCGGTCTCGATGCGGCTCTCGTTGGCAAAGGCCCGGTAGCGGTCGAAGGTCATTGCCAGCAGCGAGGCAATGGCGTTGTTGGTCATCGGGCTGGTTTCGCCGCGCACCACAAAGCTGCCTACGGGCACGGCACCGAGCCGCACCACGCGCCGGCCCATTCCCGTCTCCTCGTCATCGTCGCTGGTCTCGAAGTAATAGACGTTCTGCGCCATCTCCTGCGGGTCCACATTCCAGTAGCCGGCCTGATAGACCTTGTGCAGATCGGCGTCGAAGACCGCCACGGCCTCGACGGCAAAGATGTCGTGGATCAGATCGGCAAGCTGCATGCCGGGCTCGACGTGCAGATTCAACTGCAGGGTCTGGCGGGTGAACTCGTAAAGATCGCGCATCTGCTCGCCACGCAACTCGATCTCATGCGCATTCTCTCCTACCCGCGCCGAAAGCCGGCTGATGGTCAAGGCCACCAGCACAAACGAGGCCAGCGTGATGATGTAGACCGGGTCGGCGGCCAGCTTCAGCTCCGGCTGGCGGCTGATGAAGATGCAGTGCACCACCACCGCCGACAGCGAAACCGCCAGCGCCTGCCAGAAACCGCACCACAGCGCCGTCGGCACCACGATCAGCATATACAGCAGAAAGGCCACCGGCATCAGCCAGCCCAGCCAATGAGCCAAGCTCGCGACCAGAATCACCGCCAGAATGCCCAGCGTGCACTCGAGCGAAAACAGCAAGATCTTCATTCCCGACTTGTATCGAACCCGACTTTGAATCGCGTTTTGAACCGGCGTGTACGCGGCAGACAAGATTGCTCCTCTCGATATTCTTCATATTTTTGCATGCCGGGGCGGAAAAGCATGCGCGATTCTGTGTGACAGGCTGAAACCCTCTGGCTCTGAACTTAAACATACCGCGATAAATCGAACTGCCTTTTTGATCAATCCATAATCAGATGATCACTTTCTTATCTTCTCCTTACTACTTACTTATGTTTGCCTGATACTTATATAAACCTTATATCACCATCGAGAGAAAAAATGTGAAGTCTATTTTGTATATCGTTCTAAATAAACAGAATACATTTGCGATAAAAAGATAGATTCTGTTCCACAAAAAAA
Source organism: Acidobacteriaceae bacterium UBA1307 (assembly GCA_002307235.1). Lineage (GTDB taxonomy): Bacteria > Acidobacteriota > Terriglobia > Terriglobales > Acidobacteriaceae > Telmatobacter. Next base: position 63,247 of record DBTV01000011.1, read on the forward strand.
CTTTTACATCTTCATAAGTTCCTTATGGACCATTTCGCATAAGTAGTAATAATTCATGCAGCAGACAGATCGAACAATGGGTACCCTGAAACAAGTCGGGCCTACTTATTTGTTCTTTGACCAGCAGGCGAAGTCGCAGAACGTGTCGCGAAGGCATGGTTGCATATTCTGCAAGCATGCTCTGACCTGTACGCGGAACAGACGTCACTCTCGGGAGGATTCTTGTCGATGCATAAGAAATGGAATCACTTAAACAGAATTTTTGCCGCAGCAGCCTTTGGAACTGCACTCGTGGCACAGGCACAGACGCCCTCGGCTCCGGCAACGCCGGAGGCAGCTCCGGCGGCTCCCGCAGCGCCCACATGGAGCGTGGGCCCGCTCGACATCAGCGGCTTTATCGACGCCTATTACAGCTATAACGCCAACACACCCAGCAATCAGTCGGCCGCGGGAAGATATAACCAGCTTTATAACTTCAATGACCAGACCAACCAGTTTGCGCTGAATGCCGCCAAGCTGACCCTGAGCCACGACCCGGACCCGGTGGGCGTTCATATCGATTTTCTCTATGGCCGCACCGATGTACAGATGAATGGCACGTCGAGCTCCGACAACAGCTCAACCAAATACATTGAGCAGGCTTTTATCAGCTTGAAGCCGCCCAAGGCGAAGGGTTTCGAGGCGGACCTGGGCAAATTTACGACCTCGGCTGGCGCGGAAGTTGTTGAGACAAAAGATAATTGGAACTATTCCCGCTCACTGCTCTACGCACACGCCGTTCCCTATGCGCACATCGGCCTGCGCACCTCGTTGCCGGTCTCGAAGACCGAGACCCTCGGTTTTCAACTCGTCAACGGACTGACGACTACGACCAAAAACAATGGTGGCGTCACGGTTGGGCTGACCAGCGCCTACGTCAAGCCGAAGTACACCTGGAATGCGAACTACTATGTGGGCCCGCAGAATTTTGGCACGCAGAGAGGCTATGAAAATCTCTTCGATACGACCCTGCTACTAACTCCGAGCGCTAAGTTCAACGCCTATATTAACTATGATTACGGCCAGAACCGAGACCACACGTACACGTCGGGGGGCACGACCTTGGGCGATACGGTGCTGAACCACTGGCAGGGCGCGGCGCTGGCCTTGCGCGAGCAGGTCACCGCGCAGGACGCACTCGCCGGACGCTACGAGTTCTACTACGACCCGCAGGGCTTTACAACCGCAAGCGCCAGCCAGGCCAGCAAAGGCGTTACACATCGCCAGCAGTTTCAAGAATATACGCTGACCTACGAGCACAAGTGGGTAGAAGGGCTGCTGGCCCGCATCGAGTATCGGCGCGACTGGACGAACTTCAACTACTTCACCAAGGGCGACAACGACGCGGTGGCCAAAGCGCAGTCCACATTGACCGCGGGCTTTGTTGCCTTCTTCGGTCCCAAGCGTTAATCGCTTTTAAAAATCAACACTATGTGGGTGCTTTCTGCTGGGAGAGCACCTATTTTATTTTTATAAATTCCATCTATCTTTTGCATAAAAAAACAGGCTCATCCTTATTGGTTCTTCATGCACTTGCAACTAGTTTCAACTTATAGAATCCTGCGGCATGGCAATCTTGTTCGAACGCGCGTGCATGCTGCCGCATGAAGCGGCTGCGTTTTTTTGAGAAGCGGAGATACAGAAAGCTAACTTAAGGAGAATGGTCATGGCAGAAAGCAATGCACCTCAAATGCAGGCGACGCTCGGAGTGACCGGGCTAACCAGCAATGCAATGGCTCTGATCGCACCGGGAGCTTTTCTCTGGCTCACCTTCTATCTGCAATCGACCACCGGCACCACGGCACCGTCGATGTGGATCGGCATTCTGGCGGCATTGGTGCTTTGCCTGGCCACGGCCGTGGCCTACGCCGAAATTTCTAAGCTCTATCCAGGCACCGGCTCCAGCTACTACTATGCCGAGCAGGCGATGTTGAGCACGGAAAAGGCCTATAAATACGCCCGCGTGGCCAAGTTCATCGTCGGCTGGGGCTCGCATCTCTACTACTGGGTTTATCCGGGCGTGATGGTGGCCACCACGGGCATCTTCGTCGGCTATGTGGTCGGCTTTCTGAACCCGAGCTTCATCGCCGGTTCCAACCCCGGGCCGGTCTTCATGGCGCTGGTTGCGATTGTCTTCTCGTTCTTTGTGGCATGGATTGCGCAGAAGGGCGCGGGCGCTTCGACGGCGGTGAATCTGGCGATCAACGTGGTGCAGATCTCGGCGCTGGTGGTCTTCAGCGTGCTGGCTCTCGGCTACCGGGCCAATCATCCGGCGGGCTCGCCGGCCTTCATCTACGATAGCCAGACGCAATCGACCTACACGTACGAGTTTGCTACCAGTCCCAAGGACAGCTCGATTCTGCGCGACACCACGGGCGCACCGCTGCCCAAGCTGGACGCGGCGGGCAAGCCGGTTCCCTTCAAGGTGGCGTACCCGGAGCACGATGCCAACGGGGCCTTTTTGACGCACCCGAACGCGGCCTCGGTCGTGAGCGTACACAACTTCAGTTGGATGATGATTCAGGCCACGGTGGCCATTCTGATTCTGGTCGGCTTCGAGTCGGTGACCTCGATGGGTGGCGAGGCCAAGAATCCGACCAAGCATATTCCCATCGCGGTCATCGCTTCGCTGCTGATTCAGGGGCTGATCTGCTATCTGTTTGAATACTTCGCGGCCAATTACTTTTTAAATACAGGCTATTCGATGGCCAACGCCGCGACCTCGGCGGCGCCGGTCGGCGACATGATGATCATTGTCGGTGATGCGTTGCTTGGCCAGGGACACGGCAAATACTTCATGCTGGCCGAGGCCTTCACGGTCTTTCTGGCACTGATCGGCACCACGCTGAGCTGCATGAACACGGGCGCACGCGTGACCTATGCAATGGGCAAGGACGAAGAAGCTCCTTCGCACTTCGGCGTACTCGACTCGCGCACACTGACGCCGCGCCGCGCTATCTGGACGCTGGCACTGATCTCTTCCGTCATCGGTGTCGTTGCGGTTTCGGTGGCCTTCGGTGACGCCGGCGCGCCGACCGATGCCACCATCGCCTCGCTGCCGCATGGCATTCTGTCGAGCTTCGGCTACACGACGCATGACAGAATGGCCGCGCTGCCCAACACGCTGCTGATGGTCACGCTGACCTCGAACTTCGGCACCTTCATCCTGTATGCACTGAGCTGCTTCCTGTGCATTGTGGCCTACTTCAAGCGGCCGGACTTCAGCCTGATCCGTCACCTGCTGATTCCCGGTTTCGGTCTGCTGGCCAACCTGGCCTGCATGGCCTTCTACATCATCGCTCCGGCCTTCGGGCTGGGCACAACCAAGGAGCCGCTGCTGGCGCTGCTGATTGCCGGACTCTGGGGCGCTTATGGCGCCATCTACTTCCTGAAGACCTCGCACACCAAGGGCAAGGCGATTCTGGTCGGGGCCAAGTAACCGAGGCATCGCGAAACACTGCGCAGGGTGGTTCCACGGGCTGGAACCACCCATTCGCTATTTTCCTCTTCCTGTTTCACAATCAATGCAGCCGGGACTCGCGTGACAGTCTCGCTCCACCATCAAGGCTACGGCACGATGCTCGATATTCAATTCGGTCAGGCAAGCGATTTCGGCAAGGTGCGCACGAACAACGAGGACGCATGCGGCTCGTTTGTGCCGCAGTCGCGCAGCCAGGGTCGTTCGCATGGCTTTCTGTTCGTGGTTGCCGACGGCGTGGGAGGTTATGACTTCGGTGAAGTCGCCTCGGCCACGGCGGTGCGCACACTGGTCGAAGAGTTTTCAAAGGCCTCGCCCGGCGCCATGCTGCCCAGCCTGATGCCGCGGCTTGTGCAGGAGGCGAATGCCGCCGTGCATGACTGCGCGCTGCAGCCCGAATATCGCGGCAAGAAGATCGCAACCACGCTCGTGGCCTGCGCGCTGCGCTACGATCAGGCGGTCATCGCGCACGTGGGAGATTCGCGCTGCTATCTGATCCGCAACGGACAGGTACGCCAGCTTACGCAAGATCACTCGCTGGTCAACGAACAGCACAAGCTGGGATTGATCTCGAGCGAAGAGATGGCCAGTTCCGAAGCGCGTCACGTGCTGGTTCGCTCGGTTGGCCCCGAGATGTTCGTCTCCGCCGACATCGCGACGCACACCATTCAGCCGGACGACATCTTTGTGCTGTGCAGCGATGGCCTGCACAACGAGATGCCCGCGGACGAGATGGCGCGCATCGTTACTCAGCACAAACCGATGGAGGAGGTCGCGCGCGAGCTGGTGGCCCGCGCCGTTGAAATCGATGGCGGCGACAACACCACCGCGCAGGTGATCCGGGTGCGCGCCGTCGAACAGGTCGGCATGTATCGCGGCCGTCCTTACCGGCTTTCTTCGCTGTAAATCACCGCGAAATCTTTAGAAATTGCTTCACATTTTCCATTTAAAGTAGGGACATCTTCCTCTGGAGCGTGATTGTCGCATGGGCTTGCACGATACCCTCGAAGCTGGTTCTGTTCTCGACTTCTATCGCATCGACGAGCAGATTGCGCGCAGTGGCATGGCCACGATCTATCGCGCCACCGACACGCGCGATGGCCGCACCGTCGGCCTGAAGATTCCCCACCCCGACATGGAGGCCGATCCGATTCTCTTCGACCGCTTCGAGCGCGAGGCGGCGATCGGCGAAAAGCTGAATCATCCGGGCGTCATGCGCGTCTATGGGGGCGAAAAACGTTCCCGCGTTTACATGGTGATGGAGTGGTGTCCGGGGCGGCTGCTGCGCACGATTCTCGACGAGGAACGCATCAGCGAAGAACGCGCCCTGCACATCGCCACCCGCGTGCTTGAGGCGCTCGATACCATTCACTCGACCGGCGTCGTGCATCGCGACCTGAAGCCGGAAAACATCATGGTCGATGAGGCGAACGGCGATGCGATCAAGCTGATCGACTTCGGCATAGCAGGAGACGCGGCCGCGCGCCGGTTGACCTATGCCAACTTTACCGCGACGCTTGGCACGCCGAATTACATTGCGCCCGAGCAGGTCAAGGGCAAGCGCGGCGACGGTCGCACCGACATTTATTCGATGGGCGTGATTCTCTATGAGATGCTCACCGGCAAGCTGCCTTTTTCGGGCTCAACGCCCATGGTGGCCATGAATGATCGTCTTTTGAATCATCCCCTGCCGCCCACCATCGCCAATCCCGCGCTCTCGCCGCAGTTGCAGGAGGTTCTCTATCGCGCGCTCGAACGCGACCCCAAGAACCGCTACCCGAAGGCGAGTGAGTTTCAGCACGACCTTGAGCATCTCGACCAGGTCGGCGTCGATCCTGATCGCATCGAGTTACGCGACTGGCAAAAGCGCAAGTCGCAGCTCACGCGCAAGATTCTTTACTATGGCGGGCTGGCGATGATTCCGGTGGTTGTTCTGCTGCTGATGATTCTGGCTGCGCATCATCGCTAAGGGGGCAACTCAGCCGAGCCGTAGCGCGGCGGGTTTGCCGACGGGTTCAATGCAATTGCGGCCATGCGTCTTGGCAGAATAGAGTTCCTGATCGGCGCGCTCCAGCATCTGCTGCCAGTGTTCGTCGCTGTTGGGCAGATGTTCTGCCACTCCAACGCTGATGGTAACGCGCAGAATTTCACCGTTGAACTCGATCTGAGCATGCTCGGTGGCGCGGCGAATGCGTTCGGCCACGTCCAGAGCCTGCGCAAGCTCGATTCCGGGCAGAAAGACCGCAAACTCGTCACCGCCATACCGGCATAGAAGGTCCTTCGTGCGCAGGCCACGGCCAATTTGCGCGGCCACGGCATGCAGAACAAGATCACCGGCGCGATGCCCCAGCCGGTCATTGATCTGCTTGAAGTGGTCGATGTCAATCAGCAGCAGGCTGAAGGGCTCGTCGAGCGCGCGCAGGTCCTGTTCCATGGCTGCAACCAGCGCGCGGCGATTCGCGACGCCGGTGAGCGGATCGGTCTCTGCCTGTATTTGCAGGTTTTCAACCATGTGTACCTGATCGGTGATGTCGGCCAGAATCATGGCCCATCCATACTGGTAGCGGTCCTGCATCAGGGCGAAGACGCTCACGTCAAAGTGCCGCTCCTCATGGTGAACCTGGATGGAAACATCCTTGCTGGTTCCCTGCGCGCGAAAGGCCTTGCCGATTGCCGGTATCTGCGCAAAGACGCTATCGACATCCGTGCCCAGTCGCGTTGCATCGAGCATCGGCAATAGCGTGCCGGCGGCGGTATTGAAGTCCACCAGACGATAGTGCAGGTTCGTGACCAGTACGGCATCGCGCATGTTTTTGAAGACCATGGCGCGCGCCATCGGCATCAGGTCAAACAGCTCCAGACGAAAAACAACGTAGTAGCTGACAAAGCCGCTCATGCTGATGACCAGGGGCGCAATGTCGAGCCCCCACGGACTCCAGCCGCAGAGATAGACCAGATAGGCAAGCAGCGGAAAGGTCGATGCGATGCCCATCAGGATGGCCTGCCAACGCAGGAGCGCGGGCAGCGTGCGATATTTCCAGAAATAGACCGTATTGCCGTAGAAGAGGGCCCCAAACAGGTAGGCCAGATTCAGAAGGGCAATCGGCCCGCGTTGCACGGTCACAATCCAGAAAGGATCGTGCAGGACAAAGGTGATGGACGTGTCGTAGAGGTTGTAGAGGTTCGTCCATTGCCCCACCAGCGTGAGCACGGGGATGATCAACAGGAGCAGAATCGGGCTGCGCCGGCCCGCATGGCGATGCGCAAGAATGATCCAGAGAGCGGGAATCCAGGGAATGCCGAGGTACTCGACATGCAGCCAGAACATGGCCTGTGGCAGCGAGGTCTGCGCCAGCTCCTGCGCCGAGCCAAAGCAATAGGCCGAAACCGAAAGCATCAGCAAGGCAAGAATGTGCGCCTCGTGCGAGTGCGCACGCCTTCGCCAGGCAACCATCGCCATCAGAAAGATGACACAGGCAACGCCCGAAAGGAACAAGCGAACGAGAACAACAAGACTAATTGCCATCTCAGAAAGTCCGCATCATCGTGTTTAAGATCATCAAGATACACCAGAATCGGCAAGATCGCGCACCGTGAATCTGCCCGACGCTTTCCGACGAAAATGCTGACAACTTCACTACCGCCAGTAATATAGAAACGATTGTACCGCCGAGTGCCAGCTTTTTCCCCTCAAGCAGTCCAACTTCAAAGCGCCCGTCCCTTTTATGAAACCCTGCGGAAGGGCCCGGCCCGATATGGCGGCACTACCGGAGTGACTGACCGTAACCTTAATAAGGCAGGAACTCTATTACTGGAATGTAAAAAAGATTGTGCTTGTTTTTTATGCTTTTGGGCTATGATTGCAGCGGCAAAAACGGTGGGGGCTATCATGTTCAAGCACGTCTGCATGATACTTTTGGCAAGCTCCACATTCTTTGTGTGGCCCGCCTGGAACTATCTGGAAACCTGCAGCCTGCTCTCGAGCGCATCGGCGATGGGGATCGAAGTTCTTTCCTGCGCGATCCTTCTTTGCCTGTATGTCCGAAGCATGCCAGCAAACTCTCCCACGCTTTGTCCGGCGCGAACAAGCCAGCAAAAGCGATCTCAGAAATAGAGCCCCGATCTTTTGCAGTCACTTGGCTGACGTGACTGCTGCCATGCGTGTTGCCCGGCGCGGCTGCGCGCTTTGGTAGAGCACCCTGCGGGAGGACGCAATGGCGTTGTGCAGCGCAATCCACAGACAAAGTTTTCCAGAATTTGCCGGATTCGGCATTGGTGTTAATATTGTTCTTGCCGGGTCCTACGCGACGTAATCCCGCCAACCCCGCCAGGTCCGGAAGGAAGCAACGGTAACGGGCTAGTACGGGCGCAGTAGGTCACCCGGTACTTTTATTTGAGCGCCTAGGGCGCTTTTTTTTGGGCCTCGACGCCTTGCCTTCTGCAAGACCGCACCCGCACCTCAAGGAGATTGCAATTGAGTCTGTCCGTCCGCCCCGTCGTGGGTCATCGCGCGAAGATTACCGCGCTCGGTACGTATGTTCCTCCCGAGATCATCACCAATCAGGATCTTGAGAAGCTGGTTGAGACCAATGACCAGTGGATCGTCGAACGGACCGGCATTCACACCCGCCACAAGCTGGCAGAGGGACTCGGTACCAGCGACATGTGCACGGAAGCGGCCAAGAAGGTCATCGCCCAGCGTGGCATCGACCCCTCGGAGATTGAGTGCATCATCGTCGGCACGGTCACGCCCGACATGATGTTCCCCTCGACGGCCTGCTTGGTGCAGCACAAGATTGGCGCCGTGGGAGCCTGGGGCTTTGATGTCTCCGGCGGCTGTTCGGGCTTTGTGTATGCCCTGCAGGCCGGCGTCAAGATGATCGAGAGCGGCGCGCACAAAAAGGTGCTCGTCTGCGGCGCTGACGCCAATACCCGCATGACCGATTACACCGACCGCACCACCTGCGTGCTGTTCGGCGACGGCGGCGGCGCTGTTCTGCTTGAGCCCGCCGAAGAGGGCGAGATCGGCTTTATCGACTATGTGCATGAGGTGGACGGCGCGGGTGGCGTCTCCCTGAATATGCCCGCCGGTGGCAGCCTTCACCCGACCACGCACGAGACCATCGACAAGCACATGCACTTTATCCATCAGGACGGCCCGGCGGTCTACAAGTTCGCCGTGCGCAAGATGGCTGAGGCAACCTCCAAGGTGCTCGAGCGCAACGGCATCACGGGAGCGGACCTGGGCTGCTTCATTCCGCATCAGGCCAATCTGCGTATCATCAATTCGACGGCTGAGCGCATCGGCATGCCCATGGATCGAGTTATCGTCAACATCGGCAAATATGGCAACACCTCGGCGGGCACGATTCCGCTGGCGATGGAAACCGCCGTTGAAGAAGGCAAGCTGAAGAAGGGCGATCTGGTTCTGCTGGCTGCCGTCGGCGCCGGCTTCTCGGTGGGAGCAACCTTGCTCCGCTGGGAGATCTAGAATTTTTACGAGGTTTTTCCTGGAGAAAAGGCCCGCGCCCTTCCTACAAGAAGGCGCGGGCTTTTTTATTCCCTCAATACAAAAAGACGAGCGTAGCGCCCTTCGCGCTACGCTCGTTTTTGTGTGATGCGCCTGCCCTATTTGTGCGTGGAGCTTGCCGCTGGTGCGGGCGCTGGAGCAGAAACATGGGGCGCAGGCGGTGGCGGCGCGGAGAAGTGTGGCGCAGGAGCAGGCGGCGCGGACATGCGAGGCACAGCCCCACCGCTCGGCGCTGACAGATGCTGTGCATTGCCACCATTGCCCGGAGCCGTGAAGCGTGGTGCATTGCCACCCGCGGGCGTTGGCGCCGGACGCGCTCCATTGCCACCATTCGGCAGAGCCGTGCGTCCGCCGTTTTGCGGCGGTGCAGACTGCGCACCGCGCGCATCGGCGGGCCGTCCAGATTGCTGTGGCGCATTGGCCGGCTGCGGATGGTCGCGCGTGATGTTCTGCCAGAAGCTATGGCGTTGCGGCTGCGCCGTGTCATTCGCCGGACGCTGATCGCGCGGTGGATCGGTAACGGCAGGACGTCTCGGTTGCGGCGCTCCGTTGTCGAGCAGCCCCGGCACCACAATGGGCTTTGGCCCCGGATGGTTGATGTCCACAGGATGCGTGTCGTTGCGCTGTGGCCCGGTCGGCGTGGGATGCGACGGAGGCAGAGGGCGCAGGGTTGAGCCGCCGATGCCCACCTCGCGACCGCGCACCGGCCATGGTCCATGGCCCGGCCCTCGGCGATCAATGGGAATGATGGGTGGATGAGGCTGCCGCGGCCCGCCAATCGGCCGACGCGGATCCCAACGTGGCGGAAGAATCGGCCGGTATCCCGGCGGTCCGCGACGAATGCGCACCGTCGTAAAGTAGCCGCCGCCCCAGCCCATGCCGCAGCCATTCGGTGACCAGCCCCAACCGAAGCCGTCATAAAAATCCCACCCGCCGCACATGTAGGGCATAAAGCCCCACTGCCAGCAGGAGACCCAGACATAGCCGAAGCGCGGCGTCCAGACCCAGTGCCCGCAGCCGTACGGCTCCCAGTCACCGGCCGAGGCGACCGTGGGCGACCAGATGCGACCGGCGCCGGGCACATCGTACCAACTGCCATTTGCGTCCAGATCGCTCCAGGCCGGACTGCTGCCCTCCTGCGCCGTCGCTCCCGTGGCCGCCGCGCTTTGGTTTGCCTGATTCTGATCGCGGTCCGAGTTCCAGGCATCCCAGGTATCGGCGGTCAGCGCCGTCAGATTGTATTGGTTCGGATCCTCGGCGCTCAGCGTGGCGCTCTGCCCGCTCTGCACCTTGAACCGCGCGCCTTTATCCAGCCTGACGCGCGCCTCACCGGACAACACGGCCATCTCACCCGGGGGCGTGTCCAGGCGAATCCGCACCAGAACCCCCTGATTGATGCTCACCAGCGCCTCGCCAAAGCGAATCGCCGCCTTGCCGCCCTGCGTCTCAAAGTAGCCGAGCCCGCGCTCAAACAGCAGGCTCTGGCCCGCAGCGCCGCGCAGTTCCACAATCTGCAATGCGCTGTTGGGAGCAAGGCGCGCCACGGTGCCGTCTTCAAACTCGATCTCGGCCCGGCCATCGGCTCCGGTCACGATCTCGGTGCCGACGGAAACCGGCAGATTGACCAGCGCCTGATCGGCGACCGGCTCACCGGCCACCAGCACGCTCACCTGGCCATCGACCTCGCTCAGTCGTGCCGCCAACTCATTCGGGCCAACGTCTGCGGCCCGCAGCGTGGGCACCAACAGCAATGCTCCCAGCACCGATCCCGCGATCCCCCGGCACATCCATCCTGCAATTTTCTGCGCCATGCATTCCATGCACGCCGCCTTTCTGCCGCCGCTCGCGGCAAAACCTGAACTTGTTTAGGCTGAACCCCGCGCCATGGAAATGTTGCGCATATTCGCCCGAAAAAATATATCTAAGTCTATGCGCAGCAAGCATTCGACGTATAGTTCCCGCGCAATTTTCTCTGCACACGTGTGCGGTGCGCTTCGATTAAAATTCTGCTCCTGTGCGGTACGACTAAAGTCGTGCCCTTTCAAAATCAAGACTGAATCAGAGTCTCTCTAAAAGCTATAGGCAAATGTCTAGCGGCCAGCCACCGGCTTCTGCGCCTCGAGCGTTTGGGCCGTATGAATATGACAGATGGCGATGGCCAGCGCGTCGGCGGCGTCGGCTGGCTCGGGAATCTCGGTGAGATTGAGCAGTCGCGCCACCATGAACTGCACCTGCTCCTTCTTCGCCAGCCCGTAGCCGACCACGCTCGATTTGATCTTGAGCGGCGCGTACTCGAAGACCGGCAGCTTGAGTGTTGCCGCGGCCAAAAGTGCCACCCCGCGCACATGGCCGAGCTTCAGCGCCGACTTCGCATTGACCGAATAGAAGACCCCTTCGACCGAAACCGCATCCGGCTTCCAGCGCGCCATCTGCTCGGTCAGCTCGCGAAAAACCTGTTCGAGCCGCTCGGGAAGCGCCTTTGACTTCGGTAGCCGGATGCCGCCCATCGCCCTGCAGATCAGCTCCGGCCCACGCTTTGTCTCGCCGGTTTCGACCACGCCGAAGCCGGTAATCTCAGTTCCGCAATCCACACCAAACACGCGCACGGGTCCAAGTGTATCGCAAGCGGCAGCGCACACCCATGGAGTGCGTTTGCAAAGATGCTCTTCGTAACTGTCTGTACCTTTTGGCTCCTTACAATTTAAAAAATCGGCGTAATATTTACTCAGGCGCAACCAGTTTCCCCAACAACCGGCCCATACTCACAGACAGGATTTCCCCCATGTTTGCCTCGCTTGAGAGAAAAATCCGGCTCTGGCTCTGTCAGGGTGTTTCACCCCGCCGCCTTGCGTTGACCCTCGCGCTTGGCTGTGTCATCGGTTGCCTGCCCGTGCTTGGCGTAACGACCGTGCTCTGCGGCGTGCTGGCACTGGCGCTGGGGCTGAACCAGCCCGCGATTCAGGCCGCCAATTACGCGGTTATGCCCGCGCAGATTCTTTTGATTTTTCCGTTTGTCCGTCTTGGTGGCTGGATCTTGTCCTCCGCGCCACAGAAGACGGCCTCGGCGGCGGCTCTTTTGCACACCTCGCCGCTTGAGTTTTTTACCCGCATGGGGACGCTGGCCGAACAGGCGCTGCTGGCCTGGCTCGTGGTCGCCATCCCCGTCGTCGCGCTGATCACTTTCGCGCTGACGCCGATGTTGCGCCGCATCCCGGCGCTGACTCGCACGCAGTCGGCCGCCGACTAATTTTTTTGTAGAAGACCCAAAAGCAGGCGCTCTCCTGAGGGAAGCGCCTGCTTTATGGTTTGATCCTTCTGGTTCTTACTTTGCGTAGGGATCGGGCACTGGAATCGCGCTCTGCTGCCATGCGGTGTAGATCATGTCGCGCAGCATACTGGCGCCGGCGGCCAAGCGCGTAGCGGCGAAGTCGCGTGACTCGGCCGAGCCCGCGCCGACGAATCCGCCCGCCTTCTCCAGTTGGTAGACCTTCTCGACATCCTTCTGGCTCTCGCGCAGATAGGCCACGTAGGACTCGAAGAGATCGCCCTTGACCGGCTTGGGCGCGGTCATCTTCGGCGCCACGTCGGCCTCATGCACATTCGCGCCCACGAATGGGCCTTCGAACTGCCAGTGAATCTTGTGATCGGTCGTATAGCCGTTCGGGTTCGGCCCGGTCCAGCCGTTGTATTGGATCGTCGCATGCAGCGGCTGCGCGCCGTCACCCACGTAGTGGCCCAGCCATCCGGCATAAAACAGAATCGCCTGCTCGACCGGCTTGGTGTCCTTGTGCGCGGCCTCGAGCGTGCGATAGGCACGCATGGCCGCCTTCAACCGCTGCCAGACCTCGGTGGTCACCCATGGTTGCAGTCCGATCTTCTCCGGACGCTTGCCGGCCGCGAAGGCCTTTGCCTCAAAGTCCAGACGCTTGCGAGGCAGAGCGCCGAGTTCGTCGGCCCACTCCAGATCGATGAAGTGCTCGGGGGCCTGCGCGGCCACCAGTTCGGGCTCGGAGGGCGAACGCCAACGGTCCGGTTCGGGGCCGAGGTACTCGATCTCATCCACAGCCGTGGCCGAGCGCAAAAACGCCGGCACATCGGCCGGCAGATTCTTCGCGGCCAGCTTGTTTACCATTCTGTGGCCTTCATCGCCCCAGGCATGAGCCTTGGGTGTCGCCACGGCCAGCGCGGCCAGCGCAACGGCCGCACAAAAAACTCCCTGCGAAACACACGGAAAACGCATGCTGACAGTATACGGTTGCTCTACGGCTACCATGCTTGAAGAAATGGCAACAAACCCCACAGCTCAAGGGCTGTCTTCTGAGACGCACGTCCATGGTGGCACAATCAAAGCGCTTATACTACCTCGTAGCAACAGCATGGTGCATCGATCCGATTTCGGCTGCGGAGACACGCTTTCATGGGCTCTCATCTTTTTAATAATTCGGACGCAAGCCGCCGCAAGCCGCGTAGTCTCTGCCTGTTCGGAAAAGCTCTCGTTGTTGCAGCTGTCTCGACCGCGCTGGCTCTGCTGCTGCGCAAGATTGTCCGCCAAGACCTCTCGCTCTGGCTTCTGCCTGCGGTGGCACTGCTCACCTCGCTGGCCACGGCGCTGTGGGCCGTACGGTGCCGCGAGCGAGTTCTCTCGAGCGATGCGCGCTATAAGGACGTGCTCGATTCGGTCGGCACCGCGCTGATGGTGATTGAGCCCGACGGCAAGATTGCCTACATGAATCCCGCCACCGAGCGACTGCTTGGTTACCATGCCTCCGAGCTGACCACCCTCGGGTTGCCCCGTGAGCTGCTTGCCCCCGGCGAGGCCGATCATCTCGTTCAAGAGATGGAGCGCCACTGCGGCTTCACTTTTTCCAACGCCACCGGCAACCAGGCCATGCTCGCTGCCTATCTGCACTGCGTTCAGACGCTGCCGCCGAGCCAGGTCCCGAGCTTTCAGCTTCAGTTGCAGCGCAAGGACGGCTCCAGGCGCCTGGCCACCCTGCACGTCTCCGCCTTCGAGGTGAGCGGTGCGCAACGCGGTCTGATCGCTGTCGCGATGGATGAAAGCTCGACCCTGCGCCGCGAGCAGCAGTTACGCGAAACCCAGGAGAGTTATCGCGATCTTTTTGAAAGCGCCTCCGAGATGATCGCCATGCTCAGCCCTACCGGACGCTTTCTCTATGTCAATCCGTCCTGGAAGGCCTGCTTCGGGCTCGACGACGCTGCCCTGCTTGCGCTCGAGTCCTTTGAGCAACTCTTCGTCCCCGGCTACAGCAACGATGCCGTCCGCTTCTTCCGCGCCGCGCTTGAGGGCAAAACCGTTGACCGCGAACCCGTCTGCCATCACACCCCCGACGGCCGCGTGCTCAACGTCGAACTCAGCTTCAGCCTGCGCCAGAAGGCGGGCAAGCCTATCGCCGTCCGTTGCCTGTTGCGTGACGTCACCCAGCAGAAGCAGCGCGAACACCGGCTCGCCCTTCAGCTTGCCATCGGCCAGATTATCGGCGAAAACGACGCGCCGCTGTCGACCGCCCGCCGCATTCTCGAGGCCCTCAGCCTTGCGCAGAACTGGGATCTCGTCGTGCTCTGGAAGATCGAGCCCGGCAATCAGCGTCTGGAGTTCGGGGCCGCATGGTCGGCCACCGAGCCCTTCGCCGAAGCCCTCTTGCAGGAGAGCATGGGCGTCGGCTTTGCGCCGGGCGAAGAGCTTGTCGGGCAGGTCTGGCAAAACGGCCACACCCGCTGGATCGCCGAGCTGGCCACCGTTCCGCAGACCTCACGCCTTGCCATCGCCCAAAGCCGCCAGATGCGTTCCGCCTGGGCCGTGCCCGTGCGCGCCGACAAGCGCGTTCTCGCTGTTCTCGAGTTCTATAGCCGCTTTCCGCTGGGCGAGGATCGTGAGGCACTGGCCTCCATTGAGATGGCCGCCGCTGCGCTTGGCCAGATGCTGGCCCGTAGTGAGGAGCAAGGCCGCGCCCTGGAGATGGCCCGCCGTCAGGAGGTGCTGCTTGACGCCGTCGCCGAGGGCATCTGCGGACTGGATCGCAATGGCGTCGTCCGCTTTGCCAATCCCGCGGCCACCAGCCTGCTCGCTGCCCCGGCCACGCGACTCATCGGCAGCTCACTCCACGATCTTCTGCATGGCTCCGCCCCCGCCGACTGCAGTTGCGACGAGGATTGTCCGCTGCGCGCCGCCGTCACCTGCCACAAGGTTTCCTCAAGCGAAACCACCATCTTCCGCGCCGACGGTGATGCCTTCCCTGCCGAGTTCACCCTGACGCCCCTGCTTGAACAGGGCCGCTTTTCCGGCTCGGTACTGAGCTTCCGCGACGTCAGCCAACGCAACGCCCTTGACCGGCTCAAGGACGAGTTCATCTCCACCGTCAGCCACGAACTGCGCACCCCGCTGACCTCGATTCGCGGCGCGCTCGGCCTGCTGTCATCCGGCATGCTTGGCCCCCTTGGCGTAAAACCCGCCAACCTGCTGCGCATCGCCCTCAACAACTCCGAGCGCCTCGTCCGGCTCATCAACGACATTCTCGATCTCGAGCGCATCCAGAGCGGTCGCGAACCGCTTGCCTTCCGCTCCATGCAACTCAACGATGTCGTCCGGCAGGCCGTTGACGGCATCACGCCCATGGCGGAAAATGCCGGCGTCAAACTCATTCACGACGCCACGCAGGTTGAACTGATCGCCGACCCCGACCGGCTTCTCCAGGTGCTCACCAATCTGCTTTCGAATGCCGTCAAGTTCTCACCCGAGGGCGCAACCGTCTCCGTCATACTACATCCTGGCTCGGAGGGTGTCACGCTTTCGGTCATCGATCATGGCCGTGGCATTCCCGCCGACAAACTGGAGTCCGTCTTCGGCCGCTTTCAGCAGGTGGACGCCTCCGATGCGCGCCAAAAGGGGGGCAGCGGGCTCGGACTCGCCATCTGCCGGACCATCGTTGTCCAGCACTCGGGTCGCATCTGGGCCGAACGCAATCCTGTGCGCGGCTCCACCTTCCGCGTCTTTCTTCCCTATCAGCCCTCACCGCAAGAGTCCCTTGAGGACCTCACCGCGCCCGAGCCCGGCCACGGTTCCATTCTGCTGGCTGGGGCAGGCGATGCCATCCGGCCCCGCATCGTCGCCCTGCTCGTTCGCCACGGCTACCGCGTCGTTGAGGCCGCCACTGTTGAGCATGCGCTGGAAGCCGCGCGCAGCAGGGTCGAAGCCATTGTGCTCGACACCTCCCTCGACGGCATGAACGGCTGGAAGATTCTGCCCCAGCTCCGCAAACTTGACCCCGCCGCCGCGACCCCCATCGTACTGCTTGCCGTCGATGAACCCTCTGCAGCGCCGGACTCGGCCGACGGACTGCTCTGTGGTCCGCTTGACGAGAGGGCTCTGCTTCACGAGTTGGCCCGCGTGCTCTGTGGCCACGGAGAACAGGCGCGCATTCTCATCGTCGAAGATGATCGCGAACTGGCCGAGGTCATCGCACAGGTCTTCTCCTGCGCCAATATCGCCGTCGAACGCGCACACTCGCTTGACGAGGCACTCAAGGCCTGCGAAAACTTTCGCCCGCACCTGCTCGTGCTCGATCTGGGGCTGCCCGACGGCAATGGTTTCAATGTGGTTGACTGGTTGCGCCAGCACGAGAGCCTTGCTCACCTGCCGCTGGTCGTCTACTCGGGGCGCACGGTTCCGCCCAGCGAGCGCGCCCAGCTCACACTTGGTCCCACGCACTTTCTCACCAAGACCCGCGTCGAGCCGCAGCAGCTCGAAGCCCTGGTCCTTACCATGCTGCGCAGCACCATGAGACCAGAAGAAACTGTGAACAGTGCGCAGTGAGCAGACCTTGTCCTTTTAGGGGTGGGACAGGAGGGAGCAAGGGTATGAATGTCCCTGTTCCCTCCGTAAGACGCTAAGGAAGTAGCCACGCAATGTGATTGCCTCTCTTTCCTCGACAAACTTTGCGCTACCGCCGACAATAGTTTGCAGAGGGTTTCCGTGTCCCGCAAGATTCTCATCATCGACGACGAGGACGATATTCGCGAAGTGGCTGCGCTCAGTCTCGAAAGCATCGCGGGCTGGGATGTTGTCCGCGCCAGCTCCGGCGCACAGGGGTTGACCCGCGCTGCCAGCGAGCAGCCCGATGCGATTCTGCTCGACGTCATGATGCCCGGCATGGACGGGCCGACCACCTTCCACAAGCTCCGGGAGAACCCGGCCACCGCGCAGATTCCCGTTCTGCTGCTTACCGCCAAGGTGCAGAGCTCCGACCAGCGCCGCTTCGCCGATCTCGGCGTTCAGGCTGTTCTGCTCAAACCCTTCGACCCGCTCACCCTGGCCAGCCAGATCGCCCAGGTGCTCGGCTGGAGTTAGCCCGCGAGGTTACCCATGTCGCCCCCCACGCCTCTCGCCACTGCCCTCGACCAACTCTGGCAGCGCTTTTTGCCGGAGATGCGCCAGCGTGTCGCCCTGCTTGAAGCCGCCGCCCACACCTGCGCCGTTAGCACCCTCTCCACCGCGCAGACCGCCGAGGCCCACGCCGTCGCCCACAAACTTGCCGGCTCGCTCGGCAGCTTCAACCTCACCCGGGGTACCGTACTCGCCCGCCAGCTTGAGATGATCTACGCCGCCAAGGATGCCCCCGGCCCCGAGCACGCCCCCGCGTTGCGCTCGCTGGCAAGCGAGCTCCACCAGCTCATCGAATCCCGCCCGCCAGCACAAAAACAGCAAGCAGCGAAAGACTAGAAGCTAAAAGCTGCTTCTCTGCGCGTTACACTCGATAAGGAATGTCACTCTTCGACCCATTCGAGCCGCAACTCGATCTCAGCTTCGACGAGCCACGCTCGAGCCGCCGCATCCTCCCCGTCAGCGACCTCGTCGCGCAGATTCGCTCCCTGGTTGAAACCGAATTTGGCGATCTCTGGGTCGAGGGCGAAATCTCCAACTATCGGCCCGCCCCCTCCGGCCACGTCTATTTCACGCTCAAGGATGCGGGCGGCCAGCTTCCCATCGTGCTCTTCCGCCGTCAGGCGATGCTGCTGCGCTTCCGTCCCGAAGACGGCCTCCACGTGCTCGTCCGCGGCCGCATCAGCGTCTACGAACAGCGCGGTCAGGTTCAGTTGATCGCCGAGACCATGGAGCCGGTCGGCACAGGTTCTCTACAACTTGCCTTTGAACAGTTAAAGAAACGCTTGAAGTCTGAGGGGCTCTTCGATGCCGAGCGCAAAAAGCCGCTCCCAGCCTTCCCCCGGACGGTCGCCATCATCACTTCGCCCACCGGCGCCGTGATTCGCGACTTTCTCAATGTCGCCGGTCGTCGCAACTCCGGTCTCGGCATTCTGCTGTACCCGGTCTCCGTGCAGGGCGATCAGGCGCCCGACGAAATTGCAACGGCGCTGCGGGAGCTGAATCGCGCCGCCGAGGCCGACCCAAACTTCGCTGACCTGATTGTCGTCGCCCGTGGCGGCGGCTCGCTTGAAGATCTGGCCGCCTTCAACTCCGAGACGGTGGCCCGCGCGATAGCCGCCAGCCGGCTCCCCGTCGTCAGCGCCGTTGGGCATGAAACCGATTTCACCATTGCCGACTTTGTCGCCGACCTGCGCGCGCCGACGCCCTCGGCCGCGGCCGAGTTGGTCACCGAGGCGCAGCACAAGGTTGCCGAGCGCGTGGCCACCGTCACGCACCGGCTGGAACGCGCCGCCCGCTATCAGCTTTTGCAGGCCCGTCAGCGGCTCTCGCGTCTCGCCGTCAGCCGCGCCGAGGCCCGCGTCTCCGCGCAGATACATCGCTCGGCGCAACGACTCGACGAGCTTGGCTTTCGCCTTGAAGCGGCTCTTGCAGCCACTTTGCGCCGCCGTCAGATGCGCGTGGCCGAGCTCACTGCCGCCGTGCTCCACGCCGACCCGCGTCAGGCGGTGGCCCGCGCCCGCCAGCGGCTCACCGCGCTTCAAATCCAGCTTGAACGCTCGCTCGAGCGTCAACTGCAAAGCTCCACTTCGCGCCGCGCCGCGCTCGATGCCCGCCTTCGCGCTCTTTCGCCGCTGGCCGTGCTCGACCGTGGCTACGCTCTTGTTCTCGCCGCCGACGGCGCACTCGTCCGTTCGGCCGCGCAACTTGCCCCGGGAGACGCCATCGTTACGCGTCTCGCGGTCGGCTCCGTTACGAGCCGCGTTGAAGCGACGCAGCCCGCCGAAACCCACAGGAAAAAAGCATGACAAGTTCTCGCAAACTCTTCGGCACCGACGGCATTCGCGCCGTCGCTGGCCAATCGCCGCTCGATGCAAAAACCATCTACGCCGTCGGTCTCGCCCTCGGCCACTCGCTCGTCGCCAAGGCGCAGACGCCACGCGTGCTCATTGGTCGCGATACCCGCGAGTCCGGCCCTGGAATCGCCGCGACGCTTGCCGCAGGTCTGCGCGCGGCGGGCGCCACCGTCGAAAGCGCGGGCGTCATCACCACCCCCGCCGTCGCCTTCCTCGTCCGCAAGCATGGCTTTCAGGCGGGCGTCGTCATCTCCGCCTCGCACAATCCCTGGCAGGATAACGGCATCAAGCTCTTCGGCGCGGACGGCTTCAAACTCCCCGACGCGGATGAGCTTGCCATGGAAGACGAGATTCTGCGCCACGCCGCGCAGATCGACGCGCCCGATGCGGCCGCCTTGCCCGCTCTTGCCGACAACGACAGCTATGCCGACGACTATATTCAGTTTCTGATCGACACCGTTCCCGGCCTCACACTGAACGGTCTGCACATCGTCGCCGATTGTGCCAACGGAGCCTCGGCGGCCATCGCCCCCGCGCTCTTCCGCCGTCTCGATCCCAACGGCAAAGCAAAGATCGAACTGCTGCATACCTCGCCCGACGGCCGCAACATCAACGCCAACTGCGGTGCGCTGCACCCGGATCACGTTGCCGCCGAAGTGCAAAAACGCGGCGCGCAGATCGGCCTCACCTTTGACGGCGACGCCGACCGCTGCATGCTCTCGGGCGCGCACGGCAACGTCATCAACGGCGATGCGATTCTGCTGCTCGTCGGTCGCGACCTCAAGGAGCGCGGCCTGCTGAACGGCAATCTCGTCGTGGCCACCACCATGTCGAATATGGGTCTCGAAGCCGCGCTCAAACGATCCGGCATCGGCATGCTGCGCGCCCCCGTCGGCGACCGCTACGTGCTTGAGGAGATGCTCAAGCGCGATGCCTCGCTCGGCGGCGAACAGTCAGGCCACATTCTGCTGCCGCATCTGGCCACCACCGGCGACGGACTGCTGACCGCACTCGTCGTGCTTGATCTCGTCGCCCGCTCCGGCAAATCGCTCGACGAACTCACCAGCGATCTCAAGGTCTTTCCGCAGGTCATCGTCAACGTCCGCGTGCGCGAGAAAAAGCCCATGGCCGAGTTTCCCCCGGTGATGGCCGCCATCCACGCCGCCGAAGAGGAACTCAAGGACTCGGGCCGCGTCGTCATCCGCTACTCCGGCACCGAGCCGCTTGCCCGCGTCATGATCGAGGCCGAAAGCGACGAGGCCATGCGCCGCCACGCCGAAGCCATCGCCGCCGAACTTCGCAAAGTGCTCGGCGCATAAAATCGCCGCCAACCATACAACAACGCGCCGGTGGGCTCATTGCTCGCTGGCGCGTTTTTTCTGGTGCTGTCATTCTGGGCTCCGATACCTTTCTCATTCCAGAGATAGTCATCCTGAGCGAACGGGGCCCCAGGCGCTTTCTTCAGTCTGGAGGTGGTGAGTCGAAGGATCCGCGGTTGCTTTCGTTCTTTTTGCTTGAATGCCCGTGACCTAAGTCATAGCCCACGGTGTCCACATCCACTAGCCTTCTCGCAAGAAGGAAACCATGCCCGACCGCTTCCAAAAAACCCGCCGCATCGTTCAATACACCTTCGCCGCACTCAATCTCTGGATCGCCGGGCAATTTCTTCTTTGGGTGCTGGCCTTCGAGCGTGGCGTTGAGCCGACCGTCTCCCGCCCGGCTGGCGTCGATGGCTGGCTACCCATCGCCGGGTTGATGAATACGAAATACTTCTTCTCGACCGGACAGATTCCCGCGATTCACCCGGCGGCGATGGTTCTTTTTCTCGCCTTCTGCGCGATCAGCCTTGTTGCGAAAAAGGCCTTCTGCTCCTGGCTCTGCCCCATCGGCACCTTGAGTGAGCACCTCGCACTGCTCGGCCGCAAACTCTTCGGCAAAAACCTGCGCCTGCCCCGCGCGCTCGACGTAACTCTGCGCGGCCTCAAATATCTGTTGCTCGGCTTCTTCGTCATCTTCATCGTAGGCATGTCCGCCGAGGTTCTCACCGATTTTCTCTCGACGCCCTACGGCATTCTCGCCGACGTCAAGATGCTCGGCTTCTTCCGCCATCTCGGCCCCGTTGCGCTGCTCGTGCTCACCGTTCTGGCCGCGCTCTCGCTGGTCGTCGAACAGTTCTGGTGCCGCTATCTCTGCCCCTACGGCGCGTTGATGGGGCTGCTCTCGCTCGCCAGCCCGCTCAAGATTCGCCGTCGTGTCGCGCTTTGCACCGGTTGCGGTCATTGCGCCCGCGCCTGCCCTGCCGCGCTCGCCGTCGACAAGCTCGTGCAGGTTCGCTCAGCCGAGTGCACCGCCTGCATGCACTGCGTTGCGAGTTGTCCCACTGAAGGCGCGCTCCAGTTCTCGCTGCCCATCGTGGAAACGAGCGCCCCGCTGCCCCGCTATCGCCGCGCCCTCACGCCCACGGCCTTCGCGATTCTGATCGCCGCGCTCTTCTGCGGATTCGTCCTCGCTGCCCGCGCCACCGACCACTGGCAGACCCACATTCCCGACGCCGTCTACCGGCAACTCATCCCGAACGCCGGCCAACTCGCGCATCCGGGGCTGCGGTAGGCCAATGGCAAAGGATAGGATCTACAATCTTCGGCCAATGCCACAACAAGAATCACGGACCACGCTGCGACAGAGGATACAATGTTTGTCGTAATAAAACTGGATAGTTTTAGGGAGTTCTATGAGAATACGTTGCAGTTCGACCTTAATTTCGAGTCTGCTTATGTCCATAGCCTTCATTGGACTCATCCCGGGCAGTCTACGTTTTGCGTCCACATGGAATCAGCTTGATGAAATTCCGCATCTGCATATAGAAAATCTCAGGATGATCATCGGGTTTTACTCTCTAGGGTTTTCATTCACCGGATTGATGGTTATCTGGAATTGGTTTAGAAAATGCGAACGCTGGGCTTGGTTCGTTATGCTCACCATAACCTTGTTTTTTGTCTTTCCTGGTTATGTATTACGGCAGATCGTATTGACCTATGAGCTAAAGCTGGGATACTCCGATATCATACAGTTATTGCAGTATGCACGGGCAGGCAATGAACAAGGCATTGGCGTAGTAATGGGATGGATTACTTTCCTGGTCATGCTGGTTGCGCTATTGATTCCAGTCAAAACGTTTTTTGGAAAGACGACGATCCGTCGTCATGAAGTATGTATCCAAAACGGCGATAAGAGTTAAGCGAAGACAGATGGAACAATAGCCTGCGCTGTAAGGCTATTGTTCCTCCGCTACAATAAAACCATGCAGAAACATGCCCCCGGCCAGACGCTCCTGATTGATGCCGACGATACGCTCTGGGAAAACAACATCTACTTCGAGCGCGCCATTGCCGCCTTCATCGGCTTTCTGAATCACCACGAGTACACGCCCGAGGCCGTACGCAGCACCCTCAACACCATTGAGCACGAGTCGATCCGCGCCCACGGCTACGGCCTCAAGAGCTTCACCCACTCGCTGCTCACCTGCTACGAGCGGCTCAGCGGGAGCCCTCTGACCAAAGAAAAGTCAGAAAAAATCAGAAAATTTGCGCGCGCCATCGCCGAGCAGCAGATCGAGCTTCTCCCCGGCGTTGCCGAAACCGTCGCCGCCCTCGCTGCCCGCCACCGGCTCATCCTGATGACCAAGGGCGCGCACGACGAACAGGCCGACAAGCTCGCCCGCTCCGGGCTCGGCCGTCACTTTGCCGCCGTCGAGATCGTCGCCGAAAAGGACCCCGAGACCTATCGCAAGGTGATCGAGTATCACCAGGTCGCCCCGCGCAGTGGATGGATGATCGGCAACAGCCCCAAGAGCGACATCAATCCCGCCCTTGCCGCCGGGCTCAACGCCGTCTTCCTCTTCCACAAAGACACATGGGTTTTGGAGCACGCCGCGCTGGCCCCGGCTCCGGCCGACCGTACACTGCTCGAACTCGACAGCTTCGCCGAGCTCACCATGCACTTCTAGAGCGCACCCCGGACCTCGGGCGTCTATCCGGCAGAGGCCCTCCATGAAACTGCTTCCGTTCGCTGGCTGCGCCCTTCTTTTTCCCTGCGCCTTCGCGCAACAGCAGCGCGCTGCCTACGACGTCGTCTCCATCCATCCCATAGAACTTCCACAGGGCGGCATGTCCCTTCAAACCACCGGCGGTGACGGCTTCCGTGAGCGTGGCTGGAAGATTCGCGGCATCATCGCCACCGCCTATGGATTGCCTGCCCAGCGCATCCTTAATCTGCCCCAATGGGTCGACGCCACGCAGTACGAGATCTCCGCCCGCATGGACGCCACCTACGCTCGCCTACCTTATGATTCGCAACTTTACCGCCAGCGTCTGCAGTCGCTGCTTGAGGACCGCTTCCACCTGCACGCGCATATTGAGCAGCGCCTTCTTCGTGTCTACGCACTTGAGTACGCCCGCTCCGGCAGTCGGCTTACGCCAAGCACCACTCTCAGTTCCAGTGCGACGATGCAACGCGGCCACCTCAGCCTCTCTGGTGCAACCGTCGCAAGCCTTGCCCTCGAACTCGGCAACGTTCTCTCGCAAGAAGTTCTCGACCGGACCGGCGACACCCGCCGCTATGACATCGATCTCGACTGGAGCGACGCGACAGATTCGCTCGGCGATAGCGATTATCCCGAACTTCCCAAGGCACTTGAAGAGCAATGCGGTTTAAATCTGGCCCCCCAAAAAGCCCTGCTCGACGTGCTCATTATCGACGCTATCGCACCACCCACATCGAACTGACAAGTTCAGGGATGCCTGTCACTTTGTCCTGCTCCGTGCAAATTTCCATCCATTCGGCATTTCTTTCCGTGGCACGGCGCATTTTGTTTTCACACGATCACAATTTATCTGTCTGGCCTGTCATCTATTTTGTATTCATCCCCGTCTAAGGCCGAATGATTTTGACAGTATTAAAACATTCCTCTTAGAAATCGATTTCCTATTGACACCTGCCGTAATCGTTCCCTACTCTTCTGCGGCATTCAAATTTCTCTTGTCGATGTTTTGAAAAAAGTTCGAAGGAGAATCTTGTCTGCATTTTGGAGGAAGACATGCACGCACAATCCATTGGCGCAACAGGAAGCGCATCCGGGGCAGGTAAACGTATTCTCCGGACGCTCTCTTTTCTGCTCCTCGCTCTGATCGCGGCCTCGCCCTTCGCCTTCGCACAGATCGGCGGCGGCGGTTCCATTCAGGGCTCTGTCCTTGACCCCACAGGCGCGGTCGTTTCCAAGGCTACCGTCACCGCCACGAACATCGCCAGCGGGCAAACCTATACCCGCCTGTCGAGCGAGCGTGGCGTCTACGTCATCACACCACTGATCCCCGGCACCTACCGCGTGCAAGTCGATGCGACCGGATTTGCTGGGTATACGCAGGAACATGTGACCGTGGATGCGATGCAGATCACGACTGTAAACGTTTCACTGTCCATCGGCTCTGCCTCCATCACCATCACCGTGGAACCGCCCCCGGTCAACGCCACCAACGCCGTCGTCGGCGATGTCGTCCGCAATGACGACTACGCCAACCTCCCGCTCAACATGAGCGGCGGACCGCGCTGCTCCACCTGCCTGATCGCCTACTCTGCCGGTGAAGGCAACGGATACAACGGCGGCACCAGCTACCACAACGAAATCTACATCGACGGCATGGTTGGCACCACCATCAACATGCAGGGCAACGGCAACGAGGTTGGCACCAGCCTGCCCGTTGAGGCCGTCCAGCAGGGAGAGGTCCAGACCGTCGGCACCTCCGCGCAGTTTCAAGGCCAGGGCGTGGCCAACTTCACTACCCAGTCCGGCGGCGACCACTACCACGGCTCGCTCTTCGAATACTTCCGCAACACATCTCTCGACACCTGGAACTTTACTTCGAAACAGACCATCAACGCCGTCACCAAGACCGCCCTCAAGCCGGTCGAACATCAGAATGAGTTCGGCGGCTCACTCGGTGGCCCCATCAAGCGCAACAAGGCTTATTTTTTCGTCACCCTTGAGCGCATGATCTATTCGGCAACCCCCAATCCGAGTTTGATTACCATTCCGACGACGGCCATGCGCACCGGCGATTTCTCTGCCTTTGGCCGCAACATCTACGATCCGACCACGACGACCTGCAAGGGAACCACCTGCACCCGCAGCCAGTTCCAGTACAACGGGCAACTCAACGTCATTTCGCCCTCGCGCATTTCGTCCGTCTCCAAATATCTGCAGCAGTGGCTGCCGACGCCAACCAACAGCAATCAAACATTGAACTATGCAGGCGGCTTCACCAGCGGCTTCACGTACTTCAAGAACTTTGACAAGCTCGACTACAACCTGACGCCGTCGCAGCACATCGTGCTCACCTATGGCACAGGCAACCGTGCACCGAATCCGCTCGACAGCACCAACATGCCGTTGCCTTACACCACCTCCACGGCCACCGTCACCTATGACAACCTGGCCATGATCACCCACACCTGGACCATCAACAGCCACACCGTCAACGACTTCAAATACGGCTTTGCCCGTTACGAAACCTGCAGCAAAGATCCCTCCGAGGGCAAGGCCGAGTGGGCCGCCAGCGCCGCCGGACTCAGCAACTACGGCGTCGGCCATGCTTCGAACGCCTTTCCCAACGTAGGTTTCAGCGGCACCAATGCCCCGTATGGCTGGGATACCAGCAACAAACCGCAGTGCGTGGACGCCAATACCTACAATGTGCAGGATGCTCTGCAGACCACGCGCGGTGCGCACTCCATTACCGTCGGTGGCCAGTACGAGTGGTACCAGTACAACGGCGATTCCGGCCCGACCACCGGCACCAATGCCTCCTGGGCTTTCAGCAATACCCAAACCGCCAACTTCTCCTCGGGCTCAACGGTCAACACTGCCGCTGGCGCGGCCTACGCCAGCTATCTGACCGGCTATGCCTCCAGCTACTACAACTCCCGTCAGGTTGGCTTTAAGGTCATTGGCGGACGCTTCAAGGCCTTCTCGCCTTACATCCAGGACGACTGGAAGATCACCCCGAAGCTGACCCTGAACCTCGGACTTCGCTGGGATCTCTACTCGCCCTGGCATGAGGTCAAGAGCCGCGGCTCCTATCTGGACATCTCGGCCACCAACCCGATCACCGGCACCCTGGGTGCTCTTACCTACTACGGCGACGGCCCCTATAGCTGCCACTGCAGCAAGATCGTCGACTTCTACCTGGGCAACATCGGACCTCGCTTCGGCTTTGCCTACTCCGTCTCGCCGAAGACTGTTGTCCGCGGTTCCTATGGTCTCTCCTACACGCACGGCGGCGGCACCGGTGGTCGCGGTGGAGCCTGGGCTGGCACGGCCGTCTTCGGCCTCGGCGCCACCCGCACCATCTCTGCCGTCGACGGTTACAGTCCTGCCGATCCTCTGAACGGAACCTCCATCTCCAACACCTGGGATACGGCCATCGCCGATCTCGCCGACACCACGCAGTACTCCGGTTGGGGCACTGGCTACACCACTGTCACGGGCTACACCGGCTCCGGTCAGGCGCTCTATTACGGCGATCCCTACTATGCCAAGCGCTCGCCCGTCTACGCCAACTGGAGCTTTGGCATTCAACAGGCCCTTACCTCCACCACAACGCTGACGGTCGACTACGCCGCCTCGATGGGACAGTTCCTGCCCGGCGAGCAAAACCGGCCGCAGTTCGCCCAGCAGATTGATCCCAAGTATCTGGCTCTCGGGTCGCTGCTGGCCGCCAAGACCACCGACACCAACATTGCGGCGGCCAACAAGATTCTGCCTGTTGCCCGTCCCTTTGCCACCTACACCACGTCCTCCACCATCATGCAGATGCTCAGCCCTTATCCGCAGTACGCTGGCATCACCGATATCTGGGGCAACCGCGCGCACTCCCGCTATGACGCCATTGAAATCGGCATCAAGCAGAACAAGTACAAGGGCCTGACTCTCTCCATGAACTACACCTACTCGAAGCTCATGGACAACGAAAACTCCGGCACGACCGCCTACAGCACGGCCGAACTCTGGCAGAAAAATACGCAGTCGCCCTCCAAGCTCAACCTCTATGGCACCTGGCAGGAGCCCTTCGGGCACACCTCCCACCGGTTGTTGAACACCGCCATGAAGGATTGGGTCATCTCCGGCATCTATACCTACTCCGGCTCTGGTCCGCTCGGTTGGGGTGCCACCGGCTGCTCCACCCAGTACACCGGAAGCTGCCTGCCAAATCTTGACTCCAGCCGTTCGGCCAAAAACGTTCGCATCAATGGCAAGTGGGGTAAAGGCATTACCGGCAGCAACTTCGCCATCAAATACCTCGACTCGACCGCCTTCAGCGTTCCTGCCAACTACACTCTCGGTCAGGTCTTCCGCAATGCTTACAAGATCACCGGACCGTCCAGCAGCGACATCGACCTGACCGTGAAGCGCAAGTTCCCGATCCACAACAATTACAAGTTCTCGATCGAGGCCAGCGCTTTCAACCTCACCAACCATGTCGAATTCGGCGGCCTCAGCACGACGGTCGGCGCCTCAGCCTTCGGCCAATTCACCAAACAGTCCAACAGCGCACGCGACATTCAGCTCGCCGCGCGCATCGACTTCTAAGCTTTGGCTCTACCTCCGAACGGGTGTGCGCTTTCGGGCGTGCACCCGCCTTTTTTCCTTCCAAGAGTTCCCGGTTTTGCCCTTTCGTACCTTTCGTTTGGCCCTCCCCCCTCCCCGCATTGCCCCATCTATGAGAAAATAAAGAAGGAAGATATCTCCGGGACGGCCGCCTGCGCGCCTCCCACCCAGACCTAAACTTTTTCGTTTTTTCGGTCGCCGCGTTCTGTGCGTCGCGCGACCCGCCGAGACAGGACTGCTAAAGAATGCTTAGTGTCAGCAACGTTTCCATGCGCTACGGATCGAAGGTGCTCTTCGAGGACGTCAGCGTCAACTTTGTTCCCGGTCGCCGCTACGGCCTCACCGGCCCCAACGGTGCCGGCAAGTCCACCTTCATGAAGGTCCTCACCGGAGAAATCGAGCCGCAGAAAGGCTCGGTCGTCCGCCCGCGCAAATACGGCGTGCTCCGTCAGGACCAGTTCGCCTTCGATTCCTATCGCGTCATCGACACCGTCATCATGGGCAACAAACCCCTGTGGGCGGCGATGGAAGAACGCGACCGCATCTACGAAAAGCCGGAGATGACCGACGAAGACGGCATGCGTCTCGGCGAGCTTGAGGGCGTGGTTGGGGACGAGGACGGCTACACTGCCGAGACCGACGCCGCCATTCTTCTGCAGGGTCTCGACATCGGCGAAGAGGTGCACGAGCGCAAGATGAGCGAGCTCCAGGGCGGACAGAAGGTCCGCGTTCTGCTGGCGCAGGCTCTGTTCGGCAAGCCCGAAGCCCTGCTGCTCGACGAGCCGACGAACCATCTCGATCTCGAGTCCATTCACTGGCTCGAGGACTTTCTCAACAACTACAGCGGCTCGCTGATTGTCATCAGCCACGATCGCCACTTTCTCAACTCCGTCACCACCCACACCGCCGACATCGATTACGAGACCATCATTACCTATACCGGTGGTTACGACGAGATGGTGATGGCCAAGACGCAGATCCGTTCCACGCTCGAGTCGCAGAACGAGCAGCGCGAGAAGAAGATCGCGCAGTTGAACGACTTCATCGCCCGCTTTGCCGCCGGTACCCGTTCCAGCCAGGTGACCAGCCGCCGCAAAGAGGTCGAGCGCCTGCAGACCAACGATCTGGCCCGCTCCAACATTCAACGCCCCTTCATCAAGTTCGATCAGGTGCGCCCGAGCGGCAAGCAGGCTCTTGAGATCAAGGGTGTCTGCAAGGCCTACGACGAGCAGAAGATCATCACCGACTTTTCCGCCAACGTGATGCGCGGCGAAAAGATCTGCCTGATGGGCCGCAACGGCGCGGGCAAGACCACGCTCATCAAGAGCCTGCTGGCCAACTATGCCGGCTGCGCCGATACGGACTTTACGCTTGATGCCGGTGAGGTCAACTGGGGCTATGAGGCGCAGGTCGGCTATCTGCCGCAGGACTTCGGCGCGGCCATTGAGCGCGGCACCAACGTGACCGATTGGCTCTATCAGTGGTCGCCCGAGTCGCACATCGAAGACATCCGCGGCATTCTCGGCCAGATGCTCTTCCGTGGCGAGGAAGGCGCGAAGAAGACCGACGCCCTCTCCGGCGGCGAACAGGCTCGCCTGCTCTTCTGCAAGCTGATCCTCACCAAGCCGAACATTCTGATCCTCGACGAGCCGACCAGCCATCTGGATCTGGAGTCGATCAACGCGCTGAACATCGCGCTGCAACGCTATGAAGGTACCCTGCTGCTGGTCACCCACGACTATGACCTGATGGACGAGGTCGCCACGCGCCTGTGGGCCTTCCATGGCCATGAGGTCGAGGACTTCCAGGGAACCTACGCCGAGTGGAAGGCCGAACAGAAGTAGGCTGAACTCGATCTAAAACACCACGGCCGCATCCATTCCCGGGTGCGGCCGTGGTGTCTGCACAAGATTTCATTGATGACTTGGCATAGAATTCTATCGTTGCGTAGACAAAACGAACAGGAGAATTTCACGCCAGTGTTCAAGAGTTTGTTCTTTTTGCTACTGTGCTCTATTCCCGCCATCGCCCAACAAAACAATGTCGATCTCCCACGCCCTCGCATGATTCGTCTTTCAACGGGAGTTCTTGGAACAATGGTAGAGCATCGCGCGTTGCCCGACTATCCATTGCAAGCCTTGCAAGCAAAAACGCAGGGCGACGTCATTCTCAAGATTCTCGTCAGCGAATCGGGCAAGGTGACTCTTGCCGTTCCAGTGCAAGGCGATCCGCTCCTCACGGCAGCAAGCATTGACGCGCTCCATACATTCCAATTCCGCCCATATCTTCTCAATGGAATGCCGATCAGTGTTGAAAGCCAGGTGGGTTTTCATTTCTCGATTCAAGGACGCGGCAAGAATGCAGAGGGAAAGGTCGACTACCCATCTTCCATCGCCTATCGCCCGGAATTTCGCACCAGTGCTGCCACCGATCAAGGTGTATTGGTTCTGTGGCCACGAAAGATTTCTGGAGATGACCCGAAACTGCCTCCGGCCCTCGTAGGGAAAGCGGGGTCCGTCTATTTGACGATAGCCATCGGTGAAGACGGCAAAGTACAGGAGGTAAAAGTGCTGGGTGGCGAAGCCGCTTTCTTTGATGCCGTCGTCGCTGCCGCGAAACAATTTATCTATGAGCCGCAATTGCTGAATGGAAGTCCCTCCGCCGTGACGACGCAGGTCAGTTTTCACTTCGGTTCAGCACAGTAGACCTTTTCAGCAAACACCACGGCCGCATCCATTCCCGGGTGCGGCCGTTTTTTCATTGCTCTGCGCGCTGTCTTAGTGTGCGCCCTTGAACTCCGACTCAATCGGCAACCAGTCCGACAGACGCTTCTCGTTCAGTTCCGCGTCCCCCGCGCCGCGGCTCAGCGACGAGCGCGCCAACGCCACCTGCAGCTTGACCTTGCCCTTGACCTTGTAGGAACTCAGCAGGCTGGCCAGCCCCGTGTTGGCCGAGGCTACCGAGTCCGCAGGCAGCGTGCCCTCGGCACCTGCCAGATCGAAGGGCGACAGGATGATCTGGTTAATCACCGTCTGATTGCTCTTCACCACCGACTCATCGAAGCGCACAATCAGCGTCGCGCGTTTCTCAAGCGCCGCCGGGTTGGCCGTGAACTTGATCCCCGGCACCAGCGCGGCCTTGGTTCCCGGCTTCGGCGTGTCAACGGCGATCCGGTAGGGTTCGCCCTTCCACTTGGGAGCCACGGGAATGCCTGCTGCCTTGTTTCCCTGCTCCTTGCAGCCTGTCGTCCATGCCAACCCACCGGCAAACATCACCCCGGCCAATACCCACACGATGCCTTTTCTCATGGAATCCCCACGCCTCCAGAAAGATGAAGCGCCATCATAGCACCCCAAAAACACCGCCGCCAACTGCAAAGCTGCGGGTTCAATGTTTCTGCGGAGTCCAGCGCCCCGCGGCCTCTTCGTAGACCTTCACGTACTCGCGCGCCGGCGTTGACCAGTCGTAGTTCATCGCCATGCCGTTGCGCATCAGCTTTGTCCACCCCTTCTTGTCCTGAAAGGCCTCGAGCGCCCGGTCGATGGCCGCCAGAAGGTCGCGCGGATTGTAGCCCTGGAACTTGAAGCCCGTGCCGGTCTTCTCTGCCGCATTCCACTCTTCGATGGTGTCGTCGAGCCCGCCGGTGGCGCGCACCACGGGCACGGTGCCGTACTTGAGCGAGTAGATCTGGTTCAGCCCGCAGGGTTCGTAGCGCGAGGGCATCAAGAAAATGTCGGCACCGGCCTCCACCTGATGCGCCAGAGCCTCGCTGTAGCGCACCTCGACGCGCACGTTGCCGGGGCTGCGCGCCGCCCAGTTGCGAAAGAATCGCTCGTAGATCGGCTCCCCGGAACCGAGCGCCACCACGGCCACATCGCGCCCCATCAATTCGTCGGCGATCTCGGCCACCATGTCGAAGCCCTTCTGCGTGGCAAAGCGCGAGACGATGCCGACGACCGGCGTCCTTTTCTCGATATGCTGCAGGTCAAAGTGTTTGAGCAGTGCGGCACGGCAATGCTGCTTGCCGGAAAGGTCCTTTGGCGTGTAGGGCGCGGCGATCAGCGCATCGCTGGTCGGGCTCCACAGCGCGTAATCGACACCGTTCAAAATGCCACGCAGATCGCGCGTGCGCCGCCGCAGAACGCCCTCCAGTTGCTCGCCAAACTCCGGCGTCTGAATCTCCTTGGCGTACTTGCGGCTCACTGTCGTCAGCAGATCGGCGTAGACCAGACCGCCCTTCAGATAATTGAAGCGGTCGTAGTGCTCAAGCCGGTCCATGCGGAAGACCTCCCAGGGAAAGAGCAGCAACTCGGTGGTGCGCGGCGCGAACTTTCCCTGGTATGCGGCGTTGTGAATGGTGAGGACCACGGCCGCGCGACCCAGTTGCGGATCGTCGGCATAAAGCGTGCGCAGATAGACGGGAATCAGCGCCGTCTGCCAGTCGTGTACGTGGAAGACCTCGGGCACGCCCAGCAGTTTGGTGGCTTCAAGCACGGCGCGCGAGAAGAAGGCGAAGCGCTCGGCGCTGTCTTTGTATTCGCCCTGCCTGGTGCCATAGAGTTCGGCGCGATCAAAAAATTTGGCGCACTCGACAAAGTAATATTGCACGCCATCGCGCTTGCCGCCGTCGACAATACCGGCAAAGCGGCTGTAGGTGGCAAAGGGCACGGTGATGGAGCGGACGGCATAGGACAAGGCCCCGTCGATCTGCTTGCGCACACGCTCGTAGAGCGGCAGGTAGACCGTGACCCGATGGCCGAGCTTGGCCAACTCCGGCGCCAGTGCGCCAACCACATCGGCCAGACCTCCGGTCTTGGCAAACGGCACACACTCCGAGGCGGCAAAAACAATATGCATTCGAGTCTTCTCCCAGCGATGCAGGCCCAAAACAAGCAGAGGCGACCAGTTAAGGGTCAGTCTACTACTGCAAGAACGCAAAAGTGTGTGTGCATAGCTCTTGCGGAACCATGGGTCAATTGTTTACGTTTTCTTCACGCTCGTTTTTGTTTTTTTACCCGCATTGAAAGGAGCCATGTCCCGTTCCGGGCATCCTCACAAATATGAAAATCTCTCGCTCCCTGATTTCCGCTCTTGCACTGATTGCCTTGGCCTCGCCCTCCGTGCTCATCCGCGCGGAAGAAGCGCATTCCTTCCGTGCCGCTCATGGCCAGTTCCAACTCGATGGCAAGCCCTTCCGCATCATTGCCGGCGAGATGCACTATGCGCGTATCCCGCGCGCTTACTGGCGCGACCGGCTGCGTCTGGCCAAGGCGATGGGCCTCAACACCGTCACCACCTATATCTTCTGGAACGAGCATGAGCAGACGCCGGGCGTCTACGACTTCTCAGGCCAGCGCGATGTGGCCGAGTTTGTCCGCGAAGCGCAGCAGGAAGGCCTCTATGTGAATCTGCGTCCCGGCCCCTACGCCTGCGCCGAATGGGAGTTTGGCGGCTATCCGGCCTGGCTCTTGAAGGACCCGACGACGGTCGTGCGCGGCTCCGATCCCAAGTTTCTGGAACCGGCCCGGCGCTGGCTTCTCCGGCTCGGCAAGGAACTGGCTCCGCTGCAATATGGCAACGGCGGCCCCATCATCACCGTGCAGGTGGAAAACGAATACGGCTCCTTTGGCGACGATCACGCCTACATGCAGCAAATCCATCAGGATCTGGTCGATGCGGGCTTCAATAAGGCGCAGCTCTACACCGCCGATGGCGCCGATGTGCTGACCAAGGGCGCTCTGCCCGATCTGCCGGCAGGCATCAACTTTGGCCCCGGCGAATCGAAGAAGGAGTTCGAAAAGCTGAAAAAATTCCGTTCCGAAGGCCCTTACATCAACAGCGAATACTGGGTCGGCTGGTTCGATCACTGGGGCGACGTGCACCACACCACCGACGCCAAGCAGCAGGCCGACGAGCTGTTCTGGACTCTCTCGCAGGGCCACTCGATTTCTCTGTACATGTTTCATGGCGGCACCAGCTTTGGCTGGATGAACGGCGCCAACTGGGACAAGAACAGCTATCAGCCGGACGTGACCAGCTACGACTACGATTCGCCTCTTGATGAGAGCGGACGGCCGACGCTGAAATACACGCTCTTCCGCGAGGCCATTGCCAAGGCCACCGGAGTTACACCACCGCCGGTGCCCACGGTTGCCCCCGCCATCGCCATCCCCGCCACCGCGCTCACGCAGTCGGCCTCGCTCTGGCAAAATCTGCCGAAGCCGGTGGCCTCGCCGAAGCCGCTCACGATGGAAGACCTCGACCAGGCCTACGGCTACATCCTTTATCGCACCACGGTTGCCGCAGCGGCCAAGGGCGATCTGGTGCTGGACCAGTTGCACGACTACGCGGTGGTCTACGCCAATGGCCAGCCCATCGGCTCACTCGACCGCCGACTCGGCCAGAACACGCTCGCTGTCGATCTGGCGGCCGGCACCAAACTTGATATTCTGGTTGAAAACTCCGGCCGCATCAATTTCACAACCGAGTTGCGCGGCGAGCGCAAGGGCATCACCAAACAGGTCACACTCGCCGGCAAGCCGCTCGCTGGCTGGGAGATTTTCCCCTTGCCGATGGCCTCGCCAGAAAAACTGAGCTACGCCGCCGCTGCCTGCACCGGCGCATGCTTCTATCGCGGCTCGCTGGAGGTCAACGAACCCGGTGACAGCTTCCTGGACACCAGCGCCTTCACCAAGGGCTTTGTCTGGGTCAACGGACACCCGCTCGGCCGCATCTGGTCCATTGGCCCGCAGAAGGCGCTCTATCTGCCCGGTCCCTGGTTGCACAAGGGCCAGAACGAGGTCATCGTCTTCGATATTGACAGTGTTCCGGGACGCGCCCTCGAGGGCCGCACCAAGCCCATGCTCGATGGCAAAGTGCACTAAAGCAAACCCCACCCAAAACAACGCGGCCGATTCTCACCAGAGAATCGGCCGCATTGTTGAGCGCGAAGTTTAGACCTCGAGTGCAACCTTTGCAGGCAAGGCTTCAACCGCCCTGGCACGCTCGCGCCAGCAGAGAATCGCAAAGCCCGACAGCATCACCATGATGGGATCGAGCGAGCGCATGTGATAGGGCTCAGGGTGCGAAAAATAGTAGATCGCTGGCATCAGCATCATCACGCCCGCAAAGCGAATCGCCTCATAGGGAGAATGTTTCCAGAGCAGCACGAGCCCGGCAATCGCAAAGCCTGTTAGCGCCGTCGCAAAGGGAATATTCGGCAGATCCATCGGCTCCTCTGCCAGATAGGCGCGATCAAAGCTCCAGTATCCGGTCCAGAGATAAATGGCGCGGCGCAGGCACATGTCGGCATACCAGCCCGGGTGCGCAGCAATATAACGATGCGCCTCATCGGACTTCTGCGCCATGTAGGCCAGCTCGCCCATCCGGTTGTAAGCCGCCAGTTCCCTGCTATCGTGCAGCGGGTGCAGATTGTCGCTGGTCCAGCGCAGGCTTTGGCCGTTATTGCCCATCCAGAGTTCGAGCCCCATGCTGTCACGCATCGGGATGAATTTGTGGAAGACCAGCGCATTGCGCACGATCCAGGGCGACAGCGTCGCGGCGATCATCAGCGAGGCCGTCAGCCCTGGCAAAAACCAGCGCAGACCCGATTGCCGCAGCCGCCAGCAGGCCAGCCCCAACAGAAACGGCGCCGTCATCAGCACTGAAGGCTCGGTCAGCCCGGCAAAGCCCATCAGAAGGCCGAAGCCCGCCCACAGCCCCAGTCGCGGCGACTGTTCGAGGCTCTGCGCCAGATAGAGCAGCCAGCAGAGGCAAAATAGCAGCAGGTGCGTTGACCAGGCCCAGGAGGCCGAAAAATAGATGCCGTAGGGAAAGAAGGCCCAGCTCCAGGCCGCGATCCATCCCATGCGGTCGCCGAAGCCGCGCCGCGCCAGCAGAAACAAGGGGATGCAGGTCAGCGCGTTGATCAAACTATCGAAGACGTGGACGGCAAAGATTGACTGCGCCGTATGCACGCCGAAAATCTTGAAGAAAAACGCCACGCAGAGCGGATAGACCGGCGGCATAATCGCCGAAGGCTGATCGGAGACCAGCGGGCTGCCGAAGCCATGGCCCGCCACCAGCGCACGCGCCACATTGCCCTGCTCCCAGCAGTGGATGTGGTCTGCATCCATCAGGTTTTCAAGGCTGGGCAGCGCCGTCACCGCCAGCCGCAACACGAGCGCAATCAGAACAATCAGCGCCAGTCGACGACGTACCGAAGCGAGTCCCTGCAAGGATTCGCGCAATGGGGAAAGAGGGGAAGAAGGCATGGCAGACTTTCTCATCTTCTAGATAGACGCTGTATACGTGCGCTCATATTACCCGTCGTGCATAAACCTATAAAGAATTTATAGCGTCAGGATTCGATTTCAATGCCGCGCCAGAAGGCGATATAACCGCGAATCTTCCGTGCGACCGGAGATGGATCTGGATAATACCAGGCCGCATCCAGATTGTCCTGCCCATCGACGATCACCGTCAAGTAGCGGGCCAGCCCGTTGCGCGGGCTATGGGAGGTCGTCGAGCTGGGGAGAAAATACTCGCGTTTCAGGCTCGACTCTGGGAAATAGACATTTCCCTCGACCGTTTCCGTACGGTCGCTTTCCGCAATCACGCATCCATTCCAGATCGCTCGCGCCATGACATTCCCACGCTGCCCGGTTTGACAGTGCGGGCAGATGGCAACGACACTAGCAGAGTTTTTTCTGGAAAGCGAGTCTCATCCAGAAAAAACTCTTTTCCAGGGTTTCGCTTGAGTGCCCAGAATGAACCTGTTTCCTCTGGTCCGGAAAAACTACTTTGCGGCGAACATGCCGCTTACGCGCTTCTGAACCTTTTCATACCGTTGCGCAGCAGCGGAGAAACGCGCGATCAACTCGGTGGTCTTGATCATGAAATCGGGGCGGCGCTCACGAATGGCATCAAGCATCGGCGAGAATTTGGCCAGAAGGAAAAAGCCTTCGCCGTTGGCATCCACGAACAACTCCGCCGAAAGCGCGCCATGGAGCACCAGCGCAGCGGCCATCTCCCAATAAGTGACAACCTGACGAAACCATGCGTTGTGCGGATCGGCAGGATTCTCGGCCACGGCAAAAAACTCGTCCGCGGTCTTCGGCCAGAACTCTCCGGTCATCCAGGCGCGCGCCTGACGCATGACCGTCTCGGTACGCAGTTCGTACAGCTTCAAGATAATGTCGGCGTCGGCCGCCGTTGCTAGCATCCGCTCCATCAAAGGGCACTCCTGTATTCGCTTGCAGTGTTATGGTAGCAGCTCCGCTCAAAAACCGGAGCGCACAAAAAGGAACGCACAGCGGAGAAGAGAGGCGCTGTGCGTTCCTTTCATGGAGAAAAAAGCTACGCTGTCGCGAGCGCCTTTTTCTTCTTCACCGGCTTGGCCTCGGCCTTTTCCTTTTCAACAACAGGCCCGTGAGTCTCGGCCGTGGGCGGTGGCGGCGGGTCTCCGATCCGCTTCGAGTAGCTGCAGACCACCTTCGCGGCCTCCTCGGCCTCGACGGTAACGGCCGCCTTCTTCGAGCGTTTCTTGGCCGCGACGGCTTCCTCTTCGGCCGACTTCTTCTTGTTCGGGCACTCGAGGAAGACACCGGACTTGAGCGTCTTCTCGACCAGATAGGGCGAGCCGCACTCGGGGCATTTGGTCGCGACCGGCTTCAGGTTTGAGGTGAAGTCGCACTTCGGATAGTTCGTGCAGCCCCAGAAGGCATTGCCGCGCCGCGCCTTGCGTTCGGCAATGTCGCCGGTTCCGCACTTGGGGCACTTCAGGCCTTCAATCAGGTTCTGCTTGATGTATTTGCACTTCGGGTAGCCGGAGCAGGAAACAAACTCGCCGTAGGCTCCCTGGCGCAGCACCAGAGGCTTGCCGCAGGACGGACAATCCTCACCGGTCGGCTCGGGCGGCTTCTGCTGCTGCTTCGAGGTCAGCTTGCGGAAGGTCCGGCAGGGCGGGTCGGCGTTGTAATCCGGGCAGGAGAGAAACGGCCCGAAGAGGCCGCGACGCAGCACCATCACCTTGCCGCAGTTCTCGCAATACTCCTCGGTCTCGCCTACCTCCTGCGCCTCGGGCGTGTTCAGGTCAGGCTTGGCGGCGATGTTCTCTTTGGTAAAGGTGCAACTGGTCGGATCCTTCTTGTTGTAGGTCGAACAGGCATAGAAGCTGCCGAACTTGCCCCACCGCAAGATCAGAGGTGCGCCACAGACATCGCACTTCTCGTCCGTCAGCGTCTCCATCCGCTTGATGTTTTCCATCGTCTTGTCGGCATCTTTGATCTCCGACTCCAGATGGGTGTAGAAGCCGTCCAGCAGCGCCGTCCATTTTTCGCTGCCAGCCTCGATCTCATCGAGCTCGGTTTCGAGCTTGGCCGTGTAGGTCGTATCGAAGATATACGGGAAGTTCTTCACCAGCAGGTCGCAGACCACCACGCCGATCTCGGTCGGGTAGAAGCGGCCACGCGAGCCACCATGCTTGACCACGTATTCGCGATCCTGAATGGTGTTGATGATCGAGGCGTAGGTCGAAGGCCGACCGATGCCGCGCTCTTCAAGCTCCTTGACCAGCGAGGCTTCGTTGTAACGCGGAGGCGGTTCGGTAAACTTCTGCACGGCGTTGACCGCGCCCGGACGCTGTTCGAGAGGAATCGACTCCGGGTCAAAGGTCGGCACCGGCGTAATCTCGGCCTCGGAGACCGCCTCTTCGTTGCGCTGCTCAATCTTGGCAACCTCGACGCGGTGCTTCTTGAGAGCCTGCGCGAGTTTGGCCTCACGTGCATCGGTGGCGAGCTTGGCCAGTTGCGCATCGGTGGCCAGAGCCAGACGCGCACCCTGCGGAATCTCCGGCAACCGGTCCTCTTCGTCGTCATCGGCGCCATAGACGCGCATGAAACCATCAAACTTGAGCACCGAACCCGAGGTGCGGAAGTTATAGGTCTTGTCGCTGACGGCGTTGATCTCAATCGTCGTCACATCGTAGAGCGCGGGCATCATCTGCGAGGCGATGAAGCGCTGCCAGATGAGCCGGTAGAGTCTGAGCTGTTCGTCGGAAAGATACTGCGCGATCGACTCCGGCGTACGCGAGGCATCGGTCGGACGGATGGCTTCGTGCGCATCCTGCGCGGCCTTCTTGCCCTTGTAGACGTTGGGCTTTTCGGGCAGATACTTTTCGCCGAGCGCCGTGCCAACCCACTCGCGGGCTCCGGCCAAGGCCTCGGGGGCCAGACGCGGAGAATCGGTACGCATGTAGGTGATCAGACCGGTGGTGCCTTCCGCGCCCAGGTCAACACCTTCATACAGTCGCTGCGCCACGCCCATGGTACGGCGCACGTTGAAGCCGAGCCGTGCTGAGGCCTGCTGCTGCAGGGTGCTGGTGGTGAAGGGCGGCGCGGCGGACTTCTTCCGCTCCTTCTTCTCGAAGGAACGCACGCTCCAGTTTGCGCGTGAGGTGGCTTCGACGATGGCCCGCGCCGTTGCCCCATCGGGCACGGAGGGCTGGCTGACGGTCTCGACCGAGGCGCGCTGGCCGTCGATGCCGATAAAACGCGCGGTAATCAGGTTCGCGGACTTCTGCTCGTCCAGATTGAACTGCAGAATCGCATCGAGCGTCCAGTATTCGACCGGAGGAAAGGCGCGAATCTCGCGCTCGCGTTCCACAATCAGGCGGACGGCAACGGTCTGCACGCGACCGGCCGAGAGTCCGCGCCGAACCTTGTCCCACAGCAACGGAGAAATCTGATAGCCGACCAGACGGTCAAGCACACGACGGGTCTGCTGCGCATAGACCAGATTCTGGTCAATCTCGCGCGGATGCTCGAAGGCCTCATGCACGGCCTTCTTCGTAATCTCATTGAAGGTGACGCGGCAGATCTTCTTGTTTGCTTTTTTTGCATCGCCCGCAAGTTGCATGGCCAAGTGATAGGCAATGGCCTCGCCCTCGCGGTCAGGATCGGGCGCCAGATAGATGGCGTCGGCCTTGGCAGCGGCCTTTTTCAACTGCTCGACAACCTTTTCCTTGCCGGGCGAAACGATCAACTCTGGCTCAAAGGTCCGCTTTTCCAGCTCAACGCCGATATTGTTCTTCGGCAGGTCCATGATGTGGCCCACCGAGGCCTTCACCTCGAACCCCTTGCCCAGATACTTCTCGATCGTCTTTGCCTTCGCGGGAGATTCGACGATCACCAGTGATTTGCTCATTGCCATCCTTACTTGCGTTCTTCACCCTCGGTGCGGACTCACGCCGACCGATTCGAGCTGCCGACACACCGGCCGACGTCCTGCGACAAAGCCAGACTCCGTGATTCCGAAAACAGGTCCACGACCGGTTTCCGAAAAAAAGGGCCTGCAAGAGTTGCACCCTACCACGGAACGGGAGTGCATTTCCACTCGCCGCAACGGTTTTGGCCGTTCTCCGTACCACTTCCCGGGGTAAACCGAAGAGCAGCCCTGAAAGTTTCCGCAGAGGCAAGCCTTTTGTTTGCTGCTTATTGCGGGAATAATCTCGAATCTTGTTTCAAGATGGAGATTTTTTCTCGCCCTGTCCCGGCTCAGAGTACCATGCCGACCCCGCCAGCTCCGGCCCCTATCCCGACAGCCATACGAGCCACAGTCTCTCACATAGACGTGAAAACGCGTCGGCGGCATCCGGGCTTTCTGTGGAAAGAAAGGGTTTTCAGTGGACAGCGAACCGTGCTCCGCGCGCGATTCCCTCGTTGGCTTGTTCCCGGCCTTTACATTGTGCGGACGTAATTTTTACCGGGAAGCTGGCGGATGCGGCCAGCGGTTTCAAGCTCGAACAGAGCCGTGAAGACCTCCGAGCTGGTCAACTGCATCTCAAGAAGATCAAGGATTTCATCGATTTGCAGGCTATCGTCGGCGTGCAGCACCTCAAGCACCATGGCCTCTTCGGGCCGCAGAGCCTGTTCCGGCAATAGGGATGCGCCCGGGGCCTGACCGGATTCTTCCATGGCCTCGGCCTCAAGTTCGAGCCGGACCTGCGAGGGCAGGTCTTCCCAGATGTCCTCCCAGGTGGCCACCAGCTTTGCGCCCTGTTTAATCAACGTGTTGGGCGTCCAGGAGCCCTTGTTGGTCACATTGCCGGGCACCGCATACAGATCACGATTCTGCTCGGCGGCGCAGCGGGCGGTCACACGCGTGCCGGAGTTTTCGCTGGCCTCGACCACCAGCACGGCCACGCTGACCCCGCTCAGGATGCGATTGCGGCGGGGAAAGTTCTGCGGCGCGGGAAAGGTGCCGAGCGGCAATTCAGAGACAATGGCTCCGCCGCCATCCAGAATATCGTCGGCAAGTTTTTTGTTTTCTTTCGGATAAACGACATCGACCCCGGTGCCCCAGACGGCGATGGTCGGTTTGCGGGCCAGCAGCGCTCCCTTGTGCGCGCAGGTGTCGATGCCACGAGCCATGCCGCTCAAAATCGTCATGCCGCGCGCAGCCAGATCGCGCGAAAGCAGCTCGGCGATGCCCGAGCCGTAGGGCGTCGGGTGCCGCGTGCCGACGACGGCCAGCGAGGGCCGGGAGAGCAGTGAGGCGTCGCCACGCACCCAGAGCACGGGCGGCGGGTCGTAGATTTCGCGCAGCCGCTCGGGATAGGCCTCGCAGCTATGGCAGACGAGCGTCGCGCCGGTAGCCGTCACACGCGCCCACTCGGCCTCGGCCACAGCGCGCCCACGGCCATCGAAGAGAAACTGCACGGAGGCGGCAGGCAGCCGCAGCCCTTCGAGCTCGGTCAAGCCGAGTGAGAAAATCTGCGAGGGCGTATCCATGGTTTGTACGGCGTCGAGGATGCGTTTGGGACCGAGCCCGGGCGTAAGCGCCATCGCCAGCCAGGCCAGCCGGTCCTCATCGAGCGTCTTTGAGAGCGACGCGAGCGCTGCACCTTGCTCCTGCATGGTCCGCACCCCGTGTTGTGCTGTTTGGGTCAACATAGAAGGCCTGACGACGACTGTCAAGAAACTTTTCCCGATCACCCTGTTGCCAAATTCAATCCCCCGGCGCATCCTTTTGGTCGATGGTGACTCTAATTGAGCGTGTCTATGACAAAGGAAGAAAGGCTGCGCATTGCGGCCATCGATTTTCTGAACCCCGCCCCGCTGATGTGGGACTTTGAACACCCACCGCTCAACGCCGAGCTGGCCCAGCGCTACCAGATGCGGCGCATGGTGCCGAGCGAGTGCGCGCGACAACTGATCCTGGGCAAGGCCGATCTGGGTCTGATCCCCATCGCCGCCCTGGCCGCGCACCCGGAGTTGCGCGTGCTGCCCGGTTGCACCATCGCCTCGAAGGGCCACATCCGCTCTCTGCTGCTGGTGCGTCGCGCCAGCCAACCGCTCGATCAGATTCGCTCGGTGGCAGCCGACACCGCCAGCCGCACCACGGTCACCTACGCGCGACTGCTCTTTCACAAGTGGGGCAACCGTTCGGTGCCCTTTGTCCCGATGAAGGCCGACCTCGACCGGATGCTGGCCGAGGCTGACGCGGCCGTGGTCATCGGCGACCCGGCGCTCTATGCGCGGCGCGACCGCGAGGCCCGCTTTGAGCGCACCGGCGAAGAGCTGGTCTACCACGATATGGCCGAGGAGTGGCGCGCGGTAAGCGGACTTCCCTACATCTCCGCCGTCTGGTGCGTCGCTGCGCGCGGTAATCTTTCGGTGGAGAGCATCACCGAGGACTGCATCCGTTCGCGCGACCACGGCCTGCGGCACATTCACGCGCTGGCTGCCGAGTGGGCTCCGCGCATGCAACTGCCCGAGGCCGAACTGCGCGACTATCTGGGCAACAACCTGCATTACGTGCTCGACGACGAGTGCCTCGAAGGCATCCGCGTCTTCTTTGAGACCGCCGCCTCCATCGGCGTGCTGCCAAAGTATGAATTGCAGCTGGCAGCCAACAACAAAGAACAGTGAGCAACCCCTGCTCCCTTCATCATTCATAACGGATGCGAGCCCGCTACGACAGGAGAGATTCTTATGGCAGAAAAAATCGCATTGATTACCGGCGCCAATCGCGGCATCGGGTTTGAGACGGCACGGCAGCTTGGCAAGGCAGGCGTCCACGTTCTGGTGGGAGCCCGCACGGCCGACTCCGGTCTGAAGGCTATCGAAAAGCTCGCGGCCGAGGGCATTGAGGCAGAACTGCTCGCGCTCGAGGTCAACGATGCGGCTTCGCGCGAGGCGGCGGCCAAGTGGATCGACCAGCGCCATGGGCGGCTCGACATTCTGGTGAACAACGCGGGCGTGGCCTCGGGAGCCTTTGCCGGGCCGACGCAGGTTGATCTGGCCGCGAGCATCCCCGAACACGAGCTGCGCCGCATC
The DNA here is from genome assembly GCA_002307235.1 of Acidobacteriaceae bacterium UBA1307. Classification (GTDB taxonomy): domain Bacteria; phylum Acidobacteriota; class Terriglobia; order Terriglobales; family Acidobacteriaceae; genus Telmatobacter. Next base: position 106,548 of record DBTV01000011.1, read on the forward strand.
TTCGAGACGAACTTCTTCTCGCTGGTCGAAATTACGCAGGCGGTGCTGCCGCTGCTGCGCAAAAGCGAGGCGGGACGCATCGTGAATCTGGCCAGCATTCTCGGCTCGCTGACCTATCACGCCACGCCCGGTTCGCCGGTCTATGACGCAAAGACCTTCGCCTATGACGCTTCAAAAACGGCGGTGAATGCTTTCACGATTCATCTGGCCTATGAGTTGCGCGGAACCAGGATCAAGGTCAACTCGGCGCACCCCGGCTGGGTGAAGACCGATATGGGCGGCGCGGCGGCACCGATGGATGTGACCGAAGGCGCGAAGACCAGCGTGGCTCTGGCCCTGCTCGGCGAAGACGGCCCCACCGGCGGCTTCTTCCACCTGGGTGAGCCGCTGCCCTGGTAAAGCACGCCTTCGCCTGAAGATGGACGCGCAGCAAACGAAAGATGCGTCGTTGGTCATGCCACGGCGCATCAATTCGTCGGCACTCTTCCGAATTCCGCATTGAGGTCACAAGAACACTCTTTTCCAGCGCCCGCCGACATCGCCCCTCATCATTCGCCCTTCCGTGTCGATACAAGCTAGGTACGCCTACTTTCCTACTGCTGAGCAACAAGGCGGCACACCACTCAGCATGTAGAAAGGAAACGGGCGACATGGATTTCTGGCGTAATCTCAGCATCTCCGACAAGCTCCGCTATGCATTCGGCATCGTTTGCCTGATGACCGCAATTCTTGGAACGGCTTCTCTGCTCGGCTTTCTCAATATCAAATCGCAGGTGGTCAATGTCGACGCGAATACATTGCCTTCGATCAAAGCTGTGTACGATGTCCGCATTGGCTTGTCGGACATTCGTCGCGCCGAAGGATATTTGCTTTTTTGCAAAACCAGCGATTGCACGGACTACTATTCGCAGAAGCGTTTGAGCGCCATCAACAACTACAACAAGGCCATCGAGACCTACGCCCGTCTGCTTTCGAATCCTGAAGAAAAAGACCTTTATGCGACCTTGCGCCGTAACGCATCGGCATATCTTGATCTCGACACGCGAGAGCAGTCGCTGTTTACCTCCGGCAAGATCAACGAAGCCCAACAAATGCTGGTTGGCACGGAGATGTTCAATGCTTACGTCGGCATGATGAAGGCCGCCGACGACAGCCTCGCGCTGAACCGTCAGGCCAGCGAGGCAGAGAGCGCCCGCGCCGTGCATCTGATCGGCCTGCTTGTGCTGCTGGCGATCATTCTGGTGATTGCTACTGTACTGCTGAGCATGGCAATCGGCATTGTGCTCACGCGCGGCATTGTCCCTCCGCTGGTTGCTGCCACGCTGGCGCTGGAAGCTCTGGCGAACAAGGATCTCACCGTACATGTGGAGGCCGCCGGCAAGGACGAGGTCGGGCGACTTTCGATTGCGATCAATATCAGCGTCGACTCCATGCAGAAGGTATTGCGCTCACTGTGCCACGGCTCCGACACACTGGCCGCCGCTGCGGAAGAGATGAGCCAGCACGCGAATCAAACCAAATCCAACATGCAGGTGCAGTCGGAGAAAACGCAGCAGATTGCCGCTGCCGCGCAGGAGATGACGGCCACCATCGGCGAGATCAGCCGCAACTCTGAAAATGCCGCCTCCTCCAGCCGCCATTCCGCCGAACTGGCGCGCAAGGGCGGCGACGTGATGCGCTCGGCCAATTCCACCATGGAGCGCATCTCGCATGCGACGCAGACCGTGGCGCAGAAGATGGACAGGCTGGCCGAAAGCTCCACCGAGATCGGCAAGGTCATCAATGTCATTCAGGAGATCAGCGAACAGACCAACCTGCTGGCGCTGAACGCGGCGATTGAGGCCGCGCGCGCCGGCGAACATGGCCGCGGCTTTGCCGTTGTCGCCGGAGAGGTGCGCCGTTTGGCCGAACGTACCAATGGCGCAACCAGCGAAATCGCCGGAACCATCGGCAAAATCCAGCAGGAAACCCATCAGACGCTCGAAGTGATGGCGCATAGCCAGGAGGCTGTGCAAACCGGCATCCGCGAGACCACCGAGGCCAGTTCAAGCCTCGAGCTCATTATCGAATCGGCGAGCGAGGTCGAGGACAAAATCTCGTTGATCGCCACCGCGGCCACCGAGCAGACCGCCGCATCGAACGAAATCGCCGAATCGGCGGGCATTCTGTCGACTCTGGCGCTTGAAAGCTCGCACGCCGCCGAAGACACGGCCGCTGCCAGCCGCAATCTATCCGAGTTGGCCGGGGAAATCGACGGCGTCATTGGCGAGTTCCGTGTTGATGAAACCGAACAGCGCAAGCCGACACATGCCAGATCCACCGGCGCCTTCCGGGCCAGAACCTCGTATGCCGCTTGAGTAGAAACTGTAGCGGGAAAAGCGTTGCGGCTGGTTCTTTGGAAGAAAAGGGGCCAGCCGCACGATTTCGCCATTTATTCGCTGACCCCGCGCTATAATTCTATCCATGAACTTCGAGCTCGTCAGTCCCTATCAACCCAAAGGCGATCAACCACGCGCGATTGATGAGCTGGTCTCGGGTCTTGAGGCCGGAGACAAACATCAGGTGCTGCTCGGCGTCACCGGATCGGGCAAGACCTTCACCATGGCCAAGGTCATTGAGCAGGTGAATCGCCCGGCGCTGATTCTGGCGCACAACAAGACGCTGGCCGCGCAGCTCTACCACGAGTTCAAACAGTTCTTTCCGCACAACGCCGTCGAATACTTCGTCAGCTACTACGACTACTATCAGCCGGAGGCCTACATTCCGGCCGGTGATCTCTACATTGAAAAAGAGGCGACGGTCAACGAAGAGTTGGACAAGCTGCGGCTGTCGGCCACGCGTTCGCTCTTTGAGCGGCCCGACACCATCATCGTCAGCTCGGTCAGTTGCATCTACGGTTTGGGCGACCCTGATGCCTACTACGGCATGTTGCTGTTGCTGGAAAAGGGCCAGCAGATCAGTCGCAAAGACATTACGCGGCGGCTGGTGGAGATTCTCTACGAGCGCAACGACACGGACTTCCGGCGCGGCAGCTTCCGCGTGCGCGGCGACGTGATCGAGGTTTTTCCGACCTACGACGAGGACGCGTATCGCATTGAACTGTTCGGCGACGAGATCGATTCGCTGGCCAAGATCGATCCCCTCTTCGGCGATGTGAAAGAAAAGTACACGCGGCTTCCCATCTACCCGAAGAGCCATTACGTGGTGCAGACCGAGCGCAAGAACGGCGCGATTGAATCGATCAGCAAAGAGATGAACGAGTGGGTCTCGCAGCTGGAGATTGAGGGGCGCATGGTCGAGGCGCAGCGCATCCACCAGCGCACGCGCTTCGATCTGGAGATGATCAAATCGATGGGCTACTGCCACGGCATCGAGAATTATTCGCGGCACTTTTCGGGCCGCTTGCCGGGCGAGGCGCCGCCGACGCTGCTCGATTATTTTCCGAAGGATTTTCTGCTCTTCGTCGATGAGAGTCACGTCACGATTCCGCAGGTACACGGCATGTGGCATGGCGACCGCAGCCGCAAGCAGAACCTGGTGGACTACGGCTTCCGCCTGCCTTCGGCGATGGATAACCGGCCGCTGACCTTCGACGAGTTCGAGAACCGCATCCGTCAGACGATCTATGTTTCGGCGACGCCGGGCCCCTTTGAGCTGACGGCGGCCGAGGGCGTGGTGGTCGAACAGGTGATCCGGCCGACGGGCCTGCTTGATCCGCCGGTCGAGATTCGCCCGGTCAAAGGTCAGATCGACGATCTGCTTGCCGAGATTCGCGACCGCGCGGAGCGCAAGGAGCGCGTGCTGGTGACGACGCTGACCAAGCGCATGGCCGA